>NZ_JBWCCT010000011.1:0-229273 GCF_056279605.1 Paraburkholderia sp. TE9906
TCGATCCGCTCACGCACAGCGCCCACTTCAACCACCCGGCACCGCTTCGTTCTGCGTCGCTGCATCAGCAGCAGAGAAACGAGATTATGGAGAACGGTCGCCAGGTCGTCAAGCCCCTTCTGTGAATTTTCTTCTGGCCAGTAAAGCCACGCCTCCGACCAGAGCCAAAAAATTAGTTAGTTATCCAATTTTATTGAACACCCCATTCGGAACCACCGGCGCGTAACCGACCGTAATAACCGCGCACTCAAGTTTTCACTTCCGCCGCCGTCAACCAAGATATCCCGCCACTTAAAATAACCGCCCGACCATGGATCATCCTGTCGAGGAACACGTCGTGGAAAACTCGCCCGCCGCGCTATCGTCGGCGCTCGCCCCGGATGCGGTGCCAGTCGGCACGCCCCTCGCCTGGCCGATCGTCGATAGCGACGGCTCACTGCTGTTCGCTGGCGGCACCACTCTGGCGAACACGGACGAACGCAACTTCCTGTTCAGTCACTTTCATCCGCAGCGGGGTGATCTGCTGGACACGGCCACCCAAGCGTCGCCCACGGCAGCACCACTCGCGGATTCCGCCAGCGAACTGACGCTCAAGGACATGCACCTCGAAATAGGCGCATTGATCGGCGTGCGTTCGCAGCTCGGCAGCGGCGCGCCAATGCACCCATGCCGCATCATCGGTTTCGCGCCGAATCACGCGCTCTTCGTCACGCCGCCGTTGCAGCAAGGCCGCCAGCTACCGCTCGCGCCGGGCGAAAACATCGAGATCGTCGCCATCGCCAGCCAGGCCGTGTTCCGCTTCGTCTGCACGGTCGAAGCGGTCTGCCGCGCGCCGTTCGACTACGTCGTGCTGTCGAAGCCCGGCGTCGTCCGCCGTCTGCGCGAGCGCAAATCGATCCGCGTTCAGGCGCGCCTGGCGGTACGTTTTGGCATCGGCGAAACGGGCAATGCATATGAAGGACTCGGTCTGGCCAAGGGCATCAGTGCGCTCGGCATGTCGTTGAGCGCCGCGTGGACGCTCGGCGCGGTCGGCGAACGGCTGCGAATCGCTTTCCGCCTGAAGTCGGCGGAATTCGATACGCAGATCGAGACCAGCGCCATCATCCGCAACGTGCAGAAAGGCAACGCGCCTGGCGCCCCGTCGAACCATGGGCTTGAGCTGGACCGGCTCGACGCGTCCCAGCAGATGGCGATGAAAGTCTTCGTATTCGACCGGCAGGACGACGTGCAGTACTGGTCGAACGGTCTGAAGTAAGCGTATGAAAGCGGGCGACACCCAGACGCACGGGCCGCTCAGCCGATCAGCTCTTCCGGCCTCACACGCCGCGCCCCCCACGCATCGGCGAGCGCTTCGCAACGGCCGAGCCGTATCGCCCCGCGCTCGAAATCGACAAATACAACTTCGTCCGCGTCGGGCGGGCGCGCAGGTTCGTCGCGGGTGCGGCCATCGGTCAGAATCCACAGCCAGCGCTGCTGGGCGGGCTTCACACGCGCACTCCGCGCGAGCAACTGTGCGGCGCGCCGGATGCCGGACGTGAGCGGCGTGCCGCCGCCGCCGCCCACGGGCCGGAGCCACCGCTCGTTCCACCAGCGCGGCACGGCCGGGCCAAAACGCACGTCCGCCTCCGCGCCGCCGAAACAGACCAACGCAGCTTCGGCGCGCGCGGCGCTCGCGCGGTCGAACAACGCAGTCAGCAAGCCCTTCGCGAGCGCAAGACGCTGCCCGGCCAGCATGGAGCCGGAACAATCGAGCACGAAGCAATGCATTACGCCGCCGCGCGGCGCCTCCCGCACGAAGCGCAGGTGATCTGCACGCAGCGGCGCCGCGCGCTTCGCGGCAAGCGTTAGCGGCCAGGTGATGCGCTTACCCGGCTTGCCGCGCGGATCGCCCCGCAAATGGCTGCGCGAATTCGCACCCACGCCTCCTCGCCATCGAAAACCGCTGCGCGTGTCAGCGGCGGCGCCCTTCCGATGGCTCAGCGTTTTTTTGCGCCAAGCGGTATGACGCCTTTGACTTGCCTGGTCGGGGCCGGCTCGGGCGGCAGGTAGCCCCAGTCGTTCTCGTCGGTGCCGGGGGGAGCCGACGCGGCATCCGCTGCAGATCCAGCCGGTCGATCCGCAGTGCCGCCCGCAGCGGCTTGCCGCCGCGCTTCGCTCTCATACGCATCGCCACCTGCCTGCTCGTCACGCTGACGACGCCGATGAATCAACACCACCTCGGCAACCCGGTCGACATGCTCCGCCGTTACCGCGACCGCCTGCTCCAGTGCGGCCAACGCCCGCGCCGCGCGCAGCATCACGAGATCAGCGCGCAGACCATCCACGGCCGCGTCGATGCACAACGCGCTGACATGCGCGTGCACGGCGTCGTCGAACGCGAGTTGCGGCAGCGCTTCGCGCGCCGCACGAATCCGCTCGACATACGCCGCCTGCCGCGCCGCATAGCCTGCACGAAAGCCCTGCGCATCGAGATCGAACGCGAGCCGCGCTTTCACGATCGCCTGACGCACTTGCGGCTCGAAACAGTTCTGCAACTCCACCATCAAGCCGAAGCGGTCGATCAATTGCGGCCGCAGTTCACCTTCTTCGGGATTCATCGTCCCGATCAGCACGAAGCTCGCGTCGTGGCTATGCGAAACGCCATCGCGTTCGACGGTGTTCACGCCGCTCGCCGCGACGTCGAGCAATGCATCGACGAGCGCATCAGGCAACAGATTGACTTCATCCACATACAGCACGCCGTGATGCGCTTTCGCGAGCAGGCCTGGAGAAAAACGCACCGAGCCGTCACGCAGCACGGTTTCGATATCGATCGTACCGATCAGACGGTCTTCGCTCGCGCCGAGCGGTAAATTCACCAGTTGCCCTTGCGGTAGCAACTCGGCGAGCGCGCGCGCCGCGGTCGACTTGGCCGTGCCGCGCGGCCCGCTGACCAGCACGCCGCCCAGCCCCGGATCGATCGCGGCCAGCAGCAGCGCCTGCTGCAACGGCGCCTGCCCGATCAACGCGGCAAACGGAAACCCGGGTCGCTGATTGCGCCGCGGCTCCTCGGCCGCCTGGCGGCTCATTGCTGGCGTCGCTGCATTCATGTCTGCATTCCTTCGATCTGCTGCTCGCTCGCGAGCAGATGTCCTTCGACTTGTGCACGGTACTCGCCCGGCGCTTGCCACAATCCCCGCTGCATCGCTTCTAGCAGACGCTCGCAGATCGAATGCAATGCATGCGGATTGTGCCGCTGCAAGAACTCGCGCGTATCGGCGTCGTTCAGATAAGCATCCGTGACGAGCGCATATTGATGATCCGCGATCACCCGCGCGGTCGCATCGTAACCGTACAGATAATCGACGGTCGCGGCGATCTCGGCCGCGCCCTTATAGCCGTGACGCTTCACGCCGTCGATCCACTTGGGATTGACCACACGCGAACGAATCACGCGTGCGATCTCCTCATGCAGCGTGCGTACGCGCGGCGCGGCCGGATTGCTGTGATCGGCGTGATACACGCTCGGCTGAGTGCCGGCCAGATGCCGAACCGCCGCGACCATGCCGCCCTGGAACTGGTAATAGTCGTTCGAATCGAGCAGGTCATGTTCGCGGTTGTCCTGGTTCTGCAGCACCACGTCCAGCGCGGCGAGGCGCGCACCGAACTCATCGCGCGCTTCTTCGCCCGCGTTCTTCTGCGTGTACGCGTAGCCACCCCACGCCTGATAAGCGTCCGCGAGATCGGCGTCGGTCTGCCACTGCTGCGAGTCGATCATGTCCTGCAGACCCGCGCCATACGCGCCGGGCCGTGCGCTGAACACGCGCCAGCCGGCGCGCCGGCGCGCCTCGGCGGCATCCATGCCGCGCGCGATCAGCGCATCGCGTTCGCGCAGCACACGCGCGCGAATCGGGTTCAGCGCTTCGGGTTCGTCGAGTTCGGCAACGGCCTGCACAGCGGCGTCGAACAGATGCATCACGTTCGCAAAGGCGTCGCGGAAAAATCCGGACACGCGCAACGTGACGTCGATACGCGGACGATCGAACGCTTCGATCGGCATGATCTCGAAGTCGGTCACGCGATGGCTGCCCGGCGCCCACTTCGGCCGCACGCCGAGCAGCGCGAGCGCCTGGGCGATGTCGTCGCCGCCGGTGCGCATCGTCGCGGTGCCCCAGACCGAGAGCCCGATCGCGCGCGGATAATCGCCTTTGTCCTGCAGATGCCGCTCGAGCAACTGCTGCGCGGATTTCAGTCCGAGCGACCACGCGGCTTGCGTCGGCACCGCGCGCGTGTCGACCGAATAGAAATTGCGGCCGGTGGGCAGCACGTCGGGCCGTCCGCGCGACGGCGAACCGCTCGGCCCCGGCGGCACGAAGCGCCCTTCGAGGCCGCGCTTCAGATGCAGCATTTCCTGTGGACCGCAGGCGTCGAGCCTCGGCAGCACGTCGTCGCGCAAGCGCTCGATGACCTGCTCCGCTTGCGGCAGCGCACCGGCTGGCGGTGTCGCGCGTGATATCGCGCCGCGCAGCTCGCCTGCATCGGCCCGGTCGCCGCACACGCCGCTCAACATTTGCGCCGCCAGCAACTCGAGCCGTTCGCGCGTGTCGCCGCCATGCCGCCACGGCGCGTCGCTCACCTGCTGCAACACATCGGGACGCGGGCCGTCCCACACCGCCGACCAATCCACCGACAACGGATCGAACAGATGATCCATCCGCAGATCGCGTGCCAACGCATCGATCAAGCCGGCTCTGGCGCCTCGCCCGTCACCGACCGGAAAGCGCCCCAACGCGAGCAACGTGTCGCGCCGCTGCACACCGGCAGGCGATTGCCCGAACGTATGCAAGCCATCGCGAATCTGCGCTTCCTTCAATTCGCACAGCCACGCGTCGACGCGCGTGAGCAGCACGTCCTCGTCGTCCTCGCCGTTCGGCTCCGCGAGACTCAACTCCTCATGCAGCTTGTGCTCGACGATGGTCGCCAGAATCGTGCGCCGTAGCAGCTTCGAGCGGCGCGGATCGACCATCAGCGCTTCATAGTATTCGTCGACCTGGCGCTCCAGATCCTGCAACGGACCATAACTTTCGGCACGCGTGAGCGGCGGCATCAGGTGATCGACGATGACCGCCTGCGCGCGGCGTTTGGCCTGGCTGCCCTCGCCCGGATCGTTGACGATGAACGGATACAGATGCGGCATAGGCCCGAGGATCAGATCGGGCCAGCACGCCTCGCTCAACGCGACGCTCTTGCCGGGCAGCCATTCGAGATTGCCGTGCTTGCCGACATGCACGACCGCGTCGATACCGAACTGGTGACGCAGCCAGAAATAGAACGCGAGGTACGCATGCGGCGGCACCAGTTCGGCGTCGTGATAGCTCGCATAATCGCCCTGCTCGCGCGAACGCGACGGCTGGATGCCGACGAACACCTGCCCGCAGCGCCAGCCCGCGATCAGGAAACGGCCGCGCCGCAGGGTCGGGTCCTGGTCGGGCGTACCCCAGCGCGCGTTCAGTGCTTGACGCGCCTCGGCGGGCAGCGCGTTGAAATGCGCGAGATAGTCGTCGAGCGCGAGGCTTTGCAACGCGGGGCGCAGATCGCGCACGACCGGATCGTTGGTCACGCCTTGCGTGAGCTTCCTCAGCAGCGCATCGCCATCGGCGGGCAATTCGTCCGCGAGACGATAGCCCTCGTCGCGCAGCATCGCCAGCATGCCGACCACCGACGCCGGCGTGTCGAGCCCCACGCCATTGCCGATGCGCCCTTCGCTCATCGGATAGTTGGCGAGAATCAGCGCGAGTTTCTTGTCCGCATTATCGAGCGATCGCAGACGGCACCAGCGGCGGCTCAATTCAGCGAGAAAGCCCACCCGTTCGAGGTCCGGCTGATAACGCACCACGTCGACCTGGGTGTGCGCACAGCGATACGCGAGCCCCTTGAAACTGATCGCGCGCGTGATGATGCGTCCGTCCACTTCCGGCAGCGCGATATGCATCGCGATATCGCGCGAATTGAGGCCGTGGTTGTCCTTGAGCCAGTCGTCGCGATTGCCGCCGCTCAGGATCACCTGGAACACCGGCGCGTCGCCGGCAAGCGCGAGCGGCGCGGGGTCGTCGATCGCGGATGCGGCGAAGGCGGTCGTATTCAACACCAGCGCGACCTCGTGCTGCGCGCACAATGTCTGCACGACGTCGCGGCTCATCGCGTCTTTCAGCGACGTGATCGCGATCGGCAACGGATTGAGGCCCTGTGCTTCGAGCGCGTCGATCAGCGCGTCGAACACCGCCGTGTTGGCCGCCTGCAGATGCGCCTTGTAAAACAGGATCGCCGCGACCGGCGCGCCGGCTTGCCAGCGCGCCTGCCAGTCGGCGATGGTCGGCATGTCGTGCCGCGGATGATAGAGCGCGGCGGCCGGCAACGCGCGCGGCGGCGCAGGCTCGCGCCCCCAGCCGAACGCGCGGTGCGCGATGCAGCGCAAAAACGCCTCGGCATTTTGCGGACCGCCCTCGCGCAGATAGCGCCAGAGCTGATGACACAGATCGGCAGCGGCGGTGCTGCGCGCGAGCAGGTTCGGATCTTCCTGCAAGTCGCCGGAAAACATTGCGAGCGTTTGCTGTTTGCGCTCCGCCAGCGCGACCACCTGCTCGATGCCGTATGGCCAATACGCCTCGCCGCCGAGGTGATCGACCACCACCACGCGCGCGTGCTGCAGCACATCCTCGAGATAGAAATCGACCGAGGCCGGTTGCCGCAGATACGTGACGTTCGCGAGTCGCACGCTGGGGAAGCCCTCGCCCAACCGCGGAAAAACACTCGCGAGCAGGGACAGCGTGGTGTCGGCGGAACTGAGCACGACAATGTCGGCGGGCTGCTGATCGATACGGATCACGCCCTGCGTATCGTCGACGAAACCGCCCGGCGTCGTGCGCAGCAGATGCATGAGCGCTTACGCCTCGCTGGCTGCGGCGCGCGACGACACGACGCCGAGCGCCGCATCGAACGCGCGTTGCAACGCGGCCTGATCGAGGTCTTCGCCGATCAGCACGAAGCGGCTTTGCGTCCCTTCGCCGGGCTGCCAGCGTCGATCGAAGTAACTGTCGAAGCGCCGGCCCACGCCCTGGATCACGAGACGCATCGGCGCGCCCGGCAATGCCGCGAAGCCTTTGACGCGGTAAATCGTGTTCGCTTCGACGAGCGCTTGCAGCGCGGCGATCACCGCTTCACGCGACGGCGCATTCGCCTGCACGACCACTGAATCGAATTCGTCGTGGTGGTGATCGGCGTCGTCGGCGGACCCGTGGTGGTCGTGGCGCAAGTGGATCGTTTCCTCCGACGCTGCTTCGAGACCCAGCAACGTATGCAGATCGAGCTGGCCCATCTGCGCGCGCACGACCTTCACCTGCGGCGGAATCTCTTCGCGGATCACCGCTTCGACCGCGCCCTGCTGCGCGTCGTCGAGCAGGTCCGTCTTGTTCAGGATCACGAGGTCGGCCGCCGAGAGTTGATCTTCGAACAGTTCGTGCAGCGGCGACTCGTGATCGAGATTCGGATCGGCTTTGCGCTGCGCGTCGACGGCCACCGGGTTATCGGCGAACTGGCCGCTGGCGGCAGCCGGGCCGTCGACGACCGTGACGACCGCATCGACGGTGAAGCTGTTCCTGATCTGCGGCCAGTTGAACGCCTGCACCAGCGGCTTGGGCAACGCGAGACCGGAGGTTTCGATCAGCACGTGATCGATCTGCTCGCGGCGCTCGACGAGCTTTTCCATCACGGGAAAGAACTCTTCCTGCACGGTGCAGCACAGGCAGCCGTTCGCGAGTTCATACAGTTGCCCTTCGGTTTCGACGCCGTTTTCATCGCAACCGATGCCGCAGCCTTTGAGGATTTCGCCGTCGATGCCGAGTTCGCCGAACTCGTTGACGATCACCGCAATGCGCTTGCCGCCCGCATGCTGAAGAATATGCCGCAGCAGCGTGGTCTTGCCGCTGCCGAGAAAGCCCGTGACGACGGTGACGGGGATCTTGCGCATTTGAGTTTGCATCGTGAGGTCCATCCGTAGGCGTTGCCCGGGGCCGCCGGTACGTTCGCGCGTCTGTCTGCATGGGCTGGCCGGCCGGACACGCACGAGGCGCACGCGCTGCCAAAGCCGGCACGATCACAACACACGGGGACGAACGACGGCGTTGCCGCGACAACGGTAAACAGAAAGCGGGTGTGAGGTCATGAACGCGCCGTCGCATCCCCGCGGCGGGCATCCTGCGTATTCTGGCCGGTATCCGGGCTGGCGAAAGCGCCGCTTCCCCTTCCCGGACGAGTGATTTCTCGCCCAGTGGTGATATGCCGACGCGGCCTTGCGCGTGGACATCGAAGCCGGCTCCGCAGCGTCGGTCGATGCAACCGACGCCACTTTTCGCTTACCGTTGCGGGGGCAGCACAGGTTGACCCGGTCCAATGCAGGCGGGCACCCTGTTTCCCGTTTAACTGCATGCGCACGAGCGCGCACACGAGCACCAAAGTGCGTGCGAGTGTAGGCCCGCGGCCCCGTGCAGTCAAGAAAACGCAGGCCGCAAGCGCTTATCGGGCGGGGTGCCATGTGCTATCGTATGCGCGCGTTTGGTGCCCGCACATGCGTTCGCGTGTGCAGTTAAACGGGAAACAGGCAGCGCGTCATGCGCTCAACCTGTGCTGTCCCCGCAACGGTAAGCGACCTGCGGCGCGCTGTTCCATCAGCCCTGCCGCGCATGCGTTTTTTCGATGCCACTGTCCGGCGAATCCGGCACGGGAAGGCAAAGCGCATGAGGCCGCCAGCCCGGATACCGGCCAGACGCGGAGGCGGCGCACGTTACGCCGCCGGCCGCCGGAATCCGCGAGGGACGGATGTGAAGGCGCTGAAGCACGACGTGACGCGTCCGTTCGCGTATTCCGCATGAGCCGTACTTTCGCGGGATTCGCCATGAACCGGCCGCGTTTTCGCCGAGCCCGAATCCGTTGCACCGCATGATTTCAATCTCCGCCGCTGGGCGCAGTTGCCCGCTTCGCCCCTTCCCGCCGGTGACGCCATGGCGCGCGCCATGCCCGCCGCGATGAGCCGCGCGTGGCTGATCGGCGCGGGCCCGGGCGACGTCGAACTGATGACGCTGAAGGCCACCCGCGCGCTGGCGCAAGCCGACGTGGTGCTGGTCGACGACCTGGTCAATCCCGACGTGCTGCAATTCGCGCGCGATGACGCGCAGGTCGTGTACGTCGGCAAACGCGGCGGGCATCCGTCCACGCCGCAAGCCGGCATCGTTGCGCAGATGCTCGGACATGCGCGGGCCGGGCGCAGCGTCGCGCGCCTCAAGGGCGGTGATCCGTTCGTGTTCGGCCGTGGCGGCGAGGAACAGCAGGCGCTGCACGAAGCGGGCATCGAGGTCGAAGTGATCAACGGCATCACGGCGGGGATTGCCGCGCCCGCGGCAATCGGCATCCCGGTCACACATCGCGATTACGCGCAGGGCGTCGTGTTCGTCACGGGACACGGCGCGGGCAGCGGCGAGCCGGATTGGACCGCGCTCGTCGCTACCCAGATGACGCTGGTGATTTATATGGGCATGCGGCGCCTGAGCGAGATCACCGCCGCGCTGCTCGCGGCCGGCATGCGCGCCGACACGCCGTGCGCGGCGATCGAATCGGCGACGCGTCCCGAACAGCGTCACGTGCTCGCGCGGCTCGGCGAGTTCGTCGATGCTGTCGCGCGTGCGGGGCTTGGCTCGCCGGCGATCGTGGTGATCGGCGGGGTGGCGTCGCTGGCGCTGGCTCGTGCGGCGGTCAAGGCGGACGTGGCGCATGGGGCGGCTGGTGCTGGCGCCAATGGCGGCTCCGACGTTGATGGCACTTCCGTTGCCAGTGCCGATTCCGCCGCTGCCTCGACTCCCGGAACGGCCTCCCAATGAAAACGCTGAGCGTCGGCATTGGTTGCCGCCTGAACACGCCGGCCGCGCAGATCGAAGCGGCCGTGCGCGCCGCGCTCGGTCCACATGCATTCGATCGGATTCGCGCAGTCGCTTCGGTCGACACCAAAGCCGACGAGCCGGGTCTGCTCGAATTCTGCGCGCGTCACGCGCTGCCGTTGCTACTCTTCAGCCGTGCGCAGATCGCAGGAATCGCAGTCGCGAAACCGTCGGACGCCGTGCGAGAGCATCTCGGCGTGGACGGCGTCTGCGAACCGTGTGCGCTGCTCGCGGCGTCGTGTGAGCCTGCCGCGCTCGTAGCGGCGACTGTGCGTGGCGCACGCGCGGCGCACACCGCACCCGATGCGGGCGCAATATCGGCTGTGGCGGCTGCGGGTACGCTCGCCGCACGTGGTGCCGTAGCAATTGCACCGGCAGCACCCACCACCCGCCTCCTAACCACCCGCCTCCTAGTCTCCAAAACGCACCACGGCGGCGTCACCGTGGCAATCGCCACGGCCGCAACCGACGCCGGTGACGAACCACCCAACCACGCCCCTCACCGACAGGACCTTCGATGAAGACCGACCCCGAATCGCATCAACGCATGACCGAGCGCCGACGCGAAGGCCACGAGAAGAAGCAGGCCAACGCGACCGTCGAAAAAGGCCTGCTGATCGTCAACACCGGCACCGGCAAGGGCAAGACCACCGCCGCGTTCGGCATGGCCGTGCGGGTGCTCGGACACGGCATGCGGCTCGGCGTCGTGCAGTTCATCAAAGGCGCGCTGCATACGTCCGAGCGAGACTTCCTCGGCGCGATCGCGAACTGCGATTTCGTCACGATGGGCGACGGCTACACCTGGAACACGCAGAACCGCGACGCCGACATCGCCACCGCCCGCAAAGGCTGGGACGAAGCGCGCCGGATGATCGAAAGCGGCGAGTACCAGATGGTGATCCTCGACGAGCTGAACACCGTGCTGAAGTACGAATACCTGCCGCTCGACGAAGTGCTGTCGGTGCTGAAGGCGCGCCCCGCGATGCTGCACGTGGTGGTCACCGGCCGCCACGCACCGGACGCGCTGATCGAAGCCGCCGACCTCGTCACCGAAATGCGCATCGTCAAGCATCCGTACCGCGAGCAAGGCGTGAAAGCGCAGCGCGGCGTGGAGTTCTGAGCGATGTCCGAGCGGCCCAACGGCACTTCGTCAGGAGCGTCCCAACAGGGAGAGGCCTCCGCGCCCTGCGGGGTGCCCTCCCAAGGAACGTCCACCGGGGCGTCTGCACAGAAGACTAACTCCGGAGCGCGCCCGATGGAGACTTCCTCCCGTGCCTGCCCCGCGCTCTTCATCAGCGCTCCCGCTTCGGGGCAGGGCAAAACCACGATCACCGCCGGTCTCGCGCGCTACCACCAACGGTTGGGACGGCGCGTACGCGTCTTCAAAACCGGCCCGGACTTTCTCGATCCGATGATCCTCGCGCGCGCGAGCGGCGCACCGGTTCTGTCGCTCGACCTGTGGATGGTCGGCGAGGCCGCGTGCCGCAATCTGCTCGCACAGGCGGCGGCCGAAGCCGATCTGATCCTGATCGAAGGCGTGATGGGTCTGTTCGACGGCACGCCGAGCAGCGCCGATCTCGCGACGGTCTTCGGCGTGCCGGTGCTCGCAGTGATTTCCGCGAAGGCGATGGCGCAGACCTTCGGCGCGGTCGCCTTCGGCCTCGCGCACTTTCGCCCGCAGGTGCCGTTTCATGGCGTGCTCGCGAATCGCGTCGGCTCGGCGCGCCACGCGCAGATGCTCGAAGAGGCGTTGCCCGCCGGGCTGCGCTGGTGCGGACACATCGCAGCCAGTGATGAAATCGCGTTGCCCGACCGCCACCTCGGCCTGCACCAGGCGGCCGAGATCGACGATCTGGACGCGCGTCTGAACCGCGCCGCCGACACGCTCGCCCAGACCGCGCTCACCGCCTTGCCACCGCCGGTCGAGTTCGGCGCGCCGGCGCCGCAAGCCTTGCCGCGCCTGCTCGAAGGCAAGCGCATCGCGATTGCCCGCGACGCCGCGTTCTCGTTCATCTATCCGGCCAACGTCGCGTTGCTGGAAGCGCTCGGCGCGCGGGTCGACTATTTTTCGCCGCTCGCCGACGAGGTCTTGCCCGACGACGCCCACGCGCTCTATCTGCCAGGCGGCTATCCGGAGCTGCACGCCGCGACGCTCGCCGCCAGCACGCGCAGCGCCGCGTCGATCCACGCGCACGCGGCGGCGGGCAAACCGCTGGTCGCCGAATGCGGCGGCATGCTCTACCTGCTCGACCGGCTGACCGACGCGCACGGCGTCACGACGCCGATGCTCGGCCTGCTGCCCGGCCATGCGACGATGCAAACCCGCTTCACGGCGCTCGGCATGCAGCAGATCGACGGCCTGCACGGGCCGCTGACCGGCCACACGTTTCACTACTCGAAGCTGAGCAGCCCGCTTACCCCGCTGCGCTCGGCCACCCGGCCGAACAGCGACGGCCCCGGCGAGGCCGTCTATCGCGCGGGCTCGATCGTGGCGACCTACATGCACGCTTACTGGCCCTCCAACCCGGCCTTCACGGCCGCCCTGTTCCATGGCGAAGCCTTTTAACGACTCCGAGCGCGACGCCGTCTATCGCGCGATTTACGAACGCCGCGACATGCGCCACTTCGTGCGCGATCCCGTCGATCCCGCCATGCTCGCGCGCCTGCTCGACGCGGCGCATCACGCGCCGAGCGTCGGCTTCATGCAGCCGTGGCGGATCATGCGGATCACCGACGCGGCGCTGCGCACCGCCTTGCACGCAACGGTCGAAAGCGAACGGCTCGCCACCGCCGACGCGCTCGGCAAGCGCCGCGAAGAGTTCATGAAGCTGAAAGTGGAAGGCATTCTGGAGTGCGGCGAACTGCTGGTGATCGCGCTGATGGACGGGCGCGAGCGCCATATCTTCGGGCGCCGCACGTTACCGGAGATGGATCTGGCCTCGGTGGCGTGCGCGATCCAGAACATGTGGCTCGCCGCGCGCGCCGAAGGGCTCGGCATGGGCTGGGTGTCGCTGTTTGACGTCGACGCGGTCCGCACGCTGCTGCACATGCCCGAGGGAGCACGGCCGGTTGCGATCCTGTGTCTGGGCCACGTCGACCAGTTCTACAGCGAGCCGATGCTGGAAACCGAGCGTTGGGCAAGCCGCCTGCCGCTGGCCGATTGCGTGTTCGAAAACCGCTGGCCGGAAGCCGACGCGCCGCAGCGATAGCCCGCGCCCGTTACTGTGGCAGCGGCTTCACCGAAATCACGTCCGGCACGCCGCTCGCCTTGTCCTGCCGCAGCTTGACACGCCAGTCGGACGCATCGAACGGAAACTTCGCCAGCGCGCTTTTCACGAGCACCGGCATCGCGTGCAGCGGGTCCGCATCGCGATCGGCGATCACCGCGCGAACCTTATAGCGCTCTTCGCCGCTCGTGCGCTCGAAAAAGCGCAGTGTCAGCGAATGCTGGTAAGGAGCGCCGCCGAACAGCGCGAACGGCGCCTCGGCTTTGGCGCAGTCGCTCGGCGCGCAATCCTTGCCGCCGACGCCGACCGTGGCCGGCCGCGTGTCATACGCAATCGACAGCAGATAATGCGTGGCGTTGCCCGTCGCGGCGACGAAGCCGCGTTTGGCCAGTTCGTCGCGCAGCAGCGCCTCGAATTGCGGATGATCGGCGCTGGCATCCTGCGACGGCATGCGCATGATCGTATAAGTCGGCTCTCCCGGCAGCCCCGCCGCCGGATTCGCGCTGTGCACGTCCGCATTGAGGCCCGCGCAACCGCAGAGGCTTGCCGCGGCCAGCGCGGCACACATCAGAGTGGTTTTGTGCATCTTCTCTTTTTCGAACCTTACGTGTTGGTCCGTCATGAACGTGACGTGACGGATGCGTCGAATTGCGCCTCATCGAGCGCCGGCAGCCAGATCGTAAAAGCCGTGCCCTCGCCGGGCGCGCTGACCACGTCGACGTCGCCGCCATGGCGCGTCACGACGGTCTTCACGAAGGCCATGCCGAGCCCCGCTCCGCCCACCTCGGGCCGCTCGCTCGCGTGAAAGCGGCGAAAGCGCTCGAACAGCCCCGCCTGCTGCTCCGTCGGAATGCCGTAGCCCTGATCGCGGATCGTGCACGACACGCGCCGCGCGGGGCCCGGCACGATCGCCGGTGTCGCGCTCTCGACGCTGCACACGATGCGCGTGTCCGGCGGACTGTACTTGACCGCGTTGTTCAGGATGTTGACGAGCGCGCGCGTTATCAGCGACCGGTCGACGCAGATCCAGCGGCCGTCGTCCTCGTGGTCGTCGCCGGTGTCCGTCTGCAGCGTGATGCGCTTCGCGTGCGCCTGCGGCCAGACTTCGTCGCTCGCGTCGATGATCAACTCGGTCAGGCTCACCGGTTCGAGCACATAGGCTTGCGACTCGGCGCGCGCCAGTTGCACGAAGTCGTCGGCGAGCGTGAGCGCGCGTTGCGCATAGCGCTCGATGCGCCCCAGCAATTCGCGCGCAAGCGTGGGCTCGGTGCGGGCGCGCTCGATCTCGACCAGCGCCAGAATCGACGCCTGCGGCGAGCGCATGTCGTGCGACAGCAGCCGCAACGCGTCTTCGCGCTGACGCTCGGCCGCATGCAGCGCCGACACGTCGACGAGACCCGCGATCCAGCCGGTCGTCTCGCCTTGCGCGTTGGTACAGGTCGCGTAGCGCAGCAGATGGTCGCGCCCGTTGGCGTCGCGCACCTCGACGCCGTGCTCCATCAGTGCGGCGAATTCGCCGCGCGCCGGATCGAGCAGCGCCGGCCAGTGCGCATGCGCGTACTGATTGTGCTCGGCGTCCGAGGCCGCGTCGCCGTCGATCGTCTTGACGAGCGTCAGGCCGTCCAGCACCGCCTGCATAGGCCGCCCTTCGGGCAGCGGCGCGCCGAGCCGCGCGAAATGCGCCTTGGCCGCATGGTTCGCGATCAGCACGACGCCGTGCACGTCGCTGACCAGGATCGGCTCGGGCATGCTGTCGAGGCTGTCCCAGACGAATCGCTTCATGTCCTGCACCCGCTGCGCGGCCTGCGCCATCAGGGCCATATGCTGCTCCAGCACGTCGCCGCTGAACTCGCGGCGGCGCTGCGGCGTTTCAGGCAGCAAATGAGGCTCGTCGGCGAGGCGCTGCAGTTCTTCGCGCAGATAGGCCATCGTCATTTCGAGGCGCCGCCAGTTCCAGATCGGATACACGACCACCACGCCGATCATGGCCGGCGCCGGCGATATCCAGAACCGCGCGCCGTACAGCCACGCGGCGCTGGCGGCCACCGAGAGCAGCACGAGGCCGACCGTCAGTAGCAACGAACGACGCGGCGACAGCACCAGAAATCCGCCCAGCAGCACCGCGAGCGGCAGCAGCGACACCGCGAACACCATCCAGCGCCCGGCCGGCTGGATCTCGCGGCCGGTGAGTAAGGTGTCGAGCACGTTCGCGTGGATGTACACGCCGGGCAACGGTCCCAGTTCGCCGGACACCGGCGTCGCGAAACGGTCGTACAAACCGGACGCGGTCACGCCGATCACGACGATGCGCCCGCGCAACTGGTCGGCCGATACCTTGCCGGCGAGCACGCTCGCGAAGCTCAGCCTCGTGTAGCTCTGCGCGTTCGGGCCGAACGGGATCAGGAAACGGTCTTCGCCGCCGTTATCGCGGGCGGCCAGGCTCGCCGCCGCACTAGCCGGCGCTTGCCGTGGCGGTCGCCCGTTCAGGTGCACGGTGTCACGCCCGATCGCATCGGCGAGCGCGACCATCAGTTGCGGCCAGCGCGAGCCGGCGTCCCCCTCGAACTGCGCGACGCTGCGCACGATGCCGTCGCGGTCCACTTCGAAATTGATGTGGCCGAGGCCAGCCGCCGCCTGCGCGAGCGGCGCGACGGGCTCGACCACGACTCGACGCCCCGAGGCGTCGGGCGCGCTCAGCAGCACCGGCAGGTAGGTTGGACTCAGCGCGACCGCGTGAGCCAGTTGGGCGTCTTCGGGATTGGCCTCGGTGAACAGCACGTCGTAAACCACGGCGGCGGGTTTCGCCCCGGCGATCTGTTCGAGCAGCTTCGCATGGACGCTGCGCGGCCACGGCCAGCGGCCGAGTTGCGCGATGCTTGCGTTGTCGATTTCGACCACGACGATGTCGGGCAGCGAAGGCTGCGCGCGCGCACTCAGAAAGTAGTCGTAGACCAGCAGATCGACGCTCGCGCTCATCCGGCCGAGCGAGGCAAGCAGAATCACCAGGATGCCGAGGCAACCGACGCTCACCCATTCGATCAGGAAGCGCAGGCCGGCGCGCCTGCCGAGACGGGCACGCGGGTCGACGAGGCTCAGGCGCGTAGGTGTGGTCGGCAAATGGGTGTGGGGTGAGGAACCTGGGAATGGGCCGGCTCGCGGGCCGGCCTCACCAATCTACCAGCGTCAGCGCGCGATCGTAAACGAACGCACTGCGCTGCCCGTTTCGTAAAGGCGGCCGTTCTGGAACTGCTCGGCGATGATCGTCCAGTAATAGACGCCGGCCGGCAGATCGCTGACGACGAATTGGCCGCCCGACAGATCGGTACGATCGACGACCGGCTCACGCAGATCGGGCGTCTTGCCCAGCACGAAGCGAAAACGTGTATCGACCTGCGCGCGGCTGACGAACCAGCGGAACTCGTAGTCGTGACTGTTGGCGCGCGGCCCGGCCGACACGTCCAGTCCCACCTGACGCCGCTCGAACGCGTACACCTGCGGCAGACTGTCGAGCCCGTTGGCGGCGATCGCGGCGATCCGCACGAAATACGTGCCGTCGGGCAGATCGCCGAAGTCCGCATGCGGCGCGCTCACGCGCAGGTCGCGGATCAGGTCGAGTTGGTCAGCGTCGCGCGCGATCTGCACGCGGTAGCCGACGGCGTGGTCGGCCGCAACGAGATCGAACGCGACCGTCTTGCCGTCCTGCACTCGGGCCGGCTGGACCAGCGCCGGCGCCGGCAGCAGTTCGACCGGACCGCCGACCGCGCCGCCCGAGCGCGTGACGTTGCCGAAGCGCGCCTTCACGAGCTGCTCGGACGCCTGCAGCGCCGCGCCGGGCGGCGGTGCGGCGTCCCGGCCGTTCTGCGTGGCCGGATCGACGCCGACCGCACCGTCTAACACCTCCACCATGGTCGTCTGCGCGTCGCCGCTATAGTTCACCTTGAATCGCGTCCCGCGCACGCCCGCCACCACCGACGGCGAACGGATCTGGAAGCGGTCGTCCGGCCTGGTCGCATGCGTGACCTGGCTCTCGACCTCGCCGTGATGCAGTTCGAAGACGCGGTCGCCCGCGCCGGTGAGCCTGGTGCGCCGGAGCTTGCCGATGTCGAGTTCGCCATCCTGCGCGACCGTGATGAACGAGCCGTCCGGCAACTCCAATGTGACGAAGCCGTTTGGCCCGGTACGGATGCGGTCGCCTTCGACCAGCGTCGCGTCCGGCGTGAGCGGCGCATAAGGGTTCTTGCCGAAAGCGCGCTCGGCCGGACCGCTGGTCGCCACCACGTGGGCCGTTTCCCAATCCTGCTTGAGGCGGTCGGCGGGCAGGCGCAACACGATGCCGGCGGGCATGCGGCGTGGCGCAGGCACGTGGTTCAGACGGCTCAGCGTGGCCCAGTCGGCGGTGCCGTCCAGATAACTGTTGGCGATGTCGTACAGCGAGTCGCCTTCGCGCGTCGTGTACCGGACATAGGTCGGCGCCGTGGCTTTGGCGCGGGGTCTGAGCGCGCGGGATACCGCCGACTCGGCCGATACCGTCCCGCACCAGCTCATTGCAATCAGCCCGGCCATCGCCAGCCAGCCGGCGGCACGACGGCCGGGCACGGCTACGCTGCAGCGTACCGTCATAGTCAGGGAAAACGTCACGCCTGCCCCGCTTCCGGCGTTTCGTCCGCGGCGGCCGGCGGCTCGTTGGTCTCGATTCGTTCGAGCCGGTAGCCATAACCGTAGATCGGCGTGAGGCGATAGCCGCTCTCCGGCCGCAGCCCGAGCTTGCTGCGCAGCATCGACACGTGGGTATCCATCGTGCGCGAAGGGATGTCGGTGGCCTGCTTCCAGATCACATCGAGAATGTGAGCGCGCGACAGCGGCCGGCTCAGGTGCTGGAACAGCAGCAGCGCCAGTTCAAATTCCTTCTGCGTGACGGCGACCGGCGTGCCCCGCACCACCACATGCTTCGCGCCCAGATCGAATTCGAATTCGCCGAACACTTCTTTCGCCGCCGGCGGCTTCAGATAGTAGGCGCGGCGCAGCAGCGAGCCGACCCGCGCCAGCAATACGGCGGCCGATACGGGCTTGACGAGATAGTCGTCGGCCCCGGTGTTCAGGATCGACGTGATATCGGTCTCGCGGCCGCGGCTGGTCATGAACAGAATCGGCAGGCGCTCGGAGAGGCTTTCGCGCACCCAGCGCAGCACCTCTTCGCCCGACATGTCAGGGACGTTCCAGTCGAGCACGAGCAGATCGAAAGTCTGACGGCGCAACTGCCGCACCAGCTCGCGCCCCGCGCCATATGCGTGACAGATATGGCCCGCCGCCGACAGCGTTTGGCAAACCAGATCGGCCTGGGCCGAATCGTCATCCAGAACTGCAATTCTCATAAAACCCCACAACGCGATGTCGTTCTTCGTAACCGGTGCCGGCTAGCCGGCAGATGACCGGGATGGCGGTGCTCGCACCGACGATCCGGCTTCCCATTCAAGCTCTAGCCGCACCTTTTTGACTAGTGGCCCTTCCTCGCCCCCGTTTTCAGCGTTGTCTCGGCATGTTCCGAAACAACGCTTATATCGACCGCCTTTATCCTACAGATTATTCAGAGCAAATCATCATAATCGAAAACCCCCATGCTTTTTTCGGACGCGGCTCAGCAACTATCCGTCACGGCTTCGGATTGAGCGCCGCTTTCGCACGTTTTCTTGAAGTCTCTCTGGATCCGCCGACTGTGGATCTCGTCCGGCGCCAATCGGCGCTCGCTTCGGCTGGTTTCGCTCGTGCACCGATGGGACCCGTCGGCCTGTCATTTCAGATCGCACCGTACTCGTCGCTCACTGATTTAACAATTTTCGAGCGAGTATAAGAATGATCTCAAAATAAATCGTTTAAACATTGTTAAATTGCGACAAAAGGCAAGTGGGAACGGATTGATTGCGGGTATCCGGCCGTCGTTGTCGGCGAGTGCAGCTTTATCTCATAAAAGATCGCATTCGGCGACTATGGCGACTACGCCCAGTTTTATTGAGATAGCAATGCGGTCCAATAAAACCCGGCGTTGAGGTTGAAGCGGCGTGGGTGCGCAAAAAAGGCGGCGCCTGCCGATCGAGGCCGACGCCGCACAGAACAGATCACGCGCCCGGGATCAGGGCCCTCACTTGCCCGCTTTTGCGATGTATCGCGCGACAGTGCCACTCCAGCACACCCAGGCGTCCAACGACAATCACCTCCCGCCTTCGATCTCCGGCATTGGCGCGAACAGCGCGTCGAGGTCGTCGTCCGAAAACTTGGCGGCGCCCGCCGCGTCTTCTGACAGGATGCTGTCGGCGAGCCCCGCCTTCTGCTCCTGCAACTCGACGATCTTTTCCTCGATGCTGCCCGCGGCAATCAGCTTGTAGACGAACACCGGCTTGTCCTGCCCGAGCCGATGCGCGCGGTCGGTCGCCTGGTTCTCGGCGGCCGGATTCCACCACGGGTCGTAGTGGATCACCGTGTCGGCGGCCGTGAGGTTCAGGCCGACGCCGCCCGCCTTGAGGCTGATCAGGAACAGCGGCACCTCACCCTGCTGGAACCGTTCGACGGGTGTGATGCGATCGGCCGTATCGCCGGTCAGGAGCACATAGGGAATCGCGGCTTCGTCGAGCGCCGCGGCGATCAGCGACAACATGCCGGTGAACTGCGAAAACAGCAGCACGCGACGCCCTTCCTCGATCAGCTCCGGCAACATCGACAGCAGCAAATCGAGCTTGGCCGAGCGCACGGCGCGCGCGCCCTTTTCAACCTTCTCGACTTTCTCCCTGTCCGGCCTGGCGGAATTTCCAGCCGCCGAATCGTCCCCCTGCTGCGCCGCACCATTTGCCCGCAACATCCTGACGAGCCGCGGATCGCAACAGACCTGACGCAGCTTCAGCAACGCATCCAGCACGATGATGTGACTGCGCGCGAGCCCCTGTGCGCTGACCGCCGCGCGCACTTTCTCCTGCATCGCCGTGCGCACCGTTTCGTAGAGATCGCGCTGCGCGCCCTCCAGATCGACCGAACACACGATGGTGGTCTTGGCCGGCAGTTCCTTCGCGACCTCGTCCTTGCGGCGGCGCAGCATGAACGGCCGGATGCGGCGCGCCAGCAGCGCGCGCCGCACACCGTCGCCGTTCTTCTCGATCGGATTGCGCCAGCGCCGCGTGAAGTCTTTCTGAGTGCCGAGGAACCCCGGCAGCAAAAAATCGAACTGCGACCACAACTCGCCGAGATGATTCTCCAGCGGCGTGCCCGTCAGGCACAGCCGATGCCGGGCGCGCAAACCGCGAATCGCCTGCGCGGCTTTGGTGGTCGCGTTCTTCACGTATTGCGCCTCGTCGAGAATCAGCAGGTGATACTCGTGTTCGGCCAGCACCTTCTGATCGCGCCATAGCAACGCGTAGGTCGTCAGGATCAGTTCGTGTTCGCCGATCTGCTCGAAGCGCTCCTTGCGCTGCGGGCCGTTCAACACCAGCACCTTCAACCCGGGAGCGAAGCGCCGCGCTTCCTCGCGCCAGTTATGCACGAGCGTGGTCGGCACGACGATCAGCGCGGGGCGGCTCAGACGCCCCGCTTCCTTCTCCGCAAGAATGTGCGCGAGCGTCTGCACGGTCTTGCCGAGCCCCATGTCGTCGGCGAGCACGCCGGCCAGATCCTGTTCGCGCAGAAACTGCATCCAGTTAAGGCCTTGCTGCTGATATGTGCGCAGCTCCGCCTTCAGACCGCGCGGTACCGGCACTTCGCGCAGGCCTGGGCCGGCTTGCAGACGCCGCGCGAGCTGACGGATCGAATCGTCGCCGCGGAATTGCCAGCGGCCGGTGTCGTTCAACGCCTCCAGGCGGCCGGCGTCGACCGACGGCACGCGCAGCGGCGCGCCTTCGGCCAGCGTGCCACCGAGCGAATCGAACAGATCGACGAGCACCCGCACCACCGGCTTCAGACGATCGGCGCGCAGGCGCAGCCGCTTGTTTTCTTCCGTCTTCAGTTCGATCGGCTCATGGTCGGCGATGCTGTCGAGCCCGCCGTTCAACCAGCGCCGGTCGCGCCGGAACAGATCGGCGAGCAGCGGTTCGAGCCGCACGTTGCGCTCGCCGATGCGGATGCCCATCTCCAGATCGAACCAGCCGTCGCCGGCCTGATGCGCAGTGCCGTCGATCGCATCGATCTCGATCACGTTGTAGCGGAACGCCGGCGCCATCGTCACGCGCCAGCCTTGCCGCACGAGTTCCGGCACGGCGTCGTTGACGAAGGCGGACCACGCGTCGGCGTCGGACAGGCCGAGCATCGTGTCGGGCAACAGCCGCGACGCGTAGACCCGGCTGGTCGGGACTTTCTGCAGGCCGGTCTTGCGCAGTTCGAGCAGACGCTTTTTCTCGGCCTCGTAGCGCCGGCGAATATGGATCACATCGCCGCCCGGCATCGGCACCAGTGTGACGCTGCTGTCGACGTTGATGCTCACGCCGTCGTAGTCGAAGCTCACGCCGGCCAGTTCGACCGCCTGGGGTTTGCGCTGCTCGCCCTTCGTCGCGGACGGCAGCACGTGGCTGTTGAGCGTGAGCACCGGCACGGGCTCGACGTCGATCACCCGGATCGCGGACGCGTCATGGGCGGGCGGCAGCGGCAAGCCGGGCGCGATCTCGCGCAGCACCGATGCGACGAGCGGCGCTTCGGCCAGCGAGATCGGCGGCATCGCGAGGTAGTCGGGCAACTGCTGGAACGGCAGCGACGACTGCACGATACCCGCTTCGTTGGCGACGCCGTCCACGTACCAGACCGGCTCGGTCGGCAGGACCATCGACGCGCGCGGTTCGGTGCGCAGCACGGGCCGCAGACGCTGGTCGGCGAGCGGCTCCCATTCGATCCGGCCGGGGCGGTCGGCGGCACGCGACAGCGGCACCGGTCCCGCGCTGCCCGGCGCCGCTTCGAAGTCGAAGAACAGGCGTCCCGTCGCGATCAGCTTCTGCAGCATCTCCGCGCCGTTCGTGCCGCGCAGGATGAACTGGCCGAAATCCTCGCGCGAGCGGCCGAGCCAGAGGCCGCGCAGGATCGACAGGTCTTCGTCGGAGACGAATTTCGGTTGCTTGAGCAGCGCGGCTTCCACGTTGTCCCAAGGTTCGTCGACTTCGACAACCATGCCGTCCGGATTGCAGCGCGCGCGGTACAGCACGACCTCGTGGCGCATATGGAATTTCGACCAGTTCAGCCGGTACGCGAGCGTCTGGGTGGGCGCGGCGCCCGCTTTTTGCGTGATCGCGTCGGCCGCTTCGGCGCGGGCGCGGAAACGCTCGAGCCAGCTCACCAGTTCGGGGCGCACGCCGGCTGGCCGGGCGAGGTTCGGGAGCGACTCCTGCGACTGGCTGTGTGGCGGCTCGCCGTCGTCCGCCCCTTCGTTCGGCCTTTCATTCGGCTCGACGTCGATGATGTGATCCATCTCGTCGTGATACTCGAGTTCGGCGAGCAGCAGCGCGGCGACGTGCTTGCAGTCGCGGCCGACGGGGCAGGTGCAGTCGCTTTGCGCCCACGGCGAACCGCCATCGGTGCGAAATCGCACCCGCGTTCGGTACGGCAGCGGCTGCGTGCCCTGGACGTCGCCGCTGAGCGTGGCGCCCTGCCACTGCACATGTGAGACCAGGCCCACCGAGCGCGCTTTGGCCACGGTCCGATCACCGAGCCATTCCGCAATCCGTTCCCGATCAAAGAAAACTGACGACATCAGCGTCCATTCCTATTCAAGCCGGCCGAGGCAATCGCCCGTGGATCGTGAGGCTCGCCGGAGGGTGCGTCCATGCGGGTGTCGGCGATGTTCCGTGCGGCTGCGATTGCCTGTGATAGCCGGCCATTTTACGCGTTGGAGGGGATTGGCTGTGGGGGCGGAGTTGGGGCTGGGGGCTGGGGGCTGAGGGCTGAGGGCTGAGGGCTGCGGGCTGAGGGCTGAGGGCTTCGGGCTTCGGGCTTCGGGCTTCGGGCTTCGGGCTTCGGGCTTCGGGCTTCGGGCTTCGGGCTCAAGGCTTCGGACAAGAGGCGTTCAGATTCCGGGTTCCGGCTTCCCGCCCGGGACCTCGGAGGTGCGGAGCATCAGGCCATCGCCCGGGGCACGCCGGAATTGCCCGGCGAGCCAACCCGCAACGCGTAGCGAAGGCCGTATCTCAGAGCGCCATACCCGGCGCGCCCCATATCACCCGCCATCTTCCAGCAGCCCGGCCCCACGCATCCGCAAGCCCCTGCCACAAACCACTATCGCCCCCCACGCGCCATACTCGAAAACACCCCATCCCGCCGAATCAACCCATGAAACAGCGCAGCGGCCAGATGCAGCAACACAGTCGCAAACAGCGCGAACGCCAGCCACGTATGCAACGCACGCAGCACCGCGAACAACTCGACGTTATGTGGCGCGATCGGCGGCAAATGCAGCGGTCCGTATAGCGTGACCGGATACCCCGCCGCGGACAGCATCGCCCAGCCGATCAACGGCATCGCCGCCATCAGCGCATACAGCACGAGATGCGAGGCCTTGGCCGCGACACGCTGCGGCATCGCCATGTCGGCGGGCAGCGGCGGGCTGCCGCGAGTGAGACGCACGCCCACGCGCAGCACCACCAGCAGCAGCAACGCAATGCCGAGCGGCTTGTGAATGGCGATCAGCGTGTTGTGCGCGCGCGAGACGCTCGCCACCATCCCCACGCCGATGAACAGCATCGCGACGATCAGCGGCGCCATCGTCCAATGCAGCAGCCGTGCGAGCGGACTGAAATGGGTAGGCGTCGGGCTCATGAGCGATCTCCGTGGGTCTGGGTTTGATGAACGGCGGGATGCAACGTCTCTTCACGCGTGCGCCGCTGGTACGACAGCGCGTACGCGGCCGAGCGCGTGGCGAGCAACGGATCGTCCGATGGCGCGATGCCTGCCGGCAGGATCGTCGGATCGAAATTGATGTCGCGGCACGCGCCGTCTTCCTGCGAGCTGGCACGCTCGAGCACCAGTGTGCCCGCATCGACCTGCTGCCGATCGTCGGGCCATTGCAGCGTGGCGTCGTCGGTGGGGTCACCCGGCTGTGCGACGCTCAGGATCAGATGCCAGCGCAGCGGCCCGTTCTCAAGACGCTCATCGAGATCGGCCTGGAGGAAATTCTTCGCGGCCTTTTGCGCATCTGTGATCGGCGCGTACGGCGTCTCGGGCACCATCGCCCAGCGCACGGCGCGCGTCGTGCTGGAACCGTCGGTGAAGCGGAATGCGTTGATACCGTAGTACGCCGCATTCGCGAGGCTCGACGAAGGCGGATGCGCCTTCACCCAGTTCTGGAACGGCGCGGTCTCGGGATTGGCCGCGTAGAACGCCTTGAGTTTCGCCGGGTCCGGTTTGCCGGTCGCCGGGTCGGGCCGCGCGGCGAGCAGCTGCTGATAGAACTGCGCGGGCGTATGCACCGCGAAAACGGGCGTCGAATTCATGCCGGTGCGCCATTGCTCGCCATTCGTCAACTGGAACTCCAACGCGAGGCTGCGCACGGGCGAACTGGTGTCGGGCGCGGACGGGTTGCCGCCTGGCACCGCGAAGCGTCCTGTGACCGGCGTGCGCCCCGGCGCGAACACGGCTGCGCGCGACAGCGCCGCGCCGTTGCCGTTGCTGTCGAAATACCCTTCGACGCACAGGCCCTTCGCATGATTGCGCCGGTAGCCCGGATGCGGCTGCCCGGCCACCATTTCGAACGTATTGATGACGCGCGCCGCGGTCAAACGTGCCGGCGTGAGCCAGCCGGCCGTGTAGGCGAAGCCGCCGGCCAGCGCCAGCACGACCGCGCCGATCGCGGCGAGCCGGCATGGCACGCAGCCAGGCCCGGAGTGGGGAACGGGAGGTTGTGTCACGAGGACTCCTTGTCGGATAGATGCACCTACCGGCTAACACGCGCAGCGGCGATCTATTCCGCTCGACACCGGCGCGCCCGTTCCAGCCGCGCGCCGGCTGCCGATACGTCAATTGGCGCTGCCTGCCGACGCGCCGCCACCGCTTGCCACGCTGCTGGCCGCCGCCGCTTTCGCGGCGAGCGCTTCCTTGCGCTGCTGAACCTGTTGCGCAAAGATCGGATTGACGTCCGGATACGATGCGTCGGTGATGTAGTCGAGGCCATTCTGCTGCGCCTCGATCAATTCCTGGTACACCTCGGCGCGTGTCTTGCCTTGCGCAAAAGCGCTCGACGAAGCAGCGAGAACGACGACGGACAAGGCGGCAAATGCGAGCTTCTTCATGATGGACTCCAATGAGTGTTGTGCGGGTTCGCATCAGGGAGAACCACGGCGTGGCGGCTTTTATTCCTGCATCGACAGCGCGAGAAAAACATATCTGGAAAGGGGAATAAAAGCCTGCGCATCGGGGTTTGCACGCGCGTTGAGTCGCGATCCGGCGGTCGCAGGAAAGCGCAAAGGACGTCGCACCGTTCGCTCATCGCGGGCGCCACGGCATCGAAAAATGACACACGGCATGCTTGCGTGGAATAAACCCACGCCTGCGCGTGTTCGCCCTCGTTAGCAGCACTCCGACCACCACCGACACCATGACCTCCACCGACGTCCCTCCCGACTCGCCGCTTTCCGAAGCCGACATCCAGGCCTACGCCGACGGCACCCTGACGCCGGAGCGCGCGGCCTCCCTGCGCGACTATCTCGGCAAAGACCCGGCGGAAGCGCGGCGGGTGGCGTTTTACGGCCGGCTGAACGCGCAGATCCAGCAGACCTTCCCCACCCCCGACGAGCCCGCGCCGCGCCCGGCCGACGGATCGCGCCGCGCGTTCGGGCGCGTGAACCCTGCGGGACGCCGGCGCAAACTGGTCGACGCACTGGTGGCGTTCGCGCTGACGCTGGCGGCCGCGAGCGGCTGGCTCGCTGCGACCCAGGTATCCGCCCAGTCGCTCGACAACGCCGCGGTGATGGCCCTGGCCGAAACGGCGGCGACGCCGTTTTCCGCGGCGTCGCCGACCCGCGCGGACCCGGCCGCGCCCGACCTCGGCGCGATCGGCCTGCGGCTGGTCGGGCAGCGCGTGCTCTCGCTTGGCCCATTGCAGCGCGCCAGCGAGTTCATCTATCTGAACGGCGACAACCAGCCGGTGGTGGTGGTATCGACGCTCGCGCTGCTCGCACCGGCGCAGCCGCAGTGGTCCGCGCGCCGCATCGGCGAGATCCGGCTGCTGAGCTGGACCGCGCAGCGCCAGCGCTTCGTGGTGGCGGGCGACGCCCGCACCCACGGACTGATGCGCGCCGCCGACGTGATGACCGCGCGATGATTCCGGCGGCGCGCCACGACTTTCGGGCACTGTAGGGGAATAAAATGCACTCACCCGTGTTTGCCATTCGAATGCGCCTGGCAGTCCACGCGACAGCCGCCGGCCCTATGCCCGATCGAAGCCCCTTCACCGGAACCGCGATCGGACCCACCATCGGGATCAAAAATGGATGTGCGTGACGAGTTGATGGAGCATGTGCCGCGCTTGCGACGCTATGCGCGAGCGCTGATCAACAATCGCGATCTCGCCGACGACCTCGTGCAGGACACGCTCGAACGCGCGCTCGGCCGCACCGGCATGTTCCAGCCCGGCACCGACCTGCGCGCGTGGCTCTTCACGATCATGCACAACGTGTTCGCCAATCAGGCGCGCAAGGCGTCGGCGCGCGCCGTGCACGTGGCCGTCGATGACGACAGCGTCGCCGAAAGCGAATTCGCGGTGCCGTCCGAGCAGACCCGTTCGCTGGAAATGCGCGACCTCGACTACGCATTGCAGCGTCTGCCGATGGAGCAGCGCGAAGTCGTGCTGCTGGTCGGTCTGGAGGAAATGAGCTATGCCGACGTCGCGCTCGCGCTGAACATCCCGATCGGCACGGTGATGTCGCGGCTGTCACGCGGACGCGAGCGGCTTCGGGCATTGATGGCGGGCGCGCAGCCCGGTGCGAAATTACAGGTGGTGCGATGAGCGACCAACAGATGCCGATTGGCGAAGAAGACCTGCACGCGTACGTGGACGGCACGCTGTCCGACGAACGCCGTGCCGACGTGGAGCGCGCGCTCGAACAGAACCCCGAGCTGACCGCGCGCGTCAGCGATTATTTTTCGCTGAACAACATGTTCCATGAGCGCTATGACCGCGTACTCAGCGAGCCCGTGCCGAAGCGCCTGCAAGCGAGCGCGCCGCGCCGCTCGCGCATTGCCGCCAACTGGCCGCAGTTCGCCGGCATGGCGGCGGCGCTGGTGTTGGGAATCGGCATCGGCTTCGGCACGCACATGGGGCAGGACGTCGTCGGGCCGGTGGCGATGGGTCGCTCGGACACGCGTCCGGTGAGCGCGGACAGCACCGAAATGTTCGCGCGGCAAGCGGCGCTCGCGCACGTGGTCTACATGCCGGCGATCGACCGGCCGAGCGAAATGAGCGCCGATCACGAACAGGATTTCGTGCAGTGGCTCGCCGACCGGCTCGGCACCAACGTGCATCCGCCGGTGCTGTCGAAGAGCGGCTTCAACCTGTCGGGCGGCCGCCTGTTGCCCGGCGCCGATGGGCCCACCGCGCAATTCATGTATCGCGGACCGAACGGTGAGCGCGTCACGCTGTGCATCTCGCATCGCAAGGTGAACTCGAACACCACCGCGTTCCAGTTGTATCAGTCCGGGCCGGTGAACGTGTTTTACTGGGTCGACGGCGATTTTGGCTACGCGGTGTCGGGCGGGATCGATCGCAAGCAGTTGTTGCAGCTCTCGCACGACGTGTACTCGCAGTTGACGGGGGCGGCGCCCGGTTGAGCCCGTTGAGCCCGTTGAGCCCGTTGAGCCCGTTGAGCCAGGTTGAGCCCGTTGAGCCCGTTGAGCCAGGTTGAGCCCGTTGAGCCCGTTGAGCCAGGTTGAGCCCGTTGAGCCCGGCGTGCCGTGCTGCTGGCCTGTCGTTAGTCTGCCTGTCCGCCGCCACGTTCGGACGACGCGGCGCGCGTCACGTCGTCCGGTCGCGCGATGCGAACAGCAGTTCGCGCGGTGTGACGCCGAGCAGGCGCCCCATCCAATGCGCCATATGACTCTGATGCGCGAAGCCCGTGTCCAGCGCGATCTGACTCGCGTTGAGCTTGCCCTGAAGCAGTAGCGTTTTCGCGCGCTCCACCCGCCGCTGCACCACGTACCGATGCACCGGCATGCCAAGCGTTTCGCGGAACAGCACCTTGAAATGCGGCACACTCAGATCAGCCAGCGCGGCCAGTTCGCTCAGCGTGAGACGCTGGTCCAGGTGCGCGTCGATAAACTCGATCACGCGTGCGGCCGTCCCCGGCGCGAGCGTGCGCCGCCTGTCGTCGAGCGTCGGCGCGCCGCCGATCAGACGCACTACCATCGCGGTGCACAGGCTCTCGGCGTAAAGCGGATCGGAAGCGTCGTCTGCTTCGAGCTCCGCGCGTAACGCCCATGCGAGATGCTGGAAACGCGGGTCGCGCATCTGGAACTGTGGACGCAGTTGTGCGCTGCCCGGCTTCAACGCCAGTTGTTCGACGGTTCGCTGCGCAAACTCTTCGCCGATCCACACGCTGAAAATCGTGCAGGCGGCGTCGTCGCTCCATTGCCCGTCGAGCCCTGCCGGAATCACATCCGCGTCACCGTGTGCCTGAATTCGCACGTGACGGCGTTCGTTGCACAGGCAGCGCGCCCTCACCGGTGCGCCGACATGCACGCCCACCCGATGATGTTTGAACGCCGGTATGCGGTGCAGGCCGGCCGACACGTTGAGCAGTTCCGCGCCGAAGCCCTGCCAGCCGAGGGTCTTGCTGGAGCGCAAGGCGATGCGGGAGCCACTGTGGGGTCGAAGTTGCGGTATCGGTGTCACAGCGTTCATGGCGTCCCTCGTGGATAGCGGCACAACGAACGTGCATTGTGCTGCGTTTTTCGTGGTCTCGCCCCGCGCTACGAAATTCGATAGGCGTTGCGCGCCGTGCTTCTGGAAAAAACAATCATCCGAATCTGCGCGGATCCATCCTTGCCTGCGCGCAGGCCGGGTGCCGCGTCCCTAAGATCACCGCATACCGATCGATCTTTCAGGGAGTGCGACGTGTTCGTGATTTTTGGAGCAGCCGGCCACGTGGGCTGGATGAGTGCGGCGGCCTTGCGTCGCGCGGGCCGCGAAGTGCGCGCAGTGGTTCGTCACGAAGAACAAGGCGGGCCGCTCGCGGCGATCGGCTGCGAGATCGCCGTCGCCGATCTGAACGACGCCGTGTCGGTGGCGCGTGCGATCGAGGGTGCGCATGCCGTGCAGATGCTATGTCCCCTGCCTCGAGCGCATGCCGATCCTGCGGCGGCGATGCGGAAGATGATCGATGCAAGTGTCGCCGCCGTGCGGGCCGCTGCGCCGCCGCGCGTGCTCGCGCTTTCCGACTACGGCGCGGAACATCCCGACCGCACGGGCATCACGACACTGTTCCATTACCTCGAAACGCAACTGCGCACCATCGACGCGCAACTGACGTTTCTACGTGCCGCCGAGCACATGCACAACTGGGCCCGCATGTTGCCGATGGCGCTCGCCAACGGCGTGCTGCCGAGCTTGCATCATCCACTGGACAAGCTGTTTCCGACTGTCGCCGCAGAGGATGTGGGTGTGCTCGCCGCCGAACTGCTGCTCGATACTTCCGCTCCGCAAACATCTCCGCGTGTCGTGAATGTTGAAGGCGATCGGCGCGTCAGCGCGCTGGACGTGGCGCGCACGCTTGCTGAAGTGTCGGGCCGGCCGGTTGTCGCGCAGGAAGTGCCACGTGGCGAATGGGCCACGGTGCTGCGGCACGCCGGGCTCGGCGATCATCACGCGCGCCTGATCACCGATCTGTACGACGCGCACAACGCGGGCCGCATCGATGTCGAAGCGGAGGTCAGCGAGCGGCGCTTTGGCGCGACGCCGCTCGCTCAGGTGTTGGCGGCGCTGCTGCCGGGCGCGAGCGCGGCGGCGGCGCGCTGAGCGGTCACCGCCACTGAAGGAGAGACAGCATGCAAAACTGCCCTTTGCTGCGCGCATCACTGCGCGACGCATCGCATGAGGCGGCGGCCTGCCGCACTTCATCGACGCGAGTGAGCCCAGCCGCACCCCCCTGGCTGACGATAGCGACGACGCTTGCCGGATGGATTGGCGGGCGCGCGTTGCGAGACCTGCTCAACGCGATTCCCGATAGCAATGACGATTTCGCTCTGTTCTGAAGCGCGGCGGCGCGATACGCGTGGTGCCGCTCCTTATTGCATCAGGCGATGCACACGCAAATGCAAACGCTACGCACGGCCGGCGGCACGCACTCCAATGCATTGCATCTGACCCACGCAACATCCCGACGAATCCGCTGCTACAACACCGGCGGCCAGCGTCCTAAGACAACCGCCAACCATCCTTCACTTATTCATTCTCGTCGAAGTAATGCCCGAACTTGAGCTGCTTCGTACGGATATAACGCTCGTTTTCCTCGCGCATCGGAATCGCCAACGCGACCCGCTCGCACACCGGAATGCCGTGCTTCGACAGCGTGTCGAACTTCTCCGGATTGTTGCTCATCAAGCGCACCGACGTGACTTTCAGCGTGCGCAGAATGCCCGCGGCCGAATCGTATTCGCGCGAATCGTCCGGCAAGCCGAGGTCGAGATTGGCCTCGACGGTGTCGCGCCCCTGCTCCTGCAACGCATACGCGCGAATCTTGTTCGACAGGCCAATACCCCGCCCTTCATGCCCGCGCAGATACAGCAGCACGCCGCAGCCTTCGGCCGCGATGTAGCGCAGCGCGAGGTCGAGTTGCTCGCCGCAATCACAACGATACGAGCCGAGCACGTCGCCCGTGAGGCACTCGGAATGCAGGCGCGTCAACACGGACGACTGATTGGCGACATCGCCCATCACGAGCGCGAGATGTTCGGCGCCGCTTTCGCACACGCGAAACACGTACGAGGTGAACGTGCCGTAGCGCGTGGGAAGCGTGGCGGTGGCGTCGAGAACGACGCACTCGCCGTTGATGGCGCCGTCTGCTGCGGGCGATGGATCGTGAGACGTGAGCATGGCGTTGGACAGTATTGCTGACATGAACCCGATCAAACCGGGGATAAGGGTTGGACTGGGAGTTTACCGCTAATCCGCACGGCGCACCCGGATGTCCGTGCGCGGTGCAAGGCGCGCGGCCAAACACGGACTGCGCCGACGCTACCCGAATTGAACGCGCGACGCGCCCCAGGTATTCCCGGAGTACCGCGCCGCCGCGTCGCGCCTATACTGGAATGGCCTGTCCCTCACGACAGCGCGCCGCACCGGCGCGCTGCACTGCGAAACGGAGCCGCTCCATGACAAGCGTTGCCCAGCTTCTTAAAACGAAACCGAACAACACCGGTGTCATCACGATCGGCGTCGACGATTCCGTCTACGAGGCGATCCGGTTGATGGCCGAAAAAAGCATCGGCGCACTGGTCGTGACGGACGGCGACAGCATCGCCGGCATCATCACGGAGCGCGACTACGCGCGCAAAGTGGTGCTGATGGATCGTTCGTCGAAGGCCACGCCGGTGCGCGACATCATGAGCAAGGCAGTGCGCTTCGTGCGTCCCGACCAGACCACGGAAGACTGCATGGCCTTGATGACCGAGCGCCGCATGCGCCACCTGCCGGTGATCGAGAATGACCGGCTGGTCGGCATGGTGTCGATCGGCGACCTGGTGAAGAACATCATCGCCGAGCAGCAATTCACCATTCAGCAGCTCGAGTTCTATATTCACGGCGAACGGCCCTGATGCATGCGGCATGCTGAATGCCGCGACGCTCCGAGCGCGCTTCCTGTTGCGTAAAACAACGCAAAAAAAGCCCAATCGTTGCAACGGTTGGGCGAAGCTACCTTGCGGCAGCGGAGGTTCTTTGAACGGGGAAACGCACCACGCGCGCTTCCATGCCGATGGGTGCGCGCAGCGCGGCAAAGGTGAATCGCGCGGCAACTGAATCACTTCGCGATGGTGTGCGGCCCATGAACCTCGACAGGACGCACGCCGCTGCGACGCCAAACGGCCTGGCCACGGCAGCGGGGCGGCTGCGATTGCACCTGCCCCGCTTCGCCCCGCTATCGGCCGGCCATGGCGGCCGGCCCTTCAACGCGGCTACTTGACCTTAGTTGCCGAAATACACCGACTTCGGTCCGGTCGTCGGCTGGAGCACGCCGCCCGCTTGCGACGAACCGCTCATCGGTGCACCGTAACCGCTCGTGTCGGCGACCGGCTGGGTCTGCGCGACGGCCGGGTTCTCAGCCTGTACACGGCGTTCGGCAGCCTGAATGTTGGCCGGATAGTTTGTGTCGTTGGTGGTCGCGGGGTTGTAGCCTGCGCGCTCCAACTGAATCAATTCGTTGCGAACATCCGCGCGGGTCACGGGTTCCTGACTCGATTGAGCGAACGAAACGACCGGGGCGGCAAGAACGGCTGCAATGGCGACTGCCTTGATAAGCGATTTCATGATGACTACCTCCAGACTTGTTTTAATTGCATCGCTTGCCACACCATGTGAGAAGCGAGTGATTTCAGTCTAGTCACCAGATCGTCGAGGGAAAACCCTTAATTTAGAGATACATAATTGCTGGATTCGCAAAAGAGCGCCGAAAATTGCAGGACGATGCGATTTACATTCCCGCGTTACGGTAATAATTGTCCGGGCCTTAAGCGAGGTGTTTGACGTTTTCAAAATAACGTCTGATCTGAGCAGTTTTTGCCACGACGCGCCGCGCCATCAGTCGAATTGACGCGTGCCTTTCATGCACCGGAATGTGGCATCAGAAGCAGCTTTCTCGGGCCACTGACGAACGCACTGCCGGGTTCGAAAAATCGCAGCGGCCGATGCATCTCGCGTGACAAGCCGATGCGCGTCGTCACGCCGATAGGTGTCTCCACTGTCTCTATCACGCCGATCCACAGACCACTTCCCGTACACAGGTCGCGGCCGTCGAACGACCGGCCGATGCCGAGCGCCATCGTGAGCCGGCCGGGGCCACGCGCGAGATCGCGTAGCGGCACGCCGGGACGCCGCGCTTCCATCTGCGGCAGGCCTTCGAGCGGTTCGATCGCGCGAAACAGGATGCCGGCGCCGACCTCGGGCTCTTCCGCCGACATGTTGAGCATGTACGACAGACCGTAGGTCAGACGCACATAGGCGTGGCCGGGCGCGAGGAACATCGCGCCGTTATGCGGACGGCGACCGATAAACGCATGGCTGGTCGAATCGCCGACCGGGTAGGCCTCCGTTTCGACAATCCGTCCGCTGATACGCCCCTCCGGCAGATCATGGACGAGATATTTGCCGATCATGAAGCGCGCCAGTTCGATCGTATCGACCGGAAGATCGTCACGCGTTAATGGCCGGATGGGCAGCAACTCATTTCGCATGCATTCGATTCCTGATTTTGAAGCAGGCGGCATAACAGCATTTAAGCGTTCACAAAGCGCGATTCCCGGTTTATTCCCAAAGGTTGGGATAAAACCGCCGCCACTTGAGAAGAATAGCGAGATCACACGCAAAACGGCCTGGCTAATCAGCGATACAACGCCATCGAAGTGTTTCCATCAACCGATTCGTTGTAGCAAAGCCTCATTTCGGGATAGCCCTCCTTCAACATGGCACTAATTGCTGTATCGTTCTCTCCGGCCTGTTGCACAGCCTTTTGCTGGCGCGGACGCGCTTGTCTTCGGTTCGCGCAAAATCGGCATACAGATTGAAAGCTTCCGCAGGACCTGCAGTTCGGTTCCATTCAGATTTGATTCCGATTCACTCGTTGGTGTAGCAAATCGTCCCCGTCCGGGGACTGCGTACTTATGACAATAGGAGAAAGTTGAATGAAAGCATTTCCGGCAATCAAGGTGATCGGCGGCGCGCTGATCGTTCTGGCGTCCATCAATGCCTACGCGCAAACCGCCGATGCCGCGTCCCCCGCGTCTGCGGCGCCGACCGCCAAGCAGACGAAGCAGGCTAATCGCGCGCTGCAACGCAAGGTCCGCAGCGCGTTGTCCAAGACGAAAGGCCTGAGCGTCTCGAACATCACCGTGCGCGCGCGCGGCGGCGACGTGACGCTGGCCGGTTCGGTGCCGGAAGCAGCGCAACTCGACATCGCCACGAACGCTGCGAAGTCGGTGGCTGGCGTGACGTCGGTGAAGAACGCGCTGACGATCCGTGCTGAAGGACAATAAGCAGATCGATCTGCGGTAACGCAACGAGCGGGCGCCAGTATCACTTCGCATGATATTGGCGCCGCGCCTGGCTCGAACCCCTATTCGTCCGTGCCGCGCAGGTGCGATTCGCCCGGCGCCCCGTGTCTTGCAGCGCAGCCGCTGCGCACGCGACATCCCCACTACGCGGTCCTGCGTAACAAAGTCCTGCTGCAAGAGAGAAGCCCCGTTTGCGCGCTGGCAGCCCGACCCTTGGGCAATGCGGCGAGCATCTGCAATGGGTTGACGCTGTCTGACACAACATCAGCCGGTCCGTTTAGATTATCCTTTATAATTTAATACGTTAGCGCGCATTGTTGATCAATTGGTTTAGCCTTTTACCAGCTTCGCCAGCTTTGCCAGCTCCGGGCGACGTGGATCGCCCAGCCACGAACACGCATGACAGGACGCACGAATGACCAAGCCCTCGACCGTTTTGCCTCGCTGGACCATTGCCGCGCCCTTCATCGCGTGGATCGTGCTCGGCGGCGCGTATGCGATGCCGGGCAATGCGCTGCTGCTCGCACTCGTGGGCGTGGCGCTGTGCGCGGCGGTCTTTACCGCGGTCCATCATGCGGAAGTGGTCGCCCATCGCGTCGGCGAGCCGTTCGGCACGCTGGTGCTGGCGGTGGCCGTCACCGTGATCGAGGTGGCACTGATCGTTTCGGTGATGCTGACCTCCGGCCCCGAGAAAGCCGGTCTGGCGCGCGACACGGTGTTCGCCGCCGTGATGATCGTGTGTAACGGGATCGTCGGCCTCTGCCTGCTGGTGGGCGGCATCCGCCATCTGGAGCAGGACTTTCAAAGCCGCGGCGCGGCCGCCGCGCTGGCGGTGCTCGCGTCGCTGTCCGTGCTGACGCTGGTCATGCCGAACTTCACGACAACCAACGTCGGCCCGATCCTGTCGTCGTCGCAACTGGCGTTCGCCGGCATCTCGTCGCTGGTGCTGTATTGCGTGTTCGTGTTCGTGCAAACCGTGCGTCACCGCGATTATTTCCTCGCCGGCGTGCCCGACGAAGACGTTCACGCCGCGCCGCCGAGCGTCGGCCTCGCGCTGGTGAGCGGCGGCCTCCTGCTGGTGTGCCTCGTCGCCGTGGTGCTGCTGGCGAAGGTGCTGTCGCCGGTCGTCGAGACCGCGGTGCAGAACGCGGGGGCGCCGCCGGCCGTGGTGGGTATCATCATCGCCGCGCTGGTGCTGCTGCCCGAAGGGCTTGCCGCCGTGCGCGCGGCGCGCGCCGACCGCTTGCAGAACAGTCTGAATCTCGCGCTCGGCTCGGCGCTGGCGAGTATCGGGCTGACCATTCCGACTGTGGCCGGCGTGTTTCTGTACACCGGTCAGCCGCTCGTGCTCGGCATCAACGGCAAGGAAACCGTGCTGCTCGCGCTGACGCTGGTGGTCGGCACCCTCACGCTGAGCACCGGCCGCACGACGATTCTGCAAGGCGCCGTGCACCTGTCGCTGTTCGCGGCGTATCTGTTCCTGTCGTTCGCACCCTGAGGCAGCGACAGGCAGGCGGCGGCCGACGGGCCGCCGTCCTACTCTTCCCAATGCGCGGCGATCCAGTCGCGAAACAGATTCAGCTTCTGCTGATGCGCAACAGAATCCGGATAAACGAAGTAGTAACGCCAGCCGGTCTTGAGCACCATCTCGAACGGACGCACGAGGCGCCGCGCGGCGACGTCCTCGTCGATTAGCGCGAGATCGCTGATCGCAACCCCGAAGCCCTGCAAGGCGGCGTTGGTCGCCATGTCGAGCGTATCGAAACTCGGGCCGTGTTCGGCGTCGACCACCTGGGCATCCGCGGCCTCTGTCTCGGCTATCCTGGCGAGCCACATCTTCCAGTCGCGATGATCGCGGGTCGGATGCAGCAGCGTGTGCCGCGCAAGATCCGCCACCTGCGCGAGCGGCTTGTCCTTGAGCAGGTCGGGCGCGCAGACCGGCGTCAGACGCTCCTCGAACAACGGCACCGCCTGCACGTCCGCACCGGGCGACGACGCATAGATGATCGCGGCGTCGAACGGCTCGCTCTGGAAGTCGACCGCGTGCTGCCAGGTCGTGGTGATCTGCACATGCAGATCGGGGTACTCGGCCTGGAAGCGCATGATCTTCGGCAGCATCCAGCGCATCACGCAGGTCGGCACTTTCAGCGCGAGATCCGTGCGTTGCCGCGTGAGGCGCAGCGAAATCTCCTCGATGCGGGCAAAGCTCTCCTTCACGGCCGGCAGCAGCATTTCGCCTTCGGCGGTCAGCGTCAGGCCTTTCGCGTGGCGCTTGAAGAGCGGAAACTTGTAGTAGTCCTCGAGCGCGATGATCTGCCGGCTGACCGCGCCTTGCGTGAGGCACAGGTGGTCGGCGGCGCGTGTGAAACTGCGGTGGCGCGCGACGGTTTCGAAAATCTGCAGCGCGTTGAGCGGCGGAAGACGTCGCATCGTGATATCCGGAATCAGAAAAAGTCATTGCTCGGGCGTCGCGGCGCGGGCCGCCGGCGTGTCCGTCAAGCCCACAGGATACGCGATCGGCACTCGCCGCACGAGAGGCCGGCAGGCAAACCCGCATGCGTTCGATGCATGGCGCCCCCGGCTGCGCGCGATCCACCGCGCATTCTGCACCGGCACGGGGCAACGCGCCGCACCGGCCGCACCAGAACCGAGCTTTCCTCATACCTCCGCGCGAGTCGGAGCATCGCGCAAAGCATGGACGTTAACCCGCATGCGCCGCTGTCGCGGCTCCGCCAGAGGTTGAGCCGATATCCGCACCACGATCACGCAAGCGCCTTCGCATGAGCTTACCTCATACCGCCCATGCGCATATTTCGTTTGGCGGGGGATTTTGGCAAACCTAGAGTGCATCCACACAGGACACACAACGCATCAGACACGCAGCGTGTGCCGACAAGAATGCAAACGGGCAACGCCAACAAGCGGCGCTCCAAACCGCAGCGGTCACAGCGACTATCACCAGCAACAGGCGTTCATCACAGGAGACCGCCATGCAAGAGATCAAACGGGCCAGAAGGCAGGTCATCAAAACGATCGGCGCGGCGTTGGCCGCGTCCACATTGCCGATGCCGTTCGTCAACCTGCGCGCCCAGGAGCAGAACTTCAGCGGCAAGACGCTGCGCCTGCTGACCTGGTCGGACGACACCGGCGCGGCCGCGCTGCGCAACATCGCCGCGAGCTTCACGGCCAAGACCGGCGCCAAGGTGATTGCCGATCGCGCCGACGGCACCTCCGGCATGGTCGCCAAAGTCAAGGCCGCGGGCGAGCGCCCCACTTACGACGTCATCACGCTCGCCGGCGTCGGCGCGGCGGGTCTCGGCGACGCAGGCCTGCTGATGAAGCCCGATCTCGACAAGCTGCCGAACCTCAAGGAAGTCGCGCCACAATATCGCACCGGCGCGAACGGCTTCGGCGTCGGCTATCTGTTGTGGTCGGACGGGCTGATCTACAACACGGCGACGGTCAAGACCGCGCCGACCTCGTATGAAGCGCTGTGGGACCCGAAGTACGCCGGCCGCATTTTCCTGCCGCCGCCTGAATGGGCCGAAGCGGTGGACCTCGCGATCATCGCCGCGAAGATGAACGGCGGCTCGCAGCAGAACATCGAGCCGGGCTTCAAGAAGCTGATGCTGCTGAAAGACCGCGTGATGACGCTCGGCGAGAACCCGAACCAGGTGGCCGACCTGTTCCGCACCGGCTCGCTCGACATCGGCGGCATCTATTCGCCGGCCTTTTTCCCCGACCAGATCCGCAAGCCCGAGTACAAGATGGGCGTGACCTACGGGATGAAGGAAGGCTTCGCCACGCAACTGATGTTCACGGTGATTCCGAAATCGCATCCGGGCGACAGCGACCTGATCCACGCGTTCATCAATCATTCGCTCGACGCGGGCGTGCAAGGCCGCATGGCCGCTGACGTGCTGAACGGCCCGGTCAATTCGAAGGCGGTGATTCCCGCCGTGAGCCGCGCGTTCGTGCCGAGCCCGCAGCAGATCGCCGAGAAAGCCGTGCTGCACGACGACAAGGCGCTCGCCGTGGTGCAGCCCGCCTGGATCAAGCGCTACACCGAAATCTTCTCGGCATGACAGCGATGCTCGCGCGCTTTTCGCGGCGTGCTTCGGCGGCATCGGGGCCGGCTTTGGAGCCGACGCCCGGCGCCGGCTTCAGCGGTCCCGAGCAGCCCGCCGCCACCGCCATGGCGAAGGCGCGGCCGTGGCTGCTGCTTACGCCGATCCTGCTGTTTCTCGCGCTGCTCGGCGCGGCCGCGCTGGTCGTGCTGCGCATGAGTTTCGGCACGCCGGGCCACGAATGGCGCGGCTTCACGCTGCAAAATTACGCGGACCTGCTCGACGGCTATTTCATGAAGTCGCTCTGGCTCACATTGCGGCTCGCGTTTCAAAGCATGATCTGTGCGGTCGCGCTGGCGATTCCGGTCGCGCTGGCCATGGCGCGCACGAAGTCGCGGCTCGCGCGCCGGCTGCTGCTCGCCGGCGTGCTGCTGCCGCTGCTCGTCAATCTGCTGCTGCAAGGCTATGGCTGGCTGATCATTCTCGGGCCGGCGGGTCTGCTCAATCACGCGCTGCTCGCGAGCGGCCTCGTCGAACGTCCGGTGATGTGGCTGTATCGCGAGCATGGCGTGTTGCTCGGCCTGATCCAGACCGCGTTTCCGCTTGCTGTGCTGCCGCTGTCGAGCGCCATGCGCGCGGTCTCGATCTCCTATGAGGAAGCCGCCGCGACGCTCGGCGCGACGCGCTGGCAAACGCTGCGTCACGTGCTTTTGCCGCTGGCGATGCCCGGCCTCGTGTCGGGTGCGCTGCTGGTGTTCGCCTACAACGCGAGCGCGTTCGCCGTGCCGCTGCTGCTCGGCGGACGGCGCGTGCCGATGCTCGCCGTGCTGGTCCACGACCAGGTCGCGCCGTTGCTCAACTGGCCAGCGGCGTCCGCCTCGGGTGTCGTGCTGATGATCGCCACGCTCGCGGTGATGGCGCTGTCGCAGCGCCTCGTGCGCCGCACCCAGCGTCTCTCAGGGGAGTCTCAAGCATGAGCACGCCGCTGCCCACTCCGCGTTTGCCGGCGCACTCGCCGCGTTTTCCGTTCCTGCCGCGTCTGCCGGACACGATGCCCGGCCAGCTCGGCCGCGCCACCGCCCTGCTCGCCGCGCTCGTGCTGTTCCTCGCCGCGCTGCCGATCCTCACGATGATCACGATGTCGTTCAGCGCGGCCGACACGCTCGAATTTCCGCCGCACGCGTTCAGCCTGCACTGGTATCGCGCCGCGTGGCACAGCTTCGTGTCGCCGGATGCGAGCGACTCGCTGTCGATGGGCGCCGCGTTGACCACGAGCCTCGTCGTCGCGCTCTCGACGATGCTGATCGCCACGCTCGTCTCGGTGCCGGCCGCCTACGCGCTAAGCCGCTACCGCTTTCGCGGCAAGCCCGCGGTCGAACAGCTGGTCGCGCTGCCGCTCGTCTATCCGCTGGTGATGCTCGGGCTGTCGCTGCTGCTGGTGTTCAACGTGCTGCCGGTCGAACTCGGCGTGTTCCGCCTGATCATCGCGCACGTGATTCTGGCCCTGCCGTTCACCGTGAAAAATTGCGCGGCCTCGGTCGCGTCGATCGGCCCGGAGTTCGAAGAGGCCGCCTGCGTGATGGGCGCAAGCCCCAGCCGCGCGCTCGTCGACGTGATCCTGCCGCTGATGCGCCCCGGCATTCTCGCCGGCATGCTGTTCGCGTTCATCGTCTCGTTTAACGAGTTCACGGTGACCTTCTTCCTGTACGGCATCGATACGATGACGCTGCCCGTGTGGCTCTACAGCCGCACGGTGTCGTCGCTCGATCCGACCGTGTTCTGTTTCGCCGTCGTCATCGTCGCGATCGACTTCGCGCTGATCTGGCTGCTCGAAAAGCTGATCGGCGACGAAGGGGTCGCACTGTGAACGCGCGCCCGACATCACTTTGCTGGAGCCTCCGATGACCCATCTGACCTTGCAGGCCGTGACCCGCCGCTTCGGCGCGGCGCACGCCGTCGACAACGTCGATCTGAGCGTGCCCGACGGCAAGCTGGTGTGTTTTCTCGGCCCGTCCGGTTGCGGCAAGACCACGCTGCTGCGGATGATCGCGGGCCTCGAAACGCCGAGCTCGGGCAGCATCCAGTTCGCCGGCCGCGACATCACGCGGCTGCCGGCCAATCAGCGCGACTTCGGCATGGTGTTCCAGTCGCTCGCGCTGTTTCCGCACATGACGGTCGCGCAGAACGTCGCGTATCCGCTGAAGCTGCGCAAGACCGGGAAGGATCAGCAGACGCGCCGCGTCGCCGAACTGCTGGAGCTGATCCAGTTGCCGCATATGGCGAACCGCCCGGTTACGCAACTCTCGGGCGGCCAGCGCCAGCGCGTGGCGATTGCGCGCGCGATCGCCTCGCAGCCGAAACTGCTGCTGCTCGACGAGCCGCTCTCCGCGCTCGACGCCAAGCTGCGCGAGGCGATGCAGGTGGAAATCCGCCTGCTGCAACAGCGCCTCGGCATCACGACGATCATGGTCACGCACGATCAGCGCGAAGCGATGACGATGGCCGATGAAATCGTCGTGATGGAAAAAGGCCGCATCGCGCAGGTCGGCAAGCCGCTCGACATCTATCGCGAGCCGGTCAGCGAGTTCGTGGCCGACTTCATCGGGCTCGGCAATATCCTGCCGGTCACATACGATGGCGCCGGCGGCGTGAGCCTGCCGGGCGGCCGGCGCATCGCGCTCGCGCCGGGCGCGCGCGTGCCGGAGTCCGGCACCGGCCTGCGTTTGCTGATCCGGCCGGAAGACATCTGCGTGAAGACCACGCCGGCAGCCGCCGACGACGCCCCGAACCGGCTCGCCGGCACCGTTACGTTCATTCGCGACGTAGGCGCCTCGCTCGAAGCGACCATCGACTGCGCGGGCTTCACGCTGACCGCCGCGACCACGCCGCGCGAAACGCCGGGGCTCACGCCCGGCTTGCCGGTGGTCGCGCAATTGCCACCGCACGCGTGCAAGCTGATCGCCGCGCGCTGAGTACACTCGCGCCGGGCCGCTTGCCGCCACCCATTCCAACACCAACGCTTCACACGCTTTCGACAGAGGACACATCATGAACCAGCGCCCCGTTGCCCACTCGACCACCCGCCGCCTGTTCGCCACGCTCGCCGCGACGCTCGCCTTCACCGCCGCCGGCGCACTGTGCGCGTTGCCGTCGGCCGCGCATGCCGACGCCCTCGACAACATCGCGAAGTCGGGCACGGTGCGCGTCGGCGTGTTCATGGACTATCCGCCGTTCGGCTCGATCGGTCCGGACATGAAGCCGATGGGCTACGACATCGACGTCGCGAACCTGATCGGCAAGACGCTCAACGCCAAGGTCGAACTCGTGCCGGTGACCGGCGACAACCGCATGGCCTACCTCGCCGACCATAAGGCCGACATGCTGCTGTCGGTCGGCCAGACGCCGGAGCGCGAAAAGGTGATCGACTTCTCGCAACCGTACGCGCCTTACTACCTCGCCGTGTTCGGCCCGAAGTCGCTGCCGGTGAAGAGCGCCGCGGACCTCGCCGGCAAGTCGATCTCGGTTGCGCGCGGCACGCTCGAAGACCTGAGCGTGACGAAGATCGCGCCGCCCAGCGCCAACATCAAACGTTTCGACGATCCGAACGGCGCAATTTCGGCGTTTCTTTCTGGTCAGGTACAGTTGATGGTGGTCGGCAACGACGTCGGCGCGACGATTCTCGCGCGTCACCCGGCGAACGATCCGGAGCAGAAGTTCTCGCTGTTCAGCTCGCCGGATCACGTCGGCCTGAACAAGAACGAGCCGCGTCTGAAAGCGAAAGTCGACGAGACGATTGCCAAGGCGCGCAAGGACGGCACGATGAATGCGATTTCGCAGAAATGGCTGCGCGCGCCGCTGCCCGCCGACCTTTAAACCCTTTGCGCGGAGTTTCGACCTCACGATGAGCGGCACCTCATGACCTATGCGTTCGATTTCAGCGGCTTCGACCTCTATGCGGGGATGCTCGTGCGCGGCGCCGCCGTCACCTTGGGGCTCACCGCCGTTTCGACCGTGCTCGGCGGCGTCGTCGGGATCGGCGGGGCGAGCATCGCGGTGGCCGGGCCGAAGTGGGCGCGCTGGCTGGTGGCAAGCTACGTCGAACTGATCCGCAACACGCCGTTCATCGTGCAGTTGTTTTTCGTGTTCTTCGGCTTGCCGAGTCTCGGCATTCACATCGACGAAATCCAGGCCGCGATTCTGGCGATGACCGTCAACCTCGGCGCGTACGCGATCGAGATCGTGCGCGCCGGCATCGATTCGATTCCGCGCGGCCAGGTGCAGGCGGCCCAGGCGCTCGGCCTGCACGGACGGCAGGTGTTCCGCCATGTCGTGCTGCCGCAGGCGATCGCCAACGTGTTCCCCGCGCTGCTGAGCCAGGTGCTGATCGTGATGCTCGGCTCTGCGGTGGTATCGCAGATCTCGGTGCCCGACCTCACCTATGCGGCCAACTTCATCCAGTCGCGCAACTTCCGCTCGTTCGAGAGCTACGTGATCATCACCGCGGTCTATCTGCTGATGTCGATCCTGTTGCGGCAACTCATCAACCGCTTTGGACGCGGCCTGTTCGCGGGCCGCACCGCGCGCGGCAACGACACTGCACCGCGTAGCTGGCGCAGCCGCCTGATGTGGCGCGGCACCCGCACCCTGCCGACGGAGCGCTGATCATGATCGAATTCACGCTGTGGGACATTGCCCGCAATCTGTTGCTCGCCGCCCGCTGGACCGTGCTGCTGTCGTTGATCGCGTTCGTCGGCGGCGGCGTGGTCGGGCTGCTGTTGCTCGCGATGCGCGTGTCGCCGATCGCGTGGCTGCGCCGCATCGTCGTGCTGTACGTGGAAGTGTTTCAGGGCACGCCGCTGCTGATGCAGCTGTTTCTGGCGTTCTTCGGCTTGCCGCTGCTCGGCGTCGATGTATCGCCCTGGGTCGCGGCGACCGTCACGTTGACGCTTTACACGAGCGCGTATCTGGTCGACATCTGGCGCGGCTGCGTCGAAGCGGTGCCGCGCGGCCAGTGGGCCGCGGGCGCGAGTCTCGGCATGACGTTCAGCCAGCAGTTGCGCTATATCGTGTGGCCGCAGGCGCGCAAGATCGCCGTCGCACCGACGGTCGGTTTTCTCGTGCAGGTGGTGAAGAGCACCGCGCTCGCGTCGATCATCGGCTTCACCGAGCTGACCAAGACCGGCACGATGATCACCAACGCGGCATTCCGTCCGTTCCCGATCTACGGCATGGTCGCGATGATTTACTTCGCGATGTGCTTCCCGTTGACGTGGTACGCACGCGTGCTCGAAAAGCGGCAGAAGATCGGGCAGCATCGCTGACATTGGCGGAGCGCTCCGCCCCCTGCCAATAGAAAAGCGGCAACCGTGCAGAACACGGTTGCCGCTTTTTTCGTCGATCGCGGCGGGTTATCGCCCCGCCGCAAAGGCTTAACGCGCCGCTTGCGTCGACTTGCGCAGCTTCGCCACTTCGGCCGCACTCACCGCCGGCGCGTCGTTGTTCCAGCCGGCCCGCACGAAGCTCAGCACGTCGGCGATCTGCTGGTCGTTGAGCACCGGCGCGAACTTCGGCATCGGGAACGCCGCGGGCACGCCGCCGATCACGAGATCGCCGGTGCCGTTCAACGTGACATTGATCAACGACGACGCGTCCTTCTCCAGCACGTTCGGATTGCCGGCCAACGGCGCCATCATCGGTGCGAAGCCGCGTCCGTCGGCGCCGTGACAGTGCATGCAATACGCCGTATAGACACGCGCGCCGGCATCGTTCGCGGGACGGTTCAACGACACCTTCGTCTTCTGCGGATCATACGCATACGGCACCGCGCCGCTGCCGCCCGCCGGCGGTAGCGACTTCAGGTAGCTCGTCATCGCGGCGATGTCGGCGTCGCTCATATGCTGCGTGCTGTTGTTGATCACGCTGGTCATCGAACCGAACGCCGACGCATGGCGATTCGCACCGGTCTTCAGGAATGCGTGCACGTCCTCATCGTTCCAGCGGCCCAGCCCGACATTGTGCTCGCCGGTCAGATTCGACGCGAACCAGCCGTCGAGCAGGCCGCCGGTCAGGAACGCGCTGCCGCTTTCATCGAGCGCCTTCTCCTGGAACGCGACGCCGCGCGGCGTATGGCACGAGCCGCAGTGCCCGAGGCCCTGAATCAGATACGCGCCGCGATTCCATGCGGCGTCCTTGCCCGGCTTGTCCTGATAGGCGCCCTTCTCCAGGAACGCCATGTTCCAGAACTTCAGCGGCCAGCGCATGTTCAACGGCCATTTGATGTCGGGCTCGCGGTTCGCCTGCTGCACCGGCGTCACGCCGCTCATGAAGAACGTGTAGAGCGCTTTCATGTCCTCGTCGTTGATCTTCGCGTACGACGGATACGGCATGGCCGGGTACAGGTTGTGGCCGTCTTTCGCGACGCCTTCGCGCATCGCCCGCGTAAAGTCCTCCTGCGTATAGCCGCCGATGCCGGTCTGCGGATCGGGCGTGATGTTGGTGGTGTAGATCTGCCCCATCGGCGTCGTCATCGGCAAGCCGCCCGCGAATGGCTGGCCCTTCGGCGCCGTGTGACAGGCCACGCAATCGCCGATCTTCGCCAGATAGGCGCCGCGTTGCAGCAGCGCCGGGTCCGCCGCATGCGCGGGCGTGGGCGCGGCCGCATGAGCCGGCGCTTGGGCGATGAACGGCAGCGCCACGCACAGCGCTGCGCTGAAACCCTTCAGTGTGTTTTTCATGGTCGGCTCCGGTCAGGCGGTTTGCAGTTGGCTGCCGACCGGCAATTGCCGCAGCCGCTTGCCCGTAGCCGCGAAAATCGCATTGGTCAACGCGGGCGCGAGCGCCGCCGTACCGGGTTCGCCGATGCCGCCGGGCGCCTCGCCACTCTTCACGATATGCACGTCGATCGGCGGCGTCTGGTCGATACGCAGCATGCGGTAGTCCGTGAAGTTGTTCTGCTCGACACGGCCGTCCTTGATCGTGATCTCGCTATAGAGCGCCGCCGTGATGCCGAAAATGATGCCGCCCTGCACCTGTGCTTCGATCGTATTCGGATTGACCACCATCCCGCAGTCCACCGCGCACACGACGCGTTTGACCGCGACTTCGCCCTGATCGACCGCGACGTCGACGACGATCGCAAAGAAGCTGCCGAACGCGTGCATCACGGACACGCCGCGTCCTTGCCCCTTCGGCAGCGCGCTGCCCCAACCCGCCGCCTGAGTCGCGACGTTGAGCACGTTCAACGCGCGCGGTGTTTTACCGAGCAGGTCCTGACGGTACTTGACCGGATCGATCTTCGCCTGCGCGGCGAGTTCGTCGATGAAGCTCTCCACCACGAAGGTGCCGCGCGTCGGCCCCACGCCGCGCCAGAAGGCGGTGGGCACCGCGTGCGGTTCCTGGCGCACATAGTCGACCAGCTGATTCGGCAAATCGTACGGCAGGTCCGACGCCACTTCGACGGCGTCGGGGTCGAGCCCGTTCTTGAACGCGGGCGGCGCGAAACGCGCCATGATCGACGAACCGACGATGCGGTGCTGCCACGCGACCGGCTTGCCGTTCGCGTCGAGCCCGGCCGAGATCTTGTCGTAGTAGTACGGCCGGTACATGTCGTGCTGGATGTCTTCTTCGCGCGTCCACAGCACCTTCACCGGCGTCGAGACCTGCTTGCCGACCTTGACCGCCTGCGTGACCATGTCGAACTCGAGCCGCCGACCGAAACCGCCGCCGATCAGATGGTTGTGCACGACGATCTTGTCGGCGGGCAGACCGGTGACCGCGACCGCCGCGTCCACCACGCGCGTCGGCACCTGCGAGCCGAGCCACACATCGCAGCCGTCGGCGCGCACGTGCACGGTGCAGTTGATCGGCTCCATCGTCGCGTGGGCGAGGAACGGTTGCTGATACACGGCATCGACGCGCGACTTCGCGTTGGAGAAGGCCTGGCCGACGTCGCCCTCCTTACGCGCGACCGCGCCGTTGCGCTGCGACGCGTCGGCGAGATCGCCGACGATCTGCTTCATCGAAATGTTCGCGCCCGCGCCTTCGTTCCACTTGATGTCGAGCGCCTGCAGACCGCGCCGCGCCGCCCATGTGTGATCGCCGATCACCGCGACCGCGTTGTCGATCTTGACGACCTGCCGCACGCCGGGGATTTTCCTCGCGTTGGTATCGTCGACGCTCGCCAGCGTGCCGCCGAATACCGGGCAATTCGCGATCGCCGCATAGACCATGTCGGGCACCCGCACATCCAGCCCGAACAGCGCGGTGCCGTCCACTTTCTCTGGCGAATCGAGGCGCTTCACCGGTGTGCCGATCAGCTTGAAATCCTTCGGGTCTTTGAGCGGCACGTTCTGCGGCACGGGCAGTTTGGCCGCGGCTTCCACGAGCTGGCCGTAGCCGATGCTGCGATTGCTGGCCGAATGGATCACCTGGCCGCCCTGCGCGTGGCAGCTCGCAGGCTCGACCTGCCACTGCTGCGCGGCCGCGTCGACCAGCATGACGCGCGCGGTCGCGCCGGCGCGGCGCATCGGCTCCCAGGCAAAGCGGATCGACGTCGAACCGCCGGTGAGCTGGCCGCCGAGCAGCGGGTCCATGAAGAGCTTTTCGTTGGGCGGCGCGTGATCGAGCGTGACCGCATCGAGCGGCGTTTCGAGTTCTTCGGCGATCAGCATCGGGATCGACGTATAAACGCCCTGGCCCATCTCGACTTTTGGAATCACGAGCGTGACCTTGCCCGCCGTATCGATCTGGATGAAGGCGTTCGGCGCGAACACGCCGCTTTGCGGCGTTTCGACCGCATCGCCGCCGACCACCGATTTACCGCCCTTCTGATCCTGGCTCGCGGCCGGCAGGCTGAAGCCGAGCAGCAAGCCGCCGCCGGCCGCCGCGCCGACCGTCACGCCAAATTTCAGAAACGTGCGGCGCGAAATGCCACCCGCGCCACTTTGCGAGGCCCCCGCGCCGTTCTGTGCATCGAGCAATCCCTGAGACATCTCACACCCCCTTCGCGGCTTGCTTGATCGCCGCGCGGATGCGGTTGTACGTCCCACAGCGGCAGATGTTGCCGGCCATTGCGGCGTCGATATCCGCGTCGGAGGGATTGGGGTTGCTCGCGAGCAGCGAAGCCGCCGACATCACCTGCCCCGACTGGCAGTAGCCGCATTGCACGACGTCCAGTTGCCGCCATGCCTGCTGCACCTTCTGCCCCGCGGGCGTGTTGCCGACCGCTTCGATCGTGACGACCTTGCGCTCGCCGACCGCCGCCGCCGGGAACACGCACGAGCGCACCGCGACGCCGTCGAGATGCACGGTGCACGCGCCGCATTGAGCGATGCCGCAACCGAACTTGGTGCCGGTCAGGCCGACGAGATCGCGCAGCACCCACAGCAAGGGCATGTCGGGTGGCGCGTCGACGGTATGGGTCTCACCGTTGATGTTGAACGTTGTCATGTACGGCTCCGAGTGGGGTTTATTGTTTGTGAGGCTATTTAGACAGAGGCGGCGAACCAAAACGTAAAGAATTGTCGTGGTTATTCGACGAGCCAAACTAATATGCGATGTGACTCGCCTGGCAATCGGCCTGCGGATGCGAACGGCAGATGATGCGGCGCGCATGCGCCGGAACGGACCGGTAAATTGTAGCCGCGTAAAAAGAAGTTCGCCGTGTAGCCGGCCACGCTGCGTTACGGCATGCGGCCTTCGCCGGCGCAGAATGCGTACTTGAAACGGGAGTGGAATCGATGCGTTAGTATCGGCGCATCCACACGAGCGGACGCGTCTTGCACGAACATGCGGTGCGCCGCTCAATCAACGGCGGACGATTTTGTTAGCATGAGCCGATTGCCGGCGCGATCCGGCCAGACCCTCCGAAGGAGCAGCACAATGAACGACCAGCAATGCACTCAATTCCTCTCGGACATTCGCCGACCCCTCCTCTCGCTGCACAAGGCCATTCTCGATCACGAACGCGCGGCATATGAGAAGGAATTCGGCCCGGTGACGCCCGCGGCCTTTCTGCAAGTGCTGATCAACGGCTCGGGGTTTCGCTGGCTCACGCCGTTGTCGACGGTCATTGCCAGCGTCGACGAAATTCTCGACGACAAGGAAGCCGACGCGACCGATCGGCTCGCCGCAGCGGAAGCGGTGACCGGCCTGTTCTCGCCCGATCAGCCGAACAACCAGTTCCTGCCGCGCTACCTGCCGCTGTTGCAGGCCGATCCGGCGATCCTGCATCACCACGGCCAGGTGTCGCAGCTGTTGCGCGGCGTTCAGGCGAAGTAAGAGACACGAGGCGGCAGTACGGCGGCGCATCACATCGACTCGACTCACGATGATCGCGCCGCCGACTCCCGAATTTCCTCACCGTTGAAAAGCGGCCTTTCGAACGACGCAATGCTGTCCATTCGAACACGGCCTGCGCTTGCACCCGATCGATTACTTCGTGCTTCGGTCCCCGGCCTTAAAAATACCCCCCGTTTCAAGCCAATTTCTGCCCGATTCGTAAGAGTGCGGGTTGCAAACGCCGTTGGCTGATCATTCAAACATTGCCGTAATCGCACCATCTGCGAATTTGCCTGGTTTTGCTGAACAAAACAAAGGTGAGCTTCTGCGGGAGCCATTCGCTGCCGCCTACGAAAAGGCGCGCTGCACGTTCGACGTTCCCCTGCTAAGGTAAGCAGACCTTCTTTGCGACGCCCATCGCCATGCAAACCTGGCCGCTCCCCGAAAGCTATACGTTCCGCGATCAAACCGTGCGCTATGGCGTCACCGGCAACGGTCCGCCGCTGGTGCTGGTTCACGGCACGCCGTTCTCTTCGTATGTGTGGCATCGCATTGCCGCGCATCTCGCGCTGACGCGCACGGTCCATTACTACGATCTGCTCGGCTATGGACAATCGGAGCAGCGCGACGCACAGGACGTGTCGCTCGGAATCCAGAACGTGTTGCTCGCGGAACTGCTCGCGCATTGGAAGCTGGAGAAGCCGGACGTCGTCGCACATGATTTCGGCGGCGCGACTTCGCTACGCGCGCATCTGCTGAACGGCTGCGAGTACCGTAGTCTCACGCTGATCGATCCGGTCGCGGTTGCGCCATGGGGTTCGCCGTTCGTGCGGCATGTGCGCGAACACGGCGACGCGTTCGCCGGGCTGCCGCCTTATATCCACGAAGCGGTGGTGAAAGCGTATGTGCGCGGCGCGATCGCCCGCGAGATCCCGGACGATGAACTCGCGCCTTACGTGACGCCGTGGCTCGGCGCCACGGGACAAGCGGCCTTCTACAGGCAGATCGCGCAGATGGACCAGCGCTACACCGACGAAGTCGAAGCGCGTTATGCGCAACTGCGCTGTCCGGTGCAGATTCTGTGGGGCGAGAAAGACCAGTGGATACCGCTCGAACGCGGCCGCCAGCTGGCCGCCGCGATTCCGTCCGCGCGCTTTCAGACGGTGCCGAACGCCGGCCACCTGATGCAGGAAGACGCGCCGGAGGCGATCGTCGCCGCGGCGCTGCGCTGGTTCGTCTGACGGCGCGCGAGCGGTCCGTGCCCGTTAGCCGCGCCCTTGTGGGAGATACGGCAGCGGATCGATCGGCTTGCCGTCGTGGCGCAACTCGAAACCGACGGACACGCGCGAGTTGTTTTCGTCGCCCATCTCCGCGATCTGTTGTCCTTGCCGCACGATGTCGCCGATCTTGACCAGCAGCTTGCGGTTATGCGAGTACGCGGTCAGAAAGTCCTTGTTGTGCTGGACGATGATCAAGCTGCCATAGCTGTTCAAGCCTGTGCCGGCGTACATCACGCGGCCGTCGGCGGCGGCGCGCACCGGGTCGCCCGGCTTGCCGCCGATCTCGATCCCGCGCGTTTCGCCCGGCTGGAATGCTTCGACCACGCGGCCGCCCGCGGGCCACGCCAGCGCGACGCCATTCGCGTGCCGGGTGGTTTGCTGCATGACTTCGCGCGCCTGTTCGGCGGTGGGCGAGCGTGCCGTGGACGGGTTCGCGGTGGACTGCGCCGGGCCCGGCGCCGCTGCTTGCTGCGCCGCCGAAGCCGAAGCAGCCGGTGCGGAACTCGAAGCGGAACCCGCGGCGGCTTTCGCAGCCAACGCCGCCTTCGCATTGGCCGCATTGGCCGCATTGGCGGCATTGGCGGCATTCACCGCCCGCACCGTTTCCGGCGACGCGACATGCAGCACCTGCCCCAGCTTCAGCCGCGACGATGCCTTCAATCCGTTCCACGTCTGCAACTGTTTGACGCTGCAATGATGATGCTGCGCGATGCGCGACAGCGTATCGCCACGCTTGACCCGATAGACTAGCGGCGGCGACTTCCTGAGCGACGCACCCTCGTCGCCGCTCATCGCGACAGGCGTGCCCGCTGACGCGGCATTGGAAGCCGACGCGGCTACGCCAGCCGGCACGCCGGACGCAGCCGCCGGGCTCACCGCCACGCCGTTCTGCGCGTCCTGCTGCCCCACATTCGCACAACCACTCACTGCCAGCGCGACCCACACGCCGGCCAGGCTGGCCATCATCGTTCTGTCGAAACGCCTCGTCATCTTTGTTCGACTCCTGCCTTATTCATGGGCGGGCCGGATGCCGCCATGTCGCCTGCAATGCGCGCGGTCTTACGCTGCGCGGCCTGCTTCGCGACACGGCGAGGCCGCCTCGTGCGACGCTCATCCTGTGCCCTGCCGACCAACCCCACCTTGACGCTGACCGGAACAGCCGGTCTCGAGCGCGAAGGGCCAGATTGCTGATCAAAATTCCAGCGGAATTGTAAAGGGCGCTTTAACAAAAACGTCTCTTCACGAACACTCTGATACAAACATTACTCACGTATTTCCGGGACGCGTTGGCACCCGCCATGGTGTGTGCAGCGGCGAACTCCTTTCGAGTACACGGCGGCGTCGCGTCCGCGGTCGCCGGCGACGGGTTGCGCGCGGGTATGCGCGGACCGAACACGTCCGATTTGCCTCGCTCGTGGGAATGACCACCGGAGCACGCATCGCGATGCGCGGCAATCGCGCCATCGCGCGTCGTGTCCCGTGATCCGACGATCACCTTTGCCTTAACGGCAGGTCGCCGCCGGAACTTGAATCGCCGTGAGTCGCAGCGGCGAGCGCGGAGCGCAGAATGCGTCCGCAAGTGGAGAGGCGGCCGTCGGCATCGACGAACTCGCCTGACTTCGATGATGAAGCGTGGGCACTAGCTGTAGTACTCTCCCGCGTACTTCACATACCCCACCGGATGATGCGTGAAGTGAAGCACCGGCAGGACGGGATTCGAATTGTCGGCGGTCGGATAAGCGCTGGCTTCGGAGATATATTCGCCTTGCGCTTCGATCGGCTGCCCCGCCTGGAGGCCGGGGATTTCCTGCGCCAGTCCCTCGTTGTCGCCGAAACGCACGGCGACGAAGACCTCCGTGCCCACCAGATTTTGCGTCCCGCCCTCGAACTTCAGCACCTTGTCGACCCTGATGACGAAGTGCTGGTGATTGGCGCCGTGGTGATTATCAGGGCTGTCGAACACCTTGGCGATCGTGCCTTGAACGCACGCGAGCGGCGCGCCCAGCGAATGCACATAACGATGATGCGGAAGTATCTGTGTCGCGCGATTACTCATGAAGTCTCCGTGCAAAAAAAGCGGGCTTGTCTACGACAAACGAAACGCGCGGCTGCCGGGCGGCGACAGCGCGATACCGTTTGAGCGAGCTGTGCCGTGCGAGTTCATCGCGCGGGACCATTGCGCGAAGCCGGCAGCACGCTCGCCGGTTGAACGCGAGCAAACGAACCGCACGCCTTTGACGGGCCGGCCCAAGCGATTTCAGGAAGCATCCGAGATGGCGAACAAAGCCAAAGAAAATAGGCTTACGGCTCTTTTGACGTCAGCGCTGCCCGACCAAGGCACGAGCGCATCGCGTAATGAAACACCGAGATGAATCACCGCAGCGGCTCGCCTAGAATTTATGCCGGATCGCCGCGCGCACCACGACCTGCTTCGACGTCGACGAAGGCGACTGGGTGCCGGGAATGAACGCGTAGTCGAGAATCGAATAGGTCTGGTCGCCCGTGACCTGCTGATACTCGCCCTGAATATAGACATCGGTGCGTTTGGACAGGTTGTAATCCGCCATCAGGCCGAACGAGTGAACGCGCGGCTTCACGCCGCCGTTCGACGCGTCGTAGGTCTCCATCGTGTACACGTACTGCGCGCCGACGAACAGCATCGGCGAAATCTGATACTTGCCGTTCACCTCGAAGTTCTGATACTTCAGCGAGTTCAGCAGCACGCCCGGCGGCACGAGCGGCGTGGTGCCGAGATAGCCGTTGCCGGTCGGATTCAGATAGTTCGAGTTGGTGTAGACGAAGCCCGCCGTCGCCGGACCGAAGGTATAGGTAATGCCGCCGCCGAACACGCGCATGCGGGCCGCGATGAAACCGGCGTCGTTCGCGGTGATCGCACCACTCGCGCCATTGCCAGGGTTGTCGGCCTGGAGATACGCCGCAGCCACCAGCAAGCCGGCATATGCATACTGGCCGCCGATGCTGTATGCGCGATTGTTCGCGAAGCCGGTGTCGTTGCTGAAGCTGTAGGTGCCGCCGAACTGGAAGCCGGAGATCGACGGGCTGGCGTACTTGACCGTGTTGTCGAGACGGAATGTGTTGTCGGTGTTGTCGTTGTCGAGCGGGTGCGAAAACAGCGTGCCGGCCCAGTTGCCGTTGGCGGTGGTCTGCGCCAGATAGTCGACCACCGAATCGTACTGGCGGCCCAAGGTCAGCGTGCCGTACGGCGCCGAACTCAAGCCGACGTAGGCCTGACGGCCGAACATCCGGCCGCCCTGCGCGAGCCGCCCGGAATTCAGGTCGAAACCGTTCTCGAGCTGGAACACGGCTTTGAGGCCGCCGCCGAGTTCCTCGGCGCCTCTCAGGCCCCAGCGGCTGCCTTGCGCGAAACCGCTCGACAGTTCGTAGACGTGGCCCCGGCCGACATTGTTGGTGTAGTTGATCCCCTCGTCGATCACGCCATACAGCGTGACGCTGGTCTGTGCGTCGGCGGACGCGGCAAAAGTGGCGGACACAGCGGTGGAGACAGCCAGCGCGAACACTTGCTTGTTCATGATGATCTCCCTGCACTCGAGTAATCGGACAACTCGATCCGGCCGCTTTTTCTGCTGGCGCTTCCGGGCACTTCGACAGTGCTGCTCACGACCCCGCCGCGCTTTTGGGAAATCCTCACACGCCGTTTGCTGGCCGTCCATTGGGGGTCGCTTCGATATCTCAAAATGTTGCGAAATCTCCACTGTGTGCGGCTGCCACTTTTTTCCCGGCCCCCGTTCAGGTAGGCGGCACAGCACGGTCCGCGCGACGTCGACAACGCTGGCCGAGCTCGCGCCTTGCGCCTTGCGCCGTCCGCTGCGGCTTTGTCACGGAAAGAAATATAATGGCGGGTTCTTGCGGCGGCGCAGCGGAACTCCGCGCCGTCCTCCGGGGTCTTTTTAGTGCCCCTGACACCGCGCCTTGCGAGGCCGGTCGAACGCGGCGACGTGGGTCACGATGTAAAGCCCGACATGGGTCGATACCCGCCGCAGCACTGAATCAATCCAATTCCAAAGCCTTGTGAGACGCCCGCCGCGCTGCATCAGCGCGCCGTCGCACGGGGCTGCCTTCGGCGCAAACAATGCAACCTTCATCCTCACGCCTGATCGAGCTGGACTTTTTCCGCGGCCTGGTCCTGCTGATCATCGTCGTCGACCACATCGGCGGCAGCATCCTGTCGCGCTTCACGCTGCACGCGTACGCGTTGTGCGATGCCGCCGAAGTCTTCGTGTTCCTCGGCGGCTTCGCTACCGCCACGGCCTACGTGACGCTCGCCGAACGGCGCAACGAGACGATCGCGCGTAGCCGCTTCCTGCGGCGTTCGCTGGAAATCTATCGTGCGTTCCTCGTCACCGCGGGGTTGATGCTGCTGGTCAGCGCGGTGCTGAGCGCGTTCAGCATCGACGGGCCGAATCTCGCCACCACCGATCTCGACGATCTGATCGCCACGCCCGTCGGCGCGCTGCGCGACATCCTGCTGTTGCGCCGCCAGCCCTATCTGGCTTCAGTGCTGCCGATGTACGCGTTCTTCGCGCTGCTGGTGCCGATGATCCTGCCGCTCGCGCGCAGCAAGCCATGGCTGCTGCTGGCCGGCAGCGTCGCGCTGTGGGCCGGCGCACCCGCGATCGACGCCTACCTGCCCGCCGCGCCGGACATGCATTGGGACTTCAACCCGTTCGCGTGGCAGCTGCTGTTCGTGCTCGGTGTGCTCGCGCGATGCCAGCCGGTTTATCAGCGCGTCAGCGCGCATCGCCTCAGCTGGATCGTCAGCCTGAGCGCGTTCGCGGTGGTGGCCGGCGCGGCCTATTTCAAGCTCTTCATCCATCACGAGCCGCTCGACGCCAGCCTCAAGCAGAATCTGTCCTGGCTGCGGGCAGGCAACTTCCTCGCCATCGCCTGGCTCGTCGCCAATCTGATCGAGCTCGGCTGGGCGAAGAAGCTCGCCCAGTGGCTGCCGTGGGTCGGCGTGATCGGCCGCAAAGGGCTGCTGTGCTTTGTCGCCGGCGCGGTGATCTCGCTGGTGGTCGACTCGGTGCTGTATGCGGCGACCGACGGCTATCTGAACTATCCCCTCGGCCTGCTCGCCGACCTGATCGCGGTCGGCGCCCTCTTCGCCGTCGCGCTGGGCGTGGCGCCGCTCAAGCGCTTCGTCGGACGCTTCGTCGGCGCGCTCGGGACGTCGTCCTGAGCCGTGCGCGCGCAGCAGCGCGGGTGACGCGCCTCTTCCGCTTCCCGCCTGCACCGCCTACGCTCGAATCGGCCTCAAATCGGCCTCAGATCGGCCGCCGATGCTGATAGCATGACGGCCGCGCGCAAGCTGCGCGCCGGTTTCCTACCCTGACATGCGTCCACTCCTACACCTCGCACTCGCCCTGCTATCCGTCGCCGCCAGCGTGCCGGCGTCCGCCAGCACCGTCGTCAGCCGCAGCTTCTATGCCGAAGCGCTCGGCCGCGACTGGGGCTATACGGTCTATCTGCCGAGCGGCTATCGTCAGGACGCCGCGCGCATCCCCGTGCTCTACCTCCTGCACGGCAACAACGGTGACGCCAACGACTGGCTCACCCAGGGCCACCTGCAAAGCGCCGCCGATGCGCTGATCGCGCGCAAGGAGATCCCGCCGGTCGTCATCGTGATGCCGCAAGGCGGCACCGACTGGTACGTCGATCGCAAGGAGAAGATGGAAAGCGCGTTTTTCGGCGATCTGCTGCCCGAGATAGAAACGCATTACGCGGTGTCGACGCAGCGTGGCGGGCGGGCGATCGGCGGCGTGTCGATGGGCGGCTTCGGCGCGCTGCGCTACGCGCTGACGCAGCCGGAACTGTTCTGCGGCGCGCTGCTGCTGAGCCCCGCGATCTACGCCAACGAGCCGCCGCGCGCGTCGGCCGCGCGCCGCGTCGGCGTGTTCGGCGACCGGCAGTTCGATCCTGAAATCTGGCACGAACTCAATTATCCGGCGCAGTGGGAGCGCTACATGAGCCGGCCGTATCGGCTGCCGATGTTCATCGCCGCCGGCGACGACGACCTCGCGATCCAGGCCGACGCGTCCTCGCTGTACACGCGTCTGCGGCTGGCGGGCAATCCGGCGGCGCTGCGCATCATCGACGGCGGCCACACGTGGGAAGTCTGGAGCGCACTGCTGCCGGCCGCGTTGAAATACACGCTGGGCTGCGTGAAGCCGCCGGCGGTCGAGCATCCGTCGAATCAGCGGCCGTGAGCGGGGCCGGGGCGCGTGAGAATGCGCCGGAGATCAAGGCGAAATACAGGCGCTAAGCGGGAAAAAGGCGGGCAAAAGGCTGGCGAAATCACGCCGACATACCAGTGGAAAACGCTGCCCCTATCGCACCAGATCGGTCCACAACACCATCAGCACCGTCATCAGCGCGGGCCCGATGAAGATGCCGAGCAGCCCGAACGTCTCCGCCCCGCCGAGAATGCCGAACAGCACGAGCAGGAACGGCAGGCGCGTCGAATTGCCGATCAGCACGGGCCGCACGAAGTGCTCGGCGACGAACACCACGATCGAGCCGAACACGACCAGCCCCATGGCCGCGGCCACCGAGCCCTGCGCGAGCAGCCACAGCGCCGCGAGGCCGAACGTGATCGGCGCGCAGAACGGCAGCATCGCGGCGATCGCGGTGATGAAGGCGAGCAAGGCGACATGCGGCAAGCCGGTCACGAAATAGGCGACGCCCATCAAGACCCCCTCCCCGAGTCCCACCACGACCAGCCCCGACACCGTGCCGCGCACCGCGGCGGCCATCCGTTGCAAAAGCTCGGCACCGTCGTCGCCGAAGCCGCGCCGCACGGCTCTGACCAGCGCTCCGGAGAGGCGCGGCCCCGCCTGGAAAATCACAAACAGCGTGACCAGCATGAAGCCGAACACCACCACCGCATGGAGCGCACGCACGCCGAAGCGGCGGCCGAGCGTCATTACCGTGGGGTTGTGCAGGCCCTTCATCGCCGCCGAATCCCGCAGCGGCTGAGCGAGATTGGCCTGCCACCACTCGGAAATCTGCTGCACGCCGAACGGCAAACGCGCGACGAAATCCGGCAGCGCGATGCCGTTTTCCCGCGCGCTCCTGAACCATTCGTTCAGGTCGTGCGCCTCGCGCAGCGCCTGAGCAATGCCGACGCCGACCGGCAGCACCACCAGCAGCGCAATCGCAAGCGTCAGCGCCGCGGCGATCAGCGTGGTGCGGCCGGTGAACCAGCGGTTGCCCTCGACCTTGCGCAACAGCGGCCACAGCGCGATCGCGACCACCCCGGCCCACGCGACCACCACGATGAAGTCGCGTACGACCCACACCGCCAGCAGCACCAGTCCGATGTACAACGCGAGCGAGGCCGCCTTCTGCTTTTTCAGGCGATCCGGCGGGACCGGTCGATCGGACGAGGTGTCGGGCGGGCGTGAGATCATAGGGCTCTGCTCTTTTGAGTTGTGTGCGCGAGCCGACCGGAAAAAACCAAACCGGCTACACTGGCAGCGCCCGGTCGGCGGCTCATCGAAGAGCCCTATCTTAAAGGAGCACCGGTGCCCTCTGCAGGCGGCGCTTGCGTCGCGCTCCAGTCAACACTCCGTTGCAAAAACTCACACTATTAAAAATTTGCATAACAACGGCGCGTAACGTCCGTCATTTCGGGCGATCGCAAATGTCAAGCGGCATTGTTGCTATTTGGAGAACAGTGTTTCAACCGCGGCACAATGGCTATCCGGCGCGCACGGGACTACATTCGGCACACCACACTACGGAGCCGATGATGATGACCTTAGAGTCCATCCCCCTTGACGGTACCAATGGCGTACGCATCGAAATTCTCGAGCGCTCCGACACGACGCTGGTGATCCGCTGGGTAGAACCGGGGCGATGTCATTACGGCGAGCAACGCTGGCGCCGCAGGTCGGCGCATACCTCCGGCACCTGCGCGGTATCGCGCCGCAAGATCCGCCGCGGCGACGCGGTATTCAAGCCCGCCGAACGGCCCGCGCCGTCGAATGCTTCCGCGATGATCTGCGCCGAAATCCTCTGCGCGCTGGCGGAAGCCTGAAGTTTCGAGCCGCCGCTGCGCGCTCACCCTGCCCCCCACTCTTGCTGCCAGGTTCTTTGCCGGCGTCGCGCGCATCGCGCCGATGGCCCGGCAAACCGCCCCTCGCACGGGCTGGTGCACGGGGCGGCATTCGCCACACGCGTGACACCGCGCGCCGAACACCTCCGATTGCGGCCCTTCGCCACGTGCGCTAAGGTGGACCTCATTGCGACAAGTCAGCCGCCGGCTTCCTGCGCGACGGTAAAGTGACCCGCATTTCCACCCACCGCGCCGTGCCCTTTGCGGCGCCGTTTGAGGGCCTACCATGGCAGAAGACACGCCGGACACCCGCGCGGCACTAGCGCTCCCCGTTCCCCTCGTCGCTCCGCAACAATTCTCCATCGACGTCCTGCTCGAAAAATACGCGAAAGGCGACGAGCAATCGGCCGACGACGTGTTCAAACGCGTCGCCCACGGCGTCGCCGAGGCCGAGCCGCCGGCGCTGCGCGAATCGATCGAGGCGCTGTTCATCGACAATCTGCGGCACGGCGCGCTCGGCGCGGGCCGCATCATGAGCGCGGCGGGCACCGGCATCGCCGCCACGCTGATCAACTGCTTCGTGCAGCCGGTCGGCGACGCGATCCAGGGCGTCGACGAGCAGGGCCTGCCCGGCATCTACGTTGCGCTGCTGCAAGCGGCCGAAACCATGCGCCGCGGCGGCGGCGTAGGCTACAACTTCTCCGCGATCCGGCCCAAGGGCGCGCGCGTTCACAGCACGAGTTCGTCGGCGTCGGGGCCGTGCAGTTATATGGACGTGTTCGACGCGTCGTGCCGCACGGTCGAAAGCGCTGGTTCGCGGCGCGGCGCGCAAATGGCCGTGCTCGATTGCAGCCATCCCGACCTGCTCGAATTCATCGAGGCCAAGCATTCGAAGGGCCGCTGGAACAACTTCAACGTGTCGGTCGGCGTCACCGACGTGTTCATGCACGCCGTCGAAGAAGATCAGCCCTGGCAACTGGTGCACCGCGCCGAGCCGTCGCCGGCGCTGCGCGCGGCCGGCGACGTGCGGCAACGCGACGACGGCCAGTGGGTGTACAGCGAACGCCCGGCCCGCGAGATCTGGGACCGCATCATGCGCTCCACCTACGACGTCGCGGAACCCGGCATCGTGTTCATTTCGCGGATGAACGAGGACAACAATCTGCGCGCCGTCGAAACCATCCGCGCGACCAACCCGTGCGGCGAGCAACCGTTGCCGGCGTACGGCTGCTGCAATCTCGGACCGTTGAACCTGACGCGCTTCGTGATCGATCCGTTCGCGCAGATGAAAGGCGGCAAGCCTTCGTTCGACTGGGACGGTCTCGCGCGGCGCACCCGCACGCAGGTGCGTTTTCTCGACAACGTGCTCGACGTCACGCTGTGGCCGCTGCCGCAGCAATACGACGAGTCGCGCGCGAAGCGGCGCATCGGCGTCGGCTTCACCGGTCTCGGCGACACGCTCGTGATGCTCGGCTTGCGCTACGACTCGCAGGAAGGCCGCTTCTTCGCGGTGCGCATCGCGCAGTTGATGCGCGACGAGGCGTACCGCGCGTCGGTGGAGCTGGCGAAAGAGCGCGGCGCGTTTGCGCTGTTCGACGCCGAGCGCTACCTGGAAGCCGGCACCTTCGCGTCGCGCCTGCCCGAGGACATCAAGCAGGCGATCCGCCGCGACGGCATCCGCAACAGCCATCTGCTGTCGATCGCGCCGACCGGCACCGTGAGCCTCGCGTTCGCGGACAACGCGTCGAACGGCATCGAGCCGGCCTTCTCGTGGACCTACACGCGCATGAAGGTGATGGCCGATGGCGGGCGCGAATCGTTCGACGTCGAGGACTACGCATACCGGCTCTATCGCGAACTCGGCGGTGACGTGAAGAATCTGCCGGACTATTTCGTCAGCGCGCTGCAGATGTCGGCGCGCGACCACCTCGACATGATGGCGGCCGTGCAGCCTTACGTGGACACGTCGATCTCGAAGACGGTCAACGTGCCCGCCGACTATCCGTTCGAAGCGTTCGAAAGCCTCTACTTCGATGCGTGGAAAAACGGCCTCAAGGGCCTCGCCACGTATCGCCCGAACGAGACGCTCGGCGCGGTGCTCAGCGTGAGCCCGCCGCAAGCGGATGACACGCTCGCCGAGAACGATCTCGATCCGTTGCGTATCGCGATCGATCATCGGCCCAAAGGCGAGTTGCCGGCGATCATCGAGAAGGTCGAATATCTGACCCAGGCCGGCAAGAAGTCGCTCTACGTGGCGGCGTCGTTCATCGAGGTGACCGGGCGTCTGGGCGGTGAGGACGTGACGATCGAGCGGCCGATCGAATTCTTCATCCCCACCGGCCAGCGCGACGAATCGCAGCAATGGATCACGGCGACGATGCGCTCGCTGTCGCTCGCCGCGCGCGGCGGGTTCGTCGCGCGCAACCTGCAGGATATGCGCAAGGTCTCGTGGGATCGCGGACAGGTCCGGCTCGGCGACGTGCAACGCCTTGACGGGCATCGTGCGCCGCGCTGGCACGATTCGGAAGTGGCCGCGCTCGCGTTTGCGATCCAGCAGATTCTGCATCGGCGGGGCTTTCTCGATGCCGAGGGCAATCAGGTGCCGTCGCGCATGCTGGCGCGTCTGCCGCGTGGCCAGATGAAAGCGGAGACGGCGTTGTCGGCGGACTTCGGGCTGCGCCCGCCACCCGCTGACGCCAGCGCCGATGCCGATGTGTTGACGCAGCCCGGCGGCGCGCAGGGACTGCACACGATGCTCGGGCGCAAATGCGGGTCTTGCGGTGCGAACGCGGTGATTCGCAAGGACGGATGTGATTTCTGTACGGCGTGCGGTGAAGTGGGGGCGTGCGGGTAAAGCCGTGGACGTTGGTTGACCTTGGTTGAGGGCGCCGGCCGGCGCCCTCAACCGTCAATCTGCGAGGCACGCAACAGCATCACCTTGCTCGATCCGATCCCCCTGCATCCCGCTGCGCCACCGCGCAATCCAGCGAAGCCGCGCTTCAGCCGACTCTCGCGTAATAGAGATTCTGCGGATGCTTCGCTTCGGCGAAGAAGAACCAGCGCTCCGCGACGAGACCCGCGTACTGCACGAGACAGGCCGCGGCCAGCAATCCGAGCGACACGCCGATCGAATCCAGCCGCGCGCCGAGCGCCATCAGCACGACCGGCACGACGAACGCGGTGACGAGAAAACCCCACTTGATGCCGCGCAGCGTCCCCGCCGACTTGCCGTGAAAGAACTCGCGCAGATTGAACGCGCCGGCCGTGAAGCCGCGCGACACCTGCACGAGCTTCGGATTGCGGATCCCGGTCGCGCTTTGCACCGTCGACTTCGGCCGCAAACGCGCATTGCGCACCAGCGACGCCGAGCGGCTCGCGCAGCCCGCGAGCGTGAGCGCGCATGCGCAGACGGCGAGCCCCACGGTCAACGCGGGCGCGCACCACGCGCTCAGCGCCGTGGCCAGCGTGAAGCCCGACGCGCAGCCGAGCAGCACGAAGTTGACCAGCGTGAGCGGCGTCGCCCATTCCTGCAGGAAGCGCAGACACGCGTAGATCATTGCGGTGCAGACGAACAGCGTCGCGCTCGCCAGCACGCCGAGCCAGCCCAGCGCGAGCGACCACGGCGAACCGAACCCGTGCGCGACGCCGTAAAAAAACGCGCAGGCGAGAAACGCCGGCAGGCACAGACATTCACGCGAGAGCCACGAGGTTCGCCACATCGCGATCGCCCGCCATGCGCGCTCGGGGTGACCGAGATGGAAGAACGACGCGATCAGCCCGAGCCCGCCCAACAGCACCGACACCGCCGCGCCGATGACATAGAACGCAGCCGTTGGGGGCGCGACGAAACCCAGTTGCGCCGCGCTCTCCACGCCGACGAGCGCGATCAGCAAGCCTTGGGCCGCGCCGCTTAAAGTAGTGAGGAAAACTACGGAGAATGCCGGATTCATCGTGAGGTCCTGTGTGGATTCCGTTGGATGGGCGTTGAGATGCGCGTTTAGATGCGCGTCGCCATCGACGCGAGATGCAGTTCGCCGCGCTCCAGTTGCGCGTCTGGCGAAGCGGGTGCGAGCGTCGCGTCGGTAGCGGACGAGCCGGCCGCTTTGCACGAGCACGCGTCGCTGCCGCAGCCCGACGCCGCGGTGGGCACGCGGGGCAGATAATGATTCGCGGGCCGCGTGTTCCACTCGGGCATTAGCTGATAGCCGCCCCGCTCCTCGATCGCTTTCGACACCACCGACTGCGGATCGTGAATGTCGCCGAAGAGCCGCGCCGAGGTCGGGCACGCGAGCACACAGGCCGGCTGCCGATCGCGCTCGGAGAGATTTTCATCGTGAATGCGATCGACGCACAACGTGCACTTGGTCATCTCCTTGCGCGCTTCGTCGAGTTCGCGCGCGCCGTACGGACACGCCCACGCGCAGTACTTGCAGCCGATGCAGCGGTCGAAATCGACCAGCACCAGGCCGTCTTCCTTACGCTTGTAGCTCGCCCCGGTCGGACAGACCGGCACGCACGGCGGGTCCTCGCAGTGCAGACACGATTTCGGAAAATGGATCGTCTCGGCATTCGGGAAACTGCCGGCTTCGAAAGTCTGCACGCGGTTGAAGAAGGTGCCGGACGGGTCCGCGTCGTACGGGTTCAGGTCGGCGAGACTGCCCGATTCGCCCGACGTATTCCACTCCTTGCAACTCGTCACGCACGCCTGGCATCCCACGCACACATTCAGATCGATCACCAACGCCATCTGGGTCATCTAACGCTCCTTGCCCCTGCCAGCTAGACAGTGCTTGCCGCTTTCAGTGGCGCCATTGCTGCCACCGCCCTTGCTTTGCTGCTTGACCTCGCCACTTGCGTTGCGACTTGCGCTCGCAAGTGCGCCGCTACTTCCGCCGGTTCGCGCCCCGCAGCCGCGCCGCGAACTCGCCTCGTCCCGCGAAGTAGGTTTGCACGATCCGCGAGACCACGCCGTTCGAACCCGGCAGTGCCGGCATCGCGTCGAATTGCGGCAGCGTGTGCCGCGCATCGGCTTCAGCCGGATAGATCCGCACGCGCACGTCGTACCACGCGGCCTGGCCGGTCACCGGATCGGAGTTCGACAGCCGCGAGGCCGCTGCGTCGCGACCGGGCAGTTCGTCGGTGATCAGGTGATTGAGCAGGAAGCCGCGCCGCGCTTCGTTTGCGCCCGGGCCGAGATTCCATGCGCCCGCCGCCTTGCCGATCGCGTTCCACGTCCACACGGTGCCAGGCTCGACGGTCTCGCTGAAGCGCGCCATGCAGCGCACGCGGCCCCATTGCGATTCCGCGTAAATCCAGCTGCCATCCTCGATGCCGTTTTCGGCGGCCATCAACGGGTTCATGTACAGATAGTTCTCCCCATGAATCTGCCGCAGCCATGCGTTCTGCGAGTCCCACGAGTGGTACATCGCCATTGGGCGCTGCGTCACGGCAGCGAGCGGGAAGCGCGCGAGATCGGTAGCCGCGCTTTCGAGCGGGGCGTACCAGAACGGCAGCGGATCGAAATACTTTTCTACGCGCGCGCGCAGATGATCCGGCGGCTGCCTGCCGCTCGTGCGCCCTTGCGCGGCGAGCCTGAACTTCTGCATCACGTCGGAGTAAAGCTGGATCAGAATCGGCTCGTTGAATTTGCGAAAGCCATTCTTGACCGCCCAGTCTAGATACGGGCCATTGCAGTTGCGCATGTACTGCAGCGTCTCGGGCAGCCGGTAATGGAACACGCAATTGTTCTTCGCGTACTGTTCCCATTGCTTTGGATTCGGCTCGCCCACCAGCGCCTTGTCGCCATCCTTGCCGCGCCAGCCGATCAGAAAGCCCACGCCGGAGTCCGGCGCGGTCGTGTGATTGATGATGAAGTCGGGATAGTCGCGAAAGCGCCGCACGCCATCGGCTGTGGTGAACGCGGGAAACTTCAGCCGCGACGCGAGTTCGATCAGCACTTCCTGGAACGGTTTGCACTCGCCCGTGGGCGGCACGACCGGCACGCGCACCGAATCCACCGGACCGTCGAATTCGGAGATCGGCCTGTCGAGCATCGACATCGCGTCGTGCCGTTCGAGGTAGGTCGTGTCCGGCAGGATCAGATCGGCGAAGGCGGTCATCTCCGACTGGAACGCGTCGCACACCACGAGAAACGGAATCTTGTACTCGCCGTTCGCGTGCCTGTCGGCGAGCATCTCGCGGACTTTCATCGTGTTCATCGACGAATTCCACGCCATGTTGGCCATGAAAATCATCAGCGTGTCGATCGGATACGGATCGCCGCGCCACGCGTTGGTGATCACGCTGTGCATCACGCCATGCACGGCGAGCGGATATTCCCACGAGAACGCCTTGTCGATGCGCACCGGGCCGCCGTGTTCGTCGATGAACAGGTCTTCGGGCGCGGCAGGCCAGCCAAGCGGGCCGGTCGCGAGCGGCGTGTTCGGCTTGATGGCGTCGGGGCTGTTCGGCGGTTTGGCCGAGGGCGGCACCGCGCGCGGAAACGGCGACTTATGGCGAAAGCCGCCGGGACTGTCGATCGTGCCGAGCAAGGACATCAGCACCGCGAGCGCGCGGATCGACTGGAAGCCATTGGAGTGCGCGGCGAGTCCGCGCATCGCGTGAAAGGCCACCGGGTTGCCGGTCACCGTTTCGTGCGTCTCGCCCCATGCGTCGGTCCAGCGGATCGGCAATGTGATGCGGTGCTCGCGGCTCGTCTGGATCATCTCGCCCGCGAGGCGGCGAATCGTATCCGCCGCGATGCCGGTGATTTCGGCGGCCCACTCGGGCGTGCAGTCGGCCACGCGCTCGCGCAGCAACGCGAACGACGGCGTGACCGGCGTGCCGTCGTCGAGCGTATAGCGGCCGTCGAGCGCGGGCGTCACGCCAGGTGCGTGATGCGGCACCGCGCGTCCGGCTTCTGCATCCCACCACAAATGATTCTGCGGAAACAGCGGATTGCCGGCCGGCCGTTCCTGATCACGCACGAACAGGCCAAAGTTTTCGCTGGCCTCGTCGAGATCGACGAGTTCCGCCGCGTTCGTATAGCGGCGCACGAACTCGTGATCCCACGCGTCGGCGGCGATCAGTTCATGCAGGAACGCCATGAACAGCGCGCCGTCCGTGCCGGGTTTGATGGGCACCCACTCGTCGGCGATCGCCGCATAGCCGGTGCGGATCGGATTGATCGCGATGAAGCGGCCGCCCGCGCGCTTGAACTTCGAGATCGCGATCTTCAGTGGATTCGAGTGATGATCTTCGGCGGTGCCGATCATGAGGAACAGTTTCGCACTATCCAGGTCCGGCCCGCCGAATTCCCAGAACGAGCCGCCTATCGTGTAGATCATGCCCGCCGCCATGTTGGCCGAGCAGAAGCCGCCATGCGCGGCGTAGTTGGGTGTACCAAACTGTTTGGCGAACAGCCCGGTCAGCGCCTGCATCTGGTCACGGCCAGTGAAGAGCGCGAATTTCTTCGGATCGGTCCCGCGGATCGCGGCAAGGCGCTTTTCAAGCACGTCGAAGGCAACTTCCCACGATACCGGCTCGAACTGTGCGCTGCCCCGCTCCGCACCGGCCTTGCGCATCAACGGCTGGGTCAGGCGCGCGGGGGAGTACTGCTTCATGATGCCGGAGGCGCCCTTCGCGCAGATCACCCCCTGATTCAGCGGATGCTCCGGATTGCCGTCGATGTAACGCACCTCGCCGTCACGCAGATGCACGCGAATGCCGCAGCGGCAGGCGCACATGTAGCAGGTGGTGGTTTTGATGTCGAGCCGTTCGTTCTGCGTGCGGGCGTGGTGTTCCATGCGGAATCTCCGTCGCTGCTGCGGGGGTGCAGCGGGATGGTGCAGTACCGATCATCCTATTCGCGCTAGCGTCAGAAGGGAAATCGCGATTCGCGACGGAAACTATCCGCGTGGCCGATAGTTTCCGTCGGGCTTTCAGTGAGGCGCTGTTTCAACCACGGGCTGACTGGCCGTGCGCGTTCAACCGCGTCCCTGCAGTTGCGCGATCAACGCGTCCGGGATCTCGACGCCCTCCTGCTGCGCCGTCCGCGCGAGGCTTTCGCGCCGATAACCCGGCAAGCGCACGTCGTCGTCCTCGAGCATGATCCCGATCAACGCTTCCACGCGCGACAGATAAGCGTCGTCGCCGGCGAGCGCGCCCGGATCGATCGCCCAGAACAGATGGCCGATGCGCGAGCGCTCGCCTTCCTCGGTCAGGAACGAGCCCGCTTCGTAGCCGAAGTTCGCGCCGGTCAGCGCGGCCGCCAGCAACTCGACGACCAGCGCGAGCATCGCGCCTTTCGCGCCGCCGAACGGCAGCATCATGCCGTCGAGCGCGGCACGCGCGTCGGTGGTCGGCAAGCCGTCGCGGGTGGTCGCCCAGCCTTCGGGAATCGGCTTGCCGTCGCGCGCGGCAATCGCGATCTTGCCGCGCGCGATCTGCGACAGCGCGAGGTCGATCACGAGCGGCTCGCCGTTGCGACGCGGGAACACCGCCGCGATCGGATTGGTGCCGAACAGCGCGCGCCGGCCGCCCCACGCCGGCATCGCCCCCGGCGAATTGCTGAACGCGAGCGCGACCATGCCCGCTGCGCCCAGCGCGGCGAGATGAGCCGCACCCACGCCGAAGTGATGGCTGCGCTTCACACCCGCCACCGCGCTGCCGAATTGCCGCGCGCGTTCGATCAATGTCGACACCGCGAGATCGCAGGCCGGATACGCGAGACCGTCCGCGGCGTCGATCAGCACCGTCGCGCCGCGATCCGCGACGATGGCCGCGTGCGCGGCGGGATCGACGCGGCCGTTGCGCAACTGCGCGCAATACATCGGCAGACGCGACACGCCGTGGGACGACAAGCCGCGCAGGTCGGCATAGACCAGCGCGCGCGCCGTCGAGTCAGCGGTTGCCGGCAACGCGCCGGCGTGACGCAGTGAGCCGACGGCAAGCTCGGTGAGCGCGTCGGGAAGCAGTCGGGCCATCGATCATTCCTCTGGTTGGGTGGTTCAGGGGGCGTCAGTTTGACATGGCCTTTGGCGTCGCATCCGGGTTGGCGTCCGGTGATGTGTCCGTCAACGCCGCGGCCACCCGTTCGGCGACGAGCGAACTCACCCGCTCGTTGGCCTGCCTCGTCAAGCCGGCAATATGCGGCGTGAGAATCAGGTTCGGCGCATCGGCGAGCGGCGAACCGCACCGCAACGGTTCGTCCGCGAAGACGTCGAGCGCGGCGCCCGCCAGGCGCCCTTCGCGCAACGCGGCGGCGAGCGCATGTTCGTCGAGCGTGCCGCCGCGCGCCGTGTTGATCACGATCGCGCCGTGCCTGAGCCGCGCGATGCGCTCGCTATCGAGCAGATGGCGCGTCGCGTCGGAGAGCGGCACGTGCAGCGTGACGACATCGGCGAGCGCGAGCGCATCGTCGAGCGCCATGCCGCGTGCGCCGGTGCTGCGCCAGCACGGCGCGGCGGCGGGCTGTTGCGGATCGTAGCCGACCACCGTCATGCCGAGCCCGCGCGCGAGCCCGGCGACCCGCTGGCCGATCCCGCCGAAGCCGATCACCGCCAGCACGCTGCCGGCGGCTTCCCGCCCGCTCGACAAAGCCTCGCGCGGCCAGGCGCCCGCCGCGACCTCGGCGCTGTGCAGATACGCGCCGCGCAGCAACACGAGCGTGGTAGCGATCACGTATTCGGCGACGGCCTGCGCGTTCGCGCCGGTCGCCGGGAACACGGCCACGTTACGCGCGGCACAGGCGGCGAGATCCAGATTGTCCAGACCGACGCCGAGCCGTCCGACCACGCTGAGGTTCGCGCCGGCATCGAGCAGCGCCGCCGTGACCCGGGTGCGGTTTCGCACGATCAGCGCGTGCGCGTCGGCCAGTTCGGCGGCGAGCCGCTCGGGCTCGCCGAACAGCGTGGGATCGAAGCGCACGTCGAAGCGTTGCCGCAACGTGTCGATTGCCGCCTCGTCCATGAACTCGCTGATGACGATCTTCTTCGCGATGGTCGTCATTTAGCCGCCCTTTCCCGCGGCGAGGCGGCTGGCTTCGTCGAGACCGGGGTGCGCCGGTTGCGGCTTCGGCTGCGGTTGCCGCGGCGCCTGAACCTGCGCCTGCACTTCACGCGGCGCGGCCAGGAATTCGCGTGCCGCCCGCGCATCGAATGCGCCTTCCCAGCGCGCGACCACCAGCGTCGCCACCACGTTGCCGATCATATTGGTCAGCGCGCGGACTTCGTTGAGCACGCGGTCGACGCCGAGAATCAGCGTGATGCCCGCCACCGGAATGATGTTGTGGGTCGACAACGTGGCAGTCAGCGCGACCAGCGCCGCGCCCGCCACCCCCGCGCCGCCTTTGGAGGTCAGCATCAGGATCGCCAGCAGCCCGACCTGCTGCATCAGCGTCAGATGCGTGTTGGTGGCCTGCGCGATGAAGAGCGAGGTCATCGTCAGATAGATCGCCGCGCCGTCGAGATTGAACGAATAGCCGGTGGGCAGCACGAGGCCGACGATCGCGCGCGGGCAGCCCATGCGTTCGAGCTTCTCCATCAGACGCGGCAGCACGGATTCCGTGGTGGACGTGCCGAGCACGATCAGCAGTTCCTCGCGGAAGTAGCGCAGAAGCGGCCACAGCCCCACGCCGGCCCAGCGCGCGGCCGCGCCGAGCACGATCGCGATGAACAGGATACTGGTGATGTAGAAGCACAGGATCAGCAGGCCCAGTTGCTGCAACGTGCCGATGCCGTACTTGCCGACCGTGAACGCAATCGCGCCGAATGCGCCGAGCGGCGCGAGCCGCATGATCATCTCGACGATGCGCATGAGCGTGTCGCCGAACTGCTCGATGCCGCGCATCAGCAAGCGGCTGCGTTGCGACATGATCGACAGCGCGATGCCGAACAGCACCGAGAACAGCAGCACCTGCAGCAGGTCGCCGCGAGCGAACGCGCCCACCACCGAGTTCGGCACGATCATGTCGATGAAGCCCGACGAGCTCACGTGCGCGTCCGCCACGTAATGCGACATCGCGTGGGTATCGAGCGAAGCGGGATCGATGTTGAGTCCCTCGCCCGGGCGCAGCACGTTCGCGACGACGAGGCCGAGCACGAGCGCGACGGTGGTCACGACCTCGAAGTACAGCAGCGTCTTGAAGCCGACTCGGCCGACCTGCTTCAGGCTTTCCATGCGCGCGATGCCCACCGACACGGTGCAGAAGATCACGAGCGTGATCAGCATCTTGATGAGGCGAATGAACGTATCGCCAAGCGGTTTCATTTCCACACCGAACTTAGGCCAGAAATAACCGACGAGAATACCGGCGGCAAGTCCGATCAGGACCTGCACGTAGAGATGTTTGAGCACGCGCAAGATGGTGTCTCCTCCACTCGCTGCTGCCAGATGTCGAGCCGGCGCCGCTGCCGCCTGAAATGCCGGCACGGGCGGCTTCGCGGCCGGTCTCCGTGCCGGCGTGCGCCGGGAATGTGGGGTCCGCTCCGTTCGTGGCTGGCGGGCTTGCCTGCTGATCCTGCAAAGCGAGACTACCAGATGAACGCAGCGGCCGGACCGCCGCAATCAGGCGCTTTCGAACAGACGCGTCAGCACGAACTCGCGATGACCGAGCGCTTCCGCCGCGGTGAAGCGGCCGTTGATCGTGGCCATCATGCATTTGAGCAGCTTGTCGCCGCTCTGGTCGAGATTCTGCTCGCGCTGCAGGATGCCGGTCACGTCCACGTCGATATGCTCGCCCATCGTGCGGACCGTGCGCGGATTCGCGCAGATCTTGATGACCGGCACGATCGGATTGCCGATCACGTTGCCCTGCCCCGTCGGGAAAAAATGCACCGCGAAGCCCGATGCCGCGCACAGCGTCACCATCTCGGCGGCCGCCGACGACGAGTCCATGAACCACAGCCCCGCATGCGTCGGCTCCTCGGCTTTGTCCAGCACGCCGTCGACCATGCACTTCTTGCCGATCTTCTGGATGTTGCCGAGCGCCTTCTCTTCGATCGTGGTCAGGCCGCCCGCGATGTTGCCCTTGGTCGGCTGCGACTCGGAGAGGTCGTCGGTTTTCCAGCGGTTGATCATCTCCTGATAGCGGTCGAACATGAACTGGAAGCGCTCGCGCACGCCGTCGTTCGCGCAGCGCGCGGCGACGATCTGCTCGCCGCCGGTCAGCTCCGAGGTCTCGCCGAACACGAGCGTGGTGCCGAGGCCATACAGTTTGTCGAATGCATTGCCGACGGTCGGATTCGCGCCGCAGCCCGACGTGGTGTCCGACTCGCCGCATTTGGTCGACACCCACAGGTCCGAGATCGAACACTCCTCGCGATCGAGCGACGTGGCGTACTGCACCATTTCCTTCGCCGCCTTCGACGCCCGCATGATCGTGTCGTGATCGCCGTGCAGTTCGATGCCGAAGCCCATCACCGGCTTGCCCGTTTTCGCGATGCCGTCGACCACGCGCTTGGTCCAGCCTTCCTCGATGCCGATCACGATCACCGCCGCGACGTTCGGATTGCTGCCCGCGCCGATCAGCGTGCGGAAGTGCAGATCCAGATCGGCGCCGAACTGCAGCCGCCCATACGGATGCGGCAGCGCCATGGTGCCCTTGATGTTGTGTTCGACCGCTTGCGCCGCGGCGTTCGACAGATCGTCGACCGGCAGGATGATCACGTGGTTGCGTACGCCCACGCGGCCATTGTCGCGACGATAGCCGCGGAAAGTCGTATCCAGGTCAATCACGCTCATGGTGTCTCTCTCGTTCGGGTTGGTGCGGCTCGTTTCCGCGAAGTGATAGTGCTCGCTGCGTGGTGCGGCAGCGCCGCTTACCAGCGCTTCGTCTTGATGTTGTGCACGTGCGCGTGCTCGCCGGCCTTGATCGGCGCAACCACCTTGCCGATGTCCACGCCGTACTTGAACACCGTGTCGCCCACGGCCATGTCTTTGAGCGCCACCTTGTGACCGATCGGAATGTCCTGCTTCGCCGGGAAGCTGACGATCTCGTCGTCGTCCATGATCCATGCGTTCAGTTGCGTGCCCGCCTTGATGCCCTCGACGACCGCCACGCCGACTGTGTCCTTCGCTTCGTGCAGAACGATGTGGATCGTCTTGCGTTCGGGCGACGCACCCGCTGCCGGGGTGCTGTTGATGTCTGCCGTGGGATTGCTCATTAGCGTCTCCGTTCGTGTGATGAATGCGGTGGGGTGCCGCCGGGGCAACGCGCTCGAAACGCGCTGCGGTGAATCGATATTAGGCGGCGACTTAGTGGATGTCAACTAGGTCATCTATATGTGTTAGAGGAGTGTTTTCCACTAGTGCCGCGCCGCTCGCGGCCTGCGAGGCCCGTGCCAGAGCGGCTGCACGCCGATCCGTCGAGCCCGGTGCGCGATCTCGCGTTTCCCCGAGTTTGATTTCGCCTACATCATCGCCTAGACTCCACACTCATACAGATGACCTAAATAACACCGATCATCTCGAGGCGGCGTCAGGCGCTTCGAGATGCATCCGAAAAAAGCTGAACGCATGCCGGCGCCCGTGCGCGAAAAAGTCACGCCGCGCACCACCGGCCACTGGAGACACGCATGATGCTTGCCCCACTCTTCACGGCGCTCGCGCTATTCGCGCCGGCGCCGCATCCCCGGTCATTCATTCAGGCACGCGCGCCCACGCGCACGCCCTAGCGGCCCTCCCCCTGCTCGCCCCGCTTTCGTCCGATCTTCCCCACGCGCGCCGCCACGGCGCTCCACCAACATAGGGTGTGCCAGCCATGAACGTGCAGAGACTGTTTCGAACGATCGGCATGAGCTGTGTCCTGTCGGCCATGCTGGCCGCCGGCGCCGCGCGAGCCGAACTGAGCGAGGTGAAGATCGCGCGGCAATACGGCGTGAGCTACCTGCCGCTGATGATCATGCAGGACCAGAAGCTGTTCGAAAAACACGCGGCGCAGGAGGGCATCAAGGATCTGAAGGTGTCGTGGGTCGAGTTCGCGGGCGGCAACGTGATGAACGACTCGCTGCTCTCCAACTCGTTGCAGATCGCCTCGGGCGGCGTCGCGCCGCTCGTGCTGCTGTGGTCGCGCACCGCCGGCACGCCGGTCGAGGTCAAGGCGCTCGCCGCGATCAATTCGATGCCGCTGCTGCTCAATACGACCAACGCGAAAGTGAAGACGCTGAAGGACTTCACCGGCCAGGACAAGATCGCGTTGCCGGCGGCCAAAGTGTCGATCCAGGCGATCACGTTGCAGATGGCCGCCGAAAAAGCATTCGGCGCGGGCAACCAGGGACAGCTCGACAAATACACCGTGTCGCTCTCGCATCCCGATGCGCAGCAGGCGCTGATGTCCGGCAACAGCGAGGTCACCGCGCATTTCGGTTCGCCGCCGTTCCAGGAGCAGGAATTGCAGAAGCAGAACGTGCATACGGTGCTCAATTCGTACGACGTGCTCGGCGGCAAGTCGAGTTTCAATCTCGTCTGGTGCACGACGCGCTTCTATCAGGAGAACCCGAAACTCACGAAGGCCTTCATGGACGCGCTAAATGAATCGCAGGCGTGGATCAATCACGACAAGCACGCAGCCGCGGTCGCCTACCTGCGCATCTCGAAGGAGAAGAGCAGCGTCGAGGAAGTGGAAAAAATGATCACGTCGCCCAACGTGTCGTTCACCACGGTCCCGCAGAACACGATCAAATACGCCGACTTCATGGCGCGCACCGGTCTGATCAAGAAGAAGCCGGCCTCGTGGAAGGACATGTTCTTCCCCACCGCTCAATCCCTGCAAGGAAGCTGACATGCGCGCCGCGACTCAAGCCACGCCTTATCCCGACTCCGCGCCGCTACTCGCCGTGCGCGGCGTGACGCTGCAATACAAGACCCCGAAGACGCTCGTGATGGCGACCTACCGCGTCGACTTCGAAGTGTTCAAGAGCGATCGCTTCGTGTTGCTGGGGCCGTCCGGCTGCGGCAAGTCGACCTTGCTGAAGAGCGTCGGCGGCTATCTCGCGCCGACCGAAGGCACGATCTCGCTCAAGGGCAAGACGGTCACGCGGCCGGGCCCCGACCGGATGATGGTGTTCCAGGAATTCGACCAGCTATTGCCCTGGAAAACGGTCCGGCAGAACGTGATGTTCGCGCTGCAGGCCTCGCATCGGCTGCACGGCAAGGAGATCGAAGAGCGCGCGATGCACTACATCGAGAAGGTCAATCTCGCTTCGTTCGCCGACAGCTATCCGCACACGCTGTCGGGCGGCATGAAGCAGCGCGTCGCGATTGCGCGCGGCATGGCGATGGAGCCCGACATCCTGCTGATGGACGAACCGTTCGCCGCGCTCGACGCCCTCACGCGGCGCAAGATGCAGGACGAACTGCTCGCGCTGTGGGAGGAAACGCGCTTCACGGTGCTGTTCGTCACGCACTCGATCCCCGAGGCGATCAAGGTGGGCAGCCGCATTCTGCTGCTCTCGCCGCACCCCGGCCAGGTGAAGGCCGAACTGGAAACGGCGAGCACGCCACAAGCCGCTGTAGCGCTCGAAAAGCGCATCCAGCACATGCTGTTCGAAGACGAGATCGAGAGGGCGGAAAATGTCTGACATGCTTACTCATGACGGTTCCGGTCAGCGCGACGCGCCCGCGGTCGTGCGGCGCTCCGAGGTGGTCCGCGAGCCCGCGGAAACCCGCGAGTTCAGTGTCGTCGAAAAGCCGTTGTCGCCGTTCGAGCGGCTCTACAACCAGGCATGGATCCGCAAGCTGATCATCTTGCTGTTGCTCGCGGGCGTGTGGGAAATCTATGGCCGCGTGCTGAACAATCCGCTGCTTTTTCCGACCTTCAGCGCGACCATCGAGGCGTTCTTCAAAAGCATCGCGAGCGGCGAACTGCCGGGCAAGGCATGGGCGTCGATCCATGTGCTGCTGATCGGCTACGCCTGCGGGATCGTGCTCGCGGCCCTGCTCACGGCGGCGGCGATCACCTCGCGCATCGGCACGGATTTTCTGGAGACGATGACCTCGATGCTCAATCCGCTGCCGGCCATCGCACTACTGCCGCTCGCGCTGATCTGGTTCGGCCTCGGCAACGGCAGCCTGATTTTCGTGCTGGTGCATTCGGTAACCTGGTCGGTCGCATTGAATACGCACTCGGGATTTCTGTCGGTGAGCAATACGCTGAAGATGGTCGGGCGCAACTACGGTCTGCGCGGCGGCCGCTATGTGTGGCAGATTCTCGTGCCCGCCGCGTTTCCGAGCATCCTGACCGGGCTGAAGATCGGCTGGGCCTTCGCGTGGCGCACGTTGATCGCAGCGGAGCTGGTGTTCGGCGTGAGTTCGGGTTCGGGTGGTCTCGGCTGGTTCATCTACGAGAACAAGAACCTGCTCGACATCGCCAACGTGTTTGCCGGACTGTTCACGGTGATCCTGATCGGACTCGCGGTCGAGAACCTGATTTTCCGCGTGCTGGAGCGTCACACGGTGCAACGCTGGGGCATGCAATGAAGGTAACATGATGAACGAACCGAACCGGGACCGCCGTGAGTGCAATCCGCTATTTCGTGACGTTTCTGTCGGTGGCGCGGCACGGTTCCTTCGCGGCCGCCGCTGAGGAAGTGTGTCTCACGCAAGCCGCCGTCGGCCTGCAGATGCGCTCGCTCGAACGCGATCTCGACCTCGTGCTGTTCGATCGCGCGGCGCGTTCGGTATCGCTCAGCGCGCAAGGCCGCGCGGTGCTGCCGCTCGCGGAAACGCTGGTGGCCAACTACCGCCAGATTCTCGCGACCGGCGACGCCGGTGAACTGTCCGGCACGGTGCGCGTGGGCGCGCTGGTGTCATCGCTGATGGGCGCGTTCGCCGATGCGATGCTCAAGCTCAAGCAGCGCTATCCCCGTCTCGATCTGAAGCTGTTCACGGGCTTGTCGAGCGATTTCGCCGCACGCGTGGAAAGCGGCGAACTGGATGCGGCGATCGTCGCGCAGTCGCCGTCCGCATTGCCGGCCGCGCTCAAATGGACCATGCTGTATAGCGAGCCGATGGTGTTCATCTCACCGGCGGGCGCGCCGCACGCGTCGATCGACGCGCTGCTCGAAGAGCCCTTCATCCGCTTCGACCGTCACACGTGGACCGGCGTGCTGGTCGACAACGCGCTGCGCCAACTCGGCACGGCGCGCAACGAAATCATGGAATTGAACTCGATCGAAGCGATCTCGGAGATGGTGCGGCGCGGCTTCGGCGTGTCGATCGTGCCGCTGCTCGCCAACGCGAACTGGACCCGCGAGTCGGGGCTCCAGGTGACGCCCTTGCCGGAGCGGGTGACGCCGCGCCGGGTCGGGCTGCTCGAGCGGCGCGATCATCCGCGCGAGGCGTTCACGGACGCGGTCAAGCGTCATTTCATCGACACCGCCGAGCTTTCCTCTTCGAGCAACGACTCGCCCGGCCGCACCCGCGTGAACTGAACGCGCTGGCGGCTCGCGGCGAAGCGCTCGCCTTCGAGGCGCAGGCACACGTATTCGGACGTCTCCAGATCGCCCGCTTCCGGAAAGTCCTCGCGATAATGCGCGCCGCGCGAGTTCTCGCGCAGCAGCGCGGATTCGGTGATCGCGCGGCTCACGAGGATCAGGTTGCGCAGATTCATCCAGTCGTGCCACGACAGATTGAAGCGTAAGTCGCGGCCGTCGACGCCGGTCTGTTCGAGCTGCGTCTCCAGTTCGCCGAGCTGGCGGCGCGCGCGTTCGAGCCCCTCGGCGTCGCGCAGGATGCCGACGTCGTTCCACATCACTTCGGCGAGCGCGTCGCGGATCGCTTCGAGGTCGCCCGGCGGCTGATGCAATGGACGCGTGCAACGCGCCATCGCCGCGTTGAGCGCGTCCGTGTCGGCGGTGGCGAAATAGCCGTGACGCGGCACCCAAGCCGCCAGTGTGTCGCCCGCAATGCCGCCGAACACCGTCGAATTCGCGACGCCATTGCCGCCCAGCCGGTTCGCGCCGTGCACGCCGCCTGCATCCTCGCCGGCGACGAACAGGCCCGGCAACGTGGTCGCGCACTGCGCGTCGAACACGACGCCGCCCATCATGTAGTGCGCGGTCGGCACCACTTCGACGAGGCCGCCCGCCAGATCGAAACCGCAATCGGCGCAACGCTCGACCATCCCCTTGAACTTCTGACGCACGCTGTCCGCGCCGAGATGATGCATCTGCAGATAGACGCCGCCATTGGGCGTCGCGTGCCCGGCGCGCAATTCGCGGAAGATGCTGCGCGACACCACGTCGCGGGTGGCGCGCTCGGCGCGCGGGTCGTACGCCTGCATGAAGCGCTCGCCCGCGCCGGTCAGCAGATAGCCGCCCGCGCCGCGCAACCCCTCTTCGAGCACCGTGCCGGTCATACGCGTACCCGCGCCCGCGAGCAATCCGGTCGGATGAAACTGCACCATCTCCATGTCGCGCAGCGTGAGGCCGGCGCGCAACGCCATCGCCATGCCGTCGCAGCTCTTGTCGCCGCTCGGCGTGTGATAGCGATACATGGTCGGGCCGCCGCCGGTCGCAAGCAGCACCGCGCGCGTGCGCACGAACACGAATTCGCCGCTGCGCATGTCGATCATCAGCACGCCGGCGAGCGTCGCGCCGTCGCGGCTGCGGATGAACTCCACCGCGCGATGCTCTTCGAGCCGCTCGATGCCGCGCGCCCACACCTGCTCCGCGAGCCGGTTGATGATCTCGATGCCGGTCTGGTCGCCCTTGTGCACGGTGCGGTCGAACGTCTGTCCGGCGAACGCTTTCTGCCGCACCGAGCCGTCCGGGTTGCGGTCGAAGAAGCAGCCCAGTTCGTTTTCGAGTTCACGAATCCGTTCGAGCGCGCCCGTCACCAGCATCCACGCGAGGTCCTGATTCGAGAGCCACTTACCGCCTTCGATCGTGTCCATGAAATGGCGCTCGACCGAATCGCCCGGCGCGAGCGCGACGTTGTAGCCGCCCTGCACCATGCGCGTACAGCCGCATTTGCCGAGCAGCCCTTTGACGGCAACGGTGATGCGCAGGTGCGGCGCGGCGGCCTGCGCGTGCAACGCGGCGAACAGGCCCGCGCCGCCGCTGCCCAGAATGAGGATGTCGGTATCGAACTGTTTCATCGCGATGCGCTCTCCGATGCCTCAAGCACGAATGCCGAGCGACGCGAGCACCGCGTCGCGCTGCGTGCGCGTGTTCTGTTGGACGGCGGTGTAAAGGCTGCCGCCGTGACTGTCCATCGCAACCAGCAGCGGTCCGAAGCCGTGAATGCGCAAACGCCACAGCGACTCCGGATTGAGATCGTCGAGATCGACGTCTTCGATCTGCTCGATCCACGTGGTTTCGAGCGCCGCCGTGCCGCCGACGATCGCGAGATACACGCCGCCGAACTCCGCGAACGCCGCGCTCGACGCCGCGCCGAGCCCACCCTTGCCGATCACCGCGCGCACACCGCAGGTTTGCATCAGCGGCGCGGTGAAGCGCTCCATGCGCATCGACGTCGTCGTGCCGATGCACACCGGCTCGTAGCCCGCCGGATGCTGCGGCGAGACGTCGACGCGCCGCACGTTCGGCGCGGTATGGATCACCGCGTGGCCGCGCAGATCGAAGCGCGTGGCGCGGCCGTGATCGAACATGTGAATCTGGGTGGCGTCGCGAATGCCGAACAGCGTGCGGTTCAGCGTGACCGTGTCGCCGATGCGCAGCGCGCGGACCTGCGCGTCGCTCACGGGCATGTCGAGCGTGTGATGCGTGCCGTTCGTCGGTGTGCTTAACGGCGTGCTCATGGACGTTTCAGTAGCCATACTCGACTCCCTGCGCGCTCAGCGTGGCGCGCGCGCGCCGCGCCGAATGACACTGCATGTTCACGGCGACCGGGTTCATCGTGATGTGCGTCGCCGCGAGCTCGACATGCACGGCGAACGCGGTCGCATCGCCGCCGAGCCCCTGCGGCCCGACGCCCAGCTGATTGACCGCCGCCGACATCTGCCGCTCCAGCGCCGCGCCGTGCTCGTCGCCGCAGTGCGTGCCGAGCGGCCGCGTGGCCGCCCGCTTGGCCAGCGCGACGCACAGGTCCGAGGTGCCGCCGACGCCCACGCCGACGATCGTCGGCGGACAAGTCTTGCCACCGGCCTCGACCACGCAGTCGATCACGAAGCGCCGGATCGCGTCGACACCCTCGGCTGGAATTGCCATGCGCAGAAACGAGTTGTTCTCCGAGCCGCTGCCCTTCGGAATCATTTCGATCGACAGCGTGCCCGGCGTCGCGTCGAAATCGATGTGGATCACGGGCACCCCGGCGCCGCACGAATTCTGCTCGTTGTGACGCGTCAGCGGATGCACGACCGACGAGCGCAGCGGATGCTCATGCGTGGCGCGCGCACAGCCGCTGCGGATCGCGGCCTTCAACCGCAGGCCGTCGAAGCGCACACCCTCACCGAGCGTGACGTTGTAGATCGGCAGGCCGGTGTCCTGGCACAGCAGATTGTCGGCTTGCTCAGCTACCACGATGTTCTGCCGCATCGTGCCGAGCACGCGGCGCGCGGTGTCGTTGCGCTCGCTGGCTTCGAGCTTGGCAATGCCGTCCTTCACGTCCGGCGGCAACTGCTTGAGCGAACGGACATACAAGGTGCTGGCGATCTCTTCGATCAAACCGTAGTCGACGGTGAAGCCCGTCATGTCCTGTGTCGTTTCCATCGTCGTCGTTTCCATTGAGGCCTCTTCAGGCGTGCGCGTTCACAAGGTCAGCGAAAGCGCAAATGCCATCCCGATCACGAACGCGCCGCCCGCGGTCAACGCGATCAGATCCTTGCGCAAGCCGCTCCACGGCCGGAACTCGATCAGCAGCAGCCGCACGCCGCCGATCAGATGCGCGGCGAGCAGCGTGACCAGCCCCCACTCCGCGAACACGAAGCCCGGCGCGCGCGTGACGGCAAGGAACGATTCGAAACGCGCGGCGCCGTTCAGCGCGCTCCCGAGCGCCCAGAAATGCGCGGGCAGGAAGAACGCCAGCGCGAGGCCGGACAGGCGGTGCACGAGAAAAGCCCACCACGCCGGATGATTGCGCGCGCGGAAGTCGAGCTTGCGGCCCGGCGTGACGGCGCGTGGATGAGCGGTTTGGGTAGTGCGGGTGGTGGAGTTCATGCCGGCACGCCCGCGATCAATGCATAGACCGCGCGCAAGCCCGCCAGCGCCAGCCCGACACCGATCAGCACGCTCGCGCGCGCCGCCCAGAGGCCGCGCCAGTTCAACCACTCGTCGGCGATACGGCGCAGGCCCACCGGAACGTGCAGCGCCGCGGCGATCACGAAGACCGCGTAAAACAGGCCCCATGCGACGTTGCCGTGCAGACGCGCGATCACATCCACCGCGCGCAGTCCGCCATGCACGACCCAGATCATGGTCGCCAGATGAATCGCGACGCACAGCGTCAGCACCATCGCGGACAGGCGTTGCAGCCACCACGCGTCGAAGGTCCGGTTCATCGCTCGCCTCCTGTCGGCCGCGCACGCCCCGCGCGTTTGAGGCCCGCGATGCTCGCCGTGGGCGCCAGCGCTTTCGGGCAGCGTTCCGTGCACGAGCCGAGGGTATGGCACGAGTGGCAGCCGGCGTCGGTGGCGACCGCATCGTGGCGGGCGCCCTGCTGCATGTCGCGCACGTCGTTGACGAGCGTCCACGCGCGATTGAGCGCGGCCGGCCCGAGATAGTCCGGTTTCCAGCCGACCACGTCGCAACTGGCATAGCAGACACCGCAGCCGATACACTCGATGCCCGCATCCACCGCCCGCCGTTCGGGCGACGCGGGATCGACCCGTTCGAGCGGTGCGCAGCGATCGCGGTTGCCTGCGAAATAGCCCTTCGCATCGCGCCATTTGTCGAAAAACCGTGTCATGTCGACCGCCAGATCCTTGACGATCGGCAGATGGTTCAGCGGCGCGATTTCGAGCACCTCGCCGGGGCGCCGCAGCACCTGCGCGACGTGCGTGCGGCAGGTCCAGCGCGCGCGGCCATTGACGGTCATCGCACAGGAACCGCACATGCCGACGCGGCACGCGAAACGGTAGGACAACGTGGCATCGATGCTGCGCTGAATGTGCGTGACGACGTCCAGCACGGTCTGGCTCGCGCGGCGCGGCACCTCGAACGGCTCGAAGGCGCCGTCTTCGGCTCCGCGCCAGACGCGCACGCTCAGCATGTCGCTGACGGATGGCTGCATAGGGTGATGGCCTGATAGTTCTGTGGTGCTGTGGGGAACGACTGGCTGACCATCAGGTTAGGCCCACGTGCGCGTGCCTGAAAGCCAGTAATTCTTGGCGTGAGGACAAGGGATTCTTGCGCAAGCGGGACAGCCCGATGCAATGTCGCGACGAACCGACAGAATCTATCTCATCTAGATGTGCTAGATGACTTTGTCGTTTAAAATCGGGGCGGGTCCCACTTTAGCGAGCGGCGTCGCGCGACTCGCGCTTTGCAGAGGTTTTCATGAGCACGCTCGCCATCAATCCGCCCGCGCTGGGCGGCACGCGGTACAAGGAGGTCAAGAGCGCGATCCTCGCCGCGCTCTCGGCCGGCGAATGGAAAGGCGGCGAATGCATTCCTTCGGAAAAGCGCCTCGCCGAACGCTTCGGCGTGTCCATCGGCACGCTGCGCAAGGCAATCGACGAACTCTGCGCGGAAAACATCCTGATCCGTCATCAGGGGCTCGGCACCTTCGTGTCGATGCACCAGCGCGACCGGCATTTTTTCCGCTTCTTCCGGATCGTGCGGCGCGACGGCGACAAGGCCTATCCGGTCGTCACGCTGATCGACTTCAGGAAGGCACGGGCGTCGCGCGAGGTGGCGGCCGCGCTCGGCATCGAGACCGGCGCGCGGGTGTTCCAGTTCGTCAACGGCCTCGCGCTGCATGGCCAGACGGTGCTGATCGAACACATCACCGTGCCGGAAGCGCACTTTCCGGGCCTTACCGAAACGAAGCTGCGCAACCGGCCGAACACGCTGTACAACTTCTATCAGGACGTGTTCGGCATCAACGTGGTCGAGACCGATGAACGCGTGAGCGTCGCGCTCGCGAACGAGATCGAGAGTGAGCAGCTCGGCGTCGAGCTCGGCGCGCCGTTGCTGGAAATCCGCCGGATCGCCTATTCGTATCACCGCAACGCGGTCGAGTTGCGGGTGTCGCGGCTCAACACGGCGGAGTACGAGTACATCGGCGCGCGGCCTGGGCGAGATGAAGAGAAATAGGCGGCGGGTGGACGGCAACGCGCCCTCACCGTGCGCCCGCCCCGTGCATCATGCGTCGGTCAGATCGGCGTCAATACCGGCTCGCCCGCGAAATGGCGCTTCGCATTGCTCAGGAAGTTGTCGATCGAGGCCGTGATCGCCTCCGGCGAACGGCCGCCCACATGCGGCGTGAGCACCACGTTGCGCAATGTCAGCAAAGCCTCGGGCGGCTGCGGCTCGCCTTCGTAGACGTCGAGCCCCGCGCCGGCAATCGCCCCTGAGGTCAGCGCGCGCGCCAACGCGGCCGTATCCACCACGCTGCCGCGCGACACGTTGACGATAAAGCCCTGCGGACCGAGCGCGTCCAGCACACTCCCGTCGATCAGATGCCGCGTGCCCGCTCCACCGGGCGTCGCCACCACCAGAAAATCGCACCATTGCGCGAGTGCCTGCACGCTGTCGAAGTAACGCAGCGGCGAGCCTTCACGCGGCTTACGATTGTAATAGCCGATCTCCATGTCGAATCCCGCGCCTCGCCGCGCGACCTTCTCGCCGATATTGCCGAGCCCGGCGATCCCCAAACGCTTATGCGACACGTTCGGCTGCAGCGGCAGCGTATCGCGCCAGACGCCCTTGCGCGTGGCCTGATCGAGTTGCGGCACGTCGCGCACGACCGCGAGCAGCAAGGCGAACGCATGATCGGCCACGCAATGATCGTTGGTGCCCGCGCCATTGACGAGCACGATGCCGCGCGAACGGGCGTGGTCGACGGCGAGGTTTTCATAGCCGGCGCCCGATGCGCTGACCAGTTCGAGTCGCGGCATCCGGTCGATTGCGGCGGCGCTCAGGCCGATCGTGCCGTTGGTCAGCACGGCGCGAATCGTCTCGCCGTGCGCGGCGATCGCGGCGTCGTGCTGAGCGGTCTCGGGCGCGTAGACGACCTCGAACGCCGCCGCGATATCGGCGCGGCTCGCGTCGTTCAAATGGATCAGCACCAGCAGGGATGGCTTCATGACGGCGTTATGGTTGACGACGTGGGTGGGTGGAATCCGTGGGCACCGAGTGTAGCAAGGCTCGACAATGCGTGCTGCGGTCATGCGTCTGGGTACCCTTGCCTTTGCCTTTCATCCTTCACCGCGCACACTGCCGGATCGTGTGCGTGGCGCCTCAAGTCCCCTGCCCGCGTGGCCGTTATCCAGTTGGATAGAGTTGCGCAAAAACGATGCGCCGCTTGCCTTTCTTTTCAGCAGATGCCGAACCCGTCTTAAAATAGCCGCAACTTCGATCCCGAGACCCTCATGCTCGATATTGTCCCGCGCGGCTCCGCGCCTCCAGAAAGCGCCCCTAAGGAAGCCTCCTTGGGTAACAACCCGACGGCAGCCCCCCACGGCGACGATTCCGAAATGTTCGAACTCGCGCCCGTCTCGCTCTGGCTCGAAGACTTCAGCGGTGTGCGCACGTTGTTCGATACGTGGCGGGCCGCAGGCGTGACCGATCTGCGCGCGCATTTCGCCGACGACCCGCAGCGGGTCGCCGAATGCGCGCATAGCATCCGCGTGATCAAGGTCAACCAGAAGACGCTCGAACAGTTCGAAGCCGCCGATTTCGACGCGCTGACCAGCAATCTCGCGTCGGTGTTCCGCGACGACATGCTCAAGACCCACCTCGAAGAACTCTGCCAGTTGTGGGAGGGCCACGCGCAGTTCACGAGCCAGACCGTCAACTACACGCTCGGCGGGCGCCGGCTCGACGTGCTGCTCAAGGGCGCCGTGCTGCCCGGTCACGAGGCGCGCTGGGACCGCGTGCTGGTGTCGGTCGAGGACATTACCGAGCTCGAAGGCGCGCGCCGGCGCGTGACGCTCGCCGAGCAGTACGTGCGCGGCCTGTTCGAGCATTCGCCGGTGTCGTTGTGGGTCGAGGATTTCAGCGCGGTCAAGCGTCTGCTCGAGGGCGCGCGGGCGGCCGGCATCGCCGATTTTCGCGTGTTCACCGACGTGCATCCCGAGTTTGTCGAACGCTGCATGCAGGAGATTCACGTGCTCGACGTGAACCAGCACACGCTCGATATGTTCGCCGCGAAGGACAAGAAGACCCTGCTCGCGCGTCTGCCCGACGTGTTCCGCGACGACATGCGCCCGCATTTCCGCGAGCAGCTGATCGATCTGTGGGACGACAAGCTGTTCCAGCAACGCGAGGTGCTCAACTATTCGCTCGACGGCAGCGAGGTGCACGTGCACCTGCAATTCTCGGTGCTGCCGGGCCACGAGCAGAACTGGGACCTGGTGCTGGTCGCGCTCACGGACATCACGGCGCGCAAGAAGGCCGAAGCCTATCTGGAGTTCCTCGGCAAGCACGACGTGCTGACCAGGCTGCGCAACCGCTCCTTCTACGTGGACGAACTGAACCGGCTCGAACGCAAGGGCCCGTGGCCGGTGACGATCATCATGGCCGATCTGAACGGCCTCAAACGCGTGAACGACCAGCTCGGCCACGCCGCCGGCGACGCGCTGCTAAGGCGCGCGGGCGAAGTGCTCGCGAAAGCGATGGAGTCGCCGTTTCACGCGGCGCGCATCGGCGGCGACGAGTTCGCGATTCTGATGCCGGACACCGACGAGCGCGGCGGCGCGGCGATGATCGATGCGATCCGCCAACTCGTGGAGATGAACAACCAGTTCTATCCGGGCTCGCCGCTGAGCTTCTCGATGGGCGCGGCGACCTGCCAGCGCGGCGACCGGCTCGAATCGGGCGTGCAGCGCGCCGACCTGCTGATGTACGAGGAAAAGCGCGCGCACTATGCAAACCGGCCGGCTGCGGATGCGGCCAGTGGTGGTTAAAGCCGGCGGTTGAGAGCCGGCGTTTGAACCCCTGACGGCGTTGGGACGCGGCGTGGCGATATTGGCGGCGTGGTGGGTCTGCGGCGTTCCCAGTGTATGCGCATCTCGACACGCCGACCGATCACCCCGGCAACTTCGCCGCCAACACGTCCACCTTGTTGATGCTCGGCGGCGATGCGAGCAACTCGCCCGCCTGGGCCATCAGCGCAGCGGCCACCTTGCCGTTCAGATGCGCGTCACGGCCCGCTTCGTCGGGAAAGGCGTCGAAAATGCCGAAGCTGGACGGCCCCAGCCTCAGAGCGAACCAGGCGGTGGTGGCCGGCTCCTGTTCGACGAGCGGCAAGCCGCCGAGCAGAAACGCCTCGACTTCCTTTTCCTTGCCGGGCTTGGCTTCGAGATGAACGTACAGAGCGAGTTTGACCATGGCACGACTCCTGAGGTGAGACGCTGGCAATGAAATCGCTTTGCGAAACTGCGCAAAGCGCGCGGAAGCAGTCGCGAACGTTTCGCTGTCCGATAAGTGAGTATAGGCCGCGCCGCGCGAGCGCTGAGGCCGAGGCGAACAACGCTGGAAAGCGCATCCGGGTGAGAGCATGCGCATCGCGCACGCCGGTCACCGGATGGACCGCAGGATGAACGCGTGCAGGCCCGTACCGAACGCGCCCGAGCCGCGTCAACGAGGAGCGACAACGATGCTGTCCCACGTATTCGTCGGCATTACCGATTTCGAGCGCGCTTTCGATTTTTATCAGGCGCTGATGGACACGCTAGGCCTGCCCCTGAAGTTCCGCGAGACAGACCGGGGCTGGGCCGGCTGGATGGCGACCGATGCGCCGCGTCCGTTGTTCCTGATCGGCACGCCCTACGACGGTCGCCCTGCCGTAGCCGGCAATGGCCAGATGATCGCCCTGCTCGCCGCCGATCGCGCGACGGTCGATCGCGCGCATGCCGCCGCGCTCGCGCACGGCGGCGTCTGCGAAGGGCCGCCGGGTTTGCGTCCGCACTATCACGCGAACTATTACGGTGCCTACTTCCGCGATCCCGACTGCAACAAGCTATGCGTCTGCTGCCATGAACCGGAAGCGCCTGCCACGTCCGCGATTGAGTAAGCCGGCCATCAGACGGCCGGAAAGCGCAACTCGAAGCGCACCACGCCCGGCGCCGGACACTTCGCGCACGCGGTACCGCCATGCAGATGCATGATCGCCTTGACGATCGCGAGCCCCAATCCGTTCGATTCGGTGAATGCGCTGCGCGCTGCATCCGCGCGATAAAAGCGATCGAACAGTCGGTCCAGCTGCGCCTCGGGAATCGGCTCACCCTCGTTTTCGACCACCACGGTGGCGCCCGCTACGTCCTGCGTGCCGCGTAAATGCACGACCGTATCGCTTGCGCCGTAGCGCACCGCATTGACGACCAGATTGTGGATCGCGCGGCGCCACAACAGCGGATTGACCGACGCTACGCCTTGCGCGTCCACTTCGAAGCGCATGCCGCGTTCGTCGGCGGGACCTTCGAAATAGTCTGCGATCCTGATGAGTTCCGCGCGCAGATCGACCGGCTCGCGTTCGACCGACAGCGCCGCATGATCCGCATGCGCGAGAAACAGGATGTTCTCCGCGATATGGCTCAAACGGTTCAGCTCTTCGAGATTCGATTCGAGCAACTGCTGATATTCGTCCGGCTCGCGCGGCTTGGCGAGCGTCACCTGCGTCTGGCCGATCAGCGCGCCAATGGGCGTGCGAATCTCGTGCGCAAGGTCGGCGGAAAACTGCGACAGGCGTTGATAGCCGTCGGCGAGACGGTCGAGCATCGCATTGAATGCGTGCGTGAGCTGCCGCAATTCGACCGGCGCGGCGTCGCTGTCGAGCCGCACGGACAGGCTCGCCGGGCTGATCTGCGCGGCCCGCTCGGCAATCGCGCGAACCGGTCGCAGCGCGCGGCGCAGCACGTACCAGGCGAGCAGCGTCGCGGCCAGCATGCCGATCAGCGTCGCGAGCAGGATGCGATTGCGGTACGCCGCCAGCATCTGCACTTCCTGCGTCATCGGGTGCCCGGCGATCACTTCGACTTCGGCGCCGTCCTCGCGCGCTGTCGCGGTGGCGATCGCCCAATGCACCGGCACGCCGTTCGGCAAGCGGGTCTGGTGGATGTCGGCGAAACCCGGCGGGCTGTCCACGGCGGCGGCCGGCAGCGCGGGCACCGCGACCTTCGCGGGGTTCACGTCGACGAACGGCGCTTCGCCGGGACGGCGAAACAGCAGCACGTCCTGCTCCGCGCCGAGCATGGTCTCGAACAGCAGCGGCCGCGTCTTCAATTCGCTGACTGAATACAGGTCGTGCACGATCCGGCTGAAATGCTCGACGCGGCCGTTGAGCACGACGTCGGCGCGGCGTTGCAGCGACACTTGCGCTGAGTGATAGAAATACCCACCGAGCGTGCCGATCACGAGGCACGCGATCAGCGCGAACAGCACCGTGGTGCGCGCCGTCAACGAGCGCTCGGTCCAGAATTTCATGCGCCGTCGCCGAAGGTGTAGCCGATGCTGCGCACCGTGTGGATCAGCTTCTTTTCGAATGGGTGATCGATCTTCGCGCGCAGCCGTTTGACCGCGACATCGACGACGTTGGTGTCGCTGTCGAAGTTCATGTCCCACACTTCCGACGCGATCTGCGAGCGCGACAAGGCCTCGCCCTGGCGGCGCACCAACAGATGCAGCAGCATGAATTCCTTGTTGGTGAGCGGAATGTCGACGCCTTCGCGCGTCACTTTGCGGCGCAGCACGTCGAGCTTGAGATCGGCGACCTCGAACACGTCGCTCTCGCGGGTCACGCCACGGCGCAATAGCGTGCGAATGCGCAGCACCAGCTCGATGAAGGAAAACGGCTTGACGAGATAATCGTCCGCGCCCAGTTCGAGACCGCGAATGCGGTCGCTGACGTGATCGCGTGCAGTCAGAAAGATTACCGGCAGATCGCGCCGCGCGCGCAGCGCACGCATGATTTCCCAGCCGTCGATGCCGGGCAGCATCACGTCGAGCACCACGAGGTCGTACGCGTGTTCGAGCGCCATGTGCAGGCCGTCCGTGCCGGTGCGCGCGAGATCGACCGCATAGCCGCTCTCGCGCAAGCCCTTCTTCAGATAATCGCCGGTTTTCGGATCGTCTTCGATGACGAGAATGCTCATGGTGCTCGGTGCTCCAACTCGGGCTACGGCTCGCGGCCCGGATCAGGCTTTGACCCGGATCGTGATTCAGGCCGCGATTCCAGCGGTAACTCAACAGCGCGCTCCCGCGTGCGCAGGCAACAACAAACGCCGGACATGGCTTACGCGGCCATTCTACGTGGCGGCGGCGCGCCGTTCATGACGTTTTTGTCATCTGTGCGTCACGCGCGCGAGCCGATTCACGGCCTAATCTGCCAGGATCGTTCACCACCCTGGAGCAGACTCATGAAGATCGTTTCGGCGCACGCACTGCGCGCATTCGTCGCCCCCGCGCTCGTCGCCGCCGCCTTCCTTGCGACCGCGAGCGCGGCTCAAGCCCAAAACGCGGCACCTACCGGCGTGCGCGGCACGGTGACGTCGCTCTCGGGCGATCTCCTCAAGGTCCATACGCGCGACGGCAAGGACGTCGACGTGAAGCTCGCGGCGGATACGCCGATTCGCGGCGTCACGCTCGCCAACGTGAACGACATCAAGCCGGACAGCTATGTCGGCACCGCCGCGATTCCGCAAGCCGACGGCACGCTGAAAGCGCTCGAAGTCCACGTGTTTCCGGCCAGCATGCGCGGCTCGGGCGAAGGCCATCGTCCGTGGGACCTCGGTTCGAACAGCACGATGACCAACGGCACGGTCGGCTCGCTCGTGGTCAGCAACGGCCGCACGATCACCGTGAAGTACAAGGACGGCGAAAAGAAAATCGTGATTCCGCAAGACGTACCTATCGTCAGCCTGCAACCGGGTGACCGCTCGCTGCTGGTGCCTGGCGCCAAGGTCGTGCTGTTCGCTCACAAGGAAGCGGACGGCTCGATGGCCGCGAACTTCATCTCGGCCGGCGAGCACGGTGTAACGCCGCCGATGTAAGGGCGCGGCGCAGACTTTCATCGATTACCCCAAGGCAGCCGCGTTCTTTGACGACGCGGCTTTCCAGTTCCCGTTCGCGTTGTCCTCTTCGCTCATGTCCGAATCGCAAGCGCGCCTGATCGTTCACCCGCTCGTCGTCCGCGTGACGCATTGGATCAATGCGTTCGCGATGGTCTGCATGGTGATGAGCGGTTGGGCGATCTACAACGCGTCGCCGTTCTTTCCGTTCAGATTTCCGGCATGGGCGACCGTCGGCGGATGGCTGGGCGGCTCGATCGCCTGGCACTTCGCGGCGATGTGGCTGCTGTGCGCGAACGGGCTGCTGTATCTCGCGTATGGCATCGGCCGCGGGCATTTTCGCCGCAAGCTGCTACCGGTTCATCCGCGCGAAGTCGTGCATGATGCGGCGTTGGCGCTGCGTTTCAAACTGCCGCACGATACCGGCAAATACAACGCGGTGCAGCGCGCGCTCTATCTGTTCGTGCTGTGCCTCGGCGTGCTGCTGGTCGCGTCGGGACTGTCGATCTGGAAGCCGGTGCAATTCTCGTGGCTGACCGCGCTCTTCGGCGGCTTCGATTTCGCGCGGCGCGTGCATTTCATCGCGATGGCGGGTGTGGTCGGCTTCGTCGCCGTGCATCTGGCGCTCGTGCTGCTGGTGCCGCGCACGCTGCTGCCGATGCTGACCGGCCGCGCGCGGCGTGCCCACGGCACCGCGCATGAAAGGACTCAGGCATGAGCGCATCCAAACCTACCCGCGCCGCCGACGCCATCGACGCGCAAACATCGCGGATCGTCCTCGCCGATCATCAGCCGCACATCGAGCGGCTGCAACGGCGGCTGTTTCTGCGCTCGTCGCTGTCGATCGGCGCGCTAGCGATGCTTTCGGGCTGCAACATGCAGGACAACGATTCCGTCGACAAGGTGCTGTGGGCGATGTCGCGCTGGAACGATCGCGTGCAGGCGTGGCTCTTCGACCGCAACAAGCTCGCGCCGACGTATTCGGCCCGCGAGATCACCGATCCGTTTCCCTTCAACGCGTTCTATCCGGAGTTCGATGCGCCGGATATCGACGGATCGACGTATCGGCTGGAAGTGTCGGGGCTTGTCGCGGACAAACGCACCTGGAATCTCGATCAGTTGCGCGCGTTGCCGCAAGCTTCGCAGATCACGCGTCATATCTGCATAGAAGGATGGAGTGCGATCGGGCAATGGCGCGGCGTGCCGTTTCGCACGTTCCTCGAACGCATCGGCGCCGATCTGAGCGCGCGCTATGTCGGCTTCAAATGCGCGGACCGCTATTACTCGAGCCTCGACATGGCGACGGCGCTGCATCCGCAAACGCAATTGACGCTCGATTTCGGCAACGCGCCGCTGCCGGCCAAATATGGCTATCCGCTGAAGCTGCGCGTGCCGACCAAGCTCGGCTTCAAGAACCCCAAGCACATCGCGGCGATCTTCGTGACCAACACGAATCCCGGTGGCTATTGGGAGGATCAGGGGTACAACTGGTTCAGCGGCTTATAAGCGAGCGCGCCCGCCCGCGCCACTACGCTGATGCGCCTAAACGGCGGTAACGTAGCGCGCGACCGGCTTCAGCACGCGCGGCGGCGGTGCATCGTAGACGGTGCGCATGCGTTTGACTTCGTCGATCGGGCTCAGGCCGAACAGCCGCTTGAACTCGCGGCTGAATTGCGACGCGCTCTCGTAACCCACACGCGCTGCCGCCGCGCCCGCATTCAATCCATCCTGCACCATCAGCAGACGCGCGTGATGCAAACGCGTGGTCTTCACGTACTGCATCGGCGAGGTCGCCGTGACGGCTTTGAACTGCGCATGGAACACCGCGAGACTCATGCCCGCTTCGGAAGCGAGCATATCGACGTCGAGTTGTCCGTGGTAGTCCGCATGAATGCGGCGCAGTGCTTTTGCAATGCGGCCGAAATGATTCTGATGCGTGAGCGCCGCCCGAATCGCGTCGCCCTGCTCGCCGGTCAACACGCGATAGCAGATTTCGCGCACCACGCCGGGCGCGAGGATGCGCGCATCGAGCGGCGAGGCCAAGGCGTCCATCAGACGCTGCACCGCATTGCAGAGCGCCGGGTCGAGCGGCGTCGAATAGATTCCGACCGGTTCGTTCTGCGCGGCGCCCTGCGTTTCGTTCAGCGCCATCAACAACTCGGCGACCATGGTCAGATCGACGCGGATCGAAATCGCGAGAAACGGCTTTTCCACGCTCGCCTCGGTCTCGCATTCGAACGGCAGCGGCACCGACAGCACGAGGTACTGCTGTGCGTCGTACTGGAACACCTGATCGCCGAGAAAGCCGCGCTTGCGGCCCTGACAAACAATCACGATGCTCGGCTCATACATGACCGGCATGCGCGGCATGGGACTGTTCGCGCGCATCAGGTTGACGCCTTCCAGACTCGAACGCGTGATACCGGGATTGGGCGCGAGCACGTCGAATAAATCGATCACGCGCTGTTGCGCGGGATCGGCCGAGACGGCTTCAGCAGAACGGGTTGACATGACGGTATAGTGACGAGCAAGAGAATAATGCTTGAAATTTAGCATCAAACAGCCTACTGCGCTTCCTGCCAGGAGTTTTAGGCAAATCTTCAAGACATTCAGGTATTCCCGCACTCCCGCTCGGATCCTATGATGGGAACCCTGCCGGATCATCCTTTTCCGCGCTGTGCCGGGCCTGGTTGCCAATTCAATGCTTCGGCGGATTCGTCAACCACTGCCGGCGCTGTGATCCCGGTCTCATGTCAGGGTTAGCCGCAGCGGCAACACGCGTTGCCCGTCGCTGGCGCCTTGCACCATCACCCTCTTTGCTGGAGCTACCCATGAGCACGACTTATGCCTATGCAGCGACCGCCGCTACCGCGCCGCTCGCCCCGTTCGAAATCCAGCGCCGCGAACTGCGCGCCCATGACGTGCAGATGGAAGTCCTGTTTTGCGGCGTGTGCCACTCGGACTTGCATCAGGCGCGCAATGAATGGCAGAACACGGTGTTTCCGGTGGTGCCGGGCCACGAGATCGTTGGCCGCGTGACGGCGGTGGGCCCGGACGTGACGAAGTACAAGGCGGGCGACCTGGTCGGCGTCGGCTGTCTGGTCGATTCGTGCCGCACGTGCGCGAGTTGCGAGGAAGGTCTCGAACAGTATTGCGAAAACGGTTTTGTCGGCACGTATAACGGTATGGACCGCGTCGACGGCCAGATCACGTACGGCGGCTACTCCACTCAGCTCGTCGTGGACGAAGCGTTCACGCTGCGCGTGCCGGACAATCTCGACCCGGCGGGCGTCGCACCGCTGCTGTGCGCGGGCATCACGACGTACTCGCCGCTGCGCACGTGGGGCGCCGGTCCTGGCAAGAAGGTCGGCGTTGTCGGCCTCGGCGGCCTGGGCCACATGGGCGTGAAGCTGGCTCGCGCGATGGGCGCACATGTCGTGTTGTTCACGACGTCGCCGTCGAAGATCGAAGACGCGAAGCGGCTGGGCGCGCACGAGGTGGTGATTTCGAAGAATGCGCAAGAGATGGAAGCGCATGCGAACAGCTTCGATCTGATTGTGAATACGGTGGCTGCGCAACACGATCTGAATCCGTTTTTGAATCTGCTCAAACGGGACGGGACGATGACGCTGGTTGGTGCACCGGAGCACGATCATCCGTCGCCGCAGGTGTTCAACCTGATCATGAAGCGCCGCCGACTGGCGGGGTCGTTGATTGGGGGGATTGCGGAGACGCAGGAGATGTTGGACTTCTGCGGTGAGCATGGGATTACTTCGGATATTGAATTGATTCCGATGCAGCAGATCAATGAAGCTTATGAACGGATGCTGAAGAGTGATGTTAAGTATCGGTTTGTGATTGATCTGGATTCGTTGCGGAAGTAAGTGTTTTTTTGCCCGCGCAGCGGTTGGTTTTTTGCGCCTGCGGCGCGGGCTTTTGTTGGAACTCGTTTTGTTTTTTTGCCTGCGCGGCGCTTTGGTTGTGCTCGTATGGTGTTGGCCTTTCCTTGAGTTCATGGTGGTCTATTAGCGTTGCCCCTGTACGGGGCGGCACTTACTTTCTTTGCATGCCGCAAAGAAAGTAAGCAAAGAAAGCGGCTTCAAACCGCTAACTTTTAAGTGGGTCCCCTGGCTTGGAGGGGGCAGTGGTGCATCTGGAATCCGTGCATTCGCACATTCCACCCCGGTGACAAGGCAGTCATTCTTCCGGCGGCGCTACGCGCGCCGCGGCGGTACTTCACTAAACCTTTGGGTATTCGGCGCCTCGGTGGGGCGGGCCGACGCCTTTTCGCTGCTAAAGAAACACCAACGGGTTTCCCCGGCATACCCGTCCGCGACGCACGCAGTGCGGAGTGGGAGCGAATGACGGCTTTGTCACTCACGCGGAATGCGCGAGCGCACCGATTCCAGATGCACCACTGCCCCCTCCAAGCCAGGGGACCCACTTAAAAGTTAGCGGTTTGAAGCCGCTTTCTTTGCTTACTTTCTTTGCGGCATGCAAAGAAAGTAAGTGCCGCCCCGCACAGGGGCAACGCTAATAGACCACAGTGAACTCAAGGAAAGGCCAACACCATACGAGCACAACCAAAGCGCCGCGCAGGCAAAAAACCACCCCTACCCTCGACTGGAGTCTGCACCGTGATTGACAGAATAACTGCAATGCGCACATTCATCCGAATCGTGGACACCAACAGCTTCACCCGCGCAGCGGAATCACTAAACCTTCCCCGCGCGACGGCGACCACCATCGTCCAGAACCTTGAAGCGCTACTCGGCACGGCACTCCTCGCCCGCACCACGCGGCGTCTGAGCGTCACCCCCGAAGGCGCCGCCTACTACGAACGCTGCGCGCAAATCCTCGCCGACATCGACGAAATGGAAGCCAGCATCCGCTATGCCACCGACAACCTGACAGGTCGTCTGCGCATCGAAATGCCCGGCGCCGTGGCAAGCGCCATCGTCCTGCCCGCCCTGGACGACTTTCACACCCGCTACCCGAATCTCGATCTGGCGATCGGCGTGAGCAACCGCACGGTCGATCTGATCTCCGAAGCGATCGACTGCAGCATCCAGCTCGGCGAATTGCCGGATTCGAATCTGGTCGCGCGCCAGCTCGGTACGCTCGAACACGTGACCTGCGCAAGTCCGGCCTATCTGGCCCGTTACGGCACGCCCGTCGCGCTCGACGATCTGCGCGGACACGCCGCCGTCAATTGCATGTCGCCGCACAACGGCCGCGAAGTGGATTTCGATTTCGAGGTGGACGGCGAGGCGCAAAACGTCAAGGTCGACGGCTTCGTCAAGGTCAGCGACGAGCAGGCGTATCTCACCTGCGGACTGCAAGGCCTCGGCCTGATCCAGCCCGCGCGGATCGCCGCCCAGCCCTACCTCGATTCGGGCTTGCTGCGCGAAGTCCTGCCGCAATGGAAGCCCGTGCCGATGCCGGTCTCGGTCGCCTACATGAAGAATCGCCGCGTGTCGCCGCGCGTGCGGGCCTTCGTCGACTGGCTCGCGGAGTTGTTCGAGAAGACCGAACACGTCGATCAGGATCTCTCGCGTGTGCGCCAGTTGTTGCGCGGCCTGCATCCCGCCTGAGGCGGGTGACAGGTAGGTGACAGGCAGGCGCGCGCAGCGCGAACGAGCTCGTTCAGTTCGATAGCGTGACCGGCACCGGCCGCGTCAGCAGATCGACGTAGAAATTGAAAAAGCTCGGATTGTCGAAGCGTTTGACGATCGTCATCCTCTGCAAACCCGCCGGCGGCGAACCCGTATAACCCGTTGCCTTGCCGTCATTGGCGCCGAAGCTCGTATCCACGTCCACCCACTCGTCCACCGTTTGCGTCGCGAACGAAGGATGCATCAGATACGCGAGCGTCAACGTGTCCCAGATGTTCGTCGTGTAGGCCGGGTTCGTCTCGAAGCCGTTCTTGCCGTCGAAACCATAGCCATTCAAGGTCTTGAACAGTTGCGTGATGATGGTCTGCTTCGTCGGATCATGCGCGACGCGGTCGTACAGCGTCTTGTCCATCTTCACGGTGTCCGTCACGTCGAGCGGCACCACCACCTGTTTGACCGGCAGATGCAGCACGGCTTTTGCCGCTTCCGGATCGAACCACCAGTTGAACTCGGCGCTCGGCGTGGTGTTGCCCGGCACGTCGACCGCGCCGCCCATGTAGATGATCTGCTTGATCAACGGCACGATCTCGGGATGCTGGCGAGTGGCGAGTGCAATGTTGGTCAGCGGCCCGATCGCGAGGATCGTTACTTCGCCGGGATATTGCTTCACCGAATCGACGATGAAATCGACCGCGCTCCTGCTCTGCACCTGGGTGTGGGTCGCGAAACCGTCCGGCGGTGCGACGAGGTCGCCATCCGAGGTCGGCTCGGGCGTGCTCCACGCGCCGAGATAGCCGTCGCCTCCGGGGAATTGCGCGAGTTCGGCCTGAATCGTCGCGTAGTCGTGCGACAAGGCGTAATTGGCGCCCGCATACACGCCGATCTGCTTCTCGACGCCGAGGCGCTCGACCGATTTCAACGCATCCGCTACGCCCTGCTTTAGCCATTGATTTCCGGACACTACGGTAATGCCGAGTACTTTCAACGAACCCTGCGCCTGCAATTGCGCCGCCATCACGCCGAGCTGGCCGTCGTCGCTGAGCGTGTTGTAGTCGCTGTCGATAATGACTTTGGGTGGACTGGCGGCCGTGAGATTGTCGCCACCACATGCTGGAATGGCCAGAACTACCGCCAGGATTGCCATGCACTTCAATGCCACGAGAACTCGCCTCATTGATGTCTCCTTTTTTATGCCGCTGTGCCACGCGTATAAGGAGGCCCATCATAGACGTAAAGCGAATGAAATCAAATCGTCATGCTAATTGAATCGCTTATGGAATCAGCTTGCGGTGGCGCAGATCGTCGAAGAGGCGAAACAGCATCGCTTCTGTCTCGACGAATTCGTGAAAGCCGAAACGCCGCGCTTTCGAACCGTCGCCGAACATGTCGTAATCCCACGAGAAAACGAAATCGGCAAATCGCCACGACGATACGTCCTGATAGGCAACGGGCTGCAAGCCGTGCTTGTGCGTCATCGCATTCCACAACGGCGCCTTGTCGGCCATGACCGTATCCAGCGACAGCGGCAGCGGCGGCGCCACGTCGAGTTCGAAATAGCGGGCGATCTTCGGCCACATGTCGTTCCAGCGGAACAGGTCGCCGTTGCTGATGTTGAACGCCTGATTCTCGGCGCGCGGCTCGGTCGCGGCCCACACCGTCGCGCGCGCGAGCAGCCCGGCGTCGGTCATTTCGAGCAGCTTGTCGTAGGCGCCCGGTTTGCCGGGAAAGCGCAACGGCACGCCGAGTTCTTTCGACATCGATGCATACACGGCGATCGCCACCGCCAGATTCATCGGATTGCCGAGCGCGAATCCACCCACCACCGCCGGACGAATCGCCGACCAGTGCCAACGCTTGCCCGCCTGACGCGATTCGAGAAAGCGCTGCTGATCGAACATGAACTCGGGCGGCATGAAGTGCGCGTCGTCCTCGCGTGCCGGCGTCTTGAAGGGACCGAGATGGCCGCCGTACACCTTGTAGCCCTGCATCAGGCTCACATGCTGCAAAGCCGCCGCGATCGGTTCGATCGCATCGAGTGTGTTGACCAGCATCGCGAGATTCGGCGGGACCAGTTCGGCCCAGCTCGGGCGGTCCTGGTAAGCCGCGTAGAACACGTGCGTGACGTGATCGAGGCCGCGCAGTTTTGCGTGCGTGTCGGCCGGATCGAGCAGATCTGCCGCGATGTATCGCACCTGCGGCCTGGTCTCGCCGCCGCGACGCGCGAGGCCGATCACCTCCCAATCGTCGAGCGTGGCGAGATGCTCGACCAGATTGCGCCCGATCACGCCTTGCGCGCCCACCACCAAAGCCACTTTCTTCGTTGCGTTCATTGCGACGCTCCTGATCGTTTCGTTCATCGCGACGGCGCGCGTCGTGCACGCCGTCCGGTCAATGAAAGATATCGGCGCCGCGGTGCTTTCGGTAGACTGCCCGCTGGCACATCACCTGTGAATTGAACTCACGATGGCACGTTTGGACGTGAACCGCTCCGGCGAACTCGAAGTGTTCGTGCGGTCGGTCGAACTAGGCGGCTTCTCGGCGGCCGCGCGCGCGTTGGGGATGACGCCGTCGGCCGTCAGCAAACTGGTGGCGCGGCTCGAAGCCCGGCTGGGCGCGCGGCTCCTCAACCGGTCCACGCGCAATCTGCAACTCACGCCCGAAGGCTGCGTATTCTATGAACGCGGCGTGCGCGTACTGGCGGAGCTCGACGAAACCGAGCGCGGCGCGGCGCTCGGCGCGACGCCGCGCGGCCGTCTGCGTGTGCATGCGAACGTGCCGCTCGGGCGGCATTATCTGCTGCCGCTCGTGCCGGCATTTCTCGATGCCCATCCCGACATCACGCTCGATATCGTGCTGACCGATCAGGTGGTCGATCTGCTGGAGCAGCGTACCGACGTCGCCATTCGAAGCGGCCCGCTCAAGGATTCGCAACTGGTCGCGCGCAAGCTCGGCGACGCCGGCATGGTGATCGTCGGTGCGCCCGCGTATCTCGCGCGTCACGGCACGCCAGGCACGCCTGCGGATCTGCGCGCGCATAACCGGCTCGGCTTCGGTTTCGCGAGAGCGGTCAACGGCTGGCCGCTCCTCGAAGGCGGCCGCAGAATCGATGTGCCCGTCGAAGGCAACGCGCTCGTGAGCGATGGCGAGACGCTGCGTCAACTGGCTGTAGCCGGCGTGGGGCTCGCGCGGGTCGCCGCGTTTCAGGTGCGGGACGAGGTGGCCGCCGGCCGTCTTGTCGTGCTGCTCGACGCATTCAATCCCGGCGACACGGAACCGGTCAACGCGCTCTATCTCGGCCAGGGCGGCCATCTGCCCGCACGTGTGCGCGCATTGCTCGATTTTCTCGTGCAGCGCTTGCAGATCGAATGATACGGATGACTAATGATTGAGCATCGAGCCGCGGCACAGCAAGACCGCTTGGGGATTTTGACGCGCGTTGGCGAATTCACTCACGCGCGACCCTGATAGAAGACACGCGCCACCAGAACGGCGACGCGTACTGCCCGATGGCATTAACGCTGGCAAGTCTGCGGCGATGAACCTGAACATGCCGGGCCTTTTCCCGATAGCCCGGCAGCCCGGCAGCCACACACACAGGCGCTACAACAACGCTTCAGAGAACGTTATAGCGCCCGCCTTCATGCACGTGACGCGTCGATTTACTGCGACTCTTCCGCCCACACGGCATTCTCACGCGCCATCAGCGCCGTCGATGCCGCCGGCCCGAACGTGCCCGCCGTATAAGCGCGCGGCTTGTCGCCCGACTTGGCCCAACCGGCCAGAATCGGTTCGGCCCACGCCCATGCGGCCTCCAGTTCGTCGCGGCGCATGAAGTGCGTGAGGCGCCCGCGAATCACGTCGATCAGCAGACGCTCGTACGCTTCCGCGCGGCGCTCGGTGAAGGCCTGCTGCAAATCCAGATTCAGATTCACCGGCAGCATGTGCATGCCGCTGCCCGGCTCCTTGGCGAGCATCTGCAACTGGATCGACTCTTCCGGCTGCAACTGGATCACGAGACGGTTGCCATAGTTGCGCCCGCCGCTCGGGATGATCGAGAACGGCAGTTCTGAGAACTCGATGACGATCTCCGACACCTTCTTCTGCATCCGCTTGCCCGTGCGCAGGAAAAACGGCACGTTGGCCCAGCGCCAGTTGTTGATATGCGCGCGCAACGCGACGAACGTCTCGGCGCGGCTGCCCGCCGGCACGTTGTCTTCTTCCTGATAGCCCTTGACCGCCTCGCCGTCCACCGCCCCTGCGGTGTACTGGCCGCGCACGGTATCGCGGGCGATGTCCTCGGGCGTCATCGGACGCAGCGAGCGCAGCACCTTGAGTTTCTCGTCGCGGACCGCATCCGGGTCGAGCGACACCGGCGGCTCCATCGCAACGATACACAGCAGTTGCAGCAGATGGTTCTGCACCATATCGCGCAATGCGCCGGTCTTGTCATAAAAGCCCGCGCGGCTGCCCACGCCGACCGTTTCCGCGACCGTGATCTGCACGCTCTTGATGTACGGCGCCTGCCACAGCGGCCCGAAGATCGCGTTGCCAAAGCGCAGCACCATCAGGTTCTGCACGGTTTCCTTGCCGAGGTAGTGGTCGATCCGGTAGATCTGCGCTTCATTGAAATGCTTGCCGACCGCCGTGTTGATTTCCTGCGCGGACGCCAGATCGTGGCCCAGCGGCTTTTCGAGCACCACGCGCGAATGGTCGTCGACCAGCCCCGCCGACGACAGGTGATCGCAGATATGCATGAACAGATCCGGCGACGTCGCGAGATAGAACACGCGGCGCACCCCCTCGCGCGACGCTTCTTTCAGCCGCTGGTAGTCGTCGGCCGAATCGACGTCCATCCGCACGTACTCGAACAGCGCGAGGAATTTGTCCCAGGCGGCGGCGTCGAACGCCTTCTTTTCGATGAAGGGCTTGGCCTTCAGCTCCATGAATTCGTTGATGTACTCGTCACGCGACCAGGGCTTGCGGCCGATCGTGATAATGCGGGTGTCCGGCGGCAGATTGCAGTGCAGATGCGCCATGTACAGCGCGGGCAGCAGCTTGCGAAACGACAGGTCGCCGGTGCCGCCGAAGATGATCATGTCGAGCGGCAGGTTGGGTGTGGCTGAAGCGTGTTGGGTCGTCATAGCGCGGTCGCAGCGTCGTGATGGAGGAGGCGTCGGTCAAGGAGCGGAAAAACGTGGGCGAGACGCCCGCGCCGGCGAACCGGCGCTTTTTTCCGGCAAACGCCTATGGTGCAACTTTTTGGGATTGTTTGCACGGCAACATCTGCCCCACGTTGGCGCAAGATGCCAAGCCGAGGTGACAGAGGCTTGTTTCCTATGGTTTTTGTACGGGTGGAGGCGGGTCGTTTGCGGGGAGTCTTTCGTGCGGGATCTTGTTATGTGCCGCTCGCGTGGGTCTTTCCTGCGGGTCTGGCTGCAAGTCCGCTCCGCCAGGTTGACTGCGTGCCTGGTCCGCCAGTCCTCCTCGCGGGCCTTTCGTGCAAGGCTCACCCGCTGGCAAGCTCGCGCGCCGGGCCTGCCCTGCACGCCCGGCGCCTCCCGCTGCGCGTGCCGATCCAGCCGCTTCTCCGCTCCCTCAGCCGCCTGACAACGCCTCGCGCGCCACCCGGCACGCCGCCAGATCCCACGCCGCGCAGCCGACGCTTTTGAAAACCACCGGCGTCTCCGGTGAAACCCCCGCCGCACTCTCCAGCACCGAGGCAATCCCGCCGACCGTCGCCCAATCCACGCCGGCCTGGATGAAGTCGCCGGCCTCGTGTTTCGCGCCGGCCGGATCGTCGACGAAAAGCGCGCTGGTGGCGATGGTGCGCGCGCCGATCTCGACCATCTCCGGCGTGAACGCGCCGACCCCGATCACGAGCCGCCCGGCACGCGCCGCTTCGTCATAGACCGGCTGCTTGCTGGTGGTCAGCGCGATCACCACATCGACCGACTCGGGAATCGCCTGGCCGGTGAGCGGCTGCAGGTCATGCGCGCTGCCGCGATGCACGGTGCAAAACGCTTCGGCTCGCGCGGGCGCACTGCCCTTCACGAACACGCGGGCGTCGGGGAACAGTTCGCCGATCGCCTGCAGGTGGTTGAGTGCCTGCGTGCCCGTGCCGATCAGCAGGAATTCGCGCGGCTTGCGGACATCGGAGCGCGCGGCGAAGGTCTCGACGCCCAGCATCGACATCGCCGCGGTACGGCGGCCCGTCACGGTCGGGCCGTCGAGGATGAACAGCGTTTCGCCGGTGTCGGCGTCGAAGGCCATGACCTGGCCGTGGATGGTCGGCAGATTGCGCGGCCCGTTGCTCGCGCACACGTTGACGAGCTTGTGAATCGCGAGATCGGGCGCCGTGGCGGGCATCGACAGCATGATGCCGCCCGCGTTGAGCGGCACCACGAGCCGCTCGGGACTCGCAATGCGCTGCTGCGCGTAGTCGATGCTCGCGCGCCTGAGCGCGTCGACGAGCGCCGCATACGGAATCAGCCGCGCGGTCGCGGCGGTGTCGAAAATCTGCGTGGTCGGGCGGGTCATGAGCGGTCGTTCCAATCCTTGGTGAAGGGTTGAGGCCGGTTTCGGGCGTGGTGCATGGGCGGTCGTCGACTGGCGGGACGCATTCGCGTCGCCGGGAGGCGTCGAGGCGCCGCGTGCGCGCCGTGACGGCAAGACGTCACCGTAACCGACCGTGGCGACATTGACCAGTCACGCCGAAAATGCCCGCGGCCTGGCGTTTGAGTGAGTGATCGGGTTGGCGATAAGGCGACGCAGAGGGGCGCGGTCGGTCCGAGACGAAGCACGGCGAGCGGACGCAGCGCACGCGGCCATCACATCTCGACTACGCCATGAACGTGCCGCGCTCGCCCCCCGCGCTTCAGGCCACGCTTCAGGCCACGCTTCAGTCCATATTCAGAGCCAGTGCGCTACACCCTTCGCCGGAGCCCCGATCCGCGACACCCTTCGACCGTCACTGCGACGCGCCCTTATCGTCGGCTTGCTGGCCGCCCTTGAACATCGCGCGACACGCCGGGCTGAGTTCAGCGATGTGCTGCTTCATGCAGGCGGTGATCTTGTCTTCGTTGGGAATATCGGCTGCACAGAAATGCATCGCGTCGCCACGGCAGGCTTTGCTCTGTTCGTCGCGACTTGCGGCATTCGCCGGGATGGCAGCGAGGGCGAACAGGCTGGCAGCAAGGAGGCAATAGGTTCGTTTCATGTCAGCTCCGATTTCGCAAAGGTCGACGAAAATCACCAGCAGAAAGCGGGCCCGATCACGGCGCGAGGCGGTCTCGCGCGTTGCCTCGCCTGCCGGACGACCAGCCGGTCACCCCTGGCGACTCACACTCGCCCTCGCTCGTCCCCTGACGCGCCCCGGCCAAGCGTCATCCCGCGCCCCGCATAGAACCGCTTCATCGTCTCGAACGGCAGATACGCATCGGCCTGATGCGGCGCGATACCCGATGGATTATGAAACCATACGCCGTCGCGATCGCGTCCGTGCAGCAGGATCAGATGACCGCCCCGCCGCTGATTCGGCCGGTCGGGATAGCGGATCTCGGGGCTCACGGAAACGATCGCCAGCGTATCGGCGTTCAACCGCGCGGCGATCTCCTCGAGCGACGCCTGCGGGAGCACCTCGACCTGAATGCCGAATGCGTCGCCCGCCCATCCGGCAAACGGCCGGTAGATCATCCCGTCGACGCCGCCGTCCTCGCGCAACCGGTACACGCCATGCCGCAGGGCGTCGTCGAGCAGCGCGGCGCGCGGCGCGTGTCCGATGCGCCAGTAGTCGAGCGCGGATTCGAGGCACGTCAGGCCGCACAGGCGTTTGGCCCAGAAACGATAGCGCTGCGGGTCGGTGAAACCGCTACGCTGCCAATGCGGATCGTCGCACGGGTCGCAGCGCTCTTCGACGATGTGCGCAACCCATTCGGGGCTGCCCCATTGTGTGTAGTACGGCACGTTGGCGTGGCGCAGAGTCGGTTCGTGATGGCTCATCGGTCGGATGCAAGGTTGCGGGTATTTACAGCATGCTGCGGGGCCGCTGCATCGTGCCGTCGAAGAAACGTTGCAAACGGAACGCCGATAGATCGAGCGAGGCCGCGCCACCGTCGTTCATCTCGGCGAGCAGCTTGCCGACGATCGGCCCCATCGCGAAGCCGTGCCCGCAAAAACCGGTGGCGATCGTCAGACCTGGCACCTGCGGCGGCGCGTCGATCACCGGAATGCCGTCGGGCAGGACGTCGATAAGACCGGCCCACGATTCGACCACCTGCGCGTCTCTCAACGCCGGGAACAACGCGCGCAGTTTTTTTAACGCGCGCGGCGCGTGGCCGACGTTCGGCTGCGGATGCGGATCGCGCGGATGCAGCACGCGCTCGCTCTGCGGCACGCCGCCGGCCAGGCGCTCGCGCAGATCACGCAGACAGGCGCCGTTCAGATGGAAGCTGAACTTCGCGCGCTGCTTCCACAATTCGGGCAAAAACCACTTGAGCGCGCGGAAATGGCCGAGGGTCATGTCGACATCGACTTGCATGTCGTCGGCGAGATTGATCGCGCCGTTCGCGCGCTGGCGCACGCCGAGACCGTGCCCCCAAAACGTGGATGCGGTGATGCGCGGCAGCGGGTTGGTGCGCATGCAGGTGCCGCGCACCGCCTGCTGCGGCAGTTCGAGGCCCAGCGTGTCGAGCAGCCGCCAACTGCTCGCGCCCGCCACGCAGATGAACCGCGAGGTGCGCACCGTGCCGCGCTCCGTGACCACGCCGGCAATCGCGCCCCCCGCGCGTTCGACGCCGAGCACCCCGCAGCCTTCGAAGAACAGCGCGCCGGCTTCGGCAGCCCGCGCCGCGAAGGCGGCTGCGGCGCGGCGCGGTTCGGCCTGGCCGTCGCTCGGCGTATAGAGCCCGCCGAGCGCGGGGCCGTGCATGCCGGTCACCACCGTGTCGATCTGCCTGCGATCGAGCGTGCGCGTGTCGAGCCCGTACTGACGCGCCACGTCCATCCATTGCTGGAACGAAATCCAGTCCTCTTCATCCGACGCAACGTACAGGCAGCCGCCTTGCCGCCATTCCAGATCGAAATTCAACTCGCGTTCGAGCTCTGTCCACAGCGGGATGCTCGCCATCATCAGCGGCACTTCCGCGGCTTCGCGGCCCTGCTGGCGCACGAAACCCCATGCGCGCGACGACTGCTGCCCGGCGATCCGCGATTTGTCGAGCACCACTACCGACAACCCGCGGCGCGCCAGATAGTAGGCGGCCGCGCAGCCCATGATGCCGGCGCCCGCGATCACCACATCGGCATGGCTCGGGAACAGTTGGTCGGCGGAGGTGAAGTTCGCGTGCAGCGGGTAAGTCGTGGTCATCGGGCAGGCTGGTTTTAAGTGTGTGCATCATCTTCGCAGGCAGGCGGATTGTCCGCAATGCCGTGCGGCGGCCGAAGGCCGCGACGCCGGTGTCTGCGCGATGCAGCACTATTTATTCGTCTCGCAGATATTTGCATATTATTCGCCTGGCAGATATTTGCAAAATATTCGCGAGACGAATATTTGACAAATATTCGTGTGACGCATAAATTACATTTATTCGTCTCACAGATAATCCGTATGCTCCACCTCATCGCCACACCGGATCAGATGGGCCAATTGCTCGCCGCCAGCCGGCGGCACGCCGGCCTCACCCAAGCCGAGGCCGCCGCGCGGCTCGGCATCAGCCAGAGCCGCATTTCGGCGCTGGAAACCGATGCCGGCGCGCTGACGCTCGCCCAATTGCTGGCGCTTTGCGGCATCTACGGCCTGCAATTGCAGTTGCACGACAAGAGCCAGCCGGTGCCCGAGCAGGCGCCGATCGTCGAGTGGTGACCATGGCCCGGCAAACGCACTCACGGGCGCTGTCAGTGTGGGCCAACGGCGAGCGCGTCGGCGTCTGGCGCCTGCCTGCACGCGGCCCCATGGAGTTCGCCTACGATCCCGCGTGGGCCGCGTCGCCCGCCGGCCGGCCGTTGTCGCTGTCGCTGCCGTTCACGCCGGGCAACATGGCGCAAAAAGGGCATCGGGTGCTCAATTACTTCGACAATCTGCTGCCCGACAGCGACGCGATCAGAAAACGCATCGCCCAACGCTACCAGACCGAAACGCTCGATGCGTTCGACCTGCTGCAGGCCATCGGCCGCGACTGCGTGGGCGCCGTCCAGTTGCTCGCCGAAGACGGTGTGCCGAGCGGCGTCGAGCGGATCGAGGGCACGCCGCTCACCGACGACGAAATCGAGGCCATGCTGGCGCGCACGGTCAGCAATCCCGCGCCCGGCGCGCCCGACGACACCGACGACTTCCGCATCTCGCTCGCCGGCGCGCAGGAAAAAACCGCGCTGCTATGGCACGACGGCACATGGCAGCGCCCGCACGGCGCCACCCCCACCACGCATATTTTCAAACTGCCGCTCGGCCTCGTCGGCAACAAGCTCGCCGACCTCAGCACCTCGGTGGAAAACGAGTGGCTGTGTCTGCGGATTCTGCGCGCCTACGGCCTGCCGGTCGCGAACGCGGAAATCATGACGTTCGGCAGGCAGCGGGTCTTGAGCGTCGAGCGGTTCGACCGGCAACTGCATTCGAGCGGGCAATGGCTGCTGCGCCTGCCGCAGGAAGACTTCTGCCAGGTGTACGGGGTGCCGTCGCATCGCAAATACGAAAACGAAGGCGGCCCAGGCGTGCTCGATCTCGCGCGGATTCTGCAGCAATCGGTGCAAGCGCGGCAGGACATCGAAACCTTGCTGGCGAGCCAGATTCTGTTCTGGATGCTCGCGGCACCCGACGGCCACGCGAAAAACTTCAGCATCCGCCTGCTCGCGGGCGGCCAGTTCCGCATGACGCCGCTTTACGACGTGATGTCGATCTGGCCGGTGGAAGGCAACGGCCCGAACCAGTGGTCATGGTTCAAGGCGAGACTCGCGATGGGGATGTGGTCGCGCAGCAAACACGACGCGTTTCGCGACGTGCAGCGGCGCCACTTCAACACGATGGCGCTCAGATGCTCTCACGGCGCGGACGCCGAGCCGCTGATCCAGCGGCTGATCGCGCAGACGCCTGGGGTAATCGCCCGGGTGTCGGCGGAATTGCCCGAGCGCTTTCCCGGCAAGGTCGCCGAGCGGATTTTCAAGGGACTAAAAAACTCCGCGGCGAAACTGGAAAAAATGCCCGCGGCGTAAGGGGCAACGGGGTCGACGACCGCTCTATTTGGCGCCTCGAACCGGCGCTCAACCTGCCGCCACGGCGCGCAACGCCCCCGTGCATCCCGCGCGCCGACACCGCCTCCCACGCATTCTCTACGATACGGCACTGTTTCCTCGGTAAAATACATTTATGCCGAATAGATACAAATTGCCCGAATGCCGGTTTATCCCTCGCACGGACGACCTCGACGGCGGTCTCACAACATACCAATCGCGATAAACTTTTCGGTACATTTGCGATCCCCCGCATAGCCGGTCAATGCGCACCGAATGTGCAGGGTCGCACTGCGCCTGTCGTATCGCACTCCCCAGTACTCTTTAAGACGGCGGATTCTCACGCAGTATGACCAACGAAACACACTCACCTGACTCCATCGCAGTCGCCGAGCGCGTGCGCGAGTTGATGAGCCGGCATGGAATCGGCAAGCGCCAGCAGACCACGGAGCTTTGCCGCATCCTCGATCTGAGTTTTTCCCAGGGGCACCGCAAGCTGCGCGGCAACAGTCCGTGGACCCTGTCGCAGATCAAGAAGGTCGCCGAAGTGTTCGGCGAACCCGCCGCGCAGTTGTTCGGCGCGCAATCGCTCGATCCGGGCATGGTCGGCGCGATCGCCCAGGAAGCCGTGTTCTGCATCGGCGCGATCGAGCTGGCGTGCACCGCGTGGGTCGGCGCCGCGCTCGAACCGGGCAGCCGCCCGGAATTCGTCGCGTATTCGAAGCTCGGCCAATGGCGCGTCGCGCGCCACGACGGCACGCTCTACCAAAGCGCGTACGAAGTCCACAAGATCGAGATCTATCCGCGCCGCGCCGAGACCGACAAGCCGACCATCGCCGTGGTCGACGACGATCAGGCCAGCGCCGACAATCTGCGCGACTATCTCGAGCGCAGCGGGTTCGCAGCGGTGGCGATCTACGGGCTCACGGCCTTCGCCGAACAATTGCAAACCCAGGTGTTCGACGGCGTCGTGATCGACTGGCTGTTCGGCGCGCAAACCTCGGCGGCCGCGATCCGCGCGGTGCGCGCGTCGGAAAATCCGGACGCGCCGGTCTTCGTGCTGACGGGCGAATTGCTGACCGGCAAAGCCAGTGAATCGGAGATCAGCCAGGTTATCCGCGATTACGACGTCGCGTGCTACGAAAAACCCGCGCGTATGGCGATCCTCGTCGCCGATCTGTCCAAGCGGCTGAACCGGCCGTAACGGCGGCACTGGCGGGCGAAAACCGTGCCGTCCGGCGGCTGAAGGCGTACGCTCAGGTTGATGCCCGCTTTCACTCCCGCCTCCCGCCTATCATCACGCGCTTCGTACGCTATCTGCCACACCGCGCCCGTCATGCGGCATGCCGCGCAGCCAACGCCCGCTGCAATGCGCGGCGCAAATCCTCGTAGTGCACCGGCTTTGACAGCGCCTCGAAGAACGGCTGCGCGCCGCGCCCGTCCGCTGCCTCCGGCTCCGGCGCATACGCGCTGACCACGATCACCGGCGTCCCCGACGACGGCCCGCCGCGTCGCGCGAAATCCGCGAGAAAGGTGTATCCGTCGCGCTCCGGCATGTGCAGGTCGAGCAGCACCACGTCGCAGCGGCGCGTATCGAGCCAGGCGAGCGCGTCATCTGCATTGGGCAGGGCATGCGCGTCGAAATTCATGTGCACGATCATTTCGCTGAGCGACTCGCGGATCAGCCGGTTGTCATCGACGATCAGCACGCACGGCCGCGCGCCGCCCGGCGCGGCCTGCACGGCCACGCCGGCCGGCGCGGCAGCCGCGACCGGGGTGATCGGAATCGTCACGGTGAATCGCGTGCCCTCGCCGACCGTGCTCGCCACGTCGACCGTGCCGCCGAACAGTTTCACCAGCCCCTGCACGATGGTCAGCCCCATCCCCGCGCCTTCGAAGCGGCGCGTGCGCGACGCGTCCAGTTGCGTGAACTCCTGGAAGATCAGCGGAATCTGCGCCTGAGGCACGCCCGGCCCGGTATCGCTGACGACGAAGATCAGCACCGCCGGCTCCTGCCGCAACTGCACGCGCACCGTGCCGGTCTCGGTGTAGCGGATCGCGTTGGTGACGAGGTTGTTGACGATCTGGCGAATCCGGTGCGGGTCGGAATCGACCAGACCGCCCACCCCGCTCGCCTCGCTCTCGAGCTTCAGACCGCGCGCGGCGGCCGCCATCGCGTGTTCGTCGACGATCGACGCCAGCAACTCGCGCGGCTCGAAATGCTCGTAACGCAACTCGAGCTTGCCGGCGCCGAGGCGCGCGTAGTCGGTCAGGTCCTTCATCTGTGCTTCCAGATGCCGCGCCGCGGTTTCGAGCCGCTGGATCACCTTGCGGTCGGCTTCGGAGTGATAGTTAAAGCCCAGCAATTCGATCGACGACACGATCGCATGCAACGGCGTGCGCAGCTCGTGGCTGATCATGCCGAGAAACGCGTCCTTCGCGAGACTCGCCTCACGCGCCGCGCGGCTCGCCTGGTGTTCGGCGGCGAGTGCGGCATGCTGCTGCAGCATCAGCCGGGTGCGGCGCCGCCCGTTGAGCACCAGCAACAGCGTCGCCGCCGCCGACAGCAACAGCAGCAGCAGGCCGCCCGCGAACAGCATGCGTCGCTTGTCGATGAAGTCGCGGTTCAGCGCCTCGCGATCGGCGACGTCGGCGAACCGGCGGCTCAGCGCGAGATCGTTGACCTGGTTCCAGTGCTCGCGCAACTGCGCGACGATGCCATTGGCACGCATGCGGTCCTGCGGCAACGCTTCGACCGCGGGCTGAATGTCGGCGAGCAGACGATCGAGTGACTGGATTTCGTCGAGCTGCCGATGCAGCAACGCAACTTGCGAGGTCAGCCGGCCCGTCGAGCCGGCCATCACGTGCAGCTTCGATTGCAGCAACTGGAAACGCAGCATCAGCCGCTCATAGTCGTCGTCGACGCCCGACTGGTAGAGCAGCAACTGGTTTTCGAAGCGCGCATACGCGATCTGCAACTGCGCGGCGTCCCAGTAGAAGCCGTCGTAGGTGCCGGTCAACTGCTCGGTGGCGCGCGGATTCAGCAGATTCGCGTACAGCAGATAGCCGATCGCGCCGACCGGCGCAGCGAGCGCGGTCAGCCAGATCAGCACGTAGAGAACACGGCGCCACGAACGGCGCACTATTTGACGATGAGGGCCTTGATCTGCCATACGAATTTCGAATCGCCCAACGCGCCCGTGAGTTCAGTGGGGTATGCGTCGCGCGGGTAGATAAGGAACAGCGGCCCGAAGTCGCTGATCTTCAGACGCTGGCCGTTCATGCTGTACGCGACGACCACGCCATAGCGATCGGCATCCGACACCGGCAGGGTGTAGGTGTAGTCATCGAACGTATGGAACTCGACCTGGGTGCCATACGCGCCGACGGTCTTCAGAATATCCGCGAGCAGCGGTCCTGTGAAGGTGGAGCGCGGCGTCCACGTGGTCGCGGTCGTGATCGAATGGACCGGCAGTGCGAGCAGCTGGGCCTCGGTGAAGTGATAGGTGTGGTGTGACGCATCGGTCATCACGCCGATCTTGCCCTGTACGTCGAGCGCGAGCGGCGCCCCCGTCTGGGCCTGCGCCCCCCATGCGGCCAGCGCGAAGATCAGGCCTGTCGCCCAGCGTGCGCGCCGGGGCGCGCTCCTTTTTTTATGCAGCATTGCAATCACGGTTGGTCACCTGCGCTCTTATCCGTTGTCTTTTGTTTGCGGGCGGCGCGGCGCCATGCCGACGCGATCCTTTCCCGCCCCTGCCCATTCATCCGGCCCAGCCTCGCTCTGGCGACATCCTGGCCGACGATGCGTCGTCACCCCTGACGCGCGATCTTTGAACCGCATGCATAATATCGCCAAAATTCTTTGTCTCACAGACGGGAACGCGCCACTGCGGCGAGCCGCGCGTGCCCCGCAGACACTCGCCCTACGCGCCGCGACGCCACGAGAGTTATGAACAAGCCGGTTTTGCCTCTGACGTACGAACAACTCGATCACTGGATCGAATCGCTGCAACCTGCGCTGCTCGCGGAGCGCTTCACGATGGCGATCGGCATTTTGCGCGGCGGCGCGCCGCTCGCGCTGATGGTGTCGCATGCGGTCGGCACACCGGTGGCGTTCCTGCGCTACGACCGCCAGTCGCGCGTGGTCGCGTGGGATTCGACGCTGCCGATCCCGCCCGCGGGTGCGAAAGTGCTGCTGTGCGAAGACATCGCGGGACGGGGCTTCACGCTCACCGATTGCATCGCATTCCTGCGCGAGCAAGGGCTCGACGTCAGAACGCTGACCGGCGCGGTGGACGACCTGAGCCGCACGCAGCCCGACTACGCGATCGATGCGCGCGGCTACTTCGCGTTGTTCCCGTGGGAGCGCCAGGCTTACACCGAGCGTTATCGCGAGGACTGGGAGCGCGTCGAAGCCGGCGCCGCACCCGCGATGGCCGACGATCACGAATACACGACCTACGCGATCGACCTCGACGGCATTCTGCTGCCCGACGTGCCGCTCGCCCGCTATGACGAAGATCTCGCCGCCGCGCTCGCCGAGCGCGACGCACTGCTGCCGTTCGAGGTGCTGCCCGGCATCGATCTGCAACGGGTTCGCACGATCATCACCGGCCGTCCCGAGATGGATCGCGTGCGCACCGAGGCGTGGCTCGCGCGGCACGGCTTCGGTCATCTGCCACTGGTGATGCGCAGCCCTGGCGCGCACGACGAAAGTCCCGCCGGCGCCGCCGCTCACAAGGCCGGCGCGGCGTTGCGCGGCGGCGTCACGCATTTCGTCGAGAGCGATCCGGTGCAGGCGCTGCTGATCGCCCAGCAAGCACCGCTGTTGCGCGTGATCTGGTGGGATGCGCTCTCGCGCACCGGCATGCTGGTCGGTGCGCGTGCCTGGAGTTGACTGAAAACGGTCGCGCGGCGCACGAAGCACGCCGCCCACCTGCTAACCCTCCCGAGCCTCCCGGCTATCCTTCCCATCGCGCAGCCGCAGGTGACGCGCGGCACGCTGCGACGCGACGACGATCAGCTTCATCGTCGCGCGCGTGGCGCCGACGAATAGCTTGCGCGCGATACGCTCGTCGAACGTTTCGAAGTCGACCTCGGTGAAAATCACGCACGGTGCCGCCTGCCCCTTGAAGCGATAGATCGACTCGAACAGCACGTCGCCTTCGCGATACTGCGGGTTGCCGAACAGGTCGTACTTGCCGGTGAAACTGCGCAGCCGATGCGGGCCGAGATGATCCAGCCCGGTCATCGCCGAGCCTTCGCGGCCGCGGAACGACAGCACCACGATATCCTGCTTGCGAAATCCCAGCGACAACGCCTGCGTGATCGCGCGCTTGGTGGCCTCGATGCCGGCCTCCGCGTGCGTGTCGTCGTAGACGGAGAGTGAAATATCGGAGCCGTCGAACGGACTGCCCGACGCCAACTCCGCGGCGACCGGCACCGACGCGCCGACCACGTCGCGCACATAGTCGAGGATGTCGCGCGGGCTGCGATAGTTGGTGGTTTCCTTCAGCGTGGTCCATCCGGGCAACGCGACCGGCTCGCGCATGTACAGATTCTGCAGCGGGTCTTCGAGCCACCACCACGCGGCGCCGGGACGCAACATCCGCTCGAGCGCGGCGACCCAGGGCTGCTGAAAGTCCTGCCCTTCGTCGACGATCAGCACGTCGAATTGCCAGCGCGGCTCGATCGGGGTATCGGCGAACATCGTCTCCAGTTGCCCGAATACCTGAGCGGACTGGAAATCCGGTTCGCGGCCCGCGTCGCGCGCGATCCAGTCGCACAACTGGTGATAGTTCGCGACCTTCGCCTCGGGTGGTGCAACCCGCTCGATGTGGTCCGCCAGCGGCCGGTTGAAGCACACGTATAAAGGCCGCTGGCCGCGCGCCACGGCGTCCTTCATCACCTGCACCGCGAGTTGTGTCTTGCCGGAGCCGGCCGTGCCGATCACGCGCAGCCGGAACGGCGAGAATTCGAGCCGCCGCGCCCACGTCGCGAGTCCGCCCGCGAGGCGCGTGACGAGCGTGCCTGCCTGGCCGACCAGCGCGCTCGCGTCGGGCGTGAGCGCGAGTTCGTCGGCGAGAAAATGATGGATTTTCGATGCGCACGCAAGGCGCGGCTCGTCGGCCGGCAACGCTTCGCGGATGACGGCCGCGAGCCGGTCCTTACGCGTCGCGTCGACGATGCGCGCCGGATTCACGCCGGCAATCGCCGCATCCTTGACGATGTGGTCGGGACAGTACAGCAGTTCCTCGATGAAGTAGGTGCCCGCGCCGAACGCCGCGGTGAAGCGCCGATGCAAACCCTCGATGGTATGCGCGAGCGCGATCGCCACATTGCGCTCGGTTTGCAGATAGACCTTGACGAGCCCCTTCGGCGTTTCGCGCAGGAAACCGGTCTTCTGTTCGACGATCATCACACGCCCGGCCGGGCTCACGATCACGAAGTCGGCCTCGCCGAACACCGAGAAGTTCTGGTTCAGACGCGTCCAGTGGACGCCGTGATAGACCGTGTAGTCGGCGGGCAGCGCCTCCTCCAGCAACGCGAGCGTTTCACGTTCGCGGGCCGCCGCGCCGGTGGCGGCGAGGCTCTTCCAGTCGTCGGGGACAATGCGGGCCATGCGGTGCCTCGTCGTAGTCGGGTGCGGTCATTGTACGCAACGGGCAACGCGCTGGCGGCTTCGTCAGCGGCCTTATGCGGCGCGCAATCCGCACGCATCGTGTATCGTTGCGGATTGAACGCCGCGCACCACGCGCGGCTTGCCAACTGTAAGAAAAAGGATTGACCGGATGATTACGATCTGGGGACGGGCCAATTCGGTCAACGTCCAAAAAGTCTTGTGGTGTTGCGACGAACTGGTGCTGCCGTACGAACGCATCGACGCCGGCCTGGCGTTCGGCCGCAACAACGAGCCCGACTATCTCGCGATGAATCCCACCGGCAAAGTGCCGACCCTGGTCGACGACGACTTCGTGCTGTGGGAATCCAACTCCATCCTGCGCTACCTCGTGCTGCAATACGGCGAGGCGAGCCTGCTCTATCCGTCCGAGCCGAAACAGCGCGCGAGTATCGACCGCTGGCTCGACTGGTCGCTGTCCACCTTGCAGCCCGCCGAGCGCCCGGTCTTCTGGACCCTCGTGCGCACACCGGTGGCACAACGGGATACCGCCAGACTCGCCGCCGATATCGACGCGGTCAGCCTGCTGTGGCGCATGCTGGACACACATCTGCAAGGGCGGTTTTTTCTCGAAGGCGAGAAGTTCACGCTGGCCGACATCGTGATCGGCGCCTACGCGAAACGCTGGTTCGGGCTGGACGGCGTGGAGCGCGCGCCGTTGCCGAATCTGGAGCGCTGGTATTCGCGCATTGCGACTCGGTCGGGTTTCAAGAAGTACGTCGACTTTCCGCTGACTTGAGCCGGTGGGCGGGCGCTTGTTCCGCTTATCCCGCTCCTCGCGCCAATCACGCCTGCCACGCCGTACCGCACAAACCGGCCGCGTCTGCGTTCCGCCGTTTGTGCCAGCGTGCCAGCGCGGGCGTCAACGTCTTGCTCCACCACGGCAATACCACCGTGGCGGCGAGACGCGCCGCATCGGCCCACGGCGAGCCCCGCGGACCTTTATAATCGACGCATGAAGACCGCCAAGCCCGCCGCAACCGCCGACCAGGCCGCCCCTGCCCACTCCGCTCATGCTCATGAGCCGGCGCACGCGCACGCCGATTCGCAGGAAGCCGCGCTGACGCTCGCGGATGAATATTGCCGCGAACGGGGCGAAAAACTCACGCCGATTCGTCGCAAGGTGCTCGAACTGCTGCTGAACTCGGGACGCGCCACCAAAGCCTATTCGCTGCTCGACGAGATGCGCCAGATCCATCCTGGCTCGGCGCCACCCACGGTGTATCGCGCGCTGGATTTTCTGCTGTCGGCGGGGCTCGTGCATCGGATCGAGTCGATCAATGCGTTCACCGTCTGCCACGATCTGACGCAGTGCCAGCACGGCATCCTCGTGGTCTGCCAGCAATGCGGCAGCGTCACCGAGTTGCATCAGCCGAAGCTGCGCCAGGCGCTGGTCGCGCAGATCCAGGACGCGGGTTATCGGCTCGCCAGCGATGAAATCGAATTGAAGGGATTGTGCGCCGCCTGTCAGGCAGCCGAAGCGTCGAGCGCGAGCACCTCGATGCCCGTCGCCGCCGCGAAATAACGGCGTGCCCGGCGGCCTGCTTGACGGGCCGCGCGATGCGCTGCTTCATCGCGGGATCACTTTGGCTCCCGCGCGTCAGCTTCGCAAACGTCGCATACGAACTCGCGACCTGCCTGCTGCGCAACACACAGGTTGCAAAGCAACCGCAGAACTGGACCACCCGGCAGATCAACCCGCCGCGCGGGCGTCGATCGCGTCGTGCAGCAGCATCACCAGTTCCTCCGGCAATGCGGGCTTGGTCATGAAATGCTGAAAGCCTTCGCCGATACTGCGCAAGCGGTACGCGTCTTCGGTGTGACCAGTGAGCGCCACCGCGACCGACGGCGAGTGATCACCGCGAATTTCGTGGTCGCGCAGCCGTTGGATCAGATAGAAGCCATCCATGGCCGGCAGATCGAGATCGCAGACGACAGCGTCGGGTAACAACCGCAGCGCCGCTTCGACACCTTCCTCCGCATCCGCCACGGCGCAGACTTTGGCGCCTTCCGCTTCGAGTAACAAGGTCAGCGATTCCCGGCTATCCGGGTCGTCTTCTACGAGCACGATCGTTGCCTGATCGAGTCTCAATGCTCCGTTCATTTTCTGTTGCTGCTCTAAAAAACCAGTTAGGCCGTCAGACGTGGCCAATGTTTCGTTCTGTTGCTTGCCGCCGGTTTGCGCGGCTGCGAAATTGCTGTTCATGGTTCCGACTCGATTTCATGCAACGAGTTGCAGACAGGGCCAAGATTGTAGGTCATGGCCCTGGCGCAACCCGCGCACAGTAACGCGCCAAAACTGCACGCCGATGAAAAAACGGCTTTCGGCCTTCGCTCGGACAGACCGACGCCGACACCCGATTCGCCACGGCGGCGCGTGCAAACCCCATTCGCACGGCCCTTCCCGCCAGGCGTCTTTTCTGAATTCTTTTTGCCGCGCCGGCGAGGCGGTTCAACTCGCACGGCGTTCACATCCATCTGCCTGGTAGCACGTGGCGTGCCGCGTCCGCGTCGACCGTGCATGGCGATGCTTGCTTGACGCTGTTATCACGCTTACGCGATGTGCGAGCGAGCCGGCCGTGTGGTGAGCGGCGGCGCTATCATCGTGTGCGCGAAGGCCGCGTTAGCGCCGTCGCCCTCACCGTTGCCGCGCCATGCGGCATGCGTTTGCCGACTACCGCTCCTTGACCTGAGGCCACCCGACACCATGTCCGATCTCGACTCCGCGACGCTCGACGCGCTCCGCCATGTCAGCACCGCCACACTGACCACGCAGTTGTTCAAGCGCGGCTTGCGCAATACGTTCATGCAAGGTGTCGCGCCACTCGCTTCGCACAGCGGCGCGAATCTGGTCGGGCCGGCGTTCACGCTGCGCAACATTCCGTCGCGCGAGGACATCGACGTGCTCGAACTGTTCGCAGACCCCGAGTACGCGCAGCGCAAATGCGTCGAAACGATTCCGGCCGGTCACGTGCTCGTGCAGGACTGCCGCGGCGAGCGCGGCAGCGCGTCGTTCGGTTCGATCCTTTCGCTGCGTTTGCAGGTGCGCGGCGTGGCGGGCATGGTGTCCGACGGGCCGGTCCGCGACAGCACGACAATCGCCGCGCTCGGCATGCCGGTGTTCTGCGCGGGCGCGAGCGCGCCGCCGAATCTGATTCGCCATCATGCGGTGGATATCAATGTGCCGATCGGCTGCGGCGGCGTCGCCGTGTTTCCCGGCGATGTGATCGTCGGCGATGCGGACGGCGTGGTGGTAATTCCACGCAAGATGGCCGCGGAGGTCGCGCAAGCCGCCGCCGGACAGGAGCAGCTCGAAACGTTTCTCACGGAGCGGATTCGCGAAGGCGCGGCGTTGCCGGGCACTTATCCGCCAAACGAAACGACGATGGCGGCCTTTGCGGAATGGAAAAAGGAACGTGGTGTCTGATGCCGCGAGTCGCGTGGGCCGGTTGCAGCACGTTGCAGCACGTTGCGGCACGTTGCGGCACGTTGCGGCTTAGGGTCGCCGCAGCGCTGTCTGAGCGGCGAACGAGTGTACCGCTCTGCGCGCATTTCAACACGCAGCGGGGCGTCAGTCCGCTTTCTTCGGACCTATCCCCTGAAGCAGCAACGCGACCGCATGCCGCGCGATCTCTTCGCCGCCGATATTGCGCCGCAAAGGATCGTTGCGCCACAGCTTCAACGTGGCTAGCGGCAGAAGCGTCAACCCCATCAGCGAGACGAACACCAGCGCGGGTTCCAGCCCCGCGTTGAGACGCCCTTCTTTCTGCCAGCGCGCGATGGCCGCCAGCGACGCCTTCTGATGCGCGTTGCCGAAGCGCTCATGAATGCGCTGGCGCAGCAGGCCGCCATCGCTGATCACTTCGCGCACCCACAGCGACGGAAACCACGGATGCTCGCTCGCCACCAGCACGAGCCGCTGCGTGAGCTGCGTGATCGCGGCGACGGGATCGTCGAGATTCTCCTGGAACGGCATGCCGAGCTCCGCGCGCAACGGCCCGAAGCGCTCCTCGACCAGTAAGTCGAGCAACTGTTCGCGCGTCTTGAAGTAGTAATGCATCATCGCCGGCGTGAATCCTGCCTCGCGCGCGATCTCGCCGAGCGTAGTGTCGACGATGCCCTGCCGCGCGAACAGCGTGAGCGCGGCGTCGAGCAGGCGGCTGCGCTGCTCCGCTCCGCGTGCGGCGCCCGTCGGCCTCCCAGGGCGGCGGGCGGGCGCGGCGGTTGCGGCGGTTGCGGCGGTTGCGGCACGTGTCGAGTCTTCCGGCGCGGCTTTCACTGCGCGCTTCGGCACCTTGCCCGCCTTGACGGCGGCCGTACCACGCGACGATTTTTTCACCGCCGGGTCATCTGCTGGAATCCTTGCCATTGCATTCAATTTGACGAGTGACGCGATGTCGCATATATTAATCTCTGAATTAATTAATTTCAATGCCCTGGTGCCATGGAACAATCGACCACGACTCAACTCGCCGAGCGTATGAAGCCTGACGCGCAGCCCGGCTTGCACCCGGACGTGCGGGCAGACTCGCCAGCCGCCGCGCACCCGCCTATCCGTCTGCTGTTTCCTGCGCTGCTGCTGGTCATGCTGCTCGCCGCGCTCGATCAGACAATCGTCTCGACCGCGCTGCCGACCATCGTCGGCGAACTCGGCGGGCTCAACAACCTGTCCTGGGTGGTGACCGCCTACCTGCTCAGCTCGACTATCGTCGTGCCGCTGTACGGCAAGTTCGGCGACCTGTTCGGCCGCAAGATCGTGTTGCAGACGGCGATCATCGTGTTCCTGGTCGGCTCTGCCCTGTGCGGCCTCGCGCAGAACATGACCCAGCTGATCGTGCTGCGCGCGCTGCAAGGGCTCGGCGGCGGCGGCCTGCTGGTGGTGACGATGGCAGCGATCGCCGATGTGATTCCGCCGGCCGAGCGCGGCCGCTATCAGGGCGTGTTCGGCGGCGTGTTCGGTCTTGCGACCGTGATCGGGCCGCTGCTCGGCGGCTTTCTCGTCGAGCACCTCACGTGGCGCTGGATTTTCTACATCAACCTGCCACTCGGCATCATGTCGCTCGTCGTGATCGGCGCGGTGTTCAAGCCGCACGTTCGTCACGTGAAGCACACCATCGACTACATGGGCGCCGCGTTTCTGGCCGGCGCGCTCACCTGCATCATCCTGTTTACAAGCCAGGGCGGCACGATCCTGCCGTGGTCGTCGCCGCAACTGTGGTTCACGCTGGGCATGGGGCTCGTGGCGATCTGGGGTTTCATCCATGAAGAACGCAGCGCGGTCGAACCGATCATGCCGCTCGAACTCTTCAAGCAGCGCACGTTTTTGCTGAGCAGCCTGATCGGCTTCATCATCGGCGTGTCGCTGTTCGGCTCGGTGACGTTCATCCCGCTCTATTTGCAAGTGGTGAAGGGCTCGACGCCGACGGCGGCGGGCATGCAGATGCTACCGATGATGGGCGGCCTGTTCGTGATGTCGATGGTGACGGGCCGCGTGATCAGCAAGATCGGCAAGTACCGCCTGTTCCCGATCATGGGCACCGCGCTCGTGGCGATCGCGATGGTGCTGCTCTCGCGTTTGCAGATCGACACGCCCATTCATGTGATGTATCTCTACATGGGCGTTCTCGGTTGCGGTCTCGGCATGGTGATGCAGGTGCTGATTCTCGCCGTACAGAACGCCGTGGAGTTCAAACACGTAGGCGTGGCCACTTCCGGTGCGACGCTGTTCCGTTCGATCGGCGGTTCGATCGGCGTGGCCGGCTTCGGTGCGGTGTTCTCGAACGGACTCGCCGCCCGACTCGAAAAGCTGATTCCGCCCGACACGGAACTGCCGCATGCGTTGGGACCCGCTGCGATCCACCAGTTGCCGGACGCGTTGCGCAACGACTATCTGCATGCGTTCGCCGGTGCGCTGCATACGGTGTATCTCGCGGCCGCCTGCGTGGTGGTGCTGGCTTTCGCACTCGCGTGGTTGCTGAAGGATCATCCTCTGCGCAAGCATTGATTGCCATCGGAGAGTTGTCTTTCGGCGCTTGATGCAAGCGCTTAAATGACGGGATCGGGACGAGGTCGAACGCTACACGCGTCGACCTCGTTTTCATTTTCGCCGTCACGCTGCTGCGTTGCGCAAGCGCCGCAATTCATGCGCGCCGAGCACTCGTCCTGAACCACTGGAAAAAATCCAACGTTCGCTCGTTCTTCCGGCATCCTCACTGTTTCGTCGTACCTGGCAATGTGCGGTAGCGCACACAAGATAGGTGCCAACGGCGATTGACGTTATGAGCGAAACACCACATATTGGAAGCATCGGCAACGCAAGCGCAGCTTGCGTTTTCAGACTCTCCGGCGCATGTGGATCGTGATTCCGCGGACAAGGCTCCAGCCTCAACACGATCCGGAGCATGCCGTAATGGCATTGTTTTCCACAGGCGGGTCCACGGCATGTCCACCCAGACAGCACTCGGCCACAGTTTCCCAACACCCTGCAAACGGTGCGGCGGTGCACTGTACCGGCAAGTGGACACTTGTCCATATTGCGGCGCGGCACATCCGCTCGAAGAGAGCTCGTACAGGCGCACGCCGTTCGCGGAGAGCCGGACCGGCGCGAGCGATCAGGCCCGCCACAAATTCAGTAACGTGCAAGCTTCGTCGGGGGCGACCGCGACGGTTCACGCTGTGCGTCCCGACGAAGCCGCTCCTTCCGCGGTCACACCTCGCACCGCGCCAGCGCCGACGCACGTGCCGCTCCCACCGTACGACGACACGAACTATCCGCCGCGTGAAGGATTAACGTTTCGCCACGCGCTGATTGCAATTGCCGTGCTTGTCGTCATCGGCCTGGCGTTTGTCGCTTTTGCGCTATTTAGCGCCGGTAGTGATTCGGAAGACACGATCGGCGATCAGACTAGCTCCACTCGTCAGGACGCCAGAACGACTACCGGTACGATCGCGCCATTCGCACCGGCTCAATCGAATCCTCCGGCCGTTGCGACCAGGCCTTCTGCACCGGTCAACGTGGTGAAGATAATGCCACCCGCTCCCGCCATGCCTGTCGCGCCAACGGTCGTAGCGCCAACGGTCGCACCGCCACCCGCCGTCGCACCACAGGTCGTCGCACCACAGGTCGTCGCGCCACCCGCTGCCGCGACGCCTGTCAGACCCGCACCGCAGTTCCGCGATGTCTCGCAAGCCCTGCAAGCGGCGCGGCTCGCGTTCCGCGCCAACGACCTGTCCGCCGCGCAAGCCGCACTCGGCGCCGCGCTGGCGATGCAACCGGGCAACAGTGCCGCGCAGGACCTGGCGTCCGAATTACGGCCCTTGACCGCGCGCCGCGACGCCGCATTGCAGGCCGCGCAAACATGCATCGCGCAGCAGTCGTGGCCCTGCGCGCGCGCGCATGCCAACGAGGCGCTCACGATCGACACCGGCAACGAAGCAGCCAGGGGCATCCTCGCGCGCGTGATTCGCGAGACCGGCTGGGCGCCGCTCAACCCGCGCGCTGCGGCAGCCGCGCCGGCGCAAGGCAAACCGCTCGCACCGCCACAGGCCGCCGCGGCAACGCAACAGGCCCAACTGCAAACGCCGTTGCCGCAAGGCTTACCGGCAACCGGCGAGTTGTCGGCGGCAGCGCCGCGCGCCGGCACGGCAGGCACTGCCGGAGGAACGGCAAATGGCGTCGATGCTCGCGAGCGCGCCATCAAGGACTCCGGTTGGAGCCGGGCACCGCCGAACGGCGGAAAATCTTCAACCAGCACGCCAACCGGCCAGTGAAATTTGTTTGGATACCGAATCACATAGCAGATATCCGCTCAAAGCGCCCACATTAATCCATGCGCTTTGAGCGGCAACAGACGGACGCGGCCATCGAAGCGCGTCGAGCATGACATGGCAACCGGCTCTCTTGCGCTTCACGCGCACTGACTCGCGAGGCTGTACAACCTGACCGATAGGTGAATAGACCATGCTGAAGAGACTTCTCGCGGGATGGCTGGGGCTGGCGCTAATCCTCGTATGCTCGCTAGCCGGCGCGGAACCGGCGCACTACAAAATCGTCACCGGCCCCGAGCGCGGCACCTATATCCAGATCGGCCAGGATCTGTCGAAATGGGTGGCTCAACCGGTCGGCATCGACCTGGACGTGGTGGCGTCGAAGGGCTCCGCGGAGAACGTGCAGCGCATGCGCTTCGAACCCGGCGTCAAACTCGCGCTGGTGCAATCCGACGTGTACCAGGCCTACATCGACATGGCAAACGCGGGCAATTCCGACGCGGGCACGACGATCCGCCCGCTGCGGCTCATCATGCCACTCTACGACGAGGAAATTAACGTCGTGGTACGCGCGGATTCGCCGCTGAAAACCCTCGCGGACATTAAGGACAAGACCATTAGCGTCGGCCTGCTGGGCAGCGGTACTGCTCAAACGGCCACGACGCTCTACCACCTGATGTTCGGCCAGCCGATTCCCCCACAGAACGTCCAGCACCTGAGCAACGAGGACGCGCTCGCCGCGCTGATCGTGAAGAAGGTGGACGTCGCGATCATCGTGGTCGGGCAGCCGGCGAAGCTGTTCAACGACATGAACCCCGAGCTGCTGCAACAGATCCGCCTCTTGCGGGTCGATCCCGCCGCGCCCGAAACCGCGCGCGCCAAACAGACCTACTTCCCCACCACGATCCGCACGGCCAGCTACCCGACCTGGTTGAAGGAGGATGTCCCCGCGCTGACCGTCAAGGCCTTTCTCGTCACCTACGATTACGGCCTGCGCGATACCGTCGGCAATCTGAACCGCTTCGCCGACTCGCTGTGCGCGAACTTCGACACCCTGCAGGAGCACGGCCATCCCAAATGGAAGCAGGTGAAACTCGAATTGCCGCCCCTCGTGCGCGGCTGGAAATATTACGGGCCGGTCGAAAAGCATCTGCGCGCGTGCCTGACGAACCGGAGCGCCGCGATGAACGCGACCGCCACGCAAGCGGCGCAGAAACCACGCTCGACCTGCACGGACCAGGAGCGCCTGCTTCTGTTGTGCAAATAGCTTCGCCTGAAAGGCGAATAGCTTCGCGGGACGCGCGCGTTCAGGCGCGCTCCCGCGCCCTTCCTCCTGCCACGGCCGATGCCTCCATCGCCCGTTGCAACGCCTCGTACACCTTTGGCCGATTGCATTGCGACACGTTAAAGCGCAGAAAGCCCGCCGCCGATTGCGACGCGCTGAACACGTTGCCCGGCGCGAACACGACGTTGTCGGCGAGCGCACGACGCGCGACGTCGGCGGCGTCGAGCGAATCCGGCAAACGGGCCCACACGAAGAGGCCGCCGCGCGGCCGGGTCCAGATATCGAGGCCCGCATAGCCGAGCCGCCTGACGGTGTCGCCCATTGCGTCGGCGAGCTTCGCGCGCATCGACTCCAGATGCCGCCGGTAGGTGCCGTCCACCAGCATCCGATGCACGACGCTCGCCGCGAGCTGACCGTTGCCGAACGTCGTCGCCAGCTTCAGGTCGATCAGCGGCTCGATCCATTCGGCGCGCGCGGCGACGTAGCCGCAGCGCACCGCCGCGGACAGGGTCTTCGAAAAGCTGCCGATCGACACCACCCGCGCGAGCCCGTCGAACGCGGCGAGACGCGGCGCGGGTTCGTCCTCGAGGTCGGCGAAGATATCGTCCTCGACGATCAGCAGATCGTGCTCACCCGCGAGCTTCAGCAGCCGATGCGCGATAGCCGGCGCGAGCGTCGCGCCCGTGGGGTTGTGAATCGCGGAGTTGGTCACATAGAGCCGCGGACGATGCTCGATCAGCGCCCGTTCGAACGCCGCCAGATCGGGCCCGCAAGGCGTGTACGGCACGCTCACGATGCGCGCGCGATGGGCGCGCAGCAAGGCCTGAAAATTGAAATAGCACGGATCGTCGATCAGCACGGTGTCGCCCGGTTCGAGCAGGAAGCGGCACACCAGATCGAGCGCGTGCGTACCGCCGTCGGTCAGCACGATCTGCTCGGGCGGCGCATCCACGCCGTGCTGCGAGAGCCGCCATGCCAGCTGCTGGCGCAGCGCGGGCAGACCGGCCGGGCACGCGTAGTCGGCGAGCACGGACTGCGGATCGCGCGCCACCGCGCGCAGCGCGCGGCGCACGCCGTCTTCCGGCAGCCACGCGGCCGGCACCCAGCCGCAGCCGGGTTTCAGCACCTTCGAGCCCGCCTCCAGCGACTGCCGCGTGAGCCACAGCGGATCGACCTCGCGATCCAGACGCGGCCCGAGATCGGCGAGCGCGAGCGGCGGCGCATGGCCTGACACGAAAAATCCGGAGCCGCGCCGCGCGACGATCACGCCTTCCGCGACCAGCCTGTCGTATGCTTCCACGACGGTCGACTTCGATACCCCGAGTGTTTCGGTCATCGCGCGGATCGACGGCACGCGCGCACCCGGCATCAGCGAGCGGCTTGCGATGCGCTCGCGCAAACTGTCCATCACCGTGCCGACACGCGTGCCCGATGCAGTCCGGTTGTTCTCGCTTTCTACCATCTGTACTGCTCCACGTTCGGTACAGTTTGTACGAATTGTACTGATCTGTAGCTTACCCTTTTCGGCTAAAACCGGGATGCTATGCGTTCTATTTCATGGGCATATGGACTCTTCCGATGGACAAGACGACGAACGGCTGGCTCAGCGGACTTGCAGGCGTCCTGATTTTCAGCGGCTCGCTGCCGGCCACGCGGCTTGCCGTGCAAGGCCTCGACCCGGTGTTTCTGACCGTCGCCCGCGCGACGATTGCCGGCGCGCTCGGCCTGTTGCTGCTGCTGGTGTTTCGTGAGACGCGCCCCGCCCGCCGCGATCTGATTCCGCTCGTCGTGGTCGCGCTCGGCGTGGTGGTTGGCTTTCCGTTGTTGACGGCGCTTGCGTTGCGCCACGTCAGTTCCGCGCATGCGGTCGTGTTCGTCGGCCTGCTGCCGCTTGCCACCGCGATTTTCGCCGTGCTGCGCGGCGGCGAGCGTCCGCAACCGGCGTTCTGGCTGTTCTCGGCGCTCGGCAGCGGCGCGGTGGTCGCGTTCGCGATGCGCCACGGCATCGACGCATCGCCCATCGGCGATGCGCTCATGCTGGGCGCCATCGTCGTATGCGGCCTGGGCTATGCCGAAGGCGCGCGTCTGTCGCGGCATCTCGGCGGCTGGCAGGTGATTTCGTGGGCCCTGGTGCTGTCGCTGCCGCTGATGCTGCCGCTCGCCTGGTGGACCCGGCCCGCTTCGTTCGAGGGCGTCAGCCACGCCGCGTTCTGGGGACTCGCGTACGTGTCGCTCTTCAGCATGCTGATCGGCTTCGTGTTCTGGTATCGCGGGCTCGCGCTCGGCGGCATCGCGGCCGTCGGGCAGTTGCAGTTGCTGCAACCGTTCTTCGGGCTGCTGCTTGCCGGACTGCTGCTGCACGAACAGGTGCCGCCCGCGATGATTCTGGTCACGGTCGTGGTGGTGGCGTGCGTCGCGGGCGCGCGGCGTTTCTCGCGGGCCGCGCCGGTGCGGCCGGCGGTTTGAGCCGCGGGTTGGACAGGGTCGGGGTCATGATCATGGCCCTCCTCCTTTCCGGATCGAAGGAAGCGAACCGCCGGTTGAATATGTCATCATCCCGATGATCGATCCACCACCGCGCCGCGACTCACGATGCCGACCGCTTTCGCTCAAACCGTCGAAGCCCGCTTTGCCGAACTCACGCCAACTTCCAAACGCGTCGCCAGCTACATGCTGGCGAACCTCGAGCGGCTCGGCCTCGAAACCGCCGATCAGATCGCCCAGCAAGCCGGCACGAGCGGCATTTCGGTCGGCCGCTTCCTGCGCAGCGTCGGCTACCAGAACCTCGACGACCTGAAGCGCGAATTGCGCGGCGCGCAGGAGCGCCCGTGGCTCATCACCGACCGGCTCGACGCGTTCCGCCGCAGCGGCAGCCCAGGCAGCCCAAGCAGCAGCCCAAGCGGGCAAGGCGAAGCAACCGGCGAGGCCGCGCCCGACGCCGCCACTGCCACAGCTCATCATGCCGTGCTCGCCCATTCGCTCGAACTCGAGATCGGCGCGATCCAGCATGTCTACCAGCTCGCGCAAACCCCTGTGTTCGCTCGCGTCGCGGAGCGCATTTCGACCGCCGACGCGGTGTACATCCTCGGCATTCAATCCACGCGCGGTATCAGCAACGCGTTCTACAGCTACCTCGAATACATTCGGCCGCGCGTCTTCTATTCCGATGGGATGTCCGGTTCATACGTCGATTCGCTGAACTCGGAATTCGAGTCGCCGTATCTGATCGTCACCGACACCCGCGCTTATTCGACGGTCGCGCGCCGCTATTGCGAAGCCGCCACCCGCCGCGGCCTGCCGTTCGCGCTCGTCACCGATATTTACTGTCCGTGGGCGCGCGATTTCGACGGCGATCTGCTGCAGGTGAAGACCGATGTCGGCCAGTTCTGGGACTCGCTCGCGCCGCTCACCTGCCTGTTCAATCTGCTGATTTCGGCGATCGTCGAGCGGCTCGGCGCGGGAATCGACGAACGTGTGGCCCGCAATCGGCAACTGCAAAGCGAATTCGATCAGTTCGATCTGTGAGGCGCGCGTTGCCTCGACCGGCAACAATAAGAGCGGATTCGCCGCACGTTTGCTGCAATCGCCCACCACGTATCGCGCCGATTTTTGACCCGCTTCAAATCGGCGCGCGCGGCGAGCATAGTAAGCGTTTCGGCGGATTTACCGGCTACGACAGGAACACGTATGAGCACGACCCGCACAGCCCCCTCATCATCACCGTCAGCGGACGCATCGACGGATACACGAAGCGCCCCGTCCATCCGCGACGCCACCGAAGCCGATCTCCCCGCGATTCAGGCGATCTACGCACATCACGTTCTGACCGGCGTCGCGTCGTTCGAAGAAACCCCGCCTTCCGTCGACGACCTGTGCACCCGGCTCGCATCGGTGCGCGCTCATGGGCTGCCGTACATGGTCGCCGAGATCGACGGCGAGGTCGCGGGCTATTGCTATGCGACGCCATACCGGCCGCGCGCCGCGTATCGCAACACCATCGAAGATTCGATCTACGTGAGCGACGCCTATCGCGGACGCGGCCTCGGACGCGTGTTGCTGCAGGCGCTGATCGAACGCTGCGAAAGCGGACCGTGGCGCCAGATGGTCGCCGTGATCGCGGATAACGGCAGCGGCGGTTCGCTGTCGCTGCACACGCAGTTGGGCTTCGAACTGACCGGCACGTTGAAGGCCGTGGGCTTCAAGCACGGCCGCTGGATCGACACGACGCTGATGCAACGCACGCTGGGACGCGGCGACTCCACGATGCCGGATGATGCAACGAAAGAAACCGCCGGCGCACCAACCAGCCGACGCGCCTGAAGCGCCGCGCTGGTGGCGCGCAAGGCCGCCGCGTTAAAATCGCCGCATGCCCAAGAAGCCGCCTCCCGTCGCGCCCTCGCCTGCCGGTTCCGTCGAACCGGCGAGCGCCACGTCGCGCAACGAATACACCGTCGACGAACTCGCGCGCGTCACCGACACCACCGTGCGCAACGTGCGCGCCTATCAGGACCGCGGCCTGCTCGCGCCGCCGGAGAAGCGCGGCCGGGTCGGCGTGTATGACGACACGCACGTGTCGCGTCTCAAGCTGATCAATCACCTGCTGGCGCGCGGCTACACGCTCGCGAACATCCAGGACCTGATCATGGCGGTCGATGAAGGCCACGACCTGCGCTCGATCCTCGGTCTCGAAACCGCGATCGGCGGACGCTGGTCGCGCGAACGGCCAAAGAAATATTCGCTGCTCGAACTGCTGCAAATGTTCGGCGACAAGACGTCGCCCGGCGCGCTCGCCAAAGCGGTCGATCTCGGCCTGCTCGAACGCGACGGCCTCTCGTTCGTGTCGGGCAACCCCACCGCGCTGACCGCCGGCGCGACCATGGCGAAGGAAGGCATTGCGCTTGCCGATCTGCTCGACGCCGTGAGCATCGCGAGGCCGCATTTCAGTGCAGTCGCGAAAGCACTGGTCGATCTGGTGGTGCATCAGTTGGACCGCTACGACGCCGATGCACTGCCGCCGCCCGCCGACGTGCCCGCACTGGTCGACGCGATCTGGCGTTTGCGCCCGCTTGCCAGCGTGCTGGTCGAAAGCGAAATGAACCGCGCCCTCGAAGAAGCGTCCGGCGACTATCTGGGCGACCGCGTTGCCGCAATCATGGAAAAGAAGCTTGGCCATCCGGCGCAAGGCGCGGCGGCTGCGCGCACTGTGACGAAAAAAGGCAACGCGAAGAAGTAACGCGGCAGACGGTGCAGGCGCGCGCATACGTGGCGCGCACCCGTGGCGCGCGTTCGTGCCCGCTCCCACCGCGAAATGCACACGCCGATACAGCGCAGCGTTTTCGCGCGCACGTCATATTCAAATCTGCATTGCTTCGTTTGACCGGCAAGACGTCCATGCGACGATCCCCGAATGCCGCCGCAACGTGTTCCCCGCAGCGCCCATCCCGACACGCGCCATGCATCGCTCGACCCGGGCGGACCACGCGGGACGCAAGCGGACACCAACGGCGCACACGTCAATCGACTGCAATGGAGATCGCCGGATGGCACGTCACCCTCGTTTCACGCTTCATCTCACCGCCGCGTTGCTGACGGCTGTCACGACCCTGGGCGCGAACGCGCAGAGCACGGGCAACAACAACGAGCCGGCCAAAGTGCTGCGCATCGGCTATCAGAAATCGGGCTTGCTCGCGGTGCTCAAAGCGCAAGGCTCGCTCGACGACAAACTCAAGCCGCTCGGCTATGCCGTCAAGTGGTTCGAATTCCCGGCCGGGCCGCAACTGCTCGAAGCGCTGAACGCCAACAGCATCGACTTCGGCTATACCGGCGCGCCGCCAGCCGTGTTCGCGCAAGCGGGCGGCGTGCACTTCGTGTACGTCGGCGCTGAGCCTTCGGGGCGTCATGCCGAAGCCATTCTGGTCAGAAGCGATTCGGCGCTGCGCAACGTCGCCGATCTGAAGGGCAAACGTGTCGCGTTGCAGAAGGGATCGAGTTCGAACTATCTGCTGCTCGAAGCGCTGAAGCAAGCGGGCCTGCACTACGAAGACATTCACCCGGTGTATCTGGCGCCCGCCGACGCGCGCGCCGCCTTCGAAAACGGCAGCGTGGACGCATGGGTGATCTGGGACCCCTATTACGCAGCGGCGCAACAGGCGCGGAAGGCGCGCATGCTGGTCGACTATGCCGAACTCAACAGTCCGTACAACTTCTACGAAGCGACGCGCGATTTCTCGCAGCAGCATCCCGATGTGATCGGGGCGATTCTCGGGCAGTTGCGCCTTGCCGGCGCGTGGGTCAATGCGCATCCGGTGGAAACCGCCGCGCTGATCGCGCCGAAGGTCGGCCTCGACCAGAAGGTGGTCGAGACGTGGGTGCGCCGCTATCCGTACGGCACCACGGCCGTTAGCGACGAGATCGTGCGCTCGCAGCAGGTGGTCGCCGACGCCTTTTATGGCGCCCACCTGATCCCGCAGAAAATTACCGTGAAAGACAACGTCTGGCAGAGCCCGGTGGTCGCGGCAGCGCTGGCCGTGCGGTGAAGCGCGCGGCGAGCATCGCCGCCGGGCACCTAGAGTCGGGCGTCTAACCGGCTTCTTGCGTCAGCCGTTTCCAGCCTCTATCGTTACATCAACCAATGTAACAGTTTAGACGGTTAAAATGGAGACGGATCGGATGAACGCCCGCACGATGCCTCACGACGCCGCGCCTCCCGACGCGCCGGCGCCCGTCGACACCGATATCGCCATCATCGGCTCCGGCTTTGCGGGCCTCGGTATGGCGATCCGCCTCCGGCAAGCCGGCATCACCGATTTCATCGTCGCCGAAAAGGCCGGCTCGGTCGGCGGCACCTGGCGCGACAACCATTATCCCGGCTGCGCGTGCGACGTCCAATCGCACGTCTATTCGTTCTCGTTCGCACCCAATCCGCGCTGGTCCCGCATGTTTGCGCGCCAGCCGGAAATTCGCGCTTACCTCGAAGATTGCGCGCGGCGCTTCGGCATCGAGCCGCATCTGCGTTTCGCTCACGAACTGGCGAGCGCGATCTACGACGACACACGCCACCGCTGGCAACTGACCTTCACGAACGGCCAGCGATGCTCCGCGCGCGTACTGATCTCGGGAATGGGCGGCCTCTCACGCGCCGCCGTGCCAAACATTCCCGGCATCGAGCGATTCCGCGGCAAGTCGTTTCACTCGCAGCACTGGGACCATGACTATCCGCTCGACGGCAAACGCGTCGCCGTGATCGGCACCGGCGCGAGCGCGATCCAGTTCGTGCCGCAGATCGCCCCGCGCGTCGCGCATCTGGATCTGTTCCAGCGCACGCCGCCGTGGATCATGCCGAAAGCCGACCGCGCGGTGAAGCCGCTCGAACAGTGGCTGTTCAGAAACCTGCCATTCACGCAGAAGATCATGCGTTCGGCGCTTTACTGCATGCTCGAATCGCGCGCGTTCGGTTTCGCGATTCATCCGTCGCTGATGAAGACCGCGCAGAAAGTCGCCGAGCGTCACCTGCGCCGCGAGGTACCCGACCCGCAACTGCGCGCCACGCTCACGCCGAACTACACGATGGGCTGCAAGCGCATCCTGATCTCGAACGACTACTTCCCCGCCGTGTCGCGCCCGAATGTCTCGGTGACGACCACGGGCATCGCGCGCATCGAAGAAGACGCGGTGATCACCACCGACGGCGTGCGCCATCCGGCCGACTGCCTGATCTTCGGCACCGGCTTCCAGGTGGCCGATCCGTTTCCGGCGGGCGTGGTGCGCGGGCGCGGCGGCATCGATATCGTCGATACGTGGCGCGACGGCGCGCATGCATACCTCGGTACGTCATTGCCTGGCTATCCGAACTTTTTCATGATCGTCGGACCGAATACCGGCCTTGGGCATAACTCGATGGTGTTCATGATCGAGTCGCAGGTCGAGTACATCCTGCGCGCGCTGAAGACGATGCAGGCTGAACGCGCCGCCGCGATCGAAGTGCGTGCGCAAGTGGAGCGCAGCTACAACGAGCAGATCCAGCGGAAACTCGGCCGCGCGATCTGGTCGAGGGGCGGCTGCAAGAGCTGGTATCTCGATCCGAAGACCGGCAGGAACACCACGCTGTGGCCGGGGTTTGCGTACAAATTCCGCCAGGCCACGAGTACCTTCAGCATGGACGACTACCTTGCCTATGCGCCCGCACCGCAAGCAAGTACTCAGGCAGGTACCGAGGCGAGTCCGCAGCAGCCCGCGCACGTTCATGGCAACGCGGCCGCTACATCGGCGCAAGCGTCCTGACAACGCATCACGAAGACATGGACGACAACGACAGCGCACCGTTCAGAGAGGACTGGAGACAAGCCAATGAAGAACTTTACCGGCAGAGTGGCCGCGATAACCGGCGCGGGTTCGGGCATGGGCCGCGCACTCGCTATTCAACTGGCGCGCGAAGGCTGTCACCTCGCGCTCGCCGACCGCAATGCGACGAGCCTCGCCGAAACCGGGCAGCTTGTGCGCACCGCCGCCCCGCACATCGTCGGCTCGCCGTTGCACATCACCACCCGCGTGCTCGACGTCGCGGACCGCGCGGCAATGTTCGAGTGGGCCGCCGAAACGGCGCTGCAGCACGAGCGCGTCAATCTCATGTTCAACAATGCGGGCGTGGCGCTGTCGAGCACGATCGAAGGCATGGACTACGCCGATCTGGAATGGATCGTCGGCATCAACTTCTGGGGCGTGGTGCACGGCACGAAAGCGTTCCTGCCGTATCTGAAAGCGTCCGGCGCGGGACATATCGTCAATACGTCGAGCGTATTCGGCCTGTTTTCGCAGCCTGGCATGAGCGGCTACAACGCGACCAAATTCGCCGTGCGCGGCTTTACCGAAGCGCTGCGCCAGGAGCTCGATCTGATGAAGTGCGGCGTGTCGGCAACCTGCGTGCATCCGGGCGGCATCCGCACGGGCATTGCACAGTCGAGCCGGATCTCGTCGAACATGGTCGGCTTCATGCTGGAAACCGAACAGCAAGGCAAGGACGACTTCGAGAAGTTCTTCATCACCACCGCCGACGACGCCGCGCGCGTGATTCTCGACGGCGTGCGCAAGAACAAACGGCGCGTGTTGATCGGGCGGGATGCGCGCGCCGCAGACTGGCTCGCGCGCACGTTGCCGGCGGCGTACCAGGCGCTGGTCGTGATGCAGACGCGCCGGCTGAAACGCGCCGCGGAAAAACGCGCGCGCCGCGCCGCGCAGGTCGACGGCACACGCGCCTGATGAACGCGCTGCGCTCCACTCAGCCCGCACGCCCGACTGTGTCCTCAACATCACCAGGAGAAAGGTCATGATGCCGGTTCGCCGCGACCTCCGTTTCAACCTGCCGCCGCAACACGCGTGCGACTGGCACGCGCAAGGCGCGTATGTGACGCACTTCTTCAATTCGCTTTCGCTGCTCTTTCCGGCCGGAGAGCGTTTCTTCATGGACAGCGTGCGCCACTACCGCGACCAGATCGACGACCCCGAGCTGAAAAAGCAGGTGCTCGGCTTCATCGGCCAGGAAGCGATGCATACGCGCGAACACATCGAATACAACGATCTGCTGCAGCAAGCCGGCCTGCCCGCACACAAGCTCGACAAGCGGCTGTGGATGATTCTCAACTTCTTGCGCAAGGTGCTGCCGCCTTCGCATCAGCTCGCGATCACGGTCTGCCTCGAACACTACACGGCAATGCTCGCCAACCTGCTGCTGGAAGACGGGACGCGCATCGAGGGATCGGTCGAAGGCTATACGCAGATGTGGACCTGGCACGCGCTCGAGGAAACCGAACACAAGTCCGTTTCATACGACGTCTGGAACACGGTGCTCAAGCCCGGCCTCGGCCGCTATCTGCTGCGCACCGGCACCATGCTCGCCACCACCGTGACGTTCTGGCTCATCGTGTTCGACTTCCACGTGCGCCTGCTGATCGCCGATCGCAAACGCGGCGGCCATCTGCGCGGCATGTGGCGCATCGTCAAATATCTGTATGGTCCGCGCCATGGCGTGTTTCCGCGTATCGCCGGGGAATGGCTGAGCTTTTTCCGGCCCGGCTTCCATCCGTGGGATTACGACAATCGTGCGCAACTGGCGCGCATCGAGGACCTGGTGGCCGCAGTCGACGCAAGCAATGCCGTCACGCCGAGCGCGCGCAAGGCCGCGCGGCGCGGCGTGCAGGCGGCCGCGTGATACGCGACGCGCTGTCGGTCGAGTCCGGCGGTGTACGGCTCGCGGTCTACGTGAGCGGACCGCGCGAAGCGCCGCCGATCGTGCTGGTGCACGGTTATCCCGATTCGGCGGCCGTATGGGAGCCGGTGCGCGCGCAACTCGACGCGCGCTATCGCGTGATCGCTTACGACGTGCGCGGCGCGGGCGCCTCCGACGCACCGGCCACGCGCAGCGCGTACCGGCTCGAACGACTTGCGGCCGATCTCGCCGCGGTCGCCGATGCAACCTGCGGCACGTGCCCTTTTCACCTGGTCGGGCATGACTGGGGCTCGATTCAAAGCTGGGAAGCCGTCACCGATCCGGCGTTCGAAGGCCGTATCGCGTCTTATACGTCGATCTCCGGGCCGTGCCTTGATCATGCGTCGCCCGGTTTGCGCGGAGGCGAGGCGAATCGCCCGTCACGCGAAACGGCAAAACGTCCGTTCGGCAGCGGCGTGCGGCAAACGCTCAAATCCTGGTACATCTTTTTCTTTCATCTGCCGTGGCTGCCGGAACTGATGTGGCGCGCCAGCTGCGCTCGCCTGTGGCCGCTGTGGCTGCGCATGACCGAACACGTGCACCCGGCTCGCGATCCAGCGCAAATGCGCAATGCGATCAACGGACTGAATCTGTATCGCGCCAACTTCATCGACAAGCTGCTGCGGCCGCGCGCGCGTCATGCGCATGCGCCGGTGCAATTCATCGTGCCGCTGCGCGACCGTTATGTCGGACCGGAGCTATCGCTCGGCCTGGAAGGCTGGCTCGGGGCCTACGAACGCAGTGAAATCGATGCGGGCCACTGGGTCGTGCTGCGTGAGCCCGTGCGCATCGCGGCATGCATCGAGCGCTTTGTCAGCCAGCATCGAACGGAACATGACGGCCTCGCTGCGGCGCCGCTCAACGCGCGCGCGGCAGGCGCGTGAATAGCGTCGGATAGTCGATCACGAGGCCGTCCTGGTCCACCTGCATGTTCGCGGTGAAGTTGCGGAAGATACCTTCGTAGCGATACTCGCGATTCAGACCGACGCACGAATACGCCTGCTCGACGCGCGTGACCTGCAAATCCGGCGTCGAGATATAGGCGACCGAGATCGGTTGACGCTCGCCTTCGGCCAGTTGCAACCGGCGGATCGGTAACGTATTGGTGAACGGCGTGGCCGCGATATCGATGTCGATACAGCCTTCGATCCCGCTCAATACGAGACCGTGCCCGTCGCGCCAATGGCCCGCGCCGTCGCCGTACAATTCCAGTTCGCCACCGCCGACGATCTTCAGCCACGCATGCCGCGTGCGCCATTGCGCGTCGCAGCGCACCGAGTAGTGCAGCCCATACGCGCGCCCGTAGCGCTGGCCGACCACCACGCTCTCCACTGCGAAGCTGTCGTCGCGCGCGTCGAACGTCAGATGTTCGATGCCGTCGCCCTCTTCCGAAGCCCACCGTAGTTCACGCATCAGCCTGTCTCCTCGCGAAAGCCGCGCGACCTGCGCGCCGGGCTCATATATCGTAGCGCGAATGCCGGCTAGCGGGTCACCGACGCGTGTTCGTCGTGCGCGTGTTCGTCGTGCGCGTGTTCGTCGTGCGCGTGTTCGTCGTGCGCGTGTTCGTCGTGCGCGTGTTCGTCGTGCGCGTGTTCGTCGTGCGCATGGGCGGCTACGCAAATAGCCACTATCAACGCGCGACGATGCCCGAATCCACATAGCTGGCCTATGCTCGCGGTTTGCCGTAGTCAGGGCGCTCGCTGCGTTGCGGCCGAACCTGCTCGCACGCCTGGCGCCCGCCGTGCAAGCTCGCGCGGCGCGCTTCATCGACATTGCGACATTCCGACACTCAATCGAACCACCGTCAATCCATGCACGCCGCCGCGACCGACGCTCCCTCCGCCGCCTTGTGCACACTGTTGCGCAGTCTCGGCCAGATCGTGCTGCAACCGAACGCGTTCACCGGCGCGTGCCTGCTCGCTGCGTGGTGGGTCGCCGAGCCGCGCCTCGCATGTGCGGCGCTGATGGGCGCGGTCGCGGCCAACGTGAGCGCCATGCTGGCCGGCTGTCGCGACGACGACACCCGCGCCGGACTGCACGGCTTCAACGGCGCGCTCGCAGGACTCGCCGCCTTCAGTTTCATCCGCGACGCCGCGACTGCAACCGCCGTCGCGATTCTCGCCGCGACGGCCACCGCGTGGCTCGTGGGGCCGTGGTCGCGATGGCTGCGCGCACGCGGACTGAGCTGCCTGTCGAGTCCGTATCTGATCGTGACATGGTGCTGGCTGCCTATGATCACGAGCGGCGCACAGCCCGTGAGCCCGGCTTCGTTGCACTCGCCAGGCCTCACCCAATGGAGTGGCGCGGTACTCGCCGGATTCGCGCAAACAGGCTTTGGGTCGGGCGCGTTAGCGGGTTGGCTCGTGCTGACCGGCATCGCGGCGGCATCGTGCCGGCATGCACTATGGGCGCTGGGCGGCGCGACACTTGCGAGCGCCGCGCATCTTCTGCTCGGCGCAACCCCACACTCGTTCGACACCGGCCTGTTAGGATTCAACGGCGCGCTCACCGCACTCGCGCTCATCGATTGCGGCGTCGTGCCGATGCTGGGCGGCGTCGCCGTTTCGATCGTGCTGCAAGCGGCGGCCGCCCACTTCGGCTGGCCGGCGATGGCCGCGCCCTTTGTACTCGCGACGTGGTGCGTGCAATGGGTCAGGCATCGCGTCACGCGCGGCGCTATCGCAGACGGATCGGCGCAAAGCATGGAAAGCGCCCGACCGGTCACGGCGCCGGTCACGCGCACGAATTGACACATGGCGGCGGCATTGCGCGCAGGTCAGCACGCGCTGACAACCGACTGCACCGCACCGACGCGAGGCAACCTCAGGAGACAGTCATGTCGTTCACCCACACCCCGGCCGGCCGCGTAGCCGACTCCGGCCCACTCTCCGACGCGGAGCGCCAGACCCGCGTCGACCTGGCCGCCGCCTATCGCCTCGCGGCGCTCAACGGCTGGGACGACCTGATCTACACGCATATCTCGGCGAGCGTGCCGGACGGACCCGGCCACTTCCTGATCAACCCGTTTGGTCTCGCGTTCGACGAAGTGCGCGCGTCGAACCTCGTGAAGATCGATATCGCCGGCAACATCGTCGGCGCCAGCGAATACGCCGTGAACGCAACCGGCTTCGCGCTGCACGCCGCCGTCCACGCGGCGCGCGCCGACGCGTTCTGCGTCATGCATCTGCACAACACGGCGGGCGTCGCGGTTTCCGCGCAACCGGCCGGCCTGCTGCCCGCCTCGCAGCACGCGCTGCGCTTTTACGGCCAGCTCGCGTATCACGATTACGAAGGCCTCGCGTTCACACTGGCCGAAGGCGAACGTCTCGTCGCGAATCTCGCCGACAAGCCCGCTATGCTGCTGCGCAATCACGGCACACTGACGGCCGGACGCACGGTCGCCGAAGCTTATGTGCTGATGGCCACGCTGCTGAAGGCCTGCGAGATTCAACTGCAGGCGCAAGCATGCGGCACGGAGCTCGTCGTACCGAATGACGCGCTCGCCGCACGCACGGCGGCACAACTGTATGACGGCGGCGCAATCGAAGGCACGCTCGAATGGCCTGCGCTGCTGCGCAAGCTCGACCGGCTCGACCGCAGCTATCGCGACTGAAGCCGCGCCACGCTCATCTCAATCTCATTGCTCAACGGAGTCATGCCATGCCCACGTTTCACATCGAACTCTTCGAAGGCCGTTCGCTGGAACAGAAACGCCAGTTCGTCGAAGCGATCACCCAAGCGACTTGCGACTCGCTCGGCGTCGAACCGAATTCGGTGGAGATCATCCTCACTGACGTGAAGCGCGAGAACTGGGCAACGGGGGGACGTTTGTGGTCAGACGCCGATACGTGAACATGCAATGGCATGGTTCAGCGGGTCAGCTGTGGATGTGTGTAACGAGGGGCGCTCGCCCTGAGCGCTGAAAAGGCTCGCCGCCGGATGCGTGCGGGAATGGCCGATCAGGCCACCGCTCGCGATGCCGAAAAGTCGCAAACGGCTCAAAAAGCTGCGCGCGTTGCGCGCGCAGCTGTTGTTGCTGAACAACGCTTTTCTTCAAGCGTTGCCGTGGCGGCGTAACGAAACGCCGGCTGCGCCGCCACTAAACTACCCGATCAGAACTTGTGGATGATACCCACGCCGACAGCAATCTGGCTGCGCGACGAGGACGGCGAACCGTTCTGGCCGTCGCCGATGCTTGCCGTTGCGTCGATGATCGTCTTGCCGTTGCCTGCAAGCGTCTGACCGTTAGCACGCTGATACGCTTCCAGCGCATACAGGCCGGTACGCTTGGACAGGCTGTAGTACTGCGACAGGTTGAACTGGTTGTAGCTAGCCGTGTTCGAAATGCCGTTCGACGACGTCGCACGCGTGTAGCTATAGCCAGCGGCCAGGTCCAGCGGCGTGATCGGCTTCCAGTGCAACACTGCGCCACCCGTATTCCAGATTTGCGTGTCGTGGAAGAACGAACCCGAACCCGCAGCGTATTGAACGTTCGAGTAAGCGAACGAAACGTCCCACTGCGAGTTGAACGCGTAGCCGCCCGTCACTGCAACGCGCTGCTGCTTCGCCGCGGTCTGGAAGCCGTTGTTGATTGCCGAGACAGCCGGCTCTGCGCCGTTGTTCGACATCGCGGAATTCCAGTTCACAGCGGCCGGGCTGGTGGTGGCGATCCCGGCATTGTCGATGCGCTGGATGCCTGCTGCGATGCCGATCGGGCCATTCAGGTACTGTGCCGCCACGCTCCAGACCTGGCCAGCGGAGAAGCTGCCCGCGTTGCCGCCCAGCGAGTACGAACCGCTGATCGTCAGACCGCGCATGTTCGGCGACGTGTAGACCAGCGAGTTGTTGGCGCGGTACAGCGTATCCAGCGAGTCGATATCACCCGGGTGCGCGCCGTATGCACCGGTCAGCCACGTAGTCGGGCTGTACGGCGACAGCAGCGTGTAGTACGACGTGTACTGGCGACCCGCCGTCAGCGTACCGAACGTGCCATTCGTCAGACCCACCCATGCCTGACGGTTGAACGCCAGACCCGACACGCCTTGCGCGCCGGTTGCGCTGTTAAAGCCCTGTTCCAACTGGAAAATCGCCTTCGTGCCGCCACCCAGATCTTCCGAGCCCTTCAGGCCGAAACGGCTGCCAGCCCAGATGCCGTTGATCATCTTGACTTGCGAGGAGCCACCCGCAGACGGCTTCGCCGAACCCACCGCGCTCAGCGTCGTCGAGCTGTTCTGATAGCCGATACCCGTATCGACGATACCGTACAGCGTCACGTTGCTTTGTGCATGCGCGCCGAGGGCGACCAACCCGATGGCCGAACCAACCAGTGCCTTTTTCATTTCTACTCCTGTTAAAAATTCTATTTTTTTGCGGCCTTGTGCGAGCGCCGCTGAGTGTGGGCTTATACGTTTTTTTAAATCAGAACACCGGGTGTCCGTTAATCAGACTCGGCAACCATGTCGAGAACCACGGCACGTACGTCACGATGTTGATCGCGCTGAAGATAGCCAGGTAATACGGCCACGCCACCTTAGTGGTTTCCCCGATCGACACATTGCCAATTGCGCACCCAATGAATTGCACCGAGCCGATCGGCGGGTGCACGAGACCCAATGCACAGTTCAGCAGGATCATGATGCCGAACTGCACCGGACCCACGCCGTTGTGCATCGCCATCGGCAGGAACAGCGGCGTCGTGATCAGGATGTGCGCCGCCATGTCGACGAACGTGCCGAGAAAAACCTGGATCACGTTGATGTACAGCAACATCAGCCAGGGCAGCGTCGTCGCGCCGTCGAGCATGCGTTCGATCGCGTCCGGAATCTCGAGGAAGGCCATCTGGAAGCGCAGCATGTTCGACACGCCGATCAGCAGCAGCACCACGCCCGTCGTCTTGGCCGCTTTCGACAGTGCATGACCCAGCTTGCTCAGCGTCATGGAGCGGTACACGACGACCGTCAGGACCAGCGAGTACCCCACGGCGATCGCGGCCGCTTCCGTCGCGGTGGCGATGCCGCGCGCCACGCAGAACAGAATGATCGCGATGACCATCAGACCCGGCACCGCGCCGATGAACGTACGCGCCACCGCCATCCAGCCCGGGAAGCGCTGCACGCCGGTCGAGCCGTCGGGACGGCGCGGATAGCCGAACTTGACCGCTTGCCAGTACGCGGCGATCAGCACGAGGCCCATCACCCACAACACCGGCAGCAGCCCGGAGAACAGCAGATCGCCGATCGACACGCCGCTCATCTTCACGCCGTTCAGGGTGCCGGTGATGCCTTGCGCCGCGAACGCGTAAATGATCATGTTGGTCGACGTGGGCATCAGCGCGCCCGCCAGCGACGAGTGCGTCGTGACGTTGACCGCATACGCCGCGCTGTAGCCTTCGCGCTTCATCAGCGGAATCACCACACCGCCCATCGCGGACGTGTCCGCCGTCGGCGAACCCGACACGCCGCCGAACAGCGTGCACGCCACCACGTTGGCCATGCCCAGGCCGCCGCGGAAATGCCCCACCGTGGCCTGCGCGAACCGGAGGATACGGTCTGCGATGCCACCGTGCAACATCAACTCGCCGGAGAAGATGAAGAACGGGACCGCGAGGAACGAAAACGCGTTCATGCCCGAGATCATCGACTGCATGGCGGTGGCCGCCGGCAGCCCCTCATACAGATACGTCAGGACGCACGACAGTCCCAACGCAAACGAAACAGGAACCCCGAGAAAGAGGAAGACGAGAAAACTGATGGAAAGAAGGGCGAGTTCCATGATTGTTCTATTTGTGTTTCTTTTCGAAGAGAGCCAGCAGATGCTCGAACGAGAACAGTGCGATGCAGATGCTGGCAACGACCGGAATGCAATACCGCAGTGCTTCCGGCAAACCGAGAATCGGAATCCGGTCTTCCCTCGTGGTGATCGCCATCTCCAGACAACCGAAGAAAACCGCCACGGCGAACGCGATCAGGCAGACATGCTGAATCCCCGTCGCAACCGTCCGGCCTTTCTCCGACAACTTGTTGACCAATGAGTCGAGGCCGATATGGCCGCGTTCGCGCACCTTGAGCGCGGCGCCGAACATGGCGATCACGATCACCAGCAGCAGCGCGATGGGCTCGACGAAATCGGGTGCGTCGCTAAAGACATAGCGCATCACGACGCCATAAATCACCAGCAGACACAGCGCGGCCAGACTTGCCGAGGCCACGACAGTCAGCACGCGAAAGAGAAAATCATTTGGGCGTTTCAAGAAACTCATTGACCCCGTCCTTGCTCACGACAGATCTGTCTTTAATATTTGCAACTGTGTTCGACTGCGCCGGCTCAGGACGCCGCGCGCGGCGGAAAAGCCCGCAGAACCTCCTGCAAGCTGTTTCCGCCGCTATCGCCGCCTGTCCGGCACGCGAACCTTATTTGACTGCCTGGATCTCGTCGACGAGCTGCTTCATCTGCGGGGTCTTTTCATACTTCGCCCACACCGGCTGCATCGCCTTCACGAAAGCCGCGCGATCGACCTGCGACGCAGCGACGATCGTCGCGCCACCCTTGGTGACCGTCTTGCTCGCATCGGCTTCGCGCGCGGTCCACAGCTTCTCGTAGTACGGCACCGAGTCGGCCGCGGCCTTCTTGATGATCTGCTGTTGCTGCGGCGTCAGCGTGTCCCAGACCTTCTTCGAGAACACCAGCACTTCCGGCGTCATCGAATGCTGGGTTTCGGAGAACACCGGCGCGACTTCGAAGTGCTTGGTTTCTTCGTACGACGGGATGTTGTTTTCCGCGGCATCCACGAGACCCGTCTTCAGGCCCGTGTACACCTCGGCGAACGGCATCGGCGTGGGCGTGCCGCCCATGGCGCGGATTTCGTCGACCATCAGATCGGACGGCTGCACGCGCACCTTCAGGCCCTTCATGTCGGCCGGCGTATGGATCGGCTTCTTCGTGTAGATCGAACGCGCGCCGCTCTCATAGAACGTCAGCGCGATCATGCCCTTCGCCGAGAAAGCGTCGAGAATCTTCTGGCCTTCCGGGCCGTACATCACTTTGCGGAAATGGTCGATGTCGCGGAACAGGAACGGCAGCGACGGGATCATCGATTCAGGAACGATTTCGTTGAACGCGGCACCGTTGGCGCGCGCCATGTCGAGCGCGCCGATGCGCACCTGATCGATCGTGTCGTTTTCCGAACCCAGCGCGCTGTTGCCGAAGACCTTCACGGAATCCTTGCCGCCGGTCGCCTTGTTGATTTCCTCGCCCATGTACTTCACGGCCATGTTGGTCGGGTACGTATCGCCGTGCACGTCCGAAACGCGGAACGTGCGCGCTTCTGCCGACGCGGCGCTGAACGCCAGCGCCGCAGCTGCGACGATCATCGAAACACGGGAAGAGACAAACTTCTTGTTCATCGTGACATTCCTTGAAAAATTGACCATCCAATCGATTGCGGATGCGACATGGTTTGCTGCGTCTCCTGGCTCGACACTCACCGCCCATTGCGGGTGGCGAGCGGGTTGCCGTACTGGTCTGCGCAACATCCCCGGCACAGATACTCAGCACTCCTGTCAGACAACTTGCTTCTTTTACTTCGATTACCTCGGCGCGAGTCTCGTGAGCGGAAACCGCCTTGTTATCCCCTTGCTATCCCAATATTCAAAGAAAGGAATCTGTTTGGGCTTATATGTTGTACGACGACATACGAAGTCTATAAAACGCGTTTTGACTTGTACAGACGGTATTTACCCGCAGAATTGACAGCCTCGGTACGGATGACCTATTTGGGGTCCCGGCGAGAGCCCGCGCCAGCGGGAGGAGAAATGGGGAGGGAAGGACGGCGCTTGGGGACGCCCGGTTTTTGTTCAGAAATCCGCGCCGAACCGTGGTCTCTACGCCACATTGTTGTACGACGAGTGATGAATCAGAAGCCAGTTGGATGACTGACGCCGGGCGGAATCGCTTGCCGGCGCCAGTTTTCGAGCAGATTCAGCTTACAGTTCGCCCGCGAATTCGGGCTCGGGCAACCCAGTCACGCCGGGACTCACGGCGAACAGATGCCCGTCGTGCTCGCTCGCGCTGGCTCCCGGATGAATCGAGGTCACAAATAGCGTATCCAGCTTGCTGCCGCCGAACGCACACATGGCCGGCTTGGTCGGCGGCACCGGCACCTGGCGGTCGAGCTTGCCCTCCGGCGTGAAGCGCAGCAGCAGGCCCGCGTCGTTCGCGCAGATCCAGTAGCAGCCGTCGGCATCGACCGCCGCGCCGTCGGGACGGCCCGAATAGTGATGCAGATCGGCGAACACGCGCCGGTTGCGCGGCTCGCCCGACTCGATGTCGTAGTCGAACGCCCAGATCAGTCGATGCAGCGGATGCGAGTCGGACAGATACATGGTCTTGCCGTCCGGCGACCAGCCGAGGCCGTTCTGCGTGATCAGCGAAGCGACGACCGGCGCGGACAGCACCCCGTTCGCGTCGAAGCGGTACAGCGCGCCGGCCGGATCGGCCGCCGCCATGTCCATCACCATCGTGCCGGACCAGAAGCGGCCCTGACGGTCGCAACGGCCGTCGTTAAAGCGCATGCCGTCGGCGCCGAACTCCGGCGCGGCGAGCTTGCGCACCGACGCCGCGACCGGTTCGCTGCCGCAAGCCTGCGCCGCCTCAGGCAACGTAACGGCGAAGAGTCCCGTCTCGCAGCCGGCCAGCACCGTGCCGCGACGATCGAACGCGATACAGGCGACCTTCTCCGGCAACAGCCATTCGGCGCGCCGGCCCGAATCGACCTGCAGCCGCACGATTTTCTGCGCCGGGATGTCCACCCAGTAAAGCGCCTGTTCCGCCGCGCGCCACACCGGGCTCTCGCCCACCGACGCGCGCCCTGCCGCGTCGAGCCGCTCGACGGGCGCATTCATCGTGACGCTCACCGCTTCGGCTCCATCGGACCTGCCAGCACGAACGGGCCGCCCTGGAAGCGCTGGGTCGGATCGTCGAACTGCGTGTCGGGGGCGCTAGCCGGGAATAGATGCTCGAATTGCGCCGAGCTGTCCTGCGCACGGAAGCCGAGGAACGCGGCCTTCTTGTTGTCCACCCACGAGATGCGGTTGTCCGACACACCGTAGATGATCGCGTGGCCGACGCGGTTCGTGAACAGCGAGCAGCGCACCAGTTCGATGAAGTCGCGATAGCTCAGATACGTGACGAGCATGCGCGGGTTGCGCGGCTGCTCGAACGACGAGCCGATCCGCAGACACACCGTCTCCAGCCCGAAGCGGTCGAAGTAGTAGCGCGACAGCGATTCGCCGAAGCACTTGGTCACGCCGTACAGGGTGTCGGGGCGCAGCGGCGCGTCGGTATCGATCACCGAGGTCGTCGGGTGGAAGCCCACCGCATGGTTCGAGCTTGCGTAGATGATGCGCTTCACGCCCTGCTTCTGCGCCGCCGAGTACAGGTTGTACAGACCGCGGATGTTCGCTTCGATCAGGTCTTCGAACGGCGCTTCGACGGAAATGCCGCCGAGATGGACCACCGCGTCCACGCCTTCGAGCAGCGCGTGCACCGCTGCTGCATCGGCGAGGTCGACGACGGACGCTTCTTCATGCTCCGCCACTTCGCCGAGCGGCGCGATGTCGGACACGCGCACGACGTCGGCCCACGCGGCGAGCGCGCCGCGCAATTGCTTGCCGAGGTTGCCGGCGGCGCCCGTCAGGAGCAGTCGGCGGAAAGGTTTCTGTGCCGCGGAGCGGTCAAGGTTCGAGTCGGTCATGTCTTTCTGTTGATGTGATTGCGATCGGATCAGCCTCGCGGCGCGGGCACGCCGCGCCGCCGGAAATCAGGTCACCGGCGCCGGGTTGAACAGCGTCAACGCGTTGTGCAGCTTGAGCTTTTCGGCGCAGGTCTGTTTGCGCCCGCTGGCGACGTCGAGCATCAGTCGGAACAGTTCCCAGCCCACCTCTTCGATGGTCGCGGCACCGGTCGCGATCGTGCCGGCGTTGACGTCCATCAGGTCGTGCCAGCGGCGCGCGAGGTCCGAGCGGGTCGCGACCTTGATCACGGGCACTTCCGCGAGGCTGTACGGCGTGCCGCGGCCGGTGGTGAACACGTGCAGGTTGATACCCGCGGCGACCTGCAGCGTGCCGCAGATGAAATCGCTCGCCGGCGTGGCCGCATAGATCAAACCTTTCTGGCGGACCTTCTCGCCGGGCGACAACACGCCGGAGATCGCCGAGTTGCCCGACTTGATGATCGAGCCCATCGCCTTTTCGACGATGTTCGACAAGCCGCCCTTCTTGTTGCCGGGCGTGGTGTTGGCGCTGCGGTCTGCGCCGCCGCGCTTCAGGTAATCGTCGTACCACTGCATTTCGCGGATGATCGCCGCGGCGACGTCCGCGTTGGCCGCGCGCGCCGTCAGCTGATCGACGCCGTCGCGCACTTCGGTGACTTCGGAGAACATCACGGTCGCGCCGGCCCGCACCAGCAGGTCGGTTGCGAAGCCCACGGCCGGGTTCGCCGTCAGGCCGGAGAACGCGTCGCTGCCGCCGCACTGCACGCCGATCACGAGGTCGGAGGCGGGGCAGGTTTCGCGGCGGCGGTTGTTCAGGCGCTTCAGATGACCGTCGGCCATGCGCATGATCGAGTCGATCATCGACTGGAAGCCGACGTGCGATTCGTCCTGCAACACCACCACGTCGCCGTTCGCTTCAGCCTCGACATCACCGATGTCCGCGACCTCGGCGACATTCGCGGCCGCCGCGATCGGAATCGTGCCGGGCGGCATCAGGCGCTCGGGCTGCAGCTTCTCGCAGCCGAGGCTGACCATCATCACCTCGCCGCCGAAATTCGGGTTCAGCGCGATGTTGCGCACGGTGCGGATCGGCACCATCGCATCGGGCGCGTCGATCGCGACGCCGCAGCCGTAGGTGTGGCCGAGGCTCACCACGTCGTCGACATTCGGATAGTTCGGCAGCAGTTCGGCCTTGATGCGCGTGACCGCATGCTGGACCACGTCGGCCACGCATTGCACGGTGGTCGTGATAGCGAGGATGTTGCGCGAGCCGACCGAGCCGTCCGCGTTGCGATAGCCCTCGAACGTGTAGCCCTCGAGCGCCGGCATCTCCGGCGCCTTGATCGTGGCGATCGGCAGGTCTTCGAGTCCCGGCGGGCTCGGCATGCGGATCACGTGCTCGTTGATCCAGCTGCCCCTGGGCAGCGCCTTGAGCGCGTAGCCAATCACCACGTTATAGCGGATGACCTCGTCGCCCTCGGCCAGATCGGCCAGCGCGACCTTGTGCCCTTGCGGCACGCGCTCGCGCAGCGTCAGACCATCGGGGAAAACGGCGCCCTCACCCAGCCCGCCGTCGTTGACGACGATCGCGACATTGTCATTGGGGTGAACGCGAATGTAGAGCGGAGATTGTTCCATTGCATCGATCCTTATGGCGCTTTTGGCACGATCGCCCGCTGCGCCAGCTATTCATACGTCATCCTACAACATGAAAGTTTCCATGGACGTTCCGTATTTACCCTATAGCGTGCATTATGCCGTGAAAACCCCGTTGAGTTACCCGTTTTGTTGTTGTACGATGACGTATAAGAAATCTCCATTTCGACTGAACGACTACCAATCGACTCAAAACTGGCACCTGGATATTCATCATGACGACACCGCAGGAACTCAAGCAGATCGTTTCGGAAGGCCTTCTCTCCTTCCCCGTGACCGACTTTGACGCACAAGGCGATTTCCGCGCCGACACGTACGCAGAACGCCTCGAATGGCTCGCGCCGTACGGCGCGTCGGCATTGTTCGTCGCCGGCGGCACGGGCGAATTCTTCTCGCTGACGCATAACGACTACTCGAACGTGGTGCGCACCGCCACCGAAGTCTGCAAAGGCAAGGTACCGATCCTGGCCGGCGCCGGCGGCCCGACGCGCGTCGCGATCGACTACGCGAAGGAAGCCGAGCGCCATGGCGCGAACGGCATTCTGCTGATGCCGCATTACCTGACGGAAGCCTGCCAGGAAGGCATCGCGGCGCACGCGGAAGAAGTCTGCAAGGCCGTGCCGAACATGGGCGTGATCATTTACAACCGTGCGAACTCGAAGCTCAACGCCGACATGCTCGAAGGTCTGGCGGAGCGCTGCCCGAACCTGATCGGCTTCAAGGACGGCGTGGGCGAGATCGAAAACATGGTGACGATCCGCCGCCGTCTGGGCGACCGCTTCTCGTACCTCGGCGGCCTGCCGACCGCTGAAGTCTACGCCGCGGCCTACAAGGCGCTGGGCGTGCCGGTGTACTCGTCGGCGGTGTTCAACTTCATTCCGAAGACCGCGATGGACTTCTACCGCGCGATCGCCGCTGACGACCACGCAACGGTCGGCAAGCTGATCGACGAATTCTTCCTGCCGTACCTGAAGATCCGCAACCGTCGCGCAGGCTACGCGGTCAGCATCGTCAAGGCTGGCGCGAAGCTGGTCGGCCACGACGCAGGCCCGGTCCGCGCACCGCTGACCGACCTGACCGAAGAAGAAATAGCGCAACTCGACGCGCTGATCAAGAAGCTCGGACCGCAGTAATGCAGTTGGCGTAACAGTGGAATAGAGAGCCGGCGGCCGTGCGAACACGGCCGTATTGGACGGCTTTTAGCCACGAGCGCCCGGGACGGCAACGTCGCCGGGCGTTTTTGCACCGCAGTGCCGCGGCATCGGCTTCGCGCAACACCTCAGGCGAACCCGTGCCGCCCGGCCTTCCGCAGCCGGACCGACTGGCCGGCATCACGACGGCTGGTTACACCAGCTTCCCAGGGAGCCCTGCTCCCTTGCAAAAAAAATTCAGGAGATGACCATGGAGATGAGCCGCACGGCGAATCCCGCCGACGCCACCACGCGCACCAAAGTGCGCTATGCGATCCTGCTGCTGATCTTTCTGATCACCACGCTCAATTACGCAGACCGCGCGACGCTCTCGGTGACCGGCTCCGCGATGCGCACCGAGTTCGGCTTCGACGCGATCCGCATGGGCTACATTTTCTCCGCGTTCAGTTGGGCCTACGTGCTCTCGCAACTGCCGGCCGGCTGGCTGCTGGACCGCTTCGGCGCACGGCGCGTGTACGCGGCGAGCATCTTCCTGTGGTCGCTGTTCACCCTGCTGCAAAGCTCGATCGGTCTGCTCGGCAGCGCGGGCGCCGCTGTCGTCGCACTGTTCGCGCTGCGTTTCGCAATGGGCGCGGCGGAATCGCCCGCGTTCCCGGCCAACGCGAAAGTGGTGGCCAGCTGGTTCCCGACCAGCGAACGCGGCACCGCCTCGGCCATTTTCAACGCGGCGCAATACTTCGCCGCCGTCGTGTTCACGCCGCTCATGGCGTGGCTCACCCACGCGTTCGGCTGGCAGGCCGTCTATGTCGTGATGGGTGCGATCGGGCTCGCGCTCGCCCTCACCTGGCTGAAGGTGATGAAGAACCCCGCCGACCATCCGCGCGTATCGCGCGCCGAACTGGAGTACATCGAACAGGGCGGCGGCGTCGTGACCGGGCACAAGAAAACGACGCGCGCCGACAGGATCGAAAATACCGGCGGCTGGTCGCTGGTGCGTCAACTGCTCGGCAACCGCATGCTGCTCGGCGTCTACCTGGCGCAGTACTGCATCAACGTGCTGACCTACTTCTTCCTGACCTGGTTTCCGATCTACCTCGTGCAGGCGCGCGGCATGACGATCCTGCAAGCGGGACTCGTGGCGTCGCTGCCGGCGATCTGCGGCTTCTCGGGCGGCGTGCTCGGCGGCGTGCTGTCGGACGGCATGATCCGGCGCGGCCATTCGCTGACCGTGGCGCGCAAGGTACCGATCGTCGGCGGCATGCTGCTGTCGGTGAGCATCATCGGCTGCAACTATGTGTCGACCGACTGGATCGTCGTCGCGCTGATGTCGCTCGCGTTCTTCGGCAAAGGCATCGGTGCGCTCGGCTGGGCAGTGGTCGCCGATACGTCGCCGAAGGAAGCGCTCGGCCTGTCGGGCGCGATCTTCAACATGTTCGGCAACGTCGCGGGCATCGTCACGCCGATCGTGATCGGCTACCTCGTCGCGCGCACCGGCTCGTTCAACGGCGCGCTGGTGTTCGTCGGCGCGAACGCGCTGCTCACGGTGTTCAGCTACCTCGTGATCGTCAAGGACATCAAGCGCGTCGAACTGCGCCAGGCCTGAAGCCGCGCGCGCGGTTATCGTACTTCCGGGCGCCTCGCGCGGGCACCACTGCTGCTTCGCGAGGCGCTTTCGGCACGCCTCGTCGTCCCTCGGACGACGGGGCCGAAAATGATCCGGCGTTTTTATAATCAGTCGTCAGACGACGGTATAATGAACCTGCAGAGCGTATCTGCAACTATCTGATTCAAGGGGCGTTCTCGATGGCTACTCCACTGGCATCCGCGGCACCGCCACGACGCGCTCGCAATCTTGCCGAGTTCGTCGTGAACTACGTCACCGAGCAGATCGCGAGCAACGCGCTGAAGCCCGGCGACAAACTGCCGACCGAATCACAGCTGATGGTCACGCTGAGCGTGAGCCGCACGGTGATTCGCGAAGCGATTTCACGTCTGCAGGCGGGCAAGATCATCGAGACGCGGCACGGTATCGGCAGTTTCGTGCTGGAACCGCAGCGCGAAAAGCTAGGCATCGACATGGTGCCGGCCACCACGCTGCGCGACGTGCTGTCCATTCTCGAACTGCGTATCAGCCTCGAGACGGAGTGCGCCGGTCTCGCCGCGCAACGCGCGAAGACCGAAGACCTCGCGCGCATGCGCGCCGCGCTCGACGCGATCGAAGCCACCCGCCACAACGGGCTCGATAGCGTCGACGCCGACCTGCAGTTCCATATCTCGGTCGCGCGCGCCACGGGCAACCGCTATTTCGTCGACATCCTCACGCAAATGGGCAGCGCGCTGATTCCGCGCAACCGGCTCGACTCGGCCGGCATTGCGCGCGCGGAGCCGGACGCGTATCTGTCGCTCGTCAACCTCGAACACGAAAGCATTCTCGAAGCGATCTCGCGGCACGATGCGGAAGGCGCGCGCGCGGCAATGCGCATGCATCTGTCGAATAGCCGTGAGCGGCTGCGGCGCGCGAACGAGGTGAGCGAGGCGAATAGCTGATTCACCAGGCTGCGCGCAAAAGCAAAATGGCCGGGATTTCCCGGCCATTTTTTATCCTGCTTCGCTTTGATCTCACGCTCGCGGCCCGCTCACCGGCAGGCCACGAGCGAGGTCCATCCTTAACCGCGCGTGATTTCGCCGTCGCGACGACGCCACAGGTCGAGCGGATTGCCGTCGGCCAGTGCGTGCGGCAGCAGGTCCGCCGGGAAGTCCTGGTAGCAGACCGGGCGCAGGAAGCGCTCGATCGACGTCGTGCCGACCGACGTGGCGCGGCTGTCCGACGTCGCCGGGAACGGGCCGCCGTGCACCATCGCGTGCGACACCTCGACGCCCGTCGGGTAGCCGTTGACCAGAATCCGTCCTGCCTTGCGCTCGAGAATCGGCACCAGCTTCTTCGCGGCGGCGATGTCGGCGCTGTCCATCTGCAGCGTCGCGGTCAGCTGGCCGGCGAAGTGCTCGGCCACCTTCAGCATTTCCTGCTCGTCCTTGCAACGCACGATGGTCGACACCGGGCCGAACACTTCGTCTTCCAGCGCCGGATTGGCGAGGAAAGTTTGCGCATCGGTCACGAACAGTGCCGCGCGAGCCTGCGTCGGGCCGCTTGCGTCGACACCGCGCGCCACTGCCTCGACGCCCCTGGTCGCCGCCAGCTTGCTTTCGCCGTCCTGATACGCGGCGTGAATGCCCGCGGTCAGCATGGTTTGAGCCGGCTTGCCGCTCAATGCTTCCGACGCCGTCGCGACGAAGCCCTTCAGCGCGTCGCTGTCGAGCACGATGGCGAGACCCGGGTTGGTACAGAACTGGCCCGCGCCGAGCACGAGCGAATCGACGAAACCGCGCGCGATGCTCTCGCCGCGTTGCGCCAGCGCGTTCGGCAGAATGAACACCGGGTTGATGCTGCTCATTTCCGCGTAGACCGGAATCGGCTCGGCACGCGCCGCCGCGACGCGCATCAGCGACATGCCGCCCGCGCGCGAACCGGTGAAACCGACCGCCTTGATCGCCGGATGCGCGACCAGCGCTTCGCCGACCAGATTGCCCGCGCCGACGATCATCGAGAACACGCCCTCAGGCAAGTCCATTTCCTGCGCGACGCGCTGGATCACTCGGCCGACCATTTCCGATGTGCCGAGGTGCGCGCGATGCGCCTTCACGACGACCGGGCAACCGGCCGCGAGCGCTGCCGCCGTATCGCCGCCCGCCACCGAAAACGCGAGCGGGAAGTTGCTGGCGCCGAACACTGCGACCGGGCCGAGCGCAATCTTCTGCATGCGCAGATCCGAGCGCGGCAGCGGCTTGCGCTCCGGCAGCGGCGAATCGAGCGTCGCGGCGAGCCACTGGCCGGCGCGCACGACTTGTGCGAACAGCTTGAGCTGGCCGGTCGTACGGCCGCGCTCGCCTTCGAGACGCGCCTTCGGCAAACCCGACTCCTGGTGCGCACGCTCGATCAGCGCGTCGCCCAGCGCCGTGATGCCGTCGGCGATGCGCTCGAGAAACTCGGCGCGCACCGTCAGCGGCAATGCCCGGTACGGGTCGAACGCCTGTTGCGCCAGTTCGCACGCGCGCTCGACCTGAGCGACGCCGCCGCTGCCGAAAACCGGCTCGGCGATCTCGGACCCCGTGGCGGGATTGACCGCGTGCAATGGTTGTTCCTCGCCGCGCACTGCCTGGCGGCCGATCAGCATTTCGCCGGTAATGGACATTTTCGCTTTCCTTAAAGTGAAGGCCTTAGATATAGGTCATCCTACAACATAGCGGGCCTACCGCGCAACCTGAAACGCTTGTCCGGCGGGGAATTCGGGTTTACGTGGCCGTTACAACCCAAGGGGTCAATGCTAACCTGAGAGCAAGACATACGACGACTTATAACACTTCGCATAGGCGTCGTCGGACTCGCCCGATCCATTGCCGTTCGAGGAGATACCCATGCCGACTGTCACGCCCTACCAGGCCTTACCCAACCGCTTCCGCCGCGCGGTCTGCGCCGGTGAAACCCAGATCGGCTGCTGGGCGTCGCTCGCCAGTCCGGTCGTCACGGAACTGCTGGGCGGCATCGGTTTCGACTGGATGCTGCTCGACGCCGAGCACGCGCCGAACGACGTGCTCACGCTGATCCCCCAGCTGATGTCGCTCAAGGACAGCGCGAGCGCGCCGGTGGTGCGGCCGCCGGCCAACGACAGCGTATTCATCAAGCGGCTGCTGGACAGCGGCTTCTCCAACTTCCTCGTGCCCTTCATCGAAAGCGCCGACGACGCGGCCCGCGCGGTCGCCGCGACGCGTTATCCGCCGCAGGGCATTCGCGGCGTGTCGGTGAGCCATCGCGGCAACCGCTATGCGGCCGTGCCCGATTACTTCGACATCGCCAACGACAACGTCTGCGTGATTGTGCAGATCGAGAGCCGCAAGGCCGTCGACGCGATCGACGAGATCCTCGCCGTGGACGGCATCGACGCGGTGTTCGTCGGCCCGTCCGACCTCGCGGCCGGCTACGGCCGGCTCGGCAACGCCAGCCATCCCGACGTGCAACAGGCGATCGCGCATGTTTTCGCGCGCGCGCAGGCGGCCGGCAAATCGAGCGGCATTCTCGCGCCGGTGCAGGCCGACGCGGAACGCTATCTGTCGATGGGCTGCCGCATCATTGCGGTGTGCGCGGACATGGGCATGTTGAAAAACGCCGCACAGACGGTTCAGAAACACTTCATGCAGAAACCGGCGGGCGAGGCCTGAACCCCGGCGCCAAGCCAGATACGGGCAGCAGCACGGCCGCCACGACATCTTCGGAGTATTCCATGCAAAAAGCAGGCTTTATCGGACTCGGCATCATGGGCAAGCCCATGGCCGCCAACCTTCTCAAGAACGGCGTCGCACTGGCCGCGTTCACGCGCAGCGGCGTGCCCGACGAACTCACCCAGGCCGGCGCCGTCGCGTGCGACAGCCCTGCCGCGGTCGCCGCGCAGGCCGACGTGATCTTCATCATGGTGCCGGACACGCCGGACGTCGAACGCGTGCTGTTCGGCGAACAGGGCGTGGCCAGCGCCTTGCGCGCGGGACAAACGGTGGTCGACATGAGCTCGATCTCGCCAATGGCCACCCGCGAATTTGCCGCGCGCGTGCGCGAGCGCGGCGCGGACTATCTGGACGCGCCGGTGTCCGGCGGCGAAGTCGGCGCCAAGGCCGGCTCGCTGACCATCATGGTGGGCGGTGAAAGCGCGACCTTCGACAGCGTCAAGCCGCTCTTCGACATGATGGGCAAGAACGTCACGCTGATCGGCGCGGTCGGCGCGGGTCAGGTGTGCAAGGTCGCCAATCAGGTGATCGTCGCCGCGACGATCGAGGCGGTCGGCGAGGCGCTGCTGCTCGCGTCGAAGGCCGGCGTCGATCCGGCGCGCGTGCGCGAAGCGCTGATGGGCGGCTTCGCGTCGTCGCGCATTCTCGAAGTGCATGGCGAGCGCATGACCAAACGCACCTTCGATCCGGGCTTCCGCATCGAACTGCATCAGAAGGATCTGAACCTCGCGCTGTCGACTGCGCAAGCGCTCGGCGTGTCGCTGCCGAACACCGCCACCTGCCAGGCGCTGTTCAATGCGTGCGTCGCGCATGGCGGCAAGGCCTGGGACCACTCCGCGATGGTGCGCGCGCTCGAAGTGCTCGCCAATCACGAAATCGGCCAACAGCCCGCTTAACGCCGCACGTTCCTGCTCGCCTTTCCACCGGTTCCTTGCAGATGGAGCCGTGGAACGGCGCGCGCTCACGCTTGTGCGTGTGAACCCATTGCCGTCGCCGCGCGTTCTTTACAAATAGTAAGGATCACTACCGATCGTGATTCTTGCTGTGGCAAAACGACACCGGCGACGGTCGTCCCATCAGCACCCACGATTACTGACAACGCCCGCAAAGGGCAAGGAGACATCCGTGACAACCCGGCATAAAAATAACGGCCAACGGAACGCATCGAGAAACCGCCAGCAGAGCGAACCGCACTCGCCGGCACGCCGCGCATTCATCGTGCTGGCTGGCACGTCCGCGGGCGCGACCCTGCTGGGCGGCCTGTCCGCTTGCGGCAGCTCCAGCAACGATTCGCCCGCTGCGCCGAGCGCACCGCCCGTGGTGCAGGACCCGATCTGGGGCTCGTCGGGCGCGGCCACGCAGATCATCGCGTCGCTGCAAGGCATCAACCAGTCGATGTTCCCCGCGCGTGATTATCTGGTCACCCAGTATGGCGCGCAGCCCTGCTCCGTGATCGCCGCGAGCAATCCGTACACGGGCTCGGCATCGCTCACGAGCCCCGGCTCGCAACAGACCAACGCCGCCAACTCGTTCGATTCGCGGCCCGCGTTTCTCGCCGCGATCCAGGCCTGCAATGCGGCCGGCGGCGGTCGCGTGGTCGTGCCGGCCGGCACATGGTATTGCGCAGGCCCGATCGTGCTGCTCAGCAATGTGAACTTCCACCTGAGCGCGAACTGCACGATCTACTTCAGCCCGAATCCCGCCGACTACGCGAAGGACGGCCCGGTGAACTGCGGCGCCAACGGCAACCTGTTCTATAGCCGCTGGCAGGCAAACGATTGCCTCAACTACGGCTCGCCGGTTTACGCCCGCAACCAGACCAACATCGCACTGACCGGCGAGGACGCCACCTCGGTGCTCAACGGCCAGGCGATGACGCCGTTCACCGGCACCGGCAACACCGCCACCTGCTGGTGGACCTTCAAGGGGTCGAGCGGCGCCTACGGCTGCGCGGGTTCGACGACGCCGTCGCAGGTCTATCTGAATCCGAACAACGTCGATCTGCGCACCGCCGCGCCGGGCATTTCCGACGCGCTCTATGCGCAGCTCACGAGCCCCACCACGCCGTGGCAAGAGGACGCGAACTACCTGCCCGCGCTGTCCGAGGCGGGCGTGCCGATCGCGCAGCGCATCTTCGGTGTCGGCCATTACCTGCGTCCGTGCATGGTCGAATTCCTCGGCTGCACCAACGTGCTGATGGAGAACTACACGACCAACAACACGCCGTTCTGGCAGCATCATCCGACCGATTGCAAGAACGTCGTGATCCGCGGCGTGACGACCAACAGCATCGGCCCGAACAACGACGGCTTCGATCCGGACGCGTGCGACAACGTGCTGTGCGACAACGTGACGTTCAACACCGGCGACGATTGCATCGCAATCAAGTCGGGCAAGGACCTCGACACGCAGTACGGCCCCGCGCAAAACCACGTGATCCAGAACTGCACGATGAACAGCGGCCACGGCGGCATCACGCTCGGCAGCGAAATGGGTGGCGGCGTGCAGAACATCTACGCGCGCAATCTGCAGATGCTCAACCAGAACTGGGCGACCAATCCGCTGAACATCGCGATTCGCATCAAGACGAACATGAATCGCGGCGGCTTCGTGAAGAACTTCTATGTCGATACGGTCACGCTGCCCAACGGCGTCGCGCTGAAAGGCTCGGGCTACGGCAGCGCATTGCTGCCGGGCAGTCCGATCAACGGCACGGTGCCGCTCGGCGTGGTCACGGCGACGGCAGCCAATCCGTCGGCGGCGCAAGGCGGCCTGATCACGTTCGACTGCGACTACCAGCCGGCCAACGACGCGATCCGCACCCGTCCGGCGGTCGTGCAGAACGTCAACATCTCGAACGTGCAGGCGAGCAACGTGACGCTCAACGGCGTGACCGGTTCGTGTTTCCAGGCGATCGTCGCGCAGGGACCGGTCGCGTTCGACTACAACGGCCCGACACCGGCGCCGACGGTTCCGGCGATCACTGGCGTCACGATATCGAACTGCAATCTGGGCACGGCGGTGAGCGCGGGACCGGCCAGTGCGAGCACGCCGGGGCCGATCTACGCATACAACGTCAACGGCATCGCGTTGAACAACGTGGTGATCGGCTCGACGACATACAACACGACGGTCGTCGATCAGCGGTAAGCGCATACGCGGCGGGGTGAGAGCGGGCGATCCGGCGATCAGTCGGTCTTTGCCCTGCCGCCGTGGACGCCGCGCATGCGCGTTCATGCGTGCACCACTCAGGCAGTCGCAGGCCGCGGGTGTGTGCGCGTCCAAGTGCATGTGAAACCGCAAAACGCGCGGGCAAAAAAAGCCGCTCCGAGGAGCGGCTTTCTTACAGGCAGACAGGGCGCAAAGCCCGTCGCAAGATCAGTCTTCCAGCAGCGACAGGTCGCGCACCGCACCCTTGTCGGCCGACATCACCAGCTTCGCATACGCCTTCAGTGCAGCCGACACCTTGCGCGGACGCGGCTTGGCGGGCTTCCACCCTGTCGCGTTCTGCGCTTCGCGGCGGCTCGCCAGTTCCTCGTCGGACAGCAGCACGTTGATCGTGCGGTTCGGAATGTCGATGCGAATCTTGTCGCCGTCGCGCACGAGGCCGATCGCGCCGCCCGCCGCCGCTTCCGGCGAGCAGTGACCGATCGACAGGCCCGACGTGCCGCCCGAGAAGCGGCCATCCGTCAGCAGCGCACAGGCTTTGCCGAGACCCTGCGACTTGATATAGCTCGTCGGATAGAGCATTTCCTGCATGCCCGGGCCGCCCTTCGGACCTTCGTAGCGCACGATCACGACGTCACCGGCCTTGACCTTGCCGGCGAGGATGTTCTCGACCGCCTCGTCCTGCGATTCGGTCACGTGAGCCGAGCCCTCGAACACGAGGATGCTCTCGTCGACGCCGGCCGTCTTCACCACGCAGCCGTCGAGCGCGATGTTGCCCGTCAGCACCGCGAGGCCGCCTTCCTTCGAGAACGCATGCTCGTACGAGCGGATGCAGCCCTCGGCGCGATCGAGATCGAGACTCGGCCAGCGCGTGTTCTGGCTGAACGCCACCTGCGTGGGAACGCCGGCCGGGCCCGCCATGTAGAAAGTCCGGACCGCTTCGTCCTGGGTGCGGACGATGTCCCACTGATCCAGCGCGTCCTTCAGCGTGGCCGCATGCACGGTCGGCACGTCGGTATGCAGCTTGCCGGCGCGGTCGAGCTCGCCGAGGATGGCCATGATGCCGCCCGCGCGATGCACGTCTTCGATGTGGTACTTGTTGGTGTTCGGCGCCACCTTGCACAACTGCGGCACGATGCGCGACAGACGGTCGATGTCGGTCATCGTGAAGTCGATCTCCGCTTCACGCGCGATCGCCAGCAGGTGCAGGATCGTGTTGGTCGAACCGCCCATCGCGATATCGAGCGTCATCGCGTTTTCGAATGCCTTGAAGCCCACCGCGCGCGGCAGAATGCTCGCCTCTTCCTGCTCGTAGTACTGGCGGGCCAGTTCGACGATGCGGCGGCCGGCGCGCTTGAACAGCTGCTCGCGGTCGGCGTGCGTGGCGACCACGGTGCCGTTGCCCGGCAGCGAGAGGCCCAGCGCTTCGGTCAGGCAGTTCATCGAGTTGGCCGTGAACATGCCCGAGCACGAACCGCAGGTCGGGCAGGCGGAACGTTCCACCTCGGCCACGTCGGCGTCGGAATAGGCCTTGTCGGCGGCGATCACCATCGCGTCCACCAGGTCGAGCTTCTTGAACTCGATGGTGCCGGTTTTGGGATTGGCGAGGCGCGTCTTGCCGGCTTCCATCGGGCCGCCGGACACGAAGATCACCGGAATGTTCAGGCGCATCGCGGCCATCAGCATGCCGGGGGTGATCTTGTCGCAGTTCGAGATGCACACCATCGCGTCGGCGCAGTGGGCATTGACCATGTACTCCACCGAGTCCGCGATGATGTCGCGGCTCGGCAGCGAATACAGCATGCCGTCGTGGCCCATCGCGATGCCGTCATCGACCGCGATGGTGTTGAATTCCTTGGCGACGCCGCCGGCGGCTTCGATTTCGCGCGCGACGAGCTGGCCCAGGTCCTTCAGGTGCACGTGGCCGGGCACGAACTGGGTGAACGAATTGACCACCGCAATGATCGGCTTCGAGAAGTCTTCGTCTTTCATGCCGGTGGCACGCCACAGGGAGCGCGCCCCCGCCATGTTGCGGCCGGCGGTGGAGGTTTTGGAACGGTATGCGGGCATCGTGGTTGTTGGAGAAATATCGCTGAAAAGAAGCGGGCCAAGGGAATAAAGGCCCCTCGCGCGCCCGTGCGAACAACCTTGTGAGCCGCGCTCCGGGCAAACTTCGCAATTATCCCACAGCACTTGATGACGTGCGGCTCGAGCGTGCCGCGCGGCGCCACGTAGGCGGCGCCGGGCGACGCGTGCGCGTGACGGAGGGGATGGCCTTTTGATGATCTGTTTCGTTTTCCTCGCGCCAATGCGTACGACGCGCCGCGCCGCGGCGTGCATCCGGAAAGAAGCCTCGTGAAGACTCGTGTCACCGACGCCGGGTGAAGCTCGCAGGCCCCGCCCGAAAAAAAACGGCGCCTCAGTGAAGAAAGCGCCGTTGTCTGCATGTCGAATCCAGCTGTATGTTCCGCCGGGTCCCACCCGCGGAACTCGCCATCACTTACTTGGCGGGGACCACATCACCGGCTCCGGACCAGCGCGGCTCAGGCGCCTTGTCGCTGCTTTTCGCGAGCAGGCACACCACGGCGGCGGCGATCAGATCGAACACGGCCAGCACGACGAACAGCGGGCTGTAGCCGATCTGCGTGACGAGCACGCCGAACAGCATCGTGAACGCCGCGGCGCCCAGATAGCCCGCCATGCCGCCCATGCCGGTCGCCGTCGCGACTTCGTTCTTGCCGAACATGTCGGACGTGATCGCGTACAACGCACCGGACAAGGTCTGGTGCGCAAAACCGCCGACGCACAGCAGCGCCACCGCCACATACGGACTTTGCACCAGGCCCACACACGCCGGTCCGATCATGAACAGCGCGCCGACGACGAACACCATCTTGCGCGACGTGAACAGCGACACCTTCGCGTACTTGTGGAACAGCGGGCTCAGATAGCCGCCGAGCACGCAGCCGATGTCGGCGGCGAGGAACGGCATCCAGGCGAACATCGCGACTTCCTTCAGGTTCATGTGACGCTCGGTCATCATGTACAGCGGAATCCACGCGTTGAAGGTCTGCCACGCCGGTTCCGACAGAATGCGCGGAATGCCGATCGCCCAGAAATCACGGCTGCCCAGCATCGCGCGCCAGCTGCGCTTGGGCGCGCCGGCCTCGGAGTGCTTCGCTTCCTGGCCGCTCAGGATGTAGTCGCGCTCAGTGGCGCTCAACATCTTCTGCTTGCGCGGATGCTTGTACATCACCATCCACAGCGCGCTCCAGACGATGCCCGCCACGCCGACGATCACGAATGCCAGTTGCCACTGGCCGCGCAACAGCGCCCAGACCACCAGCGGCGGCGCCAGCAACGCGCCGATCGAGGAGCCGATGTTGAACCAGCCGATCGCCACCGACCGCTCTTTCGCCGGAAACCATTCGCTGGTCGCTTTCACGCCGGCCGGAATGCCCGCCGCTTCAGCGAGGCCGAGCAGGCCGCGGAAGAACGCGAGACTGCGCCAGCCCGTCGCCCACGCGGCGGCGGCACAGGCCAGCGACCAGGCGAGCGCGAACGCCGCGAAGCCGAGCTTGGTGCCGACCGTGTCGAGCACGAAACCCGCGACCGGCTGCATGAACGCATAGCAAAGCTGCCACGCGACGACCACGTGAGCGTACTGCTCGGTGGTGATGTGGAGGTCCTTCATCAGCGTCGGCGCGGCGACCGACAGCGTATTGCGCGCGAGGTAATTGATGATGAGCCCGGCCGCGACCAGGCTGACCATCCACCAGCGGATGCCTTTGACTTTCATGACTGCGTCTCCTCGTGATGCCCGGCCAGTCAGACCGGCCGTGCCGCCTTGGCGGCCGATGCGTCCGGACCGCCGTCTGCGCGCGAATAATCGATGCCGACAAAAGCGCCGCCCTGGAAGCGTTGGCCAAAAGCGTCGAGCGGATTCGGGCGCGCCAGAATTTCAGCGGCGTAATCTTCGGAGTTCTGCGTCGGCTGATAGCCGAAACGCGCGGCGCCGCTGTTGTCCCACCAGCTGCGCGTGTTGGCCGACACGCCCCAGATGGTCAGGAAGCCGACGTCTTCGGCCTCGACGCAGCGGTCGAGGAAGTGCATCAGATCGCGATGGCCGAACCACGTGCTCAGGTGGCGCGGCTCGCTCGGGCGTTCGAGGCAGCTGCCGATGCGCACGCACACGCTTTCGATGCCGTGCTTGTCCCAATACATTCTGGCGAGCGCTTCGCCCCACACCTTGCTCAGGCCGTAGAAACCATCGGGGCGCAGTTCGCAGTCGAGGCTGAGCTTTTCGGTGACCGGATACATGCCGATCGCGTGATTCGAGCTGGCGAACACGATGCGCTTCACGCCTTGACGGCGCGCGCCTTCGTACACCTCGACCAGACCGCGCAGATTGTTCTCGATGATTTCGGGCAGCGGGCGCTCGACGCTCGTGCCGGCGAAGTGGATCAGCACGTCCACGCCTTCGAGCAGACGATCGACCACCGCCGGATCGCGCAGGTCGCCGTGCATCACGTCCTCGCCTTCGACGAGGGGTGTCAGGGCTTTCGAGCCTGCTGCCGAACGCAGCGGCGTGCCGCGCGCAATCATGGCAGCGCGTACGACGGAGCCGAGCTGGCCGCCGGCGCCACTCAGGGCAATCTTTTTCATAGGGGTTCCTTTCCTGCGTTGACTGCGCCGCGCGCGATCGAACTTGGGGGCAGCCAGCGGTGAAGCGGCGGTGATGCCACCTGCATAACACACGCTAGTTGTACGATAACGTACTATCGTCGAAGCCCGAGCGGATTTCAACCAGGCATTTACCCCTAGTCAAACTGCCAACAGAAACGCTTTGCCTTGATAAACAAGCAGCTAGTCGCGCTCTATTTATAAGATGTCGTATAACGTGCGCTAAACTTTTTTCTCTCGATGCCGTCATCCGCGCCGCGCGCGCTAAGCCGCCGGCGCAGCCACGCGCAAGCACGCGTAGACTTGCCCCCTTGTGCATCAGCGAATCACCGCGCCGCCGCCGTCACGTCATCGACGCGGCCTTCGAGCCTGCTTCATTTCAGCGCCGCACGTCACCATGCCCAACGCCCACTCCTCCGTGCAATCCGTCGCCATGCCGGCCGAATCCGCGGTCACGCGCCTGTACCACGCGCCGGATCTCGCCGACGCGTTCGCGGTTCGCCTGCCCGAGAACGCCATCGACGATCCGGAATTGCTGGCGCGCTTTGTTTTCGCGCATCAGGCGGGATGGGTCGGCAGACTGATGGGGTTGCGCGACGCGCTGGTCGCACGCTTCGGGCTCAAGACGACGAAGCAGTTGCGCACGGAAGCAGCGGCCGGCTCGCGGGAGCGCGTCGACATCTTCAGGATCTACACGCGCAGCGCGCACGAAATCATCCTCGGCGAGAACGACAGTCATCTGGACTTCCGGGTGTCGGTGCTGCAGCAAACGCGCCAGACGCGGGACGGCCGTTCGCGCTATCTGGTGCTGTCCACGGTCGTGCATTGCCACAACGGGCTCGGGCGCTTCTATATTCTCGCGATCGCGCCGTTCCACCGGATGGTGGTGCGCTCGGCATTGCGGCGAGCGGCGCGGATAGGCTGGCCGACTGATTCATTGCCTGGCCGGTGAACCGGTGAAAGTCGGTTCGGATGAGCGGATTGTCGGTTGATAACGGGTTGGGGGCGGTCGTTATGGGCCGTTTGCGGTGTGAGTTGTGTGGAGTTGCTCGCACCGAATGCGGGCGTTGCGCGCGAGTCGCGCGCGTGCAGTGTTGCTGTGGGAAACCGGGCAGTCGAGCGGTCCGCAGACAAGCCATCGCCGGAACCTCGGCCCCACCCCCGACAACCTAGTCCGCCTGCTCCTGCTGCTCCTGCACTTCGATCGCCTGCTTCACACGCAGCAATTGCGCGGCATGCGTCTTCTGATCTCTCTGGATGCGCTCGGTCGGCCCCACCACCGACAGCCCGTACCACTCGCCACCGATCCTCACCGCCACTGCAATCGCCGACAGCTCCGGCGCGCTCTCGCCGAGATTCGCGCACCAGCCCTGGGCTCGCGCCGCCGCCGCTTGCGCGACGAGCGCGGGCAGATCGGCCACCGTCGCCGCCGTAAACCGTTCGAACGACAGTTGCGCACCGAGCGCCTGCTGCGCCCCCGCGTCCAGTTCGCCGAAAATGGCCTTGCCGATCGAGTTCGCATACAAGGGCCGCAACTCGCCGGGCGCGCGCGTGTAGCGAATCGCCTTGGTCGACTCCACCACGTCGAGATACACCACGGCGGCGCCCTGAATCTTGCCGAGCACCGCGGTCTCGCCGCTCGCGTCGCGCAACTCGATCAGGCGCGGATGCACGATCTCGACCACCGGATCGACCGCATTGATCGCACTGGCGAGCATCTGCAAGCGCCGCGTCGGATAGTAGCCGCCGCGCTTCCTCACCTCGACCAGATAGCCGCGGCTCACCAGCGTGCGCGCGAGCGCGAGACAGCTCGACACCGGCACGTTCAGCAGACGCGCGAGTTCGGTAAGCGGCAGCGGCCGTTGCTCGGCGGCGAACAATTCGAACAGATCCAGCGTGCGGGCAACGAGTTTGACATCCATGGCGGTCGGGAGATACGTCAATACGACTTCGGCAAGCCCAGCACTTTCTCCGCGATGAAACACAGAATCATCTGCGGACTCACGGGCGCGAGCCTCGGAATCATACACTCGCGCAAATACCGCTCGACGTGATATTCCTTCGCATAGCCCATCCCGCCAAGCGTGGCGATCGCGGTCTGGCACGACTGGAACGCGGCTTCCGCGGCGAGATATTTGGCGGCGTTGGCTTCGGCGCCGCACGGCTTGCCCGCGTCGTACAGCGAGGCCGCCTTGAACACCATCAGGTTGGCCGCTTCGAGCTGCATCCAGGCCTGCGCGAGCGGATGCTGGATCGCCTGGTTCTGGCCGATCAGCCGGCCGAACACGACGCGCTCGTTCGCGTACTGCGTCGCGCGCCGCAATGCCGCCTGGCCGAGACCGACCGCTTCGGCGGCGATCAGGATCCGCTCCGGATTCAGGCCATGCAGCAGATAACGGAAACCGGCGCCTTCGTCGCCGATGCGGTCTTCGAGCGGCACGCGCAGATTGTCGATGAACAGCATGTTCGAATCGACCGCCTTGCGGCCCATCTTCTCGATCTCGCGCACTTCCACGCGCTCGCGATCGAGATCGGTATAGAACAGCGTGAGACCGTCGGTCGGTTTCCTGCACTGGTCGAGCGGCGTGGTGCGCGCGATGATCAGCATCCTGTTGGCGACCTGTGCGGTCGAAATCCAGATCTTGCGGCCGCTCAGCACGTAATGGTCGCCGTCGCGCACGGCCTGGGTTTTCAGATGCGTGGTGTCGAGACCGGCGTCGGGTTCGGTCACCGCGAAGCAGGCCTTGTCGCGGCCTTCGATCAGCGGCGGCAGAAAGCGCCGCTTCTGCGCGTCGTTGCCGAACACCTGCACCGGATTCAGGCCGAAGATGTTCATATGCACCGCCGACGCGCCCGACAACCCCGCGCCCGAGCCGCTGATCGTGCGCATCATCAGCGCGGCTTCGGTCATGCCGAGTCCCGCGCCGCCATACTCCGGCGACATCGCGATGCCAAGCCAGCCCGCGTCGGCCAGCGTGCGGTGGAAGTCGTGCGGAAATCCGCCTTCGCGATCCTTCGCGAGCCAGTACTCGTCGTCGTAACGTTCGCAAAGTTTTTCGATGGCGGCCTGGATCGACTGCTGGTCGTCGGTGAATTCGAAGTTCATGGCAATGTCCTGTGGAATATCTGCGCGTCGCAGAGCGCGCCCGGCATGCACAGCGCACGCGGCACGCGACGCTGCGCGCTCATAACGGAAATACGCTGACCAGCACCGCGGTCAAAACCATGATGACGGTGGCGGCGAAAAGAAACGGGATCGTGAATTTCTGGTGTTCGGCGAGTTCGACGCCGGTCAGCCCGACGATCAGAAACGTCGCGGGCGTCAGCGGGCTGACCGGAAAACCGGTCGTCATCTGCCCGAGCAAGGCGGCTTGTGCCATCTGGATCGGCGGCACGCCGAGCAGCTTGCCGCTTTCCGCGAGAACCGGCAGGATGCCGAAATAAAACGAGTCGGGATCGAACAGCAGGCTGAGCGGCATCGACACGAGCCCGAGCACGAACGGCATATGGCGCGCATGCTCGACCGGCACGTGCTGCACCATCACCTGCGCCATCGCCGTGAGCATGCCGGTGCCGGACATGATGCCGGTGAACGCGCCCGCCGCGAGCAGCACGCTCGCCATCATCAGCGCGGCCTTGGCGTGCGCGTCGATGCGCTCGCGCTGCTGCCTGACGTCCGGATAGTTGATGATCAACGCCGCGACCGTGCCGAGCATGAACATCACCATCGGATCGACGATGCCCCACACCAGCGTGACCAGCACGACCAGCGTCAAGACGATGTTGATCCAGAAACGGCCGGGGCGGCGCAACGCCTGCTCCGCCGCGCTCAACTCGCGCGGCGTCACCGCGACCGACGCGGCACTCGCACGGTCGAGGCCGAGACGCTTCTCTTCACGCTTGCCGAGCATATACGCGGTGCCGAACACGAAGATCAGGCCGACGATCTGCACCGGAATCATCGGATAGAAAATCACCGTGCCGGGGATGTGCAGCGCGGCCGACGCGCGCAGCATCGGCCCCACCCACGGCAGGAAATTCACGCCTGCGGCCATCGACGTGACGCACGCGAGAATCCGCTTGTCGATGCCGAGGCGCGTGTACAGCGGCAGCATCGCCGGCAGCGTCACGAGGAAGGTCACCGCGCCGGAGCCGTCGAGGTGAATCAGCAGCGCGAGCAAGGCGGAGCCCATCACGATGCGCGTCGGATGACAGCCCACCACCCGCAGCACGCCATTGATGATCGGATCGAGCATGCCCGCATCCGTCAGGATGCCGAAGAACAGAATCGCAAATACGAACATGCCCGCCACCGGGCCGATATTCTGCACCCCGTGCACGATGTACTTGCCCGTCGTGAGCCCGAAGCCTGCCACGAGCGCGGCCACGATCGGTACGACGATCAGCGCGACGAGCGGCGAGAGGCGCTTCGTGATGATCAACCCGAACAACGCGACGATCGCGACCGTGCCAATCAGCGCGAGCATCGGAAGGCTCCTTGCGTGCGGCCGATTTTGTCATCGGCGGGTGCTGCGAAAGCTGCCGGCGAGCGCCGTCCTGCGCGATTCATGCACATGCTGTCTCCTTCGCGGCATGGCGCCGCGCTGTGTTGTAGCGAGAGGGAAAGCCTGTGAAGCGCAAGCCGCTCCAGGCAGGCTCAAACAGACGGCGGCGTCAGCCGTCCGCCGGCGGCGTGCCGAACACCTGCCCGGCGTGCTCGTTCAGCGCAGGCGGCGCGCTGCGATAGGTGGCAGGCGTACGGCTCAGCTTGATCGGCGACGCAATGCCTTGGTACGAGCCCAGTTCGACCCGCATCGCGCGATGCGCCGTGTGCGGATGCTCCAGCGCCGCGCCGAGGCCGAGCACCGGCGCGCACGGCACGCCGCACCGGATCAGCGTGTCGGCGAGCAGTTCGCCCTCCCATTGGGCAAAGCGCGCTTCCAGTTGCGCGCGCAATTCGCGGCGATGCGCGCTGCGCTCCCGGTTGCTGGCGAAGCGCGCATCGGCGGGCAGAGACGGCGCGTCGATCACCGCACACAGTTGCGCAAACTGCGCGTTGTTGCCGACCGCCAGAAAAATATCGACGCTGCCCGTATGGAACATGTCGTACGGCGTGATGTTCGGATGCGCGTTACCGCTGCGCTGTGGTTCGTTGCCCGAGTAAAACCAGTTCGGCGTATGCGGATGCAGAATCGACAACGCGCTATCGAACAGCGTCGATTCGACGAACTGGCCGCGCCCACTCGTCTCGCGTTCGCGCAGCGCCATCAGGATGCCGAGCGCCGCGTTCAGGCCCGTGACCAGGTCGACGATCGGCACGCCGATGCGCAACGGCGCACCGCCCGCTTCACCGTTCACGCTCATCATCCCGGTGAGAGCCTGCACCGCCGCGTCGTAGCCCGGCAATGCGCCGAGCGGGCCGTCCGCGCCGAAGCCCGACACGCGGCAATGCACGAGCCGCGGAAACCGCGCCTGCAAGGCGTCGTAGCCGAGCCCCCAGCGCTCCAGCGTGCCGATCTTGAAGTTTTCGACCAGCACATCGGCGCTGTCGAGCAGATGCAGCAGCTTCGTGCGCTCGCTTTCCTGCGTCAGATCGAGCGCCACACCCCGCTTGTTGCGGTTCACGCCGAGGAAGTACGACGCCGTGTCGCCGTCGAACGGCGGGCCCCAGGTGCGGGGTTCGTCGCCGTTGGGCGGCTCGACCTTGATCACGTCGGCACCGTGGTCGGCAAGGATCTGCGTGCAATACGGGCCACCCAGTACGCGTGACAGATCGACGATGCGAAGGCCCGCGAGCGAACCTGGCGTGAGATTGAGCAAGGCTTGTCTCCTGTTGGCCGGCTGAAGTAGCAGCGGCCTTTAATTCCTGTGTATGAATAAAACTTTATGCCCAGGAAATATCGAAGTCAAGCGGCTCGCGGGCAAACACCAGGGCCGAGCCGCGCGCGCAAAGGTGACGGGGTGCATTGCTGCAGCGCGGTCTATTGACGCAGTTACGGCGCGCGCACGCAGAATTCGCACACGAAGACAATCAGGAAAACTTGATACTCATCAAAGGTTTGCCGCCAAAAAACATAAAAACGGCTTAAAACAAGGCGGTTTTTTGACGCACGTCGCGGCGCAGCAAAATTGTTCCCTATCCCCTACTCTTGCGCCATCTGCCAGCCGCAGTGCGCACCGACACCGGTCGACGCGCGTAGTCCGCTCCCGCGGCCATCACGCACAACACGCTCATGAACTCCGCAATATCGGCATTCGATCTCGCCCGCATTCAATTCGCGTTCACCGTCTCTTTTCACATCGTGTTTCCGGCGCTCAGCATCGGCCTCGCCAGTTTCATCGCCGTCCTCGAATGGCGCTGGCTGAAGACCGGCAAGGCGTACTACAAAGATCTTTGCCTCTTCTGGTCAAAGATCTTCGCAGTGGCCTTCGGCATGGGCGTCGTCTCCGGCGTCGTGATGAGCTATCAGTTCGGCACCAACTGGTCGGGCTTCTCCAGTTTCGCGGGCCCTGTCACCGGGCCGTTGCTGATGTACGAAGTGATGACCGCGTTCTTTCTCGAAGCGGGCTTTCTCGGCATCATGCTGTTCGGCTGGCAACGCGTGAGTCCGCGTGCGCACTTCGGCGCCACGCTGATGGTCGCCATCGGCACGCTGATCTCGACCTTCTGGATTCTCGCCTCCAATAGCTGGATGCAAACGCCGCAAGGCTTCGAAGTCGTGAACGGCCACGTCGTGCCGCTCGACTGGTTCAAGATCATCTTCAATCCGTCGTTCCCGTACCGGCTCGCGCATATGGCGCTCGCGGCGTTCATCGTCGCGGGGCTGGTGGTGGCGGCCGTGGGCGCATGGCATCTGCTGCGCGGACGGCGCGATCCGGCCGTGAAGAAAATGTTCTCGATGGCGCTGTGGCTGCTGTTGATCCTCACGCCGATCCAGGCATTCGTCGGCGATCAGCACGGCCTGAACACGCGCGAATATCAGCCGGCGAAGATCGCCGCGATCGAAGGCCTGTGGGAGACCGAGAAAGGCGGCACCGCGCTGAACCTGTTCGGCATTCCCGACATGAAGGCGGAGACGACGCGCTACGCGGTGTCGATTCCGCACCTGGGCAGCCTGATCCTCACGCATAGCTGGGACGGCGAAATTCGCGGCCTCAAGGAATTCCCGCCGCAGGATCGTCCGAACTCGACGGTGGTGTTCTGGAGCTTTCGCATCATGGCCGGGCTCGGCGTGCTGATGATCGTGATGTCGCTCGCCGCCTGGGTGCTGCGCCGCCGCGGACGTCTGTTCGAATCGACGTGGTTCCAGCGCTTTGCCGTCGCGATGGGGCCGACCGGGTTCATCACGCTGCTGGCCGGCTGGGTCACCACCGAAGCGGGCCGCCAGCCGTGGGTCGTGTACGGCGTGATGCGCACGTCGCAAGCCGTGTCGCCGCTGACCGCGCAGCAGGTAGGCATCTCGTTGATGGCCTTCGTGGTGGTCTACTTCCTCGTGTTCGGCACCGGCATCTACTACATGCTCAAACTGATGCGCTCGGGTCCGGCGTTGCCGGGACACACGCCGCACGGCGTGCCGCGCCAGGAGCCGAATCAGACCGCGCGCCGCCCGCTGTCCGCCGCCGATCAGATGATCGACGCCGCGTAAGCCCCATCGTCACCCAACCACTTGCGAGAAAGAAAATGGATGTAACCGTCGTGTGGGCCGCGATCATCGCGTTGGGCCTTTTCATGTACGTCGTGCTGGACGGCTTCGATCTGGGCATCGGCATCGTGTTCCCGTTCTTCCCAGACGAGAAGGAGCGCGACCTGATGATGAACACCGTTGCGCCGGTCTGGGACGGCAACGAGACCTGGCTCGTGCTCGGCGGCGCCGCGCTGTTCGCGGTGTTTCCGGTGGTGTATTCGACCGTGCTGTCCGCGCTGTATCTGCCGCTGATCTTCATGCTGGTGTGCCTGATCTTTCGCGGCGTGTCGTTCGAGATTCGCGCCAAGGCCAATCGCACGAAGCATCTGTGGGATCTCGCGTTCATCGGCGGCTCGGCGGGCGCAACGTTCTTCCAGGGCATCGTGCTGGGCGCGTTCCTCCAGGGTATTCCGGTGATCGACGGCGGCTATGCCGGCGACGCATTCGGCTGGCTCACGCCGTTCAGCCTGCTCACGGGCCTCGGGCTCGTGGTCACGTATGCGCTGCTCGGCTGCTGCTGGCTGGTGGCGAAGACCGAAGGCGATCTGCAACGACGGCTGCATCGCGTGGTATGGCCGCTCACGCTGGTGCTGCTCGGCTTCATCGCGATGGTCAGCCTGTGGACGCCGCTGCAGGACCCGACGATCGCGCAGCGCTGGTTCCACGACAACCTCTTCTATCGCCTGTTGCCGGTGCCGTTTCTCGTAGCGGTCTGCGCGTTCCTCATGCATCGCGCGGTGCGTGCGCGGCATCACACTACGCCGTTCGTGCTCGCGCTGCTGCTCGTGCTGCTCGGCTACGCGGGGCTGCTGGTGAGCCTGTGGCCGTATGCGATTCCGTCGAGCATGACGCTGTGGGAAGCGGCCGCGCCGCGCTCGAGCCAGACCTTCACGCTGGTCGGCGCGGCGGTGATTCTGCCGATCATCATCGCCTATACGACGATGGGTTACTGGGTATTCCGGGGCAAGGTGCGCCATGACGACCAACATCACTATCACTAAGCACAACGGCTCGAACAGTTCGAACGAGGCGCTTGCCGGCTCCCCGCCGCGGCGGCGCAAACTGCCCGGCTGGCTGTGGTTCATCGCGCTGTGGTGCTTCGGCGTGGCCTCGGCGATGTCGCTCGGTTTCGCCTTCAAACTGCTGATGAATGCGACGCTATTTGCAGTCAAATAGACGCGGCCGGCACGCGTTTTCATCCTCCGCGCATAACCTGTTCGATCTTGCGCGGAGAGCTTCAAAAAAGGCTCGCGCGGCTCGTCTACGTAGCAAGCCGGAACCTATGCGCGGGAGACCTGCCTTACACATCACGTGGCGCATCGAACCAGCCGGCGAGTACTCATAACGCGCCACCAGCGCGGCCAGCCGGAAGGCGCGCCGCGCCACCGATCGGCGCAGGAAACGCGGGGTAGCCGGCCATGATGCGGTTCACGAGGACAGAAGTAAAACGAGACCCCACTACGGCGGTAGTCCACAACGGGCAGGCCCGACTCGCGGAGACATCATGAAGTTTCTTGTGGCCGACGACCATGAACTGATCCGGCAAGGCGTCAAGGGCATGCTGCGCGGTTTCGATCCCGACGCCCAGTTCGACGAAGCCGATAGCTGGGAAACCCTCGCCACCGCCGCGCGGCCCGACGCCGATCACGATCTGGCGATCGTCGATCTGCATATGCCGGGCATGACCGGCGCGTCGTCGCTCGAAGTGCTGCTGAAGGCGAATCCGGCGCTGCCGGTGGTCGTGCTGTCCGCCGAGGAATCGCCGGACGAAATGCGCGCGGTGCTGGCCGCGGGCGCGCTCGGGTTCGTGCCGAAGCGGCAGCCCGCGAGCGTCATGCTCAAGGCGATCGAACTCGTGCTGTCGGGCGGCGCTTATGTGCCGATGGAAGCGCTCAGCCTGCTCGGCTCGCGTGATGCGCAAGGGGCGGCGGCAGGCGCCGGGTCGATCGCGCAATCCGCTGCACAACCGGCGTCCGGTCAGGGCGGCGCCACGCTGACCGAGCCGATTACCCAGGTGCCGGCCTTGCAGCCGCATCAGCAGCATCTGCTGGAAAACCTGTCGCCGCGTCAGCAGGACATCATGCGGCTCGTGCATCGCGGCTGGACCAACAAGATGATCGCCCGCGACCTGGGGGTCGCCGAGGGGACGGTCAAGGTGCATCTGTCGGTGATTTTCCGGGCGCTCGGCGTGCACAACCGGTCGACCGCGATTGCGGTGATCAACGGCTGGCTGGAGGCGGGGAAGACTTTGTAGGCCGGACGCTGGCCCACCCTGCCGTTCCTACTTCTGCGGTTCGCTCTCGGAGCGCGTCTGCGAGCCGCCGGCGGCGCCGCGCGATGAATCACCCGCCGCATCTCCTGCCGCGCCCCGCGCCACGCCCGCATCGCCACCCGCTCCACCCTCGCGCAACGTGGGCGTCGCCGCCACCCGTCCCCGATCCAGCTCCGCCTGCTGCCACAGCATTTCCAGCGTGCGCCGCAAACGCGCGGGCGTCACCGGCTTATGCAGCACCGGAATGCCCTGCAACGCGAGCGCCGCCAGTTCCGCCGAGGCCATATCACCCGTGATCAGCAAGGTCACCACGTTCTCGTGCCCCGCGCGCGCGAGCACAGCGCGCACCGCCGTCAGCGCCTGCGCGCCGGTGCGGTGATGCGCGAGCTGGTAATCGCACAGCACCGCGTCCGGCACGAAACCGCCGGCGAGCGCCGCGAGCGCCTCGGCCTCGTCGCGCGCGCCGAGCACGTCGCAACCCCAGCGCCCCAGCAGACTCGCGAGCCCTTCGAGGATCGACGGTTCATCGTCGATACACAGCACGCGCCGCCCTTGCGCCGACGGACCGCCCGCCACCGCTTCGTTCAGGCTCGCGACAATGCCGCCGGCGTCGCCCGCCTGAACCGGAAAGCGGAACACGGACCCGCGTCCGGGCGCGGAACGCAGTTGCAACTCGCCGCCGAGCATCCCGACCAGCCGCTTCACCGTCGGCAAGCCAAGGCCGTGGCCCTGGCGCGCGTCGCGCTGTGGATTCGCGACCTGATAGAACTCTTCGAAAATGCGCTCGTGCTCGTCGGCCGGAATGCCGATACCCGAATCGCGCACTTCGATATAACCGCCCGTCGGCCGCCCCGCGCGGCGAAAGCCGAGCCAGATCGCGCCGTCCTCGGTATAACGCACCGCGTTCGACAGCAGATTGCTCAGCACGCGCTCGAGCAGCACCGGATCGTCGTACACGACCATCGTGGTCGGCGCGATGCGCAGCGCGAGCCCTTTCGCCGCGGCCTGCGGACGGTACTGGCTACCCACCCGTTCGAATAATTCGGAGAGCCGGAAGTGCAGCCGGATCACCTGGGTCACGCCGCTTTCGAGCCGCGCGAGATCGAGCACCTGATTGAAGAGCTGATTCAAGGCCTCGACGTTGTAGACGATGTGCTCAGCGGTTTTCGCGTGCTGCGCGGGCGTCGCCGTGGTGTCGTTGAGCGACGCCGCCAGCAGTCCGATCGCGTGCAGCGGCTGGCGCAGATCGTGGCTCGCGGCCGCGAAAAAGCGCGTCTTCGCGAGGCTCGCCTCTTCGGCAACGTGTTTCTGCGCTGCCAGCGATTCCGCCAGGTACTGCTGATCGACCCGCGCCTGCACGACCTGGCGGAACAGCTTGCGATAGCTCATCGCGTAGACGTTGATCGCACAGAAGAAAAACGCGAGGACGATCGCGAGTATCGTGCGGTCGAACGTATGCGAGCCGAAGTGCAGCACGATCGACGGAAACAGCAGGAACGGAATCGCGGTCGAGAAGTTCAGCAGGTCGAAACCGTTCGACATGAACACGCCGGCCGCCAGCGTCACGAGCAGGACCGTGTGCAGCAAGGGCAAATCGCTCTGCGGGACCTGGAACGCGAACCACACCGCGAGGCCGGGCGCGCTGTACAGCAACACGCCGCGCAACGCGTGCAGGTAGATCCAGTCGCGCGGCGAGAAAAACTGCGGATAACGTCGATTGAGAATCCACAGCGCGAGGCCGCCGCAATTGGCCGCCGCATAAAAACCGAAACACGCGACGAACAGCGACGGCGACGGAATTCTCGGCCAATAGATCGCCACCAGCACCGCGATCGAAAACCAGTGCGAAAAGAAAGCGATCGGGTCTTGCGCGTACAGCACGCGCACCAGGTCTTCGTCGATGGCACGCTGGATCGGGTCGGCCCGCATTGCGCGGTCTCCTTGTCGGGCACGGCAACTTCGGTGAAGGGGCGCGCAAGCCTGGCGCCGCGGGCAGCCGCAGCGGTACAGGCCGGGCGTGGCGCGCCGCAGGAGCGCTGCGGGCACGGCAGGGTCGTGCAACACGGTGCGGCGGTTGCGCGGGGCGATTGTCCGCTGCTGCGCAGCGCCCTCTCGTCAGACGAATGGCAGGTTTCTCGTCAGAAGGTTTACCCGGCAGTTTACCCATCAGCTACCACTTAATCCATATAGGCGAAGCAGTTGCCGCGAACCATACTGAACTCACATTCCAGCGCGGCTTCAACGCTCCACGCTTCACCCGCCGGCCCGCAGCCAAGGCTCACCGCGCTCTTCGCCTTACCCCTGACGGAGGTTTTCATGGGCGCAGTTCCGAGCTACGAGTTCGTCCGCAATCTCGACGATGCGATCCTGCCCGATCTGTGGCGTCGGCGCACCTGCCTGTCCGCGGACGAAATGGTGTCGATGGTCGAGCTGGTCAAGCGGGCGCTGCGCACCTATCACCCGCTGGAATTGCAGGCGCTCGGCGAGGACAAGGAAGAGCTGGTCGCGCAGTTCATCTACGCGAAAGTACTGCGGCTCGCGCCGGGCCACACCGAGACCCATGCCTGCGCCGACAGCGCGCCGTCGAACGGCTACGCGGTGTGCGCGTATTTCCGCCGCTATCTGATCGACTGTCTGCGCAGCGCGGGCCATCAACGCAACGTGTCGATGGAAACCGAAGGCATGGCGCAGGAAATCGATCTGCGCGCCCATGCGCTCGAAGACCCGGTGGAAAGCGTGCTGCTGCAATACGGCCTCGACGAACAGCGCGTGCGGCTCGCCGCGCGCGAGTTCATCGACGGTCTCGACGAGCCCGAGCGCATCGTGCTGGCCGGCAGCCTCGGCTGGTGCTCGGAAGGCAAAGGCGGCCTGTCGGCCGTCGCGGCTCAGCATCGGGTGCCCTCCTATCACTATCGCGCCGTCAAACTCGGCGTCACGATGAAAAAGACGGCCGGCGCCGAAGATTTTTCCAATACCAAGATCGGCCGCTGGCTCACCGACGTGCTGGGGATCGCCATCGACATCGACAACCGCGCGGTCATTCTGCTCGCGCTGAATCTGCTTGCCGCCGAATCGAGCGACAGCGAATTGAATGAAGTGGCCGCATAACAGAGACGGGGCGCGGCGTTGGCAGCACGCGACGCGCCCTTGACATCGCGCATTGCGCACTCCGCGCTTTTTTTGTCGCCCCGCACGACCTACGATAAAAAAGCCGCGGCCGCGCACCGTCTTCCTTCCGAAGTCCGGCGTCCCCTTCCCCGCATTCGATTCCAGACGAGGTGGTCCTGATGAACCGCTTATCGAGCGCGCCGACGGCGCTGAAAGGCCATTACGACGTGGTCGTGGTAGGTTCGGGCTACGGCGGCGCGATTGCCGCGAGCCGCATGGCACGCGCGGGCCGCAGCGTGTGCGTGCTCGAACGCGGGCGCGAATTCATGGCCGGCGAATTTCCGCGCACGCCGTTTCAGGGCGCCACGCAGATCCAGTACAACACCGCCGCCGCGCAAATCGGCTCGCCGCTCGCGCTGCTCGAAGTGCACGTCAACGAAGACGTGAACGCGGTGGTCGGCTGCGGTCTGGGCGGCACCTCGCTGATCAACGCGAACGTCGCGCTCGAAGCCGACCCGCGCCTGTGGGACGATCCGCGCTGGCCGGCCGCGCTGCGCGCCGACAAGACGGGCCGCGATCACGGCTATTCATTGGCCCGCGCGATGCTGCAACCGTCGCCGGTGCCCGCCACCTTTCCCACGCTGCCGAAATTGCAGGCGCTCGAGAAATCGGCCCAGGCGCTCGGCATGGCCGACCGCTTCAGCCGCCCGCCGATCACCGTGACCTTCACAACAGGGGCGAACGCCGCGGGCGTCGATCAGAAAGCTTGCGTGGGTTGCGGCGATTGCAATTCGGGTTGCAACTACGAAGCGAAGAACTCGACGCACATGAACTATCTGCCCGATGCGGTCGCGCACGGCGCGCAGATCTTCACGGGCGCCGCGGTGCATGCGGTGACGCGCGAGACCGGCCCCCAGAAATGGAAGGTCGGCTTCCAGCTCGTCGCGCTCGGACGCGAAAACTACGACGCGCCCGATCTGTTCGTGAGCGCCGACATCGTCATCGTGGCGGCCGGCACGATCGGTTCGACGGCGCTGCTGCTGCGCTCGCGCAAGGAAGGGCTGAGCAGCTCGGACATGCTCGGCCGGCACTTCACCGGCAACGGCGACGTGCTCGCCTTCGCCTACAACACCGACGATCCGATCAACGGCGTCGGCTGGGGCTCGCACGAAGAAGGCGAGATTGCGCCGGTCGGGCCGACCATCACAGGCCTGATCGACCATCGCAACACCGCGAACGTGAAAGACGGCTACGTGATCGAGGAAGGCTCGCTCGCCGGGCCGCTCGGCGCGGCGCTCGTCGGCATGCTCGGCGCAGCTGCGCCGCTCGAAGGCGTGGACGTGGGCGGACCGCGCTCGCTGCATGAGCGGCTCGCCTACGACGCGCGCGTGATCGGGAGCCTGCTGCGTGGCCCGTATCACGGCGCGCTCCACCATACGCAAAGCTACCTGGTGATGGCGCACGACGACGAGAGCGGCCAGATCGGCATCGACAACCGGGGCCGCGCGCGCATCGCATGGGACAACGCGGGCCGCCAGCCGATCTTTCAAACGATCGAAGACGCGCTGAAACAGGCGACCGTGCCGCTCGGCGGCAAGTACCTGCGCAATCCGATTTCCACGGAGATCGTCGGCAACCGGACCGTCACCGTACATCCGCTCGGCGGCTGCGGCATGGGCGAGGACGCCGAACGTGGGGTGGTCGATCACCTGGGCCGCGTGTTCAGCGGCACGGCGGGCAATGCGGTGCATGACGGCCTGTATGTGATGGACGGCGCGGTGATGCCGATGTCGCTCGGCGTCAATCCGCTTCTGACCATCTCCGCGCTCGCCGAACGCAATTGCGCACTGCTCGCGGCCGCGCACGGCTGGTCGATCGACTATCAGTCCAAGGGCAGCGCGGCGACGCCGCCTGCCGAAAAAATCGGCCTGCGCTTCACGGAAACGATGGTCGGCACATACACGCCGAACGGCCCCGGCCTCACAGGCGAGCCCGCCACGAGTCCGATTGAGTTCACGCTGACTGTCGAATCGGACGACCTCGCCGATATGCTTGGCAATCCGCAGCATCTCGCCCGCACCGCCGGCACGCTGACCTGCCCCGCGCTCTCGGCACAACCGATGACGATCACGGACGGTACGTTCAACCTGTTCGTCGTCGACAGTTCGGACGTGGACGAGCGCGACATGAACTATCGCATGACGCTCAACGCCGCAGACGGAAAAACGTACTACCTCGCCGGTCAGAAGATCATCACACGCACGTCGCCGGTCAATCTGTGGGAGCAGACCAACACGCTCCATGCCGAGCTTCGCGACGCGCCGCAAGCCGACGCGCCGGTGATCGGCAAAGCCACGTTGATCATCACGCCGGAGAACTTCCTCAAGCAGCAACGCACGCTCGAAGTGACCCACGCGCCCGATCTGGAGACCCGCCTCGAATGGACGCTGCAGTTCGGCAAGTTCTTCGCGGGCGTGCTGTTCACCGAATACGGCGGCGTGGCCGGGCCGTTGCAATACTTCGACCCGAAGACGACCCCGCGTCTGAAACGGGCGCTGCGCGCGCCGGCGCCGCAGATCTTTTTCTTCGATACACCCGACGGCACGACCCTGCGGCTCACGCGCTATGTCGATCCCGCGCGTAAAACGGCGCGTCCGGTGCTGCTGATTCACGGCTCGGGCGTGTCGAGCCGCATCTATTCGACCGATCTGATCGCGACCAACATGGTCGAGTATCTTTGCGCGGCCGGCTACGACGTGTGGCTCGTCGATCTGCGCGTCAGCATCGAGATGCCGAGCGTGCTGGTGCCGACCAATGTCGACAAGGTGGCTTGCGAGGATATCCCCGCCGCCGTCGCGAAGATCCGCGAGCTGACCGGCGCGCAACAGATACAGGCGGTCGGCCATTGCCTCGGCGGCCTCGCGTTGAGCATGTCGCTGCTGTCCGGACTCGAAGGCGTGCGCTCGGCGGTCATCTCGCAGGTATCGACGCATCCGGTGCCCGGCACGTTGCAGAAGATCAAGGCCGGCCTGCATATCCCCGACATCATGCAGTATCTGAAGGTGCGCGATCTCACTGCGTACACGCAGGACGACACGTGGCCCGGGAATCTGCTCGACGAAGCGCTGCGGCTTTACCCGATCGATCACGACGAAGGCTGCGGCAACCCGATCTGCCATCGCGCGACCTTCCTGTACGGCCTGCTCTACGAGCATGAAAAACTCAACGAGACACTGCATGCGAATCTGCAGGAATTGCTCGGCGTGCATGACGTCGAGGTCTTCAAACATCTGGCGACGATGGTGCGCGCGGGCAAGGTCGTCGATGCCGACGGCAAGGATGTCTACCTCACGGGCACCGACGGCATGAAGGGGCTCGCGGGCATGCGCCTGCCGATCGGCTTCATCCATGGCGACAGAAACGAAACCTATCTGCCGCAAAGCACTGAGCTCACTTTCGATATGCTCGTGAAGCACTTTCCCGAACAGCCCTACGAGCGGCATCTGATTGCGGGTTATGGGCATATCGACTGCATCTTCGGCAAGAACGCGTCGGTGGATGTTTATCCGGTGATTGCGCGGTATCTCGACGCGCATTGACGGCGATCGGGCGAAGTGTCTTCGCCGCATCGACCCTGCCTGTTCCGTTCCTGCACGCCGCCTGATCGCCGTGCACGGGTTCTCCTGCTGCTTCCATTCAGGTATGGTTCATCCTGCGCGGCATCAGCCGCCGCAGGATGCGCGCCGCGTTTCATTCCGCTTTCACCACCTTCGCACCACCCTACCTGTTCCGATGAAAATCTTCTTACTGTCCATGTTGACCGCCGGGCTGCTAGGCAGCGCGGTCGCCGCCCCGAACGTGCAGGCGGCGGAGCTTCGCGTCATGAGTTCCGGCGGGTTCACCGCCGCCTGCAAGCTGCTCGGCCCGCAGTTCGCGGCGTCGACCGGCAATACGCTCGACACCATCCTCGGGCCGTCGATGGGCAAAGCGCCCGAAGCCATTCCCAATCGGCTCGAACGCGGCGAAGCTGCGGACGTGGTCATCATGGTCGGTTACGCGCTCGACGATCTGATCAAACAAGGCAAGGTGATTCCCGGCTCGCGCGTCGAGCTCGCGGATTCGCGCATCGGCATGGCCGTGCGCACCGGTGCGCCGAAACCGGACATCGGTTCGGTCGACGCGTTGAAAGAGACCTTGCTGCACGCGAAATCGATCGCTTACTCGGACAGCGCGAGCGGCGTGTATATCCAGCGCGAGTTGTTCAAGCGCCTCGGTATCGAAGATCAGGTGAAGGCCAAGGCGACGATGGTGCCGAAGATCCCGGTCGCGTCGGTCGTCGCCAGCGGCGACTACGAAGTGGGCTTCCAGCAGGTCAGCGAATTGCTGCCGGTACAGGGCGCCACGTTCGTCGGCAAGATCCCGGAGTCGGTGCAATCGGTTACGCGATACGCGGCGGGCATTCCTGTCGGCGCGCAGCACCCGAAGGAAGCGAAAGCGTTGCTCGACTATCTCGCCTCGCCGGCTGCGCAGGCCACCGTCCGCTCGACCGGACTCGACTCCGTCAGCACGCATTGACGATTCACGCGGCGTGTGCCGGGCAGCCTCGGGCGTGTCCGGAACGCGCCGTGCGCTGTCCTGCCTCTCTGGTCAACCAGGCCCCCGCGCTCAGAACAGCTTCCCCGGATTCAGAATGCCATGCGGGTCCAGTGCATGCTTGATTGCGGCCATCGCCGCCAACTCCGCCGGCGACCGCGAGATCGGCAGAAACTCGCGCTTGAGCAAACCGATGCCGTGTTCCGCCGACACCGAGCCGTGCAACGGCCCGAGCATCTCGTAGACGAACGCGTAGACCGCATGGTGATCGACACCGGCGATCGAATGGCCGTCGACGGTCACATGCAGATTCGAATCGCCGATATGCCCGAAGAAATACGACGCGTTGCCGGGCCAGCGTCGATCGAGCGCCGCGCGGCAACGCTCGACGAACGCGCCAATCTCGCCGATCGGCAGGCTCACGTCGAAGTTGATCGCGTCGAGGCGCACCGGAAACTCAGCGGTGCATTCGCGAATCGCCCACAGTGCGCGCACGTCGGCCACCGATTGCGCGATCACCGCGTCGCGGATCGCACCCGCATCAAGCGCTTCGGTCAGTGCGGCGGAGAAGCGTTCGCCGTCGTCGCTCGCATCGAAGCTCGCGTGCTCGATCAGCGCATAGAGTGGATGCGCGTCGGCGAACGGCGAACGCGCGCCGGTCAGCTTCACGCCGAAATCGTAGAAGTCCGGCCACATGATCTCGAACGCACCGATGTCGTTGCCGAAGCGCATCGACAAACGGCGCAGCAGGTTCACGGCGGCGTCGTAATGGTCGAGCGCGACGAGCGCCGTATGACGCGCCGCGCGCTGCGGATGCAGCCGCAACACCGCGCGCGTGATCACCCCGAGCGTGCCTTCCGAGCCGATGAACCAGTGCTTCAGATCGTAGCCGGTGTTGTTCTTGACCATCTTGCCGAGCGACGTCAGCACGTCGCCATTGGCGAGCACGACTTCGAGACCGAGCACCTGATCGCGCGCGGTGCCCGACTGGATCACACGATTGCCGCCCGCGTTGGTCGCGAGATTGCCGCCGATCTGGCATGAGCCGCGTGCGCCGAGATCGAGCGCGAGTTCGAAGCCGGCGTCGGCGGCGGCTTCCTGCGCGGCCTGCAACGTGGTGCCCGCGCGCAAGGTTAGCGTGGCCGATGCGGTGTCGATCTCTTCAATGCCGCTCAACCGTTCGAGCGACAGCGCGATATCCGTAGCCCGCGCAATCGCCCCGCCCGCGAGGCCGGTCATGCCGCCTTGCGGCACCACCGGCTGATGCGCCGCGTGACAGATGGCGAGCGCGCGCGAGACCTCTTCGGTGGTGCGCGGCAATAGCAGCGCGGCGGGACGCGTCGGGTCGTGACGCGTCCAGTCGGTCAGCGCGCGTTCGCCGATCTGTTCGCCGACGCGCACCGAGTCGTCGCCCAGTGCCGCGCGTAACGCGTCGAGTGTCGATGTGAGCGACCCGGCGCCGCGAGTGTCTTCATACGTTGCGCCATGCGCGCTGCCGTGATCTGTCATGCAGGGGTTCCTTGCGTTCCTTGAACAGCGTGTTTCTTCCGGTAGCCCATCGAATCGTTGATGCGCCCGAGGATATAGTCGCCCGCGGCGACAGGCTGATATTTGAGTTCGGCGTCGCTCGCCCCAAGCTCGCGCGGATCGACCGTCGCGCCGTAGGTCGGATCATAGAACGTTGCGATCGAATAGCGCTCGCGCCCCGACGCATTGATCACGCGATGCAGCGTGGAGCGAAAGCGGTCGTTGGTCCAGCGCGCAAGCAGATCGCCGACGTTCACGACGAAGCTGCCCTCCACCGGCGGCGCCTCCACCCAGGTGTCGTTGGCGATCTCGCGTACCTGCAGGCCGCCTACCTGATCCTGCCACAGCAACGTGATGCAGCCATAGTCGGTATGCGGCGCAACACCGAACTGATCGTCGTCCGACTGGGGAGGCTGCGGCGGATAGTAGACCATCTGCGTGCGCTGCATCCGTTTCGTATAACGCGGCGCGAAGAAATTTTCGTCGACGCCGAGGCTGAGCGCCACCGCGCGCAGCAGATCGGCGCCGCACGCCGCTACGGCCTCATAGTAGCCATACAGCGCGGGACGCAGCTCCGGCATGAAGTCCGGCCAATTGTTCGGCCCGCGCAGCGCCTGGCCCGCGAGTACGTCGGGATCGTCTTCGGGCAACTCCAGGCCGATGCTGAAAAACTCTTTATAGTCGGGCCGTTTCGCCTGATACATGGTGGCATCGCCGAGCGCGTTGAAGCCGCGATGCCGATGATTGACGGCCGCGCGCCGCTTGGTCTCCGGGGGGAATGCGAAGAACCGGCGCGCCGCGTCGGCGGCGGCATCGATCGACGCTTGCGGCACGCCGTGATTAACGATGTAGAAGAAGCCGATCGTCGTACACGCTTCACGGATTTGCGCCGCGACTCGCTGCAAGGCCTGCGGGTCGCCCGCGCGCACGCCGGCGAAATCGATGATCGGAATGCGGGTGACGGGCATCGTGTTGCTCCCTGAAGGGCGGTTGAATCGACGGACGAAACACGCGCACGAAGCGCCGCGCAGTGAGCGCGCCAAAGCGTTCGCGCGCTCACTGCATTGCCGTTGTATATACCGCCAAAAGCGTACTCGCAAGCTGCATTTCGTCCGTTCATATAAGGGCTTTTCTCTAGCAGAACGTTTATTTGTTTTACGCGAAAAACGCGGTATATACTGCCTCGCATGACTCGCGCCGAACCCGTCGAACGCACTGCTTTCGCGCGACACCGCTTTGCCAACCGGAGAATCCCATGAGTATCCTTGCAGGCTGGAAGTGTCGTCTGGTCATGGTGGCGTTGTGCGCGGCAAGCGTCGCCGCACACGCGGAAGATCAGCTCGCCAAAGTGAAGAAAGCCGGCGAACTGGTGGTCGGCACCGAGATGCAGTTCGCGCCGTTCGACTTCCTCGAAAACGGCCAGCAAGCGGGCTTCAACAAGGACCTGTTCGCCGAGGTCGGCAAGGAAATGGGCGTGAAGGTGCGCTTCATCGACCTGCCCTGGCCGAGCGTGCTGCCGGGTCTCGAAGCGGGCAAGTTCGACATGGTGGGCGGTCCGCTGACGGTCACGAAGGCGCGCACGGAGCGCTACACGTACACGCTGCCGGTCGCGGACGCCACCGACGCGCTGCTCAAACGCGCGAACGATGCATCGCTCAAGCAATCGGCGGATATCGCGGGCAAGACGGTCGGCGCGGGCAAGGGCTCGGCGCAGCTCGATCAGTTGAAGGCCTACGTGGCCACGTTGCCGAAGCCGCCTGAAATCCGCGAATACGTCGACAACAATCAGGCTTATGCCGATCTCGCCGCCGGCCGCATCGCGGCGGTCGCGAACTCGATGACCAATATCGCCTACGTGGCCAAGCAGCGACCGGAGACGTTCGCCGTCGTGCAGCCGCCGTTCGGCGCGAAAGTGTACTTCGCTTACGCGTTGCGCAAGGACGCGGACAGCAAGCCGCTCGCCGACGCGTTCAACGCCGCGCTCGTGAAGATGCACAACGACGGGCGCCTCGCGGCCTTGCAGAAGAAATGGTTCGGCGTCGCGATGGACGCGCCGACCACGATGCCCGTTCCGAACTATTGACCGTCTCACGCGGCCTCTGACGCACGCGATGCGCGCCTCGATGCGACGCATCGCCCTCCATCGTTCCAGCGAGTGCTCCGCCTATGTTCAGCACGACCGTCTTCGTTCAGGGCTTGCCATTGCTGCTGCACGCGGCGCTCGCCACCATCGGCATTTCGCTGACGGGGCTCGTGATCGGCTTCTTCGTGGCGATCGGCGTGTGCGCGGCGCGGCTCTCGCCGAAGCGCGCGGCGCGCATGGCCGGCGGCGCTTACGTGTTCTTCTTTCGCGGCGTGCCGATGCTGGTGCAGTTGCTGCTCGTGTACTACCTGCTGCCGTTCGCGGGCATCAACGTGTCGCCGGTCGTCGCGGCAATCAGCGCGGTGTCGCTATGTTCCGCGTCATATATCGCCGAGATATTGCGCGGCGGCTTTCTCAGCATTCCGCCGGGTCATCTCGAAGCCGCGCGTATGCTCGGGCTCTCGCCGTTCGACATGCTGCGGCGCATCCTCGTGCCGCAGGCATTTCGTCTCACGCTGCCGTCGCTCGTCAATGAAATGGTGCTGCTGATCAAGGCTTCGTCGTTGATCTCGGTGGTCGGCGTAGCCGAGTTGACGCGCACCGCGCAGAACATCGCCGCCAGCACGTACCGGCCGCTGGAAGCGTATCTCGCGGCCGGGCTGATCTACTTTGTGATCTGCGGTGCGCTCGCGCTCGTCGCGCATACCGCCGAATATCGTTTGCAGCACGCCTGATTTCGCGCCCACGCCACCCACGCCATGCAAACGCTCGACCCCACCGTCATCACGCACAACCTGCAGCCGATCGCCGCCGGTCTCGCGACGACGCTCGGCACCTGGGCCGCGGGCGTCGCGATCGGCCTCGTCATCGGCTTTCTGATCGCCGTGCTGCAACTGTTCTGCGGACGCTGGGTGCGCGGCGTCCTGCGCATCTATATCGAACTGTTTCGCGGCACGCCGTTTCTCGTGCAGCTGTTTCTGCTGTACTACGGCGGCCCGTCCATCGGCCTCACGCTCGAACCGATGACGGCCGGCGTGCTCGGCCTCGGCCTCTACGGCAGCGCGTATTTCGCCGAAGCATTCCGCTCCGGCTTCCAGTCCGTGCCGCCGGGACACCTCGAAGCGGCGTCGTGTCTCGGCCTCACGCGCTGGCAAGCCGTGCTGCGCATCCAGGTGCCGCAGATGCTGGTGCTGATCGTGCCCGCGCTGACCAATCTGATCATCGTGCTGAGCAAGGAGACCGCGGTGCTGTCCATCGTCACCGTGCCGGAGCTGACCTTTGTGCTGACCGGCATCGGCTCGGCCACCTTTGCTTTCGTCGAAACGCTGCTGGTGCTGTGCGTGTGCTACCTCGCGCTGGTCGAGCTGACCTCGCGCGCGGGCATGTGGGCCGAGACCCGCATCGCACGCTTCATCGCATGAAACCGGAGCCCTTATGAACGCCATCGCCGACATGCCCTCCTCCGCCTCCGCCGCCGGCGTGGCCACGCCGCCCGGCGCACCGCTGATCGAAGTACGCGATCTGCGCAAACGCTTCGGCGATGTCGAGGTGCTGCGCGGCGTCGATCTGCAGATCGCGCGCTCCGAAGTGGTGTGCATCATCGGCCCGTCGGGCTCGGGCAAGAGCACGCTGTTGCGCTGCCTCGCCGCACTCGAAACGTACGATCAGGGCGACGTGCGCATCGAAGGCGAACTGCTCGGCTATAGCGAGCGCAACGGCAAACGGGTGCGCGCGTCGCAGGGCGAAATCAATCGCGTGCGGCGCAATGTCGGCATGGTGTTTCAGCAGTTCAATCTGTGGCCGCACATGAGCGCGCTCGGCAATGTGATGGAAGCCTTGCTGCGCGTGCGGCATCTGTCGCGCGACGAAGCACGCCGCCGCGCCAACGCGATGCTCGATACAGTGGGCCTCGCGCACAAGGGCGACGCGTATCCGGCGAAGCTCTCCGGCGGCCAGCAGCAACGGGTGGCGATTGCGCGAGCGCTCGCGATGGAGCCGCACATCATGCTGTTCGACGAGCCGACCTCGGCGCTCGATCCGGAACTGGTCGGCGAAGTGCTGCAAGTGATGAAACAGCTCGCACGCGACGGCATGACGATGGCGGTCGTCACGCACGAAATGGGGTTTGCCGCGCAGGTCGCGGACAAGGTCATGTTCATCGACCAGGGGCGCATCGCCGTGCAAGGCAAACCGCGTGAGGTGTTCCACGATGCCGGGCAGCCGCGTCTGCGGCAATTCCTGCAAAACTACTTCGACCGCAACGCATTCTGGACGCGCGATGCCGACGACGCGCCGCCGCTATGAACGCTCGCCGCCCGTCGCCCGTGCCCGCGTCACACAACCGCTAGCGAGCGTCGCCGATGACCTCCACGGTTCGCAGCAAGGCTCACGACAAGCCGCTCGCCGCCGCGGCGCTGAAAACCGCGCGCGCCGCCGACGAGATCCCGGCCGCGCGCTACGAACAGGTCAAGCACCACATCCGCCAGATCATCGAATCGGGCGCGCGCCAGGCGGGCGACCGTTTGCCATCGGAACTGGATCTCGTCGCGACACTCGGCGTGTCGCGTATGACGGTCAATCGCGCGCTGCGCGAACTGGCCGACGCGGGGCTCGTCACGCGTGTGTCGGGCGTCGGCACCTTCGTCGCGCAAAGCAAGCCGCAATCGACGCTGCTGATGATCGCGCATATCGGCGATGAGATTCGCTCGCGCGGTCACGAATACCGTTGCGATACGGTGCTGTCGCAACGCGAGACGGCGTCGGTGAGCGTGTCGAACGCGTTGGGACTCGCGCCCGGCGCCTCGGTGTTTCATGTGACCTGTGTGCATCGGGAGAACGGCCTGCCCGTGCAGCTGGAAGACCGCTACGTGAATCCGGCGATCGCGCCGGACTTTCTGCAGCAGGATTTCTCGGCGCTCAGGCCGTCGGAGTATCTGCTCGAAATCGTGCCCGCACATGACGTCGAGCATGTCGTCGACGCGGCGCTGCCGACGCGCGCCGAAGCCGAGCTGCTGGAAATTCGCGTGGAAGAGCCCTGCCTCACGCTGATGCGCCGCACGTGGACGGGCGGCGTGGCGGTGACGTTCGCGCGCTTCGTGCATCCGGGCTCGCGCTATCGGCTGGGTTGCCGTTTTTCGCCGGACATGTCGCAGCGCCAGGGCTGACGCCCCTCACGCCGCCTTGATGCTCCGATGTAAAACGCGCTAGACGTTCCCCGCCAGATGAAAGCGCGACGCCGGATGCCATAAGCGCACCGAGGTTGCCACGTCGTCGCCGACCCACGTGCGGCGCCAGAGCTGCAAGCACGGCTCGCCGATATCCATCGTCAGATGCCGGCGCACATGGGCGTCGGGCTTCTGCGCATAGATGCGAAACTCCGCGCGCTGGATCGGCGCGAGCCGCACCATGTAGTGATTCGGCGTTTCGACCGTGAAGTCCTGCTGCAAATACTCGGGGAATACTTTCGGATTGACGTAGCGGTCCTCGTACTGGATCGGCTCGCCTTCCTCGCTGTGCACGATGCACGAATGAAACGCCGGCCCGCTCGCGAGTCCGAGCGCTTCGAGCGCCTGCGGATCGTCGCTCGGTTCGAGCGTCAGCACGCGCGCCGCATGACGATGGCCGCGCGCGGCGATCTCGTCGGCGATATTGCGGATTTCCAGCACCGTCGATTCATAACGCTGCGGCGCGACGAACGTGCCGGAGCCTTGCACGCGTGTCAGCACGCGCTCGGCGGTCAGCTCGCGCAGCGCGCGCGACACCGTCATGCGCGCGACGCCGAACTCCTTGACCAGCTCCATTTCCGATGGGATCAGCCCGTTTGGCTTCCAGTCGCCTTCGCTGATGCGTTTGATCACGTAGCGCTTGATCTGCTCATAGGCAGGCATCGCCCTGACCGGTATCTCGCGGTGGCGCTCACCGTGGTTCTGCGTTTGCGCGCCCGGCGCGGCGGGTGCGTTCGGTGCGGTTTGTGCGTTTGTAGTTGTGTTCACTCCGACCTCGTGGGTGGTACGCGGTGGTACAGGGTTGTGCACCGTAGCCGGTTCGCCGGCGGGTCAGCCCGCTCACCGGCATTGTTGTCCATCATGCCATGTGGGCGGCGGCCTGCCCGTCATTGACCGCGGCGCTCGCGGCTGCCCGGACGTTGCCCGCGGCCGCCAGATTCGTCACCGTGACGCGTGCGAACTGCTGCGCGCCGTCGACGGAGGTGGCCGGCCGAGGCCCAATGTTACCTGGGTTCGGCAACGGCGGCGGCGCCTCATCGGCGATCATCCGGAATGCGACGCTCATGTCGTCCGCGAGCGGACGGTCGTCGCGATAGGTCGGCACGACGCGCCGCACGCGTTGCCGCAACGCTTCGGTGTGCGGCGCGCGCGGCGCGTCGATACTTTGCAGATCGTAGGCTTGCGCCGCCGCCAGCAATTCGATCGCGACGATGCGCCCGGCGTTGTCGATGATTTCCAGTGCCTTGAGCGCGGCCGGCGTGGCGTGGCACAGGTGATCCTCCTGCAGGCCCGACGTGATGCCGCCGTCGAGGCTCGCGGGCATCGCGAGGCGCCGGTTCTGCGCCACCAGCGAGGCCGCCGTGTACTGCGCGATCATGAATCCCGAACAGGTGCCGCCCGGCTCCGCGAGAAACGCCGGCAAGCCGCTGACCAGCGGATTGACGAGACGGTCGAGGCGCCGCTCGGCCATCGCGGCGACCTGGGCGATCGCGGTGGCGAGGCTGTCCATGGCCAGCGCGATCGACGCGCCCACCGCATGCGCCTGCGAATAGACGCGCGGTGCGTCCGGCGTGCCGGCGACGATCGGGTTGTCGGTGATCGACGCGAGTTCGCGATTGACCACGTCGGCGGTTGCGGCCAGCACGTCGCGCGCGGCGCCGTGCACGTGTGGGATGGTCCGCATGCTCAGCGGGTCTTGCGTGCGTTGACCGACCACCGCCGCGAGAATGCCGCTGTCGGCGAGCGTGATGCGCATCCGCTCGCCGACCAGATTGAGGCCGGCGGAAATACGCAACGCAAGCGAGTCTTCATCGAAGGCCGCGAGCTGGCCGCGCAGATTCTCGAAGCTCATCGCGGCGACCATGTCGGTCCAGTCGAGCAGACGTGCGGCGCGCGCCATCGCCAGCGCCGCGAGGCCGGTGACGCACGGCGTGCCGTTGATCAGGCTCAGCCCTTCCTTCGCTTCGAGCACGAGCGGTTCGAGGCCGAGCAATTGCAACGCGTCGCGTCCCTTGAGCCGCTCGCCGCGATAACGCACATGCCCCTCGCCGATACAGACCAGGGCGATATGCGCCATGTGACTCAGATAGCCCACCGAGCCGAAGGCTGGCACCTCGGGCAAACAATCGGCATTGAGCAAGGCCACCAGTTGCTCCGCGACTTCGAGGCGAATTCCAGAATGCCCGTGCGCGAAGTTGTTGACGGCGGCGGCCATGATCGCGCGCGTCTCGGCGGCCCCGAGCGGCGCGCCGACGCCGACCGCGTGGCTCATCAGAATGTTGCGCGACAGCGTGCGCTGTTCGGCCGGCGACACGATCACGTCGCACAGCGCGCCCACACCGGTATTCACGCCATACGCGCGAATCCCGCGCGCGACGATCTGCTCGACGAGCACACGCGCCGCCATCACGCGCGCGCGGGCATCGCTGCAAAGCTCGAGCGGCTCGCCGGCGGCGACTGCCGCCACCTGAGACCAGTCGAGAGGACGTTCGGAACGGATCACGGCCATGATAGTGCTCTGCTCGGTCAATTACCTGGTGATACTGATCAGTGAGTGCTGCGGTCCTGATGGCTAGACACGAATTGCCGGAAGCGCTCGGACTTGCATTCGACGAACACTTCGTCCGGCGTGCCGTCCGCTTCCACCTGCCCCTGATGCAGGAACATCACGCGGTTCGACACATGACGCGCGAAACCCATCTCGTGCGTGACGACCAGCATCGTGCGGCCCTCTTCGGCGAGCGAGCGCATCACGCGCAGCACTTCGCCCACCAGTTCGGGGTCGAGCGCCGAAGTGGGCTCGTCGAACAGCATCACCTTCGGATGCATCGCGAGCGCGCGTGCAATCGCGACGCGCTGCTGCTGACCACCCGACAGATGCGCCGGATAGTGGCCGCGCTTTTCCGCGAGACCGACTTTGGCGAGCAACGCCTCGGCCTCTTCGACGGACTCGGCGCGGCTACGCTTTTGCACACGCATCGGCCCTTCGATCAGATTCTCCAGCACCGTCATGTGCGACCAGAGATTGAAGTTCTGGAACACCATGCCGAGTTGCGAGCGCACACGGTCCACCTGGCGGCGGTCGCTCGGTTGCAGCTTGCCGTCGCTGCGGCGCTTCATCTTCAGTTCTTCGCCGGCGAGCGCGACCGAACCGTCGTCGGGCGTTTCGAGCAGGTTCAGGCAGCGCAGGAACGTGCTCTTGCCCGAGCCGCTCGCGCCGAGAATCGAGATCACGTCGCCCTGGTGCGCATCGAGCGAAATGCCTTTGAGCACGTGATGCTCGCCGAACGATTTATGAATGTTCTTGACCGACAGTGCGACGGGTGCCGTAGCGTTCATGGAATTCTCCAGGTTCAATCCAGATTCAAGCCAGACGGGCCGGTCATTCAGGACGCGGCGCGGCGTGTTTCAGCGGAGCCCGAGACCGGGCGGTTCGGCGCGCGCTGCGCGGGTGCCGCGCGCAAATGGCGCGACAGACGCGTTTCGAGCAGCCCGAGCGCACGCACGATCACGAAGTTCAGAAACAGATAGATCAGCGCCGCACAGATGAACACTTCAGTCGTGCGATAGCTCTGCTGGATGATCTGCTGCGCGACGCCGGTCACCTCCCACACCGTGACGAGGCTCGCGAGCGCGGTCGACTTGACGAGCAGCACGGCTTCGGTCGAATACGCGGGCAAACACTGGCGCAAGGCAATCGGACCGATCACGCGGCGCAGCAGCGCGAAGCCCGACAGCCCGATCGCATGCCCCGCCTCGATCTGCCCGACCGGCACGGCCATCAGGCCGCCGCGAATGATCTCGGCGGTGTATCCCGCTGTACACAGCGCGAGTGATAAAACCGCGCACAGGTACGGCTCGCGCAACACCGGCCATAGGAAGCTCTCGCGAATCACGCCGAACTGGCCCATGCCGTAGTAGACGAGGAACATCTGGATCAGCAGCGGCGAGCCGCGAAACACGAGGATATAAGCGCGTGCGAAGCGGTTCGGCAGCCAGTGCGGCGAGACGCGCATCGTCACGATCACGAGCGACAGCAGACCGCCGAGTATCAGCGAGCAGAAGAACAGCCCGAGCGTGGTCGGCACCGCGGCGAGCAGTTGCTTGAGCGTGTCGAGCAGAAAGTCGAAATCGAAATGCATGGTGGCCGCTCCCGTCAGTTGCGCGCGAAGTTGCGCTTGAAGGACCGGCCCACGCGCGCCTCGGCGTGGTTGAAGACCCGGTTCGAGATGCTGGTCATCAGCAGATACAGCGCGCCGCCCACCACGAAGAACGTGAAGTACTGATGCGTGGAGCCGGCCGCCACCTGGCTCGTGCGCAGCAACTCCGCGAGCCCTGTCACGGAGATCAGCGCCGAATCCTTCAGGCTCAGCTGCCAGACGTTGCCGATGCCCGGCAGCGCGAAACGCAGGACTTGCGGAATCAGAATGCGGCGCGCCATCGTCAGCGTCGGCATGCCGATCGAGCGCGCGGCTTCGAGTTCGCCGCGCGACACGGCCAGCACCGCCGCGCGATACACCTCGGCCTGATACGCGCCCGAAATCATGCCGACCGCCAGTGCGCCGACCACGAACGGCGGCACGCCGACGAAACCCTCCGCGCCGAACCACTGGCCGACGGTGGTCACGAGCGTCGAGCCGCCGAAATAGAACAGATAGATCACGAGCAGCTCGGGCACGCCGCGAAACACCGTCGTGTAGATATCGCCGATCACGCGCAGCGTGCGAAAGCGCGACAGCTTGGCCGCCGCCACCAGCGCGCCGAGCACGGCGCCTACCGCGAGCGCGGCCAGCGTGAGCGCGACCGTCATCAACGCCGCGAGCAGCAGCACGCCGCCCCAGCCTTCCGGCCCGAAGCCGAGCATTTCTATCAGAGCCATTCCCTACTCCTCGTCCATGACCGCGGATCGAACCAGCCGGCGTGTGCACGCTCGCTGCGCGCGCCGCCTCTACCGAGCGCTCAGCGCATCAAGGCGTGACGTCGGTCTTGAACCACTTTTCGGAAAGCTTCCTGACGGTGCCGTCGGCGAGCGCTGCGCCGATCGCGGTGTCGAACTTCGCCCTCAGATCGGCGTCCTGCTTGCGGAATGCGAGCCCCTCGCCCGGCCCCCAGATCGGGCCGCCGATCTTCGGACCGGCCATCGTGATCGACGCGGTTTCCTTCTTGTCGATGTTGGCGGCGTAGTACGTCACGTCGTCGAACGAAGCGTCGATGCGGCCGTTAGCCAGATCCAGATCGCGCTCGGGCGAAGTCTTGTAGACACGGATGCTGGCGACGTCCTTGAAGCCGTCGTTGATGAATTTGGTGTAGACCGTGCCCGACTGGATGCCGATGGTCTTGCCCTTCAACTGCTTGCGCAGCGCGTCGATGGCCGGCTGGTCGGCCTTCGGGTCGCCCGAGAGCTTGACGATGGCGGCGCTGGGCGCCGCCTTCGGCAAGATCTTCGCATCGGCCACGGCGAACGTGGCAGGCGTCGCGGCGTAGGGCCGCGAGAACGCGATGACTTTTTCACGCTCCGGCGTGATCGAGATCGCATCCATCAGGACGTCGAACTTTCCGGCTTGCAGACCGGGAATCATGCCGTCCCAATCCTGCGCGACGAGGTTGCATTGCAGCTTGGCGCGCTCGCACAGATTGGCGACCAGTTCGGGTTCGAAGCCGCCCAGCTTGCCGCCCGGCAAAGTCAGATTCCACGGCGCGTAGCCGCCTTCCAGCGCGATCGTCACCGTCTTCCAGTCTTTGGCCTGCACCGGGGCCGCGAAAATCGCCACGGCGCCGAGAACGGCGCCCATCAATGCGTTTGCTGCCGTTCTGCGCTTCACTTTCACGTCGAAACTCCTTTGATTGAGGAAACCGTCGAGCTGGGTGTTTTAGCTTTTGTAGTTCGCGTTGATTTGTATAGACAAGCTTGCACGAGTCAAAAAGCGGCTGCAAGTGGATTCAATGGAAATTGGCGGAATCATCGGGCAAACCCCTATGCATCACCGTACTATAAGGCTCTGCGAGGTGTTATTCGTGACCGGATGTCGCGTGACGAAGCTGCCGCGCGCATGATGGGCGAATCACTTTGTCTAGACAGGTTCGCACGCGAAGCGGAATGCGCGCTACCAGATGAACGGCACGAAGCGATAACGCACGCGCGCCATGTACTCGCTGTAACCCTCGAGTTGCTCCGCGAGGACGCGCTCCTCGCGCACCGCGCGCCAGCCGATGCCGAACACCATCACGGGCACGAACGCGAGTCCCCACCATGACCCGAGCAGCAACGGCGTGCCGACGAGCAGCAGCAGCGCGGCGGCATACATCGGATGCCGGATGTGCGCGTAAGGACCGGTGTCGATCACCTTATGGCCGCGGCTTGTCTGGATCTTCACGACCGGCGCGGCATAGCTATTCGCCTGAAACACGAAGCGGCACATGAAGATGCATAGGAACACGCCCAGCGAACCGAGACTGACTAGCCAGACCGGCAGCGGCGCGGACCATTGGAAGCGCATCGCGTCGAACCCCATCGCGATGAGCCAGGCGCACCACACCAGCGCGACGCAGATCATGAAGACACGGTCCCAGCGGCTTTGCTGCGCCTGCACGAACGGCGCGAGACGTTCGGCGAGAAGCCCCGGATCATGGCGCGCGAGCCACAGCCCGATCCACAGACTCAACGCGCCCAGTTCGATCAGATACCACCAGGCGGCCGGCCACGCGAAGGTGCCCGCCGCGCCGAACAGCAGCGCGCCCATAGCTGCCAGCCAGACCACCGTTTGCAGGATGAGGCGCTTGATCATGGCGACGGGCCGTGGCACGTATTACGCCACACGTTACGCGCTTTGCACCGGTGTGCGCACGCGTTCGAACACCTCGGCGAGGTCGACGTCGCCGGTGTCCAGACCGAAGCGCTCGCGCAGGCATACGGCGAGTTCGTCGGCGCTGAAGAGCTGGCGCTCGCTAACGATCTGTCCGTTGGCTGCTCGCTCGTTCAGCTGATCGTTGAACAGCGTCAGACGTGCTTGCGGCAACACGCGGCACACGATCAGGTTGCCCGCGAAAATCGAATCGGGCGAGGTCGACGTGTACCAGTTCGAGGTTTCGTAATCGATCCACTCCACCGGCTGCAAGTCGAAGCGGTAGACGCGCGCCCAGCTTTCGTCGTGAGCCTGCACTTCGAGATAGAGCGCGTCGCGCGATGCGTCGGCGAGACGGAACGTGCCGAGCGGCGTCTGCTGCGCGAGACCCGCCGTCAACCGCAGCGGCGCGGTCAGCGTGACGCTGCCGAAGCCGACGTCGGCCATCCACGCATCGGTGCCGATGTCGACGCGCAACACCATGTGCGTGCGAGGCGGCACGGCATCGAACTCGCGGCCCCATAGCACGCGCCCAAGCAGCGGTGTGACTTCGAAACCCAGTTGCATCAGCACGTTGGCGAACAGCGCATTCTGCTCGAAGCAGTAACCGCCGCGCCGCGCGGTGATGAGTTTGCTCTCGACCGATTCGAGATCCAGCTCGACAGGACGCCGCGTGAGCGGGTTCAGGTTCTCGAACGGGATCGCGGCCGGCTGCAGCCGGTGAATCGCCTGAAGAACTTCCAGCGTTGCCGCGCGCGGGCCTTCGTAGCCGATGCGGGCGAAGTAGTTTTCCAGATTGACGGTGTGTGGCATCGGCGTGGTCCCGGTAGGATTTTGAGCTGGACGCCGACGGACCTGCACACTTGCGCCCGCTACGCGGTCCGGCGGTTTCGGGACAAGATCATAGCCGCATTTGCCACGCTTGCTTGCCGCTTGCCCGATGCGCCCGCCTCGAGCGCTTTTCCGTCACTGCGTCAGGCGCCGCCCGACTGAGCGGCGCCCAAAGCACTCGCCGCGTGCTACTGGATACCCTTCAATGCCGCGGTCGCGATCGACGGCACGGTAATGCCATTGCTCGACGCGAACTGCACAGCCGAACTCAGCGTCGACATCAGCGATTGCAACTGACCCGGCGCCGATTGCGCGATGTACGACGCACTCTGCGCCGTCTGCGGATTCAGCCCCGACTGCAACAGCGAAGACGGACTCATCTGCCCGATGCTGCCGAGTCCCGACTGCAAGCTCGAATACTGGCTCACACCCTTGCCGAGCGACGACAAGCCGTCCGTGAACGCCTGCTTGTTGACCGGCGCTGCCGACGCGCCACCGCTTGCATGACTCGCGAACGCATCGGTCAGCTTCTGCGAGAGCGACTGCTGCGTGCTGCCCACCTGCGTCAACTGACTCACCGACGGCGTTCCTCCGCTCAGCAGACCTGCGGCCTGCTGCGCCTGCCCTGCGGCACTGCTCATGCCCATCGCCGACGCGAGGCTCGACTGGCCGCTGAGCACCTGCTGGTTCGCGCCCACATAGGTTTGCAGCAACTGCGACATGCTGCCTTCGGAGGCCGGCGCGGCGCCCGCCGAACTATTGCCGCCGCCAAGGCCGAACTGCTTCAAATTCAGTTGCGCGTTTGCAACGCCGCTCCCAAACAAACTGCCGCCGACCAGCATCGACATCAAAAGAATGCGGGTTTTCATCTCTCTCTCCTTACTGTATTGGGCTTCGGGTTGATCGTGCGCTTCGACACGTCACTCGCGAGTACGTTCGATCTGACCACACCCATACGATTCAACTACGTTTTTATTCGGTTCAAATTACGTACAAATATCAATTAGTACCAGTGCGTAACGTACAAAATTACATGTCAGTAATATTGATGAGAATCGTTCTCATTTAAATTGACGCCCGCAATACGCATGAGTACGATTCGCGTTATCTGCTGCACGGCGTCGCGGACTGTGACGGCGAATCGTGGGTTGGCGACATCGCCGGTCCGTGAAGAATTGGTCAATCGAAACATACGAATAAGGATTTCGATGAAGTTCGCCCGACTCCAGGCACGCGCCGCTCAGGCGCACCCGCCTCGCGACTCCGCGGCGCGTGCCGTCACAATTTATCGTACGCGTTTGCCCGCAATGCGGCATGCGGCGCTCTGCGCCGCGTTCGCCTGGGCTTCGCTGACGGCTTCTGCGGCGATGGCCGAAGCCAATCCCGATGCCACACCGGAAGCCCCCGAAGCCGATCTGAACATCAAGGCTGCCCAGACCAGCCAGTGGACCGGCTTCTGGAACCGTGAGCAGATGCTCGGCGACATCGGCGGCCTGCGTCCCTGGCTCGGTAAGTACGGCGTGACATTCACGCTCACCGAGACCAGCGAAGTGCTCGCCAATCTGCGCGGCGGCCTCGCGCGCGGCGCGGACTACGACGGTCTGACGACCGCCACCGTGCAGATGGATACGCAAAAAGCGTTCGGCCTGCCCGGCGGCCTGTTCAACGTCAGCGCGCTGCAGATTCACGGCGCCAACCTGAGCGCGAACAAGCTCGGCACGCTGAATACGGCAAGCGGCATCGAAGCCGACGACACCACCCGCCTGTGGGAGTTGTGGTACCAGCAGTCGTTTCTGAACAAACGAGTCGACGTGAAGATCGGTCAGCAAAGTATCGACCAGGAATTCATCACCAGCCAGTACTCGGCGCTGTTCCTGAACACGATGTTCGGCTGGCCCGCACTGCCCTCATACAACATGCCGTCCGGTGGTCCGGCGTATCCGCTGGCGGGCCTCGGCGTGCGCGTGCGCGGCCAGATCACGCCTTCGTTGACGGCGTTGGCCGGCGTGTTCTCCGGCGACCCGCTCGGCAACAACCCGGACAACCTGAGCGGCACCAACTTCAATCTGCACAACGGCACGTTGTGGATCGGCGAGTTGCAGTACGCGATCAACCAGCCGGCCGACGGCGAAATGGTCGGCACGGGCAACAGGGCGTTGCCGGGCACCTACAAGATCGGTGTCTGGTACAACAACAACAGCTTCGCGGACCAGCGCTACGACAACAACGGCTTGTCGCTGGCGAATCCGGCCTCGACCGGCGTGCCCGCGAATCATCGCGGCAACTACAGCATCTACGCGGTAGCCGACCAGATGGTTTGGCGTCCTGATCCTGACGAGCCGCGCAGTCTCGGCGTGTTCGCGCGTGTGATGGGCGGCCCCGGCGACCGCAACCTGGTGAGCATCGCGGCCAACCTCGGCGTCGTGCTGAAAGCGCCGTTCGCCGGCCGCGACGACGACAGCGTCGGCCTCGCGCTCACCTACATCAAGGTCGGCAATCACGTGCACGGACTCGATGAGGATTTCCGGACCTTCACCAACGGACCCTACGGCGTGCGCACCAGCGAAACCGCGCTCGAGGCGACCTATCAGTATCAGGTCAATCCGTGGTGGCAACTGCAAGCCGACGCGCAATACACGTTCAATGCCGGCGCCGGCCAGAATCCGAACGACCCGACGCAGCCGCTGCGCAACACGTTCGTCATCGGTGTACGGACCAACATCAATTTCTGATGCGGTTCGCGCCCAACCCATACGCTATCGACAAACCGGAACCCATGCTTTCGATCATGACCGACACCACCGCTTTGTGCGCAGGCACGGAGGCTCAATCGTGAACCATCCCACGCGCAAATTTTCGCCACGCGCCGCGCGGGCCCTGATCGCCGCCGCAGCCGGCGCGGCCGCCTTCGCGACGGCCCCGGCTGCGTATGCCGAGCCGCAAGGTTTCCTCGAAACCATCAAGCACCACACGACGCTGATCAACACCGTGCCCGACAACGGCGACCAGAACCCGTACGCGGTAGTGGTCGCGCCGGTCACGGCGGGCACCATCAAGCAGGGCGACGTGCTGGTCGGCAACTTCAACAACTCGACCAATCTGCAGGGCACCGGCAGCACGATCATCAACTATCGTCCGGACACCCAACAGATGTCGGTGTTCGCCACCGTGCCGCGCGATCTGAAGGAATGCCCCGGCGGCATCGGCCTGTCGACCGCGATGACGATGCTCAAGTCGGGCTACGTGATCGTCGGCAGTACGCCAAGCAACGACGGCACGACCGGCACCAAGGGAGCCGGCTGTCTGATCGTGCTCGATCCGCAAGGCAAGGTCGCGTCCACCATCACCAGCCCGAACATCAACGACCCGTGGGGCAACATGGCCGTCGTCGACAACGGCACGAGCGCGACGCTGTTCCTCAGCAACGCGGGCTTCGGCGTGGGCGGTGCGCAAGGCACTCCGCCCGTGTTCAAGCAGGCCACCGTGCTGCGTCTGGACCTCGACATGCCGGCCGGCAAGCCGCCCGTCGTGAAGAAGGAAACCGTGGTGGGCAGCGGCTTCGGCGCGCAGGCAGACAAGGGCGTGTTCCTCGTCGGCCCGACTGGTCTCGCGCTGTCGAACGATCAGAAGGTGCTGTACGTGTCCGACGCGATCGGCAACCGCATTACCGAAATCGACGATCCGATGACGCGCGACACCAGTGCCGGCGTAGGCCGGCAGCTCACCGCCGACGGCCTGCTGCATCGCCCGCTCGCGATGGTCACCGCGCCCAACGGTCACCTGCTCGTGACCAATGCGCTGAACGGCCAGATCGTCGAGATCGATCCGGCAACCGGCAAGCAGATCTACGCACGCTGGATCGACACCGACAAGGCGCAATCGCCGCCAGGCAACGGCGACCTGTTCGGCCTCGCGATGACGCCCGAAGGCGACGGCTTCTACTACGTGCAGGACGACGTGAATACATTGGTGCTCGCGAAGTGAGCGTCACGCGCTCTCGCGACGATGAAGGCGAAGGTGAAGTAACCATGAAAGACGATCAACCCCCACGGCCTCCGCGGCCATCAAGGCGCGGTTTTCTGAAGGCGGGCGGCGCCGCGGTCGCCGCCGGCGCGAGTCTCGGCGCAGGCCTCGCCGCGCCCCAGAGCGCGCTCGCGAAAGCCTCGACGCGCAGCACCGATCCGCAGATGGCGGTCGAGCCGTTTTACGGGCTGCATCAAGGCGGCATCGTCACGCCGCAGCAGAGTCACACGTACGTCGCCGCACTCGATCTGACGACCGACAAACGCGACGACGTGATCGCGCTGCTGCGCGCGTGGACCGATGCCGCCGCGCGTCTTACGCAAGGCAATACGGCCGCCGCGTTGCCGACGGGCGATGCCGGCGACAACAAATCCGCGCCCGATTCCGGCGACGTGCTCGGCCTCGGCCCCAACGCGCTGACGATCACGTTCGGCTTCGGCGCGGGCCTCTTCACGAAAGACGGCAAGGACCGCTACGGCCTCGCCGCGCGCCGCCCCGCCGCGCTCGTCGATCTGCCGCGCTTTAACGGCGACCAGCTGATCCCCGAGAAAACCGGTGGCGACCTCTTCATTCAGGCGTGCGCGAACGACCCACAGGTCGCGTTTCACGCGGTCCGCCAGTTGACGCGAATGGTCTACGGCAACGCAGCGATGCGCTGGGGCCAGGCCGGGTTCCTGTCGGGCCCGCGCGGGCAGACGCCGCGCAATCTGATGGGCTTCAAGGACGGTACTAACAACCCGTCGATCGCGAAGCCGCAGTTGATGAACGAATTCGTCTGGGCCGGCGCTTCCGCCGACGCGCCGTGGATGGAAGGCGGCACCTACACCGTCGTGCGGCGCATCCGCATCACGCTCGAACACTGGGACAACATGGAGCTGGGCTTCCAGGAACAGGTGTTCGGGCGACACAAGTACAGCGGCGCACCGATCGGCAAGAAGAACGAGTTCGACGCGGTGGACCTGAAGGAAGAGGACAAGGACGGCAATCCGGTGATTCCGGAGAACTCGCACGTGCGTCTGTCGAATCAGGCGAGCAACAAGGGCGCGCAGATTCTGCGCCGCTCGTACTCGTATAACGACGGCACGAACTTCTATATCGAACGCTGGCCGCCGTGGCGCCAGGAAACCGAATACGACGCAGGGCTGATTTTCATCGCGCATCAGAGCGACCCGCGCGCCGGCTTCATTCCGATCAACGACAGGCTCGCGAAGTTCGACATGATGAACCAGTTCACGACCCATGTCGGCAGCGCGATCTTCGCGGTGCCGCCGGGGGCGAAGCCGGGTTTGTATATCGGCGCGGGGTTGTTCGAGACGTAACGCACGGCCCTGAAGCACACCACTTAGATCAACCAACCTCATCACAACGGGATTTCTGGAACATGGCTCATTCTCGATTTGGCACCCGCCTGCGCCTGCTCGGCAGCGTGGCCGCGCTTACGCTGGCCGCTTTCGCGACGGTGCCGTCGGCGGCGCATGCCGCTTCGATCACGCTGTACAACGCGCAACACGAGCAGGTCGTCAATCTGCTCGCGAAAGACTTCGAGAAGCAGTCGGGCATTTCGGTGAAGATCCGCAACGGCGAAGGCCCGGCGATGGCCGCGCAGATCGTCGCGGAAGGCGCCGCGTCGCCCGCCGACGTGTACTTCACCGAGAACTCGCCTGAGCTGATGCTGCTCGAAGAAAAAGGCCTGCTCGCCAAGGTGGATAGCGAAACGCTCGCCGCCGTGCCGACGCGTTTCAACTCGCCGGGCGGCGTGTGGGTGGCGGTGACCGCGCGTGAAAACGTGCTCGCGTACAACACGACCAAACTGCAGCCGTCGCAATTGCCGCAATCGCTGTTCGATCTCGCCAAGCCGGAGTGGAAAGGCAGGATCGGCATCGCGCCGAGCGACGGCGACTTCCTGCCGCTCGTGAGCGCCGTGCTCGCGCTCAAGGGCGAAGAGCAAACCGTGCAATGGCTCAAGGGTCTGAAAGCCAACGCGCAGATTTTCGACGACGACGAAGGCGTGGTGGCCGCGGTGAACCGCGGCGGCGTCGCGACCGGTCTGATCAACAATTACTACTGGACGCGCCTGCATGCCGAACTCGGCGACGCGAAGACCCGCAGCGCGATCCATCACTTCGGCAACGGCGACGCCGGCGCGCTGGTGAACGCGTCGGGTGCGGCGGTGCTGAAGACCGCGCACAATGCGGACGGTGCGCAGAAGTTTCTCGCGTACCTGGTCGGCGAACGGGCGCAACGGTTGATGGCGAACAGCCACGTGATGTTCGAATATCCGCTGCATGCGGGTGTGGCACCGGACCCGATCCTGAAACCGTTCACCGAATTGAGCCCGCCTGCGCTGACGATCCAGCAACTCGGCGACGACAGCCAGGCCGGCAAGCTGCTGCGCCAGGCCGGTCTGCTGTAAATGAGCGAAGCGCTGTCAGCCGGGCCACCGGCTGTCTCCCCCGCCCCGGCGCGCACCCGCTCGCGCGCGCCGCGCGGTTTATTCGCGGCGGCCGCGCTCAGCGCTTTGCTGGTGCTGCTGCCGATTGCGTTTACGTTCTGGCGCGCCGCGAGCTTCGGCGCCGCCGAGGCGCTCGATCTCGTGTTCCGCCCGCTGGTCGGCGAACTGCTGGTCAACACGCTGATGATCACCGTGGCGACGACGCTCGTGTGCGCGGTGGTCGGCACGGCGGCCGCATGGTTCGTCGAACGCACGCATTTGCCGGGACGCCGCATGTGGGCGGTGCTCAGCGCCGCGCCGCTCGCAATGCCCGCTTTCATTTCCAGCTATGCATGGGTCTCGCTCAGCGAGGATCTGCAGGACTTCAACGGCGCGCTGCTGGTGCTGAGTTGCGCGTATTTCCCGCTCGTCTATCTGCCGGTCGCCGCCGCGCTGCGCGGCATGGACCCGGCGCTCGAAGAAAGTGCGCGCGCGCTCGGCTGCAATCGCTGGAGCAGTTTCGTGCGCGTGGTGCTGCCGCAATTGCGGCCGGCGTTGCTCGGCGGCATGTTGCTGGTGGCGCTCGGCGTGCTGTCCGAATTCGGCGCCTTCACGCTACTGCGCTTTCGCACCTTCACCACGCAGATCTACGCGGATTTCCGCACCAGTTTCGATGGCGGCGGTGCTTCGCTGCTCGCATGTCTGCTGATCGTGATCTGCCTGATCGTGCTGGCGTTCGAGTTTCGCGTGCGCGGCGCGGCGCGTTACGAGCGCGTCGATCGCGGCACGCGGCGCGCGGTGTTGCGCTATGACCTCGGCGCATGGCGCTGGGTCGTCGTCGCGGGCTTTGCGCTGTTGACGATCACCACGCTCGGCGTGCCGCTCGGCATGATCGGCTACTGGCTCACGCAGCCGGGCGCGGCGGCTGTCACGCCGGCCGACGTGTCGCCCGAACTGCTGTTCAACGCGACGCTGTCGTCGCTCGGTTTCGGCCTCGCGGCGGCGCTGCTGACCACCTTGCTCGTGGTCCCGCTCGCGTTCCTGCTGGTGCGTTATCCGGGCCGCTTCGCGACGCTGTTCGAGCGCACGGTGTTTCTCGCGCAAGGCGTGCCGGGTCTGGTGATCGCGTTGGCGATCGTGTCGCTCGCGGTGCACGCGCTGCAACCGCTTTATCAAAGCGCGACGCTGCTCGTGATCGCCTACGCGATGCTATTCATGCCGATCGCGCTGGTGAGCGTGCGCGCCGCGTTCATGCAGGCGCAGCCGCGTCTCGAGGAAACCGCACGCGCGCTCGGCCTGAACTGGTCGCAAACGCTCTTTCGCGTGATGCTGCCGCTCGCCGGGCCTGGACTGGGCGCCGCGGCGGCGATGGTGTTCATCTCCGTCGTCACCGAATTGAACGCGACGCTGCTGCTCTCGCCTCTCGACACACAAACGCTCGCCACCCAGGTGTGGGCCGATACGTCGACGATGGCCTTTGCCGCGGCCGCGCCGTATGCGGCATTGCTCACCGGTATTTCGCTGCTTGCGTCGGGGCTGTTGTTCGCGCTGCTGGGCAGGTCGGCGCTGCTTGGCGAGCGGGGTTGAGGTGGTCGATGTCGCTGAAGATACCGCTGAACCCACGCCCTTTTAACATCGGATTTTCATGAGCGAACTTCGTATCCGCGGACTGCGGAAATCGTTCGACGGCCAGCCGGTGCTGCACGGCATCGACCTGTCGGTCGAGCGCGGCACGCTGCTCGCGCTGCTCGGCCCGTCAGGCAGCGGCAAGACCACCTTGCTGCGTCTGCTGTGCGGTTTCGAACGCGCCGATGGCGGCAGCGTCGACATCGACGGACGCCGGGTCGCCGACGACAACCTGCATATGCCGTCGGAGCAGCGCCGCATCGGTTACGTGCCGCAGGAAGGCGCGCTGTTTCCGCATCTGTCGGTCGCCGACAATATCGTGTTCGGCTTGCCGCGCATGCAGCGGCGCGCGCGGCATCGGGTGGCCGAGTTGCTCGAACTGGTCGGCTTGCCGGCGGAGTTCGGCACGCGCGCGCCGCAGCAGTTGTCGGGCGGTCAGCAGCAACGAGTCGCGTTGGCCCGGGCGCTGGCGCCAGCACCAAAGCTGGTGATGCTCGACGAGCCATTTTCGTCGCTCGATGCCGCGTTGCGGCTCGAAACCCGGCAAGCGGTGGCGAGCGCATTGGCCGCCGCCGGCGCGACGGCCGTGCTGGTCACACATGATCAATCCGAGGCGTTGTCGCTCGGGCACGAAGTGGCGGTGCTTTGGAACGGCCGGCTGATCCAGACCGCGACGCCGGAGATGCTGTACCAGCGGCCGGTGACGCGCGAACTGGCGTCGTTCGTCGGCGAGGCGGTGTTGCTGCCGGGGCTGGCCGAGCGCGATTGCGTGAGCTGCGAACTCGGCGAACTGACACTGGCCGCGCCGATAGGCAACGGCATGGTCGATGTGATGCTGCGGCCCGAACAGATCCGCCTGCTGCGCGCCGATGAGAGCACAGCCGATGGCATGGCTTATGAGGCCATCGTCACCGATGTGATCTTTCAGGGGCAGGACGCCGCTGTGGCGCTGCAATTGCAGTCGGCGTCGCGGACGATGGTGCGCGCACGCGTGCCCGGTTATCTGTGTCCGCGTCCGGGAGAACAGGTGCGGCTCGCGGTGGATGGGAAGGTGACGGCTTATCTGCGTGGTTAGGAATGGCCGGGTTGCGGACGGCCCCCATCGCACTTGTGATCTATACCCCACGCGCCGGCGCCCGCAACGACAGATCCTGCACCATCTGCGCAGCCAGATAATCGCAGGTCGGCCGGTCCGATTTGGCGCTGCGCGCCACCACGATTTCCAATGGCGCGATCTTCGGCAAGCCTTGCGCTTCGCCGAGAATCGCGAGCCGCGCCGGCACGCTGCAACGCGTGAGCGCGATCACCGACAACCCCGCATCCACGGTCGCCACCAGACCCATCAGGCTCGCGCTGCTGAACGCCGCCCGATAGCGGATCCGCGCGCCGTCCAGAGCGGCCAGCGTATGCTGGCGCGCGACGCAACCGGGCTCATAGAGTCCCACCGGCAACGGCGACGCCGCCAGCACCGGCGTATCCACCGATGCCCCCACCCACACCATCGGCTCGCTGCGCACGAATTCGCCGCGCAATTTGCGGTCGCGCGTGACGAACGCGAGATCGATCTTGTTATCGGCCAGCATCGGCGCGAGCGACGTGCTTTGCGCACAGACGATCTCGATCTCCACATGCGGATACAGGTTCGAGAAACGCCGCAACACCGGCGACAGCAGCGACGAGACGTAGTCGTCCGGCGCGCCGAGCACCACGCGTCCCGTCACCTCGGGCCGCACGATCGCCGACCACGCCTCCTCGTGCAACGCGAGCACGCGCCGCGCGTATTCCAGCAGCGTATTGCCGGGCCGAGTGAGCGACAGATTGCGTGTATTGCGCGCGAACAGCGTGGTGCCGAGCATGGTTTCGAGCCGTTTGATCTGCATGCTGACGGCCGCCTGCGAGCGATGCACGGTGGTCGCCGCTTTGGTGAAGCTGCCTGTCTCCACCACCGCGACGAAGCTGCGCAACAGGTCGACGTCGAATTCGGGGTGCATGATTTATCAATCCGGCTGATGGAATTACTCAATTTAATTCGTTTGTCGGTGCCACGCAAGCCGCGCAATACTCGGCATATCCCGTCTCGGAGCCGCTTCGCATGTCCCTCACCCAACGTCAACAAGGCGCGATCACTCTCGCGAGCGGCGGCCTGCTGATGGGCACGCTAGGCGTCTTCGTCGAGGAGGCGCGGCTCGGCGCGCTGACGCTCGTGTTCTTTCGCTGCCTGTTCGGCTTTCTGTCGCTTGCCGCGTATTGCGCGTGGAAGGGCTTTTTCACGCGCTCACATTTCACGCGCCGGACCGTCGCACTCGCGTTGCTCTCGGGCGTGCTGATGGTCACGCAGTGGGTCGGCTTCTTCGACGCGATCCATCGCACCAGCATTGCCGTGGCGACGGTGGTGTTCCACGTGCAGCCGTTCTGGGTTGTGCTGATCGGCGCGGCGCTGTTCAACGAGCGGCTCGGCATGGATCGGCTCGGCTGGATCGCGACCGCCTTCATCGGACTCGTGCTCGCCTCGGGCGTCGCGGCCACCGGGAATCTGCAGGGCCATACGGGTTATCTGATCGGAATTGGCGAGGCGCTGGTGGGGTCGCTGCTGTATGCGAGCGTCACGCTGATCGCCAAAGGGCTCGGCGATCTGCGGCCGCATCTGCTGACGCTCGCGCAATGCGCGGTCGGCGTGGTGTGTCTGCCGTTCATTGCGCCGCTCGGCGCGGAGCATATCGGCCCGATGCAGTGGTTCTGGCTGGTCGGCATGGGCGTGCTGCATACGGGGTTGGCGTATGTGCTGATCTACGGCGCACTGCCCAGGCTGAGCACGCCGGTGATCGCGGTGCTGCTGTTCGTCTACCCGCTCACCGCGATCGTGGTGGATGCGGTGGTGTACGGCCGGGCGCTGTCGCTGCCGCAACTCGCGGGCATGGGGCTGATCGTGGTGGCGAGCCTCGGGGTCAATTTGGGCTGGCCGCTGCTGTCGTTGCTGCGCACTCGTGGGCAGGCGCGGCGGCACGCGGATTGAGATCCCGTCTCACAGCACATAGGTACCGGCTGACCGCAAAGTCATCAGGATACCGAACCGATTCTATAAAACGCGATGGATTCAGACAACGCTGTGCTGAATCCACTCACGCAGGCTGGCCGCCATAATTCGTGCTGAAGACCTATTCACGCCACCCGGCCAACATCACTGCGGCAACACCTCCCCCTTCGTCTCAGGCGCGAACGGAATCACGAACAGACCAATCACGAACACGAGCGCCGTCAACGCGACCGGCACGCCGAGCGTATGCATGCGCAGCACCGCAGCACCGAGCAGAAAGTTGACCCCCGCGCCGACAAACCGCCCGAACGACGTGCAGAATGCGAACGCCGTGGCTCGCACGCGGGTTTCGAACTGCTCCGGCAGCCACAGGCTGAACAACGCGAAATTGCCGCCAAAAAAGCCCAGCACGCAGAGCCATGCGATGAACGGCGCAAGCCCGTTCGGCAGATAGAACGCCCAGCCGAAACTGCCGGCGATCGACACCGCCATGCCGGCGAAGTAAATCGCCAGAGTCTTCTTGCGGCCGATGCGCTCGGCGAGCGGCGGCAACGCGAGACAGCCGATGATCGTCGCGATGGACAGGAGCCCCGTCGCCACCGACGCCATCCTGATCGAATCGGCCTTCGCCATGCCGGCGCGGGTCGCCAGCTGAATCACCGCGGACGGCTCGTACACCGCACCCGCCCACAAGCCGATGATCGCAATCGTCAACAGGATGCACGCTACCCAGGTCCTGCGCCGATAAGCCGGTCCGAGGATTTCGCGCAGCGGTTTGCTGCGCACGGCGTTGGCTTCGGCCTTCTGCCACTTCTCCGGCTCTTTCACGCGCAGCAGGATCAGAATCGCGACCACCACCGGCACGGCGCCGGTGAGGAACATCGCGCGCCAGCCGAAGTGCACGCCGATCGTGTAGTTGAGCGCCGCCGCGAGAAAGAAGCCCGCGTAGTAGCCCGTTTGCAGATAACCCGCGCCCATCTTGCGGCGATCCTCCGGCCACGCCTCGGCTACATAGGTGCCCGCCAGCGCCCACTCGCCGCCGATGCCGACGCCCGCAATGAAGCGATAGATGCCGAGTTCCCACACGTTCGAAGACGTCGCGGCGAGCCCCGTGAAAATCGCGAACGTGAAGATGGTGCCGGCCAGCACCTTGGTGCGTCCAAAGCGGTCGGCGAGCGGCCCCCAGATGAACGACAGCCCCCACCCCACCAGGAACAGCGCAAACAGGATCGAGCCGGCGAGACCCACGTTTGCCGGCGTGGCCGCAAAGCCGGAGCGCGGCAACAGCTCGGTCAAGGCCGGCGTCAGCACGAGCGCGTAGATGAACGAGTCCATCCCGTCGAGCGTCCAGCCGGCCCATGCTCCCCAGAAACCTACGATCTGCGAACGATTGAGCGGCGTGCGGCGCCGCGCGACCGGTGTACCGTCGGTCAGTGAATTCATCATGCTCCTCCGGCCCTATGGCGGGCGTACGTAATCGGAACTACCGGGAACGACATGGAACGGCGCGCGCAGGTGAATGGATACGGGCCGCCCTCGTACGACGGAGGAGCGGCCTGCGGGTCGACCCGGCAAAAAATTTTCCGGGTTTGTCCGCGTGTAAAGCGCGTCTTTTTATATATAATATTTGATACTATGAGCGACGCAATAGATGGTTTTCCCCTGGACGCCCCGGCACGCGGTCCGCTTTTACCCGCGGCGGCGCCGCGCGAGAGCACTTCGCGTGTGATCGCGGAGGCCCTGCGCACGGCGATCGTCGACGGCACGCTGGCGCCTGGCGCGCCACTGCGCCAGGACGCGATCGCGCGGCACTTCTCCGTCAGCGCGATTCCGGTGCGCGAGGCGCTGCGCCAGATCGAGAGCGAAGGCTGGGTGAGAGGCGCGGTGCATAAAGGCGTAACGGTCGCGCCGTTGTCGGCGGACGAAGCGCGCGAGATCTACGAGATCCGCTCCGCCCTGGAGAGCCTCGCGATCGGCCTTGCGATTCCCAACCACAGCGCCGCGACGCTGCGCGAAGCGGCAAACCTGTGCCACGCCGCCGAACGCGAGCCTGAGCCGTCGCTGTATGTCGCGCGCAATGTCGCGTTTCACATGAGCCTGTATGCGCCCGCCGGGCGTCCGCAACTCGAGGACATGATCGGCATGCTGCATCGGCGCGGCGAACGCTATCTGCGCCTGAAATTCGGCTTGCCCGCGTACAAGGGCGAGTCCGACAATGAGCATGCCGCGCTGCTCGACGCCGTGCAGCGCCGCGACATCCCGATGGCCCAGTCGCTCGTCGTCGCGCATCTGCTCGGCACCGGCGAGCTGCTTCATCGTTTTCTGACCGAACGCGCGCAGGCGGAAGCCGCGCTTGCGAATCAACCGAAGCCGCGCGGCAGACGCCCGCGCACTACCACCGGGAGTTGACCGAGCCGATGAACCGCCCCGCCGAAGCCTCTGCGTCATTACCCGCCGCCCGTTCATGGACCACGCGCCGCGACGAGAAGAACCGTCGCCTCACGGCCATTGCTCCATGGCTCGAAGACGGCATCCTGCCGACCCACCGCATCGTCGATGCGCTCGAAACGCTGATCCAGCCCGGCGACCGCGTCGCGCTCGAAGGCGACAACCAGAAGCAGGCCGACTTTCTGTCCCGCTCGTTCGCCAAGGTCGATCCACAAAAGCTGCACGACGTGCATCTGCTGATTTCGAGCATCAGTCGTCCTGAGCATCTGACGCTGTTCGAGCGCGGCATCGCGCACAAGGTCGACTTTTCGTTTGCCGGGCCGCAGAGCTTGCGGGTTGCGCAACTGCTCGAAGACGGCCAGCTGGAAATCGGCGCGATCTATACGTACGTCGAACTGTACGCGCGCATGTTCGTCGATCTGACGCCGCACGTCGCGCTGCTGTGCGCGGAAAAGGCCGACCGTCACGGCAATCTCTACACCGGCCCGAATACCGAGGACACGCCGACTATCGCCGAGGCCGCCGCGTTCCGGCACGGCATCGTGATCGTGCAGGTCAACGAGATCGTCGACGAACTGCCGCGCGTCGACATTCCGGGCTCATGGGTCGACGTGATCGTGCAGGCGGACCGGCCGTTCGCCGTCGAGCCGCTGTTCACGCGCGATCCGCGCCACATCGGCGACCTGCAGGTGCTCACCGCGATGATGGTGATTCGCGGCATCTATGAGCCGTACGGTGTGACGTCGCTGAATCACGGCATCGGCTTCGATACCGCGGCGATCGAATTGCTGCTGCCGACCTACGGCGAATCGCTCCGATTGAAGGGCAAGATTTGCCGCAACTGGACGCTCAATCCGCATCCCACGATGATTCCCGCGATCGAATCGGGCTGGGTCGACAGCATTCATTGCTTCGGCAGCGAAGTCGGCATGGAGGCGTATATCGAGGCGCGTCCCGACGTGTTCTTCACCGGCAACGACGGAAGCCTGCGCTCGAATCGCGTGCTGTGCCAACTGGCCGGGCAGTACGGCGTCGATCTGTTCATCGGCTCGACCTTGCAGATCGACGCCGACGCGAATTCGTCGACCGTCACGCGCGGACGTCTCGCCGGCTTCGGCGGTGCGCCGAACATGGGCCACGATCCGCGCGGCCGGCGTCATTCGAGCGAAGCATGGCTCAAGCTGCTGAAGGACCAGGGCCCGGTGTCGCGCGGCCAGAAGCTGGTCGTGCAACTGGCTGAGACCTACAAGAAAGGCGGCGAACCCACTTTCGTCGATGAACTCGACGCGGTCGCGGTCGGCGCGAAAAACGGCATGCCGGTTGCGCCGGTGATGATCTACGGCGACGACGTAAGTCACGTCGTCACCGAGGAAGGCATCGCGCATCTGCACAAGGCCGAAGGCATCGACGAGCGGCGCGCGGCAGTCGCGGCCGTGGCCGGCGTCACGCCGATCGGCTTGCGCGCCAAGCCTGAAAAGACGGCCGAGCTGCGCCGGCGCGGCATCGTCGCGTATCCGGAAGACCTCGGCATCCGGCGCGGCGAAGCCAAGCGTTCGCTGCTGGCCGCACGCAGCATCGACGATCTGGTGACGTGGTCGGGCGGTCTGTACGCGCCGCCGGCGCGCTTCAGGAGCTGGTGACGATGGCGCCCGCTGCCTGGGTGAAGCGCGCGCAGCAGCGATCGTCCGCGCTGGAGGGCAAGGCGGCATCGCCTCGCGCGGGTGTGCCTGCCTCGCGCGCCGATTCGCGCCGCACCTTGCCGTCCGACGCGCAACTGGCCTATTACGCGATCACCGCGCTGATCGAAGAAGCGCAGCTCACGCCCAAGCCCGCGCTGGTCGACCGGCGCGGCAGCGGCGCGCATCACGACCTGGATCTCGTGACGATGCTGCGTTCCGCACGCGCGCTCGAACCGACTTTCGCCGCGCTCGCGCGCACAGCGCGCCGCCGCGGCGAACCGTCGGCGCTGCTGCGCACCGAACTCGCGCAGATCGGCCGCGCCGGCGAGCAGGACATGTTGCGGGCCACCGGCGGTAGCAACGCGCATCGTGGCGCGATCTGGATCGTCGGTTTGCTGGTCGCGGGGGCGACAATGGGCGGATGCGGGGTTGCGTCCACACTGTCGTCCGAGGCTCCATCCACCCCTGGCAATACTGAGCATCCAGACGCGTCGCCGATCTGCACGCGCGCCGCGCAAATCGCCTGCTTCCCGGACCGCTTCGCCGCCCCCTCCGACAGTCACGGCGAACGCGCAAGACAGCGCTACCAGGTCGGCGGCGCTCGCCGCGAAGCGCAAGACGGCTTCCCGCACGTGATCGATGTCGGCCTGCCCGCCCTGCTCGCGGGGCGGGCCAAAGGCATCGACGAAAACGCCGCGCGCGTCGATGCCTTGCTCGCGATCATGGCCTCGCTCGACGACACCTGCCTGCTGCATCGCGCGGGCTTGCCCGGTCTGCACGCCGGACAGCACGGCGCGCGCCGCGTGCTGCAAGCCGGCGGCAGTTCGACGCCGGCGGGCCGCGCCGCGCTGGCCGCGCTCGACCACGAATTGCTGTCGCTCAACGCATCGCCCGGCGGCGCAGCCGATCTGCTCGCCGCCACCCTTTTTCTCGACATGCTGGCGCACCACCACGCCGGCCGGAGCCCAGACCCATGGAACATCTGACCTTCGACTATCCGGCGCAACGCGCCGTCACGACCCGCGCGCATGTCGGCGTGGTGGGTTCGGGCGATCTGGAGGTGCTGCTCTCGCCCACCGATCCCAGCGGCTCGCTCGCCGCGCATGTGGTCGTGCGCACCAGCGTCGACGGCTACAGCCACATCTGGAAGAGCGTGCTCGACCGTTTCTTCACCCGCTACGACGGCGCCGCGCAAATCGAAATCAACGACTTCGGCGCGACGCCCGGCGTGGTCGCGTTGCGGCTCGCGGAAGCGGTCGAAGCCGCTGAAGAAGGAGACGACGCATGAACACGAGTGCAAGCGCCCATTGCGCGCCGCTATTGCGCGACAGCTTCATCGAATTACCCGCGCGCGAACGCGCGCGCTCGCTGCTCGACGCGGGCAGCTTTCGCGAATTGCTCGGCCCGTTCGACAGGATCGAGTCGCCGTGGCTGCCACTGCAAGGCGTCGTCTGCCAGGCCGACGACGGCTGCGTGATCGCGCGCGGCACGATCGACGGCGAGCCCGCCGTCGTCGCCGCGATCGAGTCCGCGTTCCAGGGCGGCAGCATCGGCGAAGTGTCGGGCAGCAAGATCGCCGCCGCGCTCGAGATGGCGCTGCGCGACTGCGAGCGCGGCAAGCTCGTGCGTCCCGTCGTGCTGTTCGAAACCGGCGGCGTGCGGCTGCAGGAGGCGAACCTGGGTCTCGCGGTGATCGCGGAGATGCAGGCGGCGATCGTCGCTTTGCGCCGGCACGTGCCGGTGGTCGGCGTGATCGCGGGGATGGTCGGCTGCTTCGGCGGCATGTCGCTCGCAGCGGCGCTGTGCTCGTATCTGATCGTGACGAAGCAGGGCCGGCTCGGTATGAACGGTCCCGAAGTGATCGAGCAGGAAGCCGGCATCGACGAGCTCGATGCCAGTGATCGCCGTCGCGTGTGGCAACTGATCGGTGGTGAACAGCGCACGGCGAGCGCGCTCGCCGATCACCTGGTCGACGACGATGCCGATGCGCTGCGCGCCGCCGTGCATGCGGCGTTCAAGCACGGCGTGCCGGCCGCGCATCGCAGCGAACAGGTCGACGTGTTCCTGAACCGGCTCGCGCAGATCGACCCGGCCGACGTCACACCGCAGAGCATGCGTGACGTGTACAACCCCCATGTTCAGCACGCCGCGCGCAAGGAGCAAGCATGAGCGACACTCAATTGAGCCGGGGCGCGCGCTGGTTCCACGCACTCGTCGGCGATCCGTCCGGTCAGGCGCCGGTATGGAGCGGCGATGCGCCGCTCGGCGGCGAAACCGCGCGCTTCATCACGGTCGTGCCCGATCCCGCGAACCGCTTCCCGCGTGCAACCGACAACGTGGTCGGCCTCGAACAGGGCTGGCAGCTTGCGCGCGCCGTGCGCGAAACCATCGCGCAGGACGACGCGAGCGGCACGCGCCGGCCGATCGTCGCGATCGTCGATGTGAAGAGCCAGGCGTATGGCTATCGCGAGGAAATGCTCGGCATCCATCTAGCCTGCGCGGCCGCCGTCGATGCGTATGCGTCGGCGCGCGACGCGGGTCATCCGGTGATCGCGCTGATCGTCGGGCCGGCGATGTCGGGCGCGTTCCTCGCGCACGGCTATCAGGCCAACCGCATCGTCGCGCTCGACGCGCCCGGCACGATGGTCCACGCGATGGGCAAGGAAGCGGCCGCGCGCGTCACGCGCCGCACGGTCGAAGCACTCGACGCGCTCGGCGAAACGATCGTCCCGATGTCGTATTCGATGGCGTCGTTCGCGAAGCTCGGGCTGCTCGATCAGCTGATCGAGGGTGTCGATGCGGATGCGCCGGATGCCGCGCAGATCGAGCGTGTGCGCCAGGTGTTGTGCGCGCAGATTCGCAGCGCACGCGACGGCGGGCACACGCTCGCGCATCGGCTGGAATCGGCGGCGGCGCAGAAGAACCGCGCGGCGTCGATCGAGGTGCGGCGGCGGCTTGCGCAACAATGGGATGCCGTGTGATGCGAGTCTGCGCGGCACCGCCGTTCGTTGCCGAACACGCGTTGTCGTGCGATACGAGGTGGCGTCCGCACGACTTGCTGGGTTTGCAGCAACTGCGTGTGTTCGATGACGAGCCGGCATGGGTCCGTGAGGCATTCGAGCGCGCGCCGTATGCGGTCGTCAGACGCGCGCCGGTTGCCGAGGGGTTCGTGGCGGTCGGCGTGCGCGGTGTCGAGCGGGCGCAGCGCTATGGCACGTGGGTGCGTGCGGCCGATGTCGTGACTGTGGTCTCGCCGGAGAGCTTGGGGCAAACCGAGCCGCCGATGGGTCGCGATACGTTGCCTCCTTTCGCTGCGCTCGCTTTTTTGCTGAGCGACACGGGCAGTCCGCTGGCGGGTTTTGTCTGGGGCCCGACGGGCAGCGCCGGTTTTGAACTGGCCACGCGCGTACCGACAGTGAGCGAATCGAGCGATCTCGATCTGCTGATTCGCTCACCCGAACCGCTCGCGCGAGACGGCGCCCACGCGTTACTCGATCAACTGCAGGCACTTGCGAAACGCATCGGCATCCGTGTCGATGCGCAACTCGAAACGCCGGCGGGCGGTGTCGCGCTGGCCGAGTGGGCTGCGGGCAAAGCGCGCGTGATTGCACGCCATGCAAGCGGGCCGCAATTGATTGCCGATCCGTGGGCACACGCAGTCCCTCGCACAAGTCAAAGCGGTGCCGTCTGATGCTCGCGCTGCTTTTTCCCGGCCAGGGCGCGCAGACCGATGGCTTCCTGCACAGTTTGCCGCAGCATCGCGCGGTGCGTGACACACTGGAAGAAGCCTCGCACGTACTCGGCGTCGACGCGTTGACCCTGGACACGCCGGACGCGCTCCGTTCGACCGTTGCCGTGCAGGTCGGCTTGACGATCGCGGGCGTGGCCGTGACGCGCGCGTTGGCTGACGAACAGCTCGCGCCGGAGATCAGCGCGGGGCTGTCGGTCGGTGCGTATGCGGCAGCGGTCAGCTGCGGCGCAGTGCGGTTCGCTGACGCGTTGAAAATGGTGCGGCGACGTGCCGAACTGATGGAAGCGGCATATCCATCCGGATATAGCCTCGCGGCGATCTCGGGTTTGACTGAGCATCAACTGGAAACACTCGCCGCGCGGCATGCGGATGAGAACCGGCAACACGTCTACATCGGCAATGTGAATGCCCCCCGCCAGATCGTCGTGGCGGGTGCAAACGACGCGCTGGACGCATTCATCGTCCGCGCGCAGGCCGCGGGTGCGCGTAAAGCCACCCGGCTCGCCGTGAGCGTGCCGTCGCATTGCGAGTTGCTCGCGCAAGCCAGCGACGAACTGCTCGCCTACGCCAGCCAGGTCCCCTTTCAAGCACCGCGCAGCACCTATATCGGCAATCGCGGCGGCCGACCGTTGTATACGGCCGACGCGATCCGAGACGATCTCGCGACCAACATGCGCTACACCGTGCGCTGGTTCGACGCGCTCACCGCGATGCAGGAAATGGGCGCGCGCGTGCTGATCGAAGCGCCGCCTGGGCAGGTATTGACCGACATCACGCGCGAGCATTTCCCGGGTGCCGCAGCGCTGGCGGCCAGCGGGCTTTCGTTCGACAGACTTGTGGCGACGGCCCGGCGGCGGTTGGAGAGTGGCTAACCAGGCCGTGAACCGCGATGTGGTCCGCAACCGCTTTGCACCAGCGCCAGCTTTCCCACCTTCAGCCCATTGCTCAGCAGATCGCGCGTGTGCATATCCGGACAGCAGGCGCACTTGTTAGTCTGTGAAATCCGCAGTTAGGCGAGGTCGACGAGAATGGGTGAAAGACCACGTTGCATCGCGTATCCATCAACGTTCCCCAAGGCTTTGATGCCTGCCGGTGCGACTTGTGTTTGGTCGAGACGTCTTGTCATCTCGCTCTCCTTGTTTAACTGTTCGGGCCAGCCTGTTCATGCGGTCAACGGAGAACACAGGCCGCCGCAAGAACTCAGACGGCCTCGGTTTCACGACCGGCCGTTGGCCGATGCCCGACACGGGGCGCTCGATGCAACGATGCGCGGCCTCCGCCAGGATAAAGGCTAGAGCAATGAGACCTGCCGCAACGATGCCAAGATAACGAACACCCAGCGACTGAAGCACCGTGCCACCGACCACGCTGGAGCCCGCGAGGCCTACGTAAGTGGCCGTGTTGTTCAGCGCGAGTAAAAGCGGCGCTGCCTTCGGCGTGATTTGCACGAGGCGGTGTTGTTGCGGGACGATCAATCCCCATCCGCAAATTCCCCAGATGCACAGCGCGGTTAAGGCGCTGAGTGCATGCGCGGAGGTCCAGGGCAGCGCGCCGAAATTGATGATCGCGAGCCAAAGCATGGCGTTGATGATGCTACGACTCTCGAAGCGATCGACGAGCCGCCCGGACAGCACATTGCCGACCGTTGCCGCCACGCCCCACAGGAGCAGCATGCCCGCGAGGATGCGCTCGTCGCCGTGCGTTACCCGTGCAAGGACCACCCCCGCATAGGTGTAGACCATCAGGAAGCCGCCGAAAGCGAACAACGAAGTGAGCAAGGTGAGCGCGATCCGCACGTCCCGAACCGGCACGAGCCGCTCTCTGAGCTTGACCGTCGCCGGCCGTGCAACAGACGGCAGCAATGTCCAGACGCCGATCATGGCCACGATGCCGAGCATGGCGACAAACCAGAGCGTCGTTCTCCAACTTCCGAATCCGCCGATAAACGTACCGATCGGCGAACCCAGCGCGGTTGCCCCCGTGAGGCCGACCGTTACCGTCGAAAGCGCGCGACCGCGCTTCTCGGGCGTTGCAAGCGCGGCGGCAACGCCTAGTGCCGTCGGAGAAAAAAGCGCGGCGCCGAACCCCGCCATCACCCGGCTCAGCAGTACCCAGTGCAAGTCGGTGGCGAGCGCACTGATCGCGTTGCCGGCGACGAAAATGCCGAGCGCCGACACCAGCAGAAGCTTGCGCGGCCATCCACCGGCGACTGCCGCCATGACGGGCGCCGCGACCGCATAGGTCAAGGCGTAAAAAGTCACCATGAGGCCGGCCAAGCTGACCGAGGTATGCAGTGATGCCGCGACGTCCGGAAGAATGCCGGCGACGACAAAGTTGTCCGTCCCCATCGCGAACATGCCCAGAGCGAGTATCAGTAGTCGACGATCCATACGAAAGTTGTTTCAAACGCGATTAGGGGTGGCCTCACGGAGCCGCCGTGACAGCGCGGCGGAAAGCTCACATCTACGGCATTGCCCCGGTCGGCCAAGGACTGCTCGAACGGTGCATAGTCAAAGGATAAGCGCGCTTGACCATGTCTCAAATGTCATATATACCGGCGATTCAGGACATGACACAGGACATGCAATGCACACGATCGGCTTCGTCGTATTTCCGAATTTCTATCTGCTGGGCTTGGCGGCGGTCACCGCGTTCGAGCTGGCGAACGTGGTTCTGGAAGCGCGGGCTTACGACGTCGCGGTGCTGTCCGAGCATGGAGGGCTTGTCGTGTCCTCGGCAGGCATCCGCGTCGAGACGGTCGCCTTCAGCGACGCGACATTCGATACGGTCATGTTCGGCTCGGGCGTTGAACTGGACATGGTTTCCAGCCCCTTGACCGCGTTCGTCAGGCGCGCGCTCACGACGTCGAGACGAATCGCGGCGCCCTGCACGGGCGCTTTCATCCTTGCGGAAGCGGGTGCTCTGGACGGCAGGCGCGCCACCACCCACTGGCGCTTCGCCCACGAACTGCAGCGCCGTTTCCCGAAAGTCGCCGTCGAGGATGACCAGATTTTCATCGTGGACGGCCCGGTTTGGACGTCCGCAGGCATGACGGCCACGATCGACATGGCGCTCGCGATGATCGAGAAGGATCATGGCCCGGACGTCTCGCGCTCGGTGGCGCGCAGGCTTGTCATCTACCACCGGCGCGCGGGCGGCCAGTCGCAGTTTTCGACACTGCTAGACCTCGACCCCAAGTCCGACAGAATCCAGAAGGCGATCGACTACGCGAGCGCCAATCTGCGTAGCGCGTTGACCGTCGACGAACTGGCTTACGTGGCCGGGCTGAGTCCGCGCCAGTTCAGTCGCGCATTCAGCACAGAGACTGGACAATCACCGGCCAAGGCGGTCGAACATCTGCGCGTGGAAGCCGCGCGGCTGATGCTGGAAAAAGGGCGTCTATCGATGGACGTGATCGCGGCCGAGGTCGGCTTTTCGGACCGCGAACGAATGAGGCGGGCGTTCCTGCGCACCATTGGACAGCCGCCTCAGGCAGTTCGTCGTATTGGCAGGGAAAATCGTGGACCGGTTCTTCAAGGCAACGAGTAAAGCGCGCGTTGAGCGTCGTTCGTATCGCCTTGACGCTGAGGGTGCATTGTGTCTTATTGCGGCCGTTGTCCGTCGAGGATGCGAGTGGCCGCAACGTGCATCGACTCGCGATTGACCACCTATCGCGAACCATCACGCCCGGCCATGCAATCGCCGTATTTACCGCAGTCGCGTATGGCGTAGTGATCCTCGCCGCGCTGACGCTACCCGAAACCAGAGGCAGGCAGCTCAGCGCCTGAGTCAGGCCACGCATGCGCAGCCTCGCATCACGCCTGCTCCGGCGCCCCTCGGCCAAGCACCTGCGAATCCGACGCCGTGGCCGACGTTTCGCCATGCGCGTGTCCGTGCCCATGCCCCGGCGTCGTCACCGCGGCAGTGCCGCCCGGCCGCCGCACCGACTTCGCGTGCCGCTCGATCAATCGTTGCAACAGACAGAACGCGCACAACAGCGCACCGATCACGATGCGGGTCCACCACGAACTGAGCGTGCCGTCGAACGTGATCAGCGTCTGGATCGTGCCGAGAATGCCGACGCCGAACAGCGAGCCGATCACATAACCTACACCGCCCGTCAGCAAGGTCCCGCCGATCACGGTCGCCGCGATCGCGTCGAGCTCCATGCCCTGCCCCTGCAAGCCATAGCCCGAGAGCACATAGAACGTGAACACCGCGCCGCCCAGCGCGGAACAGAAACCGCTCAGCGCATATACACCGATCCTCGTATGCGCGACCGGCAGGCCCATCAGCAGCGCCGAACGCGGATTGCCGCCCACCGCATACACATTGCGGCCAAAGCGCGTGAAATGCGCGACGAAGATCGCGGCCAGCAGCGTCACCATCGCAATCAGCACGTTCGCCGTGACCGAGCCGATGCCGATGTCGAGACGAAACGCCGAGATCTTCTGGAACGTCGGATCGGTGATCGTGATCGATTGCGTCGTGATCAGAAAGCACAGGCCGCGTGCGAAGAACATGCCGGCCAGCGTGACGATGAACGCCTGCAGACGGAAGAAGTGAATCAGCGCGCCCTGCACCGCGCCGAACACGGTGCCCATCAGCAGCACGATCGGGATGATCACCCACACCGACAGATGCATGTGTTCGGACAGGACCGCCTCGACAATGGTCGTCAGCGCGACGACCGAGCCCACCGACAGATCGATCCCGCCCGACACGATCACGAACGTCATGCCGATCGCGACGATCAGCAGGAATGCGTTGTCGACCAGCAGGTCGAGCAGCACCTGCCATGAGAAGAAGCCGGTGTACATCACCGAGCCGAAGCCGAACAGCGCGCAGAACAACAGGATCGTGACGGCGATCGGCAACGTGCGCGGATCGACGACATGCGCCAGGGCATCGAGAAGTCGTCTCATCGTGCCACCCCGCGTTGCTTGAAGACCGACGCGCCAGCCGACATCGCGAGAGCGCGCGCCGCCGGCGACTGGATCACGCTGACCGCGAGCACCACGGCCGCTTTGACGACGAGCGTCGCCTCAGGCGGCACGCCGATCGAATACGTCGTGTACGTCAGCGTCTGGATGATCAGCGCGCCCAGCACCGTACCCGCAAAGCTGAAGCGTCCGCCGAGCAGCGACGTGCCGCCGAGCGTCACCGCGAGAATCGCGTCGAGTTCGAGCAGCAGGCCGGCGTTATTGCCGTCGGCGCTGCGCACATTCGAGCTGATCAGGATGCCCGCCATCGATGCGGTCAAGCCCGAGAAGCCGTACACCGCGAACACGAGCGCCTTGGAGCGCAAGCCGACCAGACGCGTCGCCACGGGATTGACGCCGATCGCGCGAATGAAGAGCCCGAGCGCCGTGCCTTCGACGAGCGCCGCGGTCGCCAGCACGACCACCGTGGCGATCCACACCGAACACGGCACGCCGAGCCAGTAACCGCCGCCCACGAACAGATAGCCGGGCGCGCCGATCGGAATGATCTGCCCGGCCGTCAGCAACTGCGCGATGCCACGGCCGGCAACCATCAGGATCAACGTGGCGATGATCGGCTGCATGCCGACAAAGGACACCAGCACGCCGTTCCACATGCCGCTCAACACGCCGACGATCAACGCCGCCACGAGCGCCTGCGCGACCAGCCCCGCGCTCGGCACGGGCTGCGTCGCGAGAATCGTGGCCGCGGCGGCACCGGCGATCGCCACCACCGCGCCGACCGAAATGTCGATGCCGCGCGTCGCGATCACCAGCGTCATGCCGATCGCGACGAGCACGAGCGGCGCGGCGCGATTGAGCACGTCGATCGGCGCGCCGAACAGATGGCCGTCGAGCATGCGCAGCGACAGGAAATGCGGATTCACCCACAGATTCAGGCCGCACAGCAACGCGAGCGTGACGCACGGCCAGATCAACGGACGTTCGACGCCGTCGCGCGCGAACCAGTTCGATAGCTTCATTCGCCGCTCCCCGCGATGAGTCGATAGATGTTGTCTTCGGTCGACGCCTTGCCGGCGACTTCGGCGATCTTGCGGCGGTCGCGCAGCACCGCGACGCGATGGCTCACGCGCAGCACCTCGCTGATCTCCGACGAAATGAACAGGATGCTCAGACCGTTCGCGCACAGCGCCAACAGGCGGTCCATGATGTCGAACTTGGCGGCGACGTCGATGCCGCGCGTGGGTTCGTCGAGAATCAGCAGCTTGGGGTCGGTGGCGAGCCAGCGCGCGAGCAGCGCTTTCTGCTGGTTGCCGCCGGACAGCAGGCCGATCGGCTGTTCAGCGTCCGAGGCCTTGATGCCGAGCCGCTCGATCCACAGATCGGCCAGTTCGCGCGCGCGCTGCCGGCTGATCTTGCGCCACCACCCGCGCCGCGCCTGCAGCGCAAGCAGGATGTTTTCGCGGATCGACAGTTCGGCGACGATGCCCTCTTTCTTGCGGTCTTCCGCGCAATAGCCGATGCCGTGGCGCACCGCGTCGCGCGGCGAGCGCAGCCGCACCGCCTTGCCGCCGACGAGAATCGTGCCGCTGTCCGCGCGGTCCGCGCCGAACAGCAGGCGCGCGGTCTCGGTGCGGCCGGAGCCGAGCAGGCCGGCGAGGCCGAGAATCTGGCCGGGCTGAACGTCGAGATCGATCGGCTGCAGCGTGCCGCGCCGGCCCACGCCGCGCAATTCCATGAATGGCTGCGCACCCTGCGATGCCGGCACGCTCTCGTCGGACTCGTGCGCCGCTTGCGCTGCCTGTGCTTCGTGCGCGGCTTCACGCAACCGCGCGCTCATGCGCTCGTGACCGACCATCTTCGAGACCAGTTGATCGGCCGGCAGATCGCGCGCAAGGTATTCGCCTTCGCGCTCGCCATTGCGCATCACCGTGATGCGGTCGGAGATCGCATAGGTTTGTTCGATGAAATGCGTGACGAACAGAATCGCGATGCCAGATTGCTTAAGATGCCGAAGTATTTTGAAAAGCTGCGCGACTTCGCTGTCGTCGAGACTCGAAGTCGGCTCGTCGAGAATCAGCACGCGCGCGTCGACTGACAGCGCTCGCGCGATCGCCACCATCTGCTGCACGGCGATCGGATACGCGTCGAGCGAGCGCGTGACGTCGAGCGACACGTCGAGGCGCGCCAGCGCGGCCTGGGCGCGCCGCTTGATGTCGGGCCAGTCGATCGCACCGAAGCGCCTCGGCTGCCGGCCCGCGAAAATGTTCTCGGCCACCGACAGGTTCGGACACAGGTTCACTTCCTGATACAGCGTGCGCACACCAGCCGCTTCGGCCTCCTGCGGCGAGGCGAACGCCACCACTTCGCCGCCGAGGCGGATCGTGCCGGCATCCGGCGCGACCACGCCGGTGAGCACGTTGATCAAGGTGGATTTGCCGGCGCCGTTCTGCCCCATCAGCGTGTGAACCTCGCCGGGAAAGAGACGAAAATCGACTCCTTGCAGCGCCTTCACGCCGGGGAATGTCTTGCTGACGCCGGCGGTGGCCAGGATGGGTTCGGGCGCGTTCGCGGGGCCTGTTGCGCCGTTCGCGCCGTGGGTGCCGTGGGCACCGATAGCCGGCTGATTCGGCTCGGAAGCGGGATGGGTCATGGACCTCGCTCGATCGGCTATGCGTGGGTTCGGCAGGCTCCAACAGCGTCCGTCTGAAAAGAGACCGCCCGCTGCCGAAGCAGCCCGGGCGGCCAGGCACCACTGGAGAAACCTGTTCGATCTATCCGTACTGCGCGTCTCCTCTTCTCTGCGCCGCGACGCGGCGCACATCATGAGGATAGCTGAGTACTTCGCTTCAGTACTTACGTGTCGGCAGAGTCTGCGCCGCGACGCTCATCGGGAAGACGGTCTCTTCCGTGAGGATGCGCTTGGGCAGCGGCTTGCCGGCCACGACATCCTTCACCGCCGACATCAGTTGCGGCCCCAGCAGCGGGCTGCACTCCACGTCGACATTCATCTTGCCTGCGGCCATCGCCTGGAAGCCGCCCTTGGTTGCGTCGAACGACACGACGACGACGTCCTTGCCCGGATGCATACCGGCCTCTTCCATCGCCTGGATGGCGCCGAGCGCCATGTCGTCGTTATGCGCATAAACTACATTTATTTTATTTCCATAAGTTTTAATAAACGCTTCCATGACCTGCTTGCCGCCGGCCAGCGTGAAGTCGCCGCTTTGCGACGCGATGATCTTAAATTTGGGGTCGTTCTTGATCACTTCCATCAGACCGGAGTGCCGGTCATTGGCAGGCGCCGAGCCGACCGTTCCCTGAAGTTCGGCGATGTTGACGGGGCCTTGACTGCCTTTATAGTGCTCTTCGAGCCAATGACCGCCGCGCCGGCCTTCTTCCAGGAAGTCGGAGCCGATCATCGTCACGTACAGCGACGTGTCTTTGACGTCGATGTTACGGTCGGTGAGAATCACCGGAATTTTCGCGGCCTTGGCTTCGCGCAGCACCGGCTCCCAGCCGGATTCGACGACCGGCGAGAATGCGATCACATCGACTTTCTGCGCAATATACGAGCGGATCGCCTTGATCTGGTTTTCCTGCTTCTGCTGCGCATCGGAGAATTTGAGCTTGATCTTCGCGTCCGCTGCGGCGGATTTGACCGACTCGGTGTTGGCGGTTCGCCATGCGCTTTCCGCGCCGACTTGCGCGAAACCGAGGGTAATCTGTTTGTCCTGCGCATAAGCGCCGGGCGCGGTCAGCGTCAGCGCGCCGATGCCTGCGGAAAGTGCGAGCGCGCCCAACGCACGACACGCGGCACGTCGTGTATTCGCCATGACTGTCTCCTGATGTTGTTGTGTAGACGACCCAGCGAACCTGCCCAGCCCTCGCGGCCCTCACGGTGCGTGGATCGTGATGTAGCGTACTGTGCGGCGCGTTAACCGTCCAATCATATGATTCGCACCGGCGATATCAATTCTGGTATCGCGTGCGCGATTGGCTTGCGCTGGGCACATGAGAGCGGATCGTCAGGCGAATTGGCGGACGAACTAGCGCGCGGCCACTTTCGGCGTGACCCAGCGGAACGTCAGATTGATGCGCTCGCCGGTCACGCGCGGCTCCTTCGGCACCCGATGCCGCCACTGCGCCTGGGTGTTGCCCTTCATCACGAGCAGGCTGCCGCCCTTCAGCGAAAACGACTGCACGACGCCTGTCCTGTTGTGCCGCAAATCGAAAGTGCGCGCGACGCCCAGGCTGACCGACGCGATCATGGGCCGGGGGCCCAACTCGGGTTCGCGGTCCGCATGCCAGCCCATGCTGTCGGCGCCGCTGCGATAGCGGTTGAGCAGCACACTGTTGAAAGGCATGCCGCAGACTGCCTCAGCGGCCGCCTTCAGTTGCGCGACGGCCGGCGTCCACGGCTGCGGCACGTTGCGAATCCCCGAATAGACGTACACCGCATCCGGCTCGCCCTGCCACGCGGTCAGACGCGGCAGCGCGACACGGCCCGCGGGCGTGCCCATCGTGTCCTGACGCCACTGCACTTCGTCGATCAGCTGCGTCAACGCCTGCCCCGCCGTGGCAGGCGTGAGCCAATCGGGATACCAGTCGACGTCGGGCGTCGGCAGGTCGTCGAAAAGATCGCTCATACCGTTACCTGAATACCTGTGTGCGATTGCGCGAGCAAAACCCTGCGCGGGTGAAAACCCTGGCTATTATGGTGGCAATGACGCATACGCTCGCCCCGGCGCGTTGCGCTGTCATTCCAGTCAATCACGCCGTCTTTCATTTCTATTTTCAACGAACCTTCATCATGACTCTTTCCGATCAGGCGCTCGATCAACTCTTTCGTGAGGCGCGCACGCATAACGGCTGGCTGCCGAAACCCATCGACGACGCCCTCCTCAGGCAACTGATCGAACTGACGCTGCTCGGCCCGACCTCGGCCAATTCGAGCCCGGCCCGGTTCGTCTTCGTCAAGACGGCGCAAGGTAAGGAAAAGCTGCGTCCGGCGTTGTCCGCGGGCAATCTCGACAAGACGATGGCCGCGCCGGTCACGGTAATCGTCGGGATGGATATGGCGTTCTACGAGCAGCTGCCGAAACTGTTTCCGCATGCGGACGCGCGCAACTGGTTCGCCGGCAATGAGCGCGCGATCGCGGATACGGCATTTCGCAATTCGACGCTGCAAGGCGGCTACCTGATTCTCGCCGCCCGCGCGCTCGGTCTGGACGCCGGCCCGATGTCGGGCTTCGACGCGGCCAAAGTCGACGAAGCGTTCTTTACCGGCACAACCGTGAAGGCGAACTTTCTCATCAATCTCGGTTACGGCGACCCGTCGAAACTGTTTGCGCGCAGCCCGCGCTTCTCGTTCGACGAAGCCGCCCGGATTGTGTGACGTTGCCTGACGCTGTCCGACGCGCGGCGAGCGGTCCGCGCGCGCGTCCAACTTGTTTTCAGGTGAGCAGCGCCACGTAGAACACCACGGTGCCGATCAACGCGCCGATAAAGCAGAAGCCCTCGTCGGCGTCGTCGTCACCCGAATTCGAAGTCGAACGCAACCAGGCACCGACGACGCCGAACAGTCCCGCGATACCCAGCGCGACGCACAGCATCACCACGCCGAATAGCGCGCTCCTGCCGAGCTCGGAGAAGTCGATGTTGCGCACGCCGAAGTACACGCCGAGCGCCATCAGCGAAATGACGACGAGCGGCAGCATCACGTGACTGCCTTCGTATCCGACGTGGTGCGCATGATGCGCGTGGCGTATTTGTTGGCTCGATCTGAGCAGCTTCATGATGTGCCTCCCCCTCGCCCTCTCCCGGCGATCAAACTCATCGCTACCGAACCGCAGCGGCCCCGTTGCGACCGTCAAACGAACCGGTTCCTTTTGAGCATAGTCCACGCGCGAACACAATTCAAAGCCCATTTAATTAGGTTGCGCAACGCGTTTCGGTGCGCTTTCTCGAGTCGCGCGAATTGCTGCAATGCACGACTCTGTGGACACCCTCAAGCACCGGATCGAACGCGTCGTTTCCGCTAATTTTGCGCTGCCGGCAAGCGCCGGTACATGCCGGTAGAATGGGTCGCCCGGCCGCGAACCGCATCGCCGCCGACGATTCGCCGCCACCCTTCTGCTCCGTGTCGGCCCCTTCCCGCCCTGATCCTCTTTATGCGCCGCTCATCCTTTCTTGTTCGCATCATCCTGATTGGCATCCTGCTGCATATCTACGTCGGCTTGCGTCTGATTCCAGACATGCCGATCGACACCACCGGCCGCTGGCTGAGCGTGTTATGGCTCGTGCTGTCGATATTCCTGATTCCGTTGGGCATGATGGCGCGCAGCATCAAGCGCCAACCGCTCGGTGACCGGCTCGCATGGGTCGGGCTGCTGGCGATGGGCTTCTTCTCGTCGCTGCTGGTGCTAACCTTCGCACGCGACCTCGCGCTCGCCTCGCTGCTGACCGTGGATGCGATCTGGCCGAACACCATCGCGATCGCGCATTGGCGGACCGGCTCAGCGGCAGCGGTGCCGTTGCTTGCGCTGCTCTCGACGCTGATCGGTCTGTTCAATGCACGTCGCCGGGCGCGAGTCGTGACGATCGAGGTGCCGATCGACGATTTGCCCGCGGCGCTCGACGGCTTCACGATCGTACAGATCAGCGATATCCACGTCGGCCCGACTATCAAAGGCCGCTATGTGGATGCGATCGTCGACGCGGTGAATCGATTGAAGCCGGATCTGATCGCAGTGACCGGCGACGTGGTGGACGGCAGCGTGCCGCAACTGACCAAACATACGCAGCCGTTATCACGGCTCAGCGCGCGTCACGGCACATTTCTCGTGACGGGCAACCATGAGTACTACGCCGGCGCGAATGCGTGGATCGACGAATTCCGCAGGCTGGGATTGAACGTGCTGCTTAACGAGCACGTGATCGTCGATCACGACGGCGCACGCGCAGTGATTGCCGGTGTGACCGATTATTCGGCGGGTCATCACGACCCCTTGCACCGCAGCGACCCCGTCGCGGCGCTCGCAGGCGCGCCCGGCGACGTGCTGATCAAGGTGCTGCTCGCCCATCAGCCGCGTTCCGCCGAAGCGGCTGCGGCGGCGGGCTTTACGTTGCAGTTGTCCGGCCATACGCACGGCGGCCAGTTCTTCCCGTGGAATTTCTTCGTGCGGTTTCAGCAACCGTTCACGGCCGGTCTCGCACGTCTGGACGGATTGTGGGTGTACACGAGTCGAGGCACCGGCTACTGGGGACCGCCGAAGCGCCTGGGCGCTCCTTCTGAAATTACGCGCTTGCGACTCGTGCCCGGCGAGCCGGACTGATCTGAATGGCCGAACGTGGCGGCGTTGACCGCTACTGGGCTGGCTCCACGGCCACGTTCACTTGCGGCGCGTAGGTCACCGACACTTGCATGCCCGCCGCCAGATTGGCGACCGCGGCCGGCGTGCGGCTCTGGATATGGAATACCGAGCCACTTGCGCCTCTGAGCGCCAGCACGCCGGCTGAACGATCCACCGCTGTGACTTCGGCAGTCACATTCTGCATCGTGTCGCGTGGCGTTCCCTGAGCAAGCTTGCCTTTACCGTCCGCGCCGTCCGTGACCCGGATCACTGCATTGCGGATCATCTGGATATGGACCTTGCTGCCCGGCCGGAGTTGCGCGAGGTTGCGAACATCCGTGACGGTGAACGAGCCTTCGCCACCTTGCGCGTCGAGCACGGTCAGCGACTGTTTCGCCTGGTCGATCGATTTGACGACGCCGTCCGCCTGCAACAGGCTGCGGCCTTCGAACGGTGCGGGCAGGCCCACGGCGAACGACACCAGCGGAGCGGCCGCAAGCAACGCGCCGGCAATCACACCGGAAGCTTTAACTTTCATACATTCCTCGATTGGGCTGAACAGCGGGAGAGCGACGACGTCGTGCTGATGAATGGCGCAAGCGGAACAGGAAAAAGAGCGACGAAAAGCAAACTTGATTTGAGCAGCGCGACAGCACGACGCGTTCCGAAGTATTCAGACAGTTTGTTTTCCGGGATAGGGTCCGTCAATATTCGGAGTCCGTATTTGAGCGAGGATTGTTCTCCGACGTCGTCGGAAATTTCCGAAACGACGTGCCATGGGATTCGGCCGTCCCGTTCGATCCGGCTTGACTTGACTTTGCACCGCCGCCTAAAATGCGCCCACTTCTTTTAACCGGAATAACGATCTTGGACAGTAGCAGTCGTCCCCGAGCTTCGCTTCTCCCGCTCGCCTGATCGGCAGGATTTCCGCGTCAGTCTTATCTGCCGCCGTCTTGCCTTCTGGCCTGATGGCGCGCTTCGCTCAATACCCTCGCATTGGCGGCGGTGAAACCCGGCATGGCGCTTTGCCATGCCGATGCTCCACGCCTTTACGCTTCGCGAGCCCTGGCTCACGTGCGTCGTCACGACTGATCCACGCGCGTCCATGACCGGTGACGCGCTGCTGTCACGCGTCGTATTCACACTGCGCGAATCCGCGCTTCAATCTTACTGAACGATGACACTCGAATTCGTCTGGCGGCTCCTTGCCGCTTTCGCCTGCGGCGTCGCCATCGGCCTCGAACGGCAGATACGTCAGCGCAATGCAGGGCTGCGTACCATTACGCTGGTCGCGAGCGGCGCATGCCTGTTCGTCACGCTCGGCGTGCTGACCGGCACCGGTACGGCCGGCGTCACCCAGATCGCCGCGTATGTGGTGTCCGGCGTCGGCTTTCTGGGCGGCGGCGTGATCATGCGCGACAAAGGCTCGATTCAGGGGATCAACACCGCCGCGACGCTATGGTGCTCGGCGGCAGTGGGCGTGTTGTGCGGTGCGGGTCATTACGGCCCGGCGCTCGCTGGCACGGCGGTCGTGTTGCTGACCAATACGGTGCTGCGTGAAGTTAGCCGTACTATCAATGCAACGCCGGTTTCAAACGCCGACCTGATTCGCGAGTACGTATTGACGGTGGTTTGCCGCGAGGCCGACGAGATTCACATTCGCACCGCCATCTCCAATTCGATGTATTCGACGCCGCTGTCGTTCCAGAGCCTGACGAGCGAAGACGTCGAGAGCGATTCCGGCGGTATTCGCGTGACGGCGACGCTCAAGCTGCATCCGAAAGACCAATCGAAGCTCGAACAGATGGCTAGCCGCCTGAGCATGGAAAAGAGCGTGTCCAGCGTCAGCTGGACGGCGCGTGAAGCCGAGCCGACGCCGGAGTGACGCGCGACTCGCCGGCTCCCCAAGTTGGCACGCATCGTCTACACTTACACGGCAATAGATTCAAACAATGTCAATTCCGCGTCCGCAACATGGACTGTCCCATCACCTTCGACTAAGCTCTAGCCGCGTGATTTTCTCTCACTCAACCTTGGAGTCTCGAATATGGAACACGGCATCATTGCATGGCTCATCATCGGCGCGATCGCGGGCTGGCTGGCCGGCGTGCTGGTCAAAGGTGGCGGTTTCGGCCTGATCGTCGACATCATTGTCGGGATTGTGGGCGCGTTCATCGGCGGCTGGCTCGCCGGTGTGCTGCATATCTCGCTCGGCGGCGGCTGGATCGGTTCGATCATTACCGCTGTGATCGGCGCGGTCATTCTATTGTTTCTTATCCGGCTGGTTCGACGAGGCAGCTGAGCGCAGCAGTCGATACCCGAAGGCGTCAGGGGCGAACGCCACCTGACGCCACGCTGCTTTAAAGCACTGTTTCCATTACCGGCAACATCGAGCCGGTGTCACGCAGCCGCGTATGCCAGGCGAAAGCCTGGTCCAACCGATGCGGCGTCTGCCCTCCTCCTTGCAACGCGTCCCGATAGTAGTCGCGCAGCAGATCGCGATACACCGGATGCGCGCAGTTTTCGATGATCAACGTCGCCCGCTCGCGCGGCGCCAGGCCGCGCAGATCGGCGAGCCCCTGCTCCGTCACGACCACGTCGACGTCGTGCTCGTTGTGATCGCAATGCGGCACCATCGGCACGATGCTGGAAATGCGGCCGTCCTTCGCGGTCGATTTGGTGGCGAAAACCGCGCACGACGCGTTGCGCGCAAAGTCGCCCGAGCCGCCGATGCCGTTCATCATGTGCGTGCCGCCCACATGGGTGGAATTCACGTTGCCGTAGATGTCCAGTTCGAGCGCAGTGTTCAACGCGATCAGCCCGAGCCGGCGAATCACTTCGGGATGATTGCTCACTTCCTGCGGACGCAGGACGAGACGATCGCGGTAACGTTCGAGTTCACCGAATACCTGCGCCTGACGCGCGGCCGACAGCGTGATCGACGCACCCGAGGCGAACGTCACCTTGCCTGCGTCCATCAGATCGAAGGTCGAATCCTGCAGTACTTCTGAGTAAATCTCGAAGGCGTCGAAGGGCGAATCGACGAAACTGGCCAGCACCGCATTCGCGATAGTGCCAATGCCGGCCTGCAACGGCGGCAACTGCCTGGGCATGCGAGCGCGCGATACTTCGTGCTGGAAGAATTCAATCAGGTGACCGGCGATCAGCTCGGTCTCCTCGTCCGCCGGCAGCACCGTCGACGAACTGTCGGCCATATCGGTGATGACGATCGCCGCAATCTTCTCGAACGGAATCTCGATGGCCGGCGTGCCGATGCGATCGTGCGCATGGACGATGGGCAGGGGCTCACGGTTCGGCCTGCGGCCCGGAATCCAGATGTCGTGCAGCCCTTCGAGCGCGAGCGGCTGCGCGAGATTGATTTCGACGATCACCTTGTCGGCGAGAATCGCGAAGCTGGCCGAATTGCCAACCGAGGTAGTCGGCACGATGCCGCCGGTCTCGGTGATCGCGGCCGCTTCGATAATCGCGACGTCGAGTTGGCCGAGCTGATTCGCGCGCAGCATCTCCACGGTTTCGGACAGATGCTGATCGACGAACATGACTTCGCCGCGATTGATCGCGTCGCGCAGGGTCTTGTCCACCTGGAACGGCAGACGGCGTGCGAGCACGTGCGCCTCGGTGAGCATGCGGTCCACGTCGTGACCGAGCGAGGCGCCCGTCATCAACGTGATACGCAGCGGCTTGCCTTCCTGACGGGCCCGTTGCGCAAGCGCAACCGGCACGGCCTTCGCATCGCCTGCGCGCGTGAAGCCGCTGGCGCCGACGCGCATGCCGTCCTGAATCAGCAACGCCGCTTGCGCAGCCGAGGTGATCTTTCCGCGCAGCGCGGCACAACGAATCCGGTCTTCGTACATGAAACCAAGTCTCTCCATAGTCATCGATTCAGCCTACCGGTGCGCACGTCTGCTGTGTGCTTCGCTCAGTAGCTGAATTGCCGCACCCGCCGCGGCGCCTCGAGGGGACGGCGCCGCGGGCTGGTGTTTCATCGCGTGCGACGTGCTCGCGACAGGTCTTGCAAATACTTCAGGTGTTGCAGCGGCGCACGCCTGGTTTAGCTGCCGAAATAGATGTTGCAGAAGCTCATGGGACCGACGCACTCGTCACGCCCAGCCTTCGGCGCGGTGCTGCGCTTCGGCGCGACGACGTTGCGGGTGCGCGGCGAGTCGGCTTGGGCAACCTGTTGCTCAGGTGCCGTGGGTGCCGCGGGCGCAGTTTGCGCATGAGCGACAGTGGCGGACAAGGAGCAGGCAATCAGGACAATCTTCAACACTTTCATTTCGTTCTCCGGTACTTACGGTGACTGCGTGGCAGTGATGAAACTATATGGCCGCCACCTACGCGGATAAAGCGGCCTGCCCGAAAGTCATCCTTCCAGTTGGCGGAAGGATCAATGCGAAGCGGCGCGCACCGGCGAGTCGTGGAAGTGCGGCGTTCAACGCGTATGAAACGGCGCGTCCTTGTCGAGCAGCGCGGTACGGATGAAGTGCAGACAGCTCAGGATGCGCTGCAGGTCGTGGCGTCTGTCGCGATCCGCATGCACCGTTTGCAGCATGTCCTGGGCAATCCACGTGGCCGAGCGCACGGAGGTGAGCGCACGTTCGAGCGCGCGCGTGCCGGGCCGCTCGAAGAGTTGCGCGAGATCATCGCAGGTGCGCTCGATCGCGCTGCGCCAACGGGGATGGAGCGCATGCGCGTATCCCGCGTGCGCCGTTTCGTTGCGCAGATCGATCACGGCGCGACCGGCTTCGAGCGTGGCGAGCATCCAGCGCAATGCATCGCGGCGGCGGCGGGAGCGTCGCGTCAGGAGCATCCGTAATTGCGAGGTCAGATCATGCGTGCCCGACTGGAAGCGCTGACTGAGTCCGCGCAATTCGCCCTTGCAGGCGGACACCGCTTGCGCACGCAAGTCGCCCATGATCCGCGCGATGAGCCAGGGCATGTCGGCGGGAAAAACCATCGCAAAGACGATCGCGGCGAGCAGCATCGACGCAGTGAGCGCGATGCCGTTGTTGATGAGCAGATCCGGCGCATATGTGACGACATTGTCCGGGCCCGCCAGCAGGCAGAAGAACACCGAGAAGCCGATGCCGTATCCGGCGGCATGCTTGCGTGTCGCGATGAACGCGCCTAGTGCGAGCACCGGCGTGAGCACCATGCATAGCAGCGGGAAACCATCTATGTGGGGATACACGTAGCACGTGAAAAGATAGCCGGTCATCGTCGCGAACGTGGCGCCGACCGCCATCTGCAGGGCCATTTTCACCGCGTTCGGCGCGGTCGAGGTGAGCGCGCACGCCAGCGCCGCGCCGATCACGGCAAAGCCGCCGCTCGGCCAGTCGGTTGCAATCCAGAACCAGCCGACGATGGCCATCGTCACCGCGGAGCGAACAAACGCAAACGCGACGACGAAGCTGTTCGTCTGGTTCACATAGCGGTTGAAGTCGCGCTGCGAGCCGACCGGCTTGCGCCGCGCCAGCGACCCGTAGGTCTCCGAATAGCGAATCCACTCGTCGACGAAGCGGTATAGCAGCTCCGCTGCCGTATCGAAGTCCGCCAGCGATTCGGTGAGCCCAGGTTCTAGTGACCGTCTCGCTTCGCGAACGCGGCGTGGCAGGGTCGTCTGGAAGAGGCGTAAGCGGGCCGCGACGCGCGATGCTTCAAGAGTTGATTCTAGCTGTGGTCTCAACAGCGTGGACAGCTCATCGAAGTACGGCCTGATTGCGGCGAGCGTCGGCGCCGATCCATTTGCGCGCAGACGTTTGAGCAGTTGATGCAGCGCGTGCAAACGCGCGCATGCATCCATGAATTCGCCGTTCAGGCGGCCGAGGTGCTGATTGCGGGAACGCATCGCGGGATCTTCAAAAGCGGCGAATGTGCGCGTCGCTTCGAAGCCCACAATTTCATCAACGATGTCCGCAAAGCGGCGCTCAAATTGACCACGCTCGATTCCGCAGCCTAGCACCTGCGCGGCGAACACCGTAAAATTCGCATACCGGATCTGCAAGGCGTGCCGCAGGGCGAGGCTGGAGCGCTGCGGCACGATCAGTGCACTCACCGCACTCGAGCAGATAATGCCGACCGCCACTTCCGCCGCACGTGTGAGCGCCGCAAGAAACAGCGCGTCCGGCGTGGTAACGTTCGGAATGCCAATCAAAGCTGCGGTGTAACCCGCGAGCACAAAACCGTACCATCTGAAATGCCGATATCGAACTGCTGCGGCAATGCACGTGCTCACCCACCCGATCATGCCGAGCATGTACAACTCGGGTTGCTGGACGAACAACGCACCAAGCACGATGGCCGCGACCGTCCCGACCGCCGTCCCGAGGATCCGGTAGAAACTCTTGGCGAGTACCATTCCGCTGAACGGTTGCATCAGCACGAACACCGTGGTCATCGCGATGCGCGGTTGCGGCAGGTCGAGCAGCATCGCGATGCCCTGCGCGAGCAAACCGGCGGTGACTGTTTTCAGCAAATGCAGCCAGGTCAGGCCATCGCTGTTCGCCCAGTCGCGAATGGCGGGACCGAAGGTTCGCCGGTTAAACGCTTGCCACATGATGCTCCACGAGCGGAAACAGTCCGTCGCCGGTTTGATCGCATGTTGGCGTTTCATCTGAAGGCAATGCGCCGCGGTTGGTCGCTGAAAGAAGCGCCGGCGAAGACTGCGCACACCGGCAGGCAAGGCGCCGATTTTAGGAGCATGCTATGTGCGCATTAAGGGCACCAGCACGGAACGTCTCTTCCAGAACGGACAACAATGCGGGTTCGAGACAGGCGGACAATACGGCTTCTGCCGTGAAATAGAAGGATCGATGGATACGTTACAAAATATGCGAGTGTTCGTGCGCGTGGTTGAGGCTGGTAGCTTTACCGCAGCCGCGCAGTCGCTCAATTCGACGACGGGCGCCATGTCCCGTGCGGTCTCTGAACTCGAGGCACATCTGCGTACGCGCCTGCTGAACCGTTCGACGCGACGGCTCGCGCTGACCACGGCCGGCGAGCGCTATCTGAAGCGCTCGCAGCAAATACTCGCGGATATCGACACCGCGGAAGAAGAAGCCAGTTGTGCGCACGAGCGCCCGGCTGGCGCATTGCGCATGCATAGCTTCGCGAGCATTGGTCAGCATTACGTGTTGCCGGCTATTTCGCGCTATCGCGCGCTTTATCCGGAGGTGACCGTCGAGTTGTCGTTGTCGCAACGCATGCCAGATCTTTTCGAAGGTAGCGCCGATGTCGCGGTGATCGGAGCGTCGACTCTGCCGAACTCGGACCTCGTATCACTGCCACTGGGGACGACTTTCAGCATTCTGTGCGCGTCGCCCGCCTATGTACGCGCGCACGGCGCCCCGCAAAAACCGGCCGATCTGGCGCATCACGAATGTCTGATTCTGCATACGCCGGCCTTTCCGCCGCACGAATGGGTGCTCGACGGCCCGCATGGCAGCGAGACGATGGAGGTGAACGGTCCTGTGCAGGTGAACATCGCGGAATCGCTGATCGTGGCGATTCGCGAAGGCATGGGAATCGGCATGGTGCCGCTTTACTCGGCTATTTCCGGCTTGCGTGATGGCTCATTAGTGCGAGTGTTGCCGGAATATACGCTGCAAAAGATGAATGTTTATGCGCTGTATCCATCGCGCAAATTCATCGATGCAAAGACTCGGACCTGGGTGGAGTTTTTGCGAACACATCTGCCGAAGGTGATTGCACGCGATGTGGGGTTGCTTGCTGAAGTTGGGCAAGCGGAGGTTGGTGATACTGAGTTTCCCGTTGCGGGAAGCGGCCACGGGGATATCGCGACTCAGTGATTTGAGGTGACGATGGGCGCCGTTGGCAGCGTGTTGGTGTGGCGGCGCCGAAGATATGTCCGGTCGTGTTCACGCCGGTTCGCACCTGGCGCTCTGCGCGCACGAACACGCTGTACCCCGTTTCGATGGACGTCGGAACAGGCCCGCTGAAGTGGC
>NZ_JBWCCT010000012.1:0-201434 GCF_056279605.1 Paraburkholderia sp. TE9906
CAATCAGTTCGCCATTCTGTTCGGCGAGCGATTCACCGCCGCGATGAGCTGAGATTTTTTAACCGACCTCAGCACACAAAATTCCTGACACCTCCGGCGCGCCGCGCCGCGCGTTGCAACGACATTGCTGCCGCGTTTGCACCATGCTCCTGGCACCTCGTGACAGCCTTGCCGCAGCATCGAAGAAAGCAGCAACGCCTCCCGCTCCATGCCACAAGACGCCCGCAGCGACTCTCGCCACTCTGCGGTATAACTAGTCACTTCGCGTCACCCGCCAACTCACCACCACGTCATGTCCCACTACTTCTACGACCCCGCTGCCGGCCACGGCCTGCCGCACGACCCGTTCAAGGCCATCGTCGCTCCGCGTCTGATCGGTTGGATTTCTTCGCGCGATACCGACGGCACGTTGAACCTCGCGCCCTATAGCTTCTTCGGCGCGTTCGCCACTTTCCCGCCGATCATCGGCTTTAGCAGCGAGGGCCGTAAAGACAGCGTCAACAACATCGAGGCCACCGGCGAATTCGTCTGGAATCTTGCGACGCGGCCGCTCGCCGAACAGATGAACCGTTCGTCGGCGCCGGTCGCGCCGCACGTCGACGAATTCGAACTCGCCGGCCTGACGCCCGCGCCCGGCCGCAATGTCGCAGTGCCGCACGTCGCCGAATCGCCGGCCGCGCTCGAATGCAAGCTGCTGCAAGTGGTGCGTCTGCATACGCTCGACGGCAAGCCGATGGACAACTATCTGTCGCTCGGCCAGGTGGTCGGCGTGCATATCAACGAGGCGTATCTGAAAGACGGCCTGTTCGACACTCAGGCCGCGCAGCCGATCATGCGCGCGGGCTATCGCGCCGACTATGCGCAAATCGGCGAGATGTTTCAGATGTTCCGCCCAACCGCCTGAGCGACGACCCCGACGATTGAAGTACGCCACGCCGTGCCGCGCAATGCGGCGCGGCATCTGAAGCATTTGAAGTAACGCGCGCCATCGCGTGCCGCCGCAGAACCCGGCCAGCGCCAGAAAACTGGCCTGCTTGATGCTTGCAATCGACGCTCCAACGCGTCGTTTCAACTGCCGGCTCACTCTCATGGAGCGCGATCATGTCCACCGAATTCGCCACGCAATTCAGCCATGTCCGTCCGCAAGACACGTCCTACGTGGATCAGGGCTTACGCGACTTTTTTCTCTACCGCGATCTGGGCATCGCGCAGGCGACCGGCGGCAAGGTGCTCGCGCAACTCGTCAAGGCGAATCACGCACCAGAGCAAGGCACCGGCTGGCACCGTCATGAGGCCGACTTCCACATTGTGATCATGTTGAAGGGCTGGGCGCGCTTCATGTACGGCGACAAGGAAACACTGGTCGCCGCCGGCGATTGCGTGCACCAGGCACCTGGCATCGTCCACTATCTGTTCGATTACTCGGAAGACATGGAGTACATCGAGATCGTGTCGCCTGCCGATTTCAAATCGATCGAAGTCGAAGGGCCGTGCGAAGTGCCGGCGGTGAAGCCGTGGAAGAGCGTTGCGGTTTGATGGAAATGGGAGCGGCGCTGGCGGCGGGGTAACCGTCAGCGCAGCCAACACCGTGCGCATACGCCGCACCGCGACGTACCGCGCAGCAGACAGGCCCAGCCACCCCCACTAACTCGCCGATGGCCGTCTGCGGGGCGCTCGCGCCGCAGACGGTTTTGCTGGCGCACCAGCAACGGCGGTTGAACCGCCGCTGCCGTTGGCATTCGCGCCGGAGCCATTCACCCCGCCCGCCGCCAGCTGCGCATCCGCTTCCACCGCAACCACCGCCGCGGCAACCGGCGCCGCCGCGGTCATCTCCGCTGCGGTCGCAGCGGGCATCGGCACAGGCTTGATCGTGCGCGCCCGCGAACTCACCAGCACCGCCCGCGGCTCGTTGTCGTAGATCACGGCCCGCACGCGCGGATAAATGTGCCGCTCCCAGCGGCGGCCGTTGAACACGCCGTAATGCCCGACGCCGGTTTGCACATGATGCGTCTTCAGATATGGCCGCAGTTTGTCGCACATGTCCTGCGCGGCAAGCGTCTGCCCGACCGCGCAGATATCGTCTTTCTCGCCCTCGACCGTGAGCAACGCAGTCCGGCGGATCTTCGACGGGTCCACCAGCCGCCCTTCCACTTCGAGTGCATGCAACGGCAGCGCGTGCCGCTGAAAAACCGTGTCGACGGTTTCCAGATAGAAGTCGGCAGTCAGGTCCATCGTCGCGAAGTATTCTTCGTAGAACGTGTGAATCGCGTCGGCTTTCGCCGGATCGCCCTTCGCACGCTCGTAATACATGGTCTCGAACGAGTCGGCATGGCGGGCGAGGTTCATCGACATGAACGCGCTCAACTGCATGAAGCCCGGATACACGCGCCGATGCGCGCCCGCGAAACCGAACGGCACCGCGCTGATCAGATTCCGCTCGAACCACTCGATCGGTTTGCTCTTCGCCAGTTCGTTGACCCGCGTCGGATTGATGCGCGTATCGAGCGGCCCGGCCATCAGCGTCATGCTGGCCGGCTGGTCGGGATGATCGTCGGCGGCCATTAGCGCGACCGCCGCGAGCGCGGCGACGGTCGGCTGGCACACCGCCAGCAGATGCGAGCCGGGCCCGATCTTCTCCGTGAAGTCGATCACGTGCTGGACGAATTCGTTGAAGCCGAAGCGGCCCTGGCTCAGCGGCACGTCGCGCGGGTTGTGCCAGTCGGTGATGTAGACGTCGTGGTCGGCCAGCATGGTGCGCACGGTGCCGCGCAGCAGCGTCGCAAAGTGGCCGGACATTGGCGCGAGGATCAGCACGCGCGGCTGCGGCGCAGACAGCGTGGTGTCCTTACGGAAATGCAACAGCGAACAGAACGGCGTGTGCGCGGCGATTTCTTCGACGACGGCCACCTGCCTGCCTTCCGTCACCACGCTGTCGATGCCGAACGGCGGCCGCACGGGCGTGAGTCCGGCGAGCGTCAACAGCTCGCAGGCCGCGCGCAATGAGCGGCCGTGCGACGTGTCGCCGAACGCGGGCCACGCGTCGAGCGAATGATTCATCAGTGCCGCGCCGTGCCGTATCGGCAGCATCATGTCGGCGCCGGCCTGGAATGCGGAGTATGCGAACAGGTTCATAACCTTCGCACGAGTGCAGGAAAGGAAGGAGCCCGAATAGAGGCAAGTCATGTGCCATGCCGGCCCTTGGGGCCGGGACGCGGTTCTCGCGTTGGCATGGCATTTGCGCGAGTCGACGGAACGGGCCGGAAGTGCCGCGCTTTGGTGCGTGCGCGCACGGCGGCGTGCATGCCTGAGCTCAGGCGTCGGCCGGGCGCGTCATCTGGAGGAGAAACGTATGGCGAATACCACGCTCACAATCAGCAGCAAGAATTATTCGTCGTGGTCCTTGCGCGGCTGGCTGTTGACGAAGTTCAGCGGCTTGCCGTTCGACGAGATCGTGATGCCGATCGACGATCCTGCCGCGCGTGCCGAACTGCTGTTGTTGTCGCCGTCGATTCTGGTGCCGTGCCTCGTGCACGATGGCATCGAGATCTGGGACACGCTCGCGATCGCCGAATATCTGAACGAAGTGAAACCGCAAGCCGCGCTGCTGCCGAAGGACATTCGCGCGCGAGCACACTGCCGCTCGATTTGCGGCGAGATGCATTCGGGTTTCGCTTCGCTGCGCTCGGCGTTGCCGATGAACCTCAAGGCGCATTTTCCGGGCTTCAAGGTGTGGGCGCGCGCGCAGTCGGATATCGATCGGATCGTAACGATCTGGGGCGAGTGCCTGAAGCAGTACGGCGGTCCGTTTCTGTTCGGCGAGCGCACCGCGGCGGATGCGATGTACGCGCCGGTGGTGATGCGTTTCGTGACTTACGACGTGAAGCTCGATCCGGAAATCGTCGAATACGGACAGCGTGTCATTGCGCTGCCCGAAATGCAGCAGTGGATCGCCGACGCGCAGCAGGAAGTCGAAGAAATCGACGAACTGGACGTCGAGTTTTAAGCCGGCGTCGTAGTAGCGCGAACACGCGACGCGCGCATCGGCCGCACTAACGGAAGCACAGCCGGCGCGGCAACGAACACCGCGCCGCGCTTCAGGCAGCGCGACCGCCGGGTCACTCGCGTCCGCGTTCGAGCTTGAACACGCTGACCACTTGCGCAAGACGCGCGGCCTGCTCGCGCAATTCGGCGGCCGCGAGTTCCGCATCGCCGACGAGCGTCGCGTTCTGCTGGGTCGCCTCGCCGATCTGCGTGACGGCGAGGTTGACCTGCTCGATGCCGCCCGATTGCTCGCGCGACGCGACGTTGATTTCGCTCATGATCGCGCGCACCTGCCCGACCTGCTGAACGATGCCTTGCATGGTCGAGCTGGCTTCTTCGGCGATCCGGAAACCGCTTTTGACCGTCGCCGTCGAACTCGCGATCAGGCTTTCGATTTCCTTCACCGAGGCCGCGCTGCGCTGCGCGAGCGCACGCACTTCCGAGGCGACCACCGCGAAGCCCTTGCCGTGCTCGCCCGCGCGCGCGGCTTCGACGGCGGCGTTCAGCGCGAGGATGTTGGTCTGGAACGCGATGCCTTCGATCACCGTCGTGATCTCCGCGATCTTCTGCGACGAGCGGCTGATCTCGCCCATCGTCGATACCACTCGCTCGACCGCGCGGCCGCCTTCGAGCGCGGCATCGGCGGCGTGCGTGACGAGCGTGTTGGCTTGCGTCGCGTGAGCGGCGTTCTGCTGCACGGTCGACGTGATCTGCTCCATGCTGGCGGCAGTTTCTTCGAGGCTGCTCGCCTGCGTGGCGATGCGCGCCGCGATATGGCCGCTGCCGGTGGCGATCTTCTCGGTGCCCTCCGACATATCCGCCGATGCATTGCGCACCTGCGAAACGATACGCGCGAGGCCTTCGCCGATCCCGTCGATCGACTGCATCAGGCGGCCGATTTCGTCGGCGCGCGCGGTGCCGTGCCGCGCCACGCGCACGCTCAGATCGCCCGAGGCAAAGCGCTCGGACGCTTTCGCGGCTTCGTCGAGCGGACGGCTGACGAGGCGCCGCACCGCGATCAGGAACACGATCGCGAACACGCCGACCAGCGCAAGACCGAGCAGCACGAAGCGATTGCGCGTCGCGACGACGTCCGCCAGCACTTCGTCGCGCGGCGCGACGCCGCCCACCAGCCATTGCCACTCCGGCACGGTGACGAACGAGACGAATTTGTCGCGCGCATCCGGCTCGCCGAGCGTCGCGTCGGCGGAGCGGTAGTCGAGCTGGCCTTGCTTCATGTCGAGCATGCGTTGATACGGCGCGTTCGCGTCGTCCGCCTTCTGGCCGGCTGCGGCCGGATGCACGAGCAGCTTGCCGCGATCCGCGCCCATTGACGCGTCGAGCACGAAGTAATAACCGCTTGCGCCGATCTTCAGATTGCGGATGCCGTCCTCGACCGATCGAATCTCCTTGTCCACGTTCACGCCGACGAACAACGCGCCGATCACGCGACCGCTCGCATCGGTAATCGGCCGGTATTGCGTGATCAAACGTTTTCCGAACAGCGCGGCCAATCCCGTATAGGAGCGGTTCGCGAGCAGCGGCGCATAGGCCGGTCCCTTGCGGTCGAGCAGCGTGCCGATCGCGCGCGAGCCGTCCTGTTTCTTCAGCGAGGTCGTCACGCGCACGAAGTCGTCGCCGCTGCGCGCGAACACGGTGGCGACCGCGCCGCTGCGCTCGAGAAACTGGTCAGGGATCGTGAAGTCCAGGTTCAGCACCTTGTCGCCGGCCTTGAAGGTCGGCGTCGCGATGCCGCCGATGTCGACTTTCTGCGTGTCGTCGAGTGCGAAGTCGGTGGGCAGGAAGCTCGCGAGCAGCGCCATCGAGCGGTCGACTTCAGCGGACAGCGCCTTGTCGAACAGCGTGATCATTGCCGCGATCGAGTGGTCTTTTTCGGCGATACGTTCGAGCACCTGATCGCGAACCTGGCCGCCGGCGGCACGCGTGAGCGCCCACGCGAAAGCGGCGAAAAGCAACGCTACCAGCACGCACGAGAGCACGGCGAGCCGGACGCCGACGCTGGCGCGGCGCAAAAAGAGAAAGTCCATGGGCAGTCGCTGAGTAAGGGGGACAAGCGAGAGCGCCGGTCATGGGGAGGCATGCCGGCGTCGTTGTCTGGTTTACGGCTGCGACTTCGCTTACCTTTAGGGATGTCGAAAGTAATTCGTAATGCATGTGACGCCGGGGGGGCGCCTTTGAAGGGCGCGGGCGCCCGCCGGGTGCTCGATGCGCTCCTGAAGCGCTGCTAATGCTTCTAACGCCCTGAGTGCCTGTGCCCGCCGCGCCAGGTGCGCAATAGCAAGGCGTTGGTGACGACGCTGACACTCGAAAACGCCATCGCCGCGCCGGCGAGCATCGGATTCAGCAAACCGAACGCGGCCAGCGGAATGCCGATCAGGTTGTAGACGAAGGCCCAGAAGAGGTTTTGCTGGATCTTGCGCCAGGTCCTGCGCGAGATGTCGACGGCATCGGCCACCAGCGCCGGATCGCCGCGCATCAGCGTGATGCCGGCGGCGTGCATCGCGACGTCGGTGCCGGTCGCCATCGCAATGCCGATGTCGGCGGCGGCGAGCGCGGGGGCGTCGTTGATGCCGTCGCCGGCCATCGCGACGATGCCCGCGCGACGGATTTTCAGATCGCGGACCACGCGGGCCTTGTCGTCGGGCAGGACGCCGGCGTGGAATTCGTCGATGCCGAGCGCGCGGGCGACGCTCGCGGCGCTGCCGTGGTTGTCGCCGGTGACGAGCACGCTGTGAATGCCCATCTGCGCCAGCCGTTCGACGGCGGCGCGTGCGGTCGGTTTGACGGTGTCGCCGAACGCGATCAGCGCGAGCGCGACGGGCGCTTCCCGATCACGCTGCATGAGCCACGAGACCGTGTTGCCCGCGGCTTCGAGTTCGTGAGCGCGCGAAGCGAGCGTGGGCGGCAACACGATGCCGAGTTCGTCGAGCCAGCGCGTGCTGCCGAGCGCGAGCGTGCGGCCGCCGACGTCCGCTTCGACGCCACGGCCGGCGACCGCACGTGCGGCGGTGGCTTGGGGCACGTGTGGGTGAAGCGCGGGGGCCGTTGCAGGGCGGTCATGGGCCAACGGCGTTGCGGAGCGGGCCGTTGCGCTCCGCACTGTCGACGTCGCGTGCGCGGGTGTCTGCGGCATCTCAGCGGTTTCAGCCGCATCGACCACTTCAGCCGTTGCCCCACCCGCAGCAACCGCCGTCGCGGCTTCATACGCCTTCACCACTGCACGCGCCAACGGATGATCGCTGTGCCGTTGCACGGCGGCGGCCAGCGCCAGCGCTTCGTCGCGGCCCATCCCGCCAATCGGTTCGAACGCCGTCACCGACGGCTGGCCGAGCGTCAGCGTGCCGGTTTTATCGAATGCGACGATGCTCACCCGATGCGCGGTTTCGAGCGCCTCGGCGTCCTTGATCAGCACACCGTGCCGCGCGGCGACGCCGGTGCCGGCCATGATCGCCGCCGGCGTCGCCAGCCCGAGCGCGCAGGGGCAGGCGATCACCAGCACGGCAACCGCGTTCAGAATCGCGGTTTCGCCGCCTGCGCCGGCGATCAGCCAGCCGATCAGCGTGAGCAGCGCGATCGCAAGGATCGCCGGCACGAAGATTTCGCTGACGCGGTCGACCAGCCGCTGGATCGGCGCTTTTTCCGCCTGCGCGCTTTCGACGAGGCGGATGATCCGCGCCAGCGTCGTTTCGGCGCCGATCGCGGAGGTCGTCACGGCAATCGCGCCTTCGCCGTTGATCGAACCGGCCGTGACGGTATCAGCAGGTTGTTTCGGCACCGGCAGACTTTCGCCGGTGATCAGCGATTCGTCGATGTGGGTGCGGCCTTCGAGCACCGCGCCGTCGACCGGCACACGTTCGCCCGGCCGCACGATCACCACCGTGCCGACCTGTACCTGCGCGAGCGGCACCTCGCGCTCGCCGCCGCCGACGCGGATGCGCGCGCGCTCGGGGCGCAGCGCGTTGAGCGCGCGGATCGCATCGGTGGTCTGACGCTTCGCACGCGCTTCGAGCCATTTGCCGAAGCGCACCAGCGTGATCACGACCGCCGACGCTTCGAAATACGAATGCATCATGTCGCCGGGATGCGACACGAGTTCGTAGACGCTGATGCCATACGCCGCCGACGTGCCAAGCGCCACCAGCAGGTCCATGTTGCCCGCACCCGCGCGCACGGCCCGGTAAGCCGCGCGATAGAAGCGTGCGCCGAACACGAACTGCACGATCGAGGCGAGCCCGAATTGCAGCCACGGCGGCGGCATTGCATGCACGCCGAACCATTCGCCGACCATCGGCACGACGAGCGGCAGCGTCAGCACGGCGCACGCGAGCACGGCGGCGAGTTCGCGGCGAGCCTCGCTGCGCTTGCGATCCGCCACGGCGGGGGCCTGGCCGGTCGAGTCGGCGAGCGCCGCGGTCTCCGGCGACGCGATCAGGGTCGCTTCGTAGCCGGCCTTCTTGACGGCGGCGATCAGCGCATCCGGGCCGGAGCCCGTGCCGCTGAGATTGACCGTGGCGGTTTCAGTCGCCAGATTCACCGATGCGTGCGTGACACCCGGTACTTTGGCGAGCGCTTTCTCGACCCGCGTCGCGCACGATGCGCAGGTCATGCCGCCGATCGCCAGTTCAGTGGTTCGCGGTGTTTCAACCGGGGTCGCGTCGGGGCCTGCGGACAGCGTGGCTTCATAGCCCGCTTTGCGCACGGCGTTGGCAAGCGCTTCGGCATCGACGGTCGCATCGCCTTCGACCCGTGCCCGCTCAGTGGCCAGATTCACCGACGCGCGCGTGACGCCCGGCACTTTGGCGAGCGCTTTCTCGACGCGCATCGCGCACGAGGCGCACGTCATCCCGCCGATATCGAGTTCGGCGAATTGGACGGGAGCGGAAGAGGGCGTGGCAGCGGTGCGCTGCGGATCGGCAAGGTCGGTCATGGTCGGCAAGCTCGTGGCGGCATTGGGCCGCGTCGTGAATCCAGTATCGACCTTCCCATGATGGGAAAGTCAAGGACCGACGATGCGGCCGATCCGCCGTCGCAACCGTTCGCTCAGAAAGCCGGCGGCGCTTCCAGCATCGCCTGGCCGACGGCCTGCTGTTGATCGCTGGCGCGCGCGAGCAGCGTGTCGGCTGCGCCGCGCCGGTCGGCGGCATCCTTGTTCTGGCCGAGCTTCCATTTGCCGACGAGGCGCGTGACCTCGATTTCGATCCCGACGATCGCGCCGAGCATCTGCGTGATGAAATCGGCGGGCGCGTCGCCCATTTTCCACGGCACCGCTTCTGCGGCTTCCATCTTGCGGGTGAGCCGGGCGACGAGACCGCGCACGAACGGCTCGTCGTCGCGCACGACGATCCGGCCGTGCGCATGGACCACGATGTAGTTATACGTCGGCACCTGGCGATGCGCTTCATGCTTGCTCGGATACCACGTCGGCGAGATGTAAGCGGCGGGGCCCTGGAAGATCACGAGGGCGTCGGGATGCGTGGCGGCTTCTTTCCAGACGGGGTTCGCGCGGGCGACGTGGGCGCGCAGGAGGTAGCGGCTTTGCGGTGCCGACGCGTCGTCCCCTGTAGGGACGAGCTGCGCTTCGAACGGCAAATGATTCGCGTCGAGCCCGTTCGGACCGTTCGTAATCAGCGCGCCGAACGGCTGCTCGGCGATCAGGCGGTGGAGAACCTCTGGACGGTTCTCTTCGAAATGGGCGGGCATATACATTGAAGCGCTCCGGATACGAAAGGGCGAAAAGACGCAAAGGGGACCAAAAAACATCGGTGCTTTGGCAAGCGCGGCAGGTGCCGCGAGCCGGACCGAATCTGCATAAAAGCGTCAACCGCAGCTTAAATGGACCGCTCCAGTGTGCGATAAAGCGCGATCTCCGCCTTTGCGCTTGCCTGGTTAGCAAGGATACGATACAACCCGATGTTGTCGGCATCGCGAATTGCGGTCTGGCTGCGCTGGGCTTTGGGAGACCACGCATGCAGGCATCGCTGCGCACCGGCATCTCCCATAGGACCGCACGTTCCGCCACCTGAACGAATGATAAAAAATCGCCGAGAACTATTTTCGATTCACTGGACCTGCGCATCGTTCGCAGGCCTCGCTTTTCTGGCCGGTTGCGCGTCGACCCCGTCCGCGACGCCCAAGACTGCGGGCTGGATCAAGGATGAAGTCGCCGATTCGTACGTGTTCGGCTATCCGCTCGTGCTGATGGGGGTGGCGCGCGACGCCGCGGTCGGCACCGATCCGGGCCAGGCGCCTCTCAATACGCTGCGTCACGCCCAGGCGCTGCCGCCGATCGGCGCGGCCAACCCGCCGCAGCCGGGCGTCGACACGCTCGACTCGACCGGCTGGCTCGACGTCGGCAGCGAGCCGGTGCTCATGTCCTTGCCCGACTCGCACGGCCGTTATGTCGATGCCCGCGTGCTCGACATGTGGACCAATGTGGTGTGGTCGACCGGTCCGCAGTTCGCGACCACCGCGAAGGGCATCAAGGCGCAGACCATCGCGTTCGTCGGCCCGGGCTGGCAGGGCGAACTGCCCAACGGTGTGAAGCGCGTCGACGTGCCGACCGCCAACGCATGGGTGAGCGTGCGCATCCAGTCGAGCGGCGCGCGCGATCTGGCGGCGGTCCGCAAACTGCAACGTGCGATTCGCGTCGCGCCGCTGAGCGCCTACGCGGCCGATTCGCGCTCGGCCCCGGTCGCGCCGCCGCGCGGCAACGCCGATAGCGCGCCGGCCGCCGCCGGCACGCCCGCCGCGCAGGTGGCCGCGCTCGACGCAAACGGCTTCTTCAGCCGTCTCGCGGACGCGTTGCCTGACAATCCGCCGACACCGGCCGATCCCCACGCGCTAAAAATTCTCGCGGACCTTGGCGTGACGCCCGGCAATCCGGTGAAGCTGCCGCGCGCGCGCGACGCGGTCGAGGCAGGTCTCGCCGACGGCCACGAGCGCGTCGGCACACCGCCTTCCAACGTGCTGACCGGCAATGGCTGGAGCTGGTTCGGCGACGGGGTGGGCAACTACGGTCCCGACTACGCCTTGCGCGCCTACGCCGCGAGGGCGCAACCGGGCATCGGCACGCGCGACGACGAAGTGCGCGCGGTCGTCACCCAGGACAGCGACGGCCATCCGCTGAACGGCGCGAATCGCTACGTGATTCACTTCGCGCCGAACCAGCTGCCGCCGGTGCGCGGCTTCTGGTCGATCACCGCCTACACGCGGGACGGCGCATTGGGCGAAAGCGCGCCGGCGCGTCTCGCGGTCGGCGACCGCAACGGCGCGCGCCGCAATCGCGACGGTTCGCTCGACGTGACCGTGTCGTCCACGCGCGCGAGAAACGGCAACTGGCTGCCGGCGCCGCGCACGGATATGCAACTGGTGCTGCGCCTTTATGCACCGAAACCGCAAGCCACCGACGGCAGCTGGCAACCGCCGGCAGTCGTGCGTCAGTGAAATGCTTCGGTCAACTGTGTTGATGAAATTGAGATAGTTGCGCCGACGAAACGCGCCGATGAAATCTGCCGGCGCATTTCGTCGGCGAGATGACAGCAACGCACCCGCTGACGCATCGCACGCCGTCTGTTCATCGCTGTGCCGCGATGGGCAGACGGCGCAATTACCCGGCCGAATCCTGAAGCCGCGGCTGACATTCCTATCCCACACCACGTTCACACCTTATACTGCCGCTTGCGGGATTTTCGTTTTCGCGGCGGGCTTGCCGCCGCACTACCCAAAACCGAGCATGGCAAGCCTCAATAAAGCATCACTAGCATCTTCCATACAGACCGTGCGCGAAGTCGCGCAGTCACGCCGTACGCGGCGCGTCCTCATAGGTCTGCTGATCTTTCTCGTATTGTTCGGTCTGCTCGGCTTTTTCGCGGCGCCGCCGCTGATTCGCCACGTCGCCGAGCAACAGCTCAGCAAGCAGCTCGATCGTCCCGCCACGATCGGCCGCATCGCGCTCAATCCATACACGCTGCGGCTCGAAGCCGATCGCGTGCATATCGGCGAGCGGGGCGGCGCGGGCGATTTCGTGGATATTGAGCGGCTCATCGTCAAGCCGTCGTGGAGTTCGCTGTTTCGCGGCGCGCCGATCGTCGACGAAGTGCAGCTCGACTCGCCGCGCTTTCATATCGTTCGCTACGATGCGCAGCGCTTCAATTTCACCGATCTGATCGAGAAGTTCGCGAGCCAGCCGGCCAAGCCCGATAGCAAGCCGACGCTCTTTTCGGTGTCGAACATCCGCCTCGAAAACGGCCAGATCACGTTCGACGACAAGCTGCTCGGCGCGACGCACGTCATCGATCAATGGAAGCTCGGCATTCCGTTCATCGCCACGCTGCCTTCGAAAACCGATATCTTCGTCGAGCCGTTGCTGCGCGCGCGCATCGACGGCAGTCCGCTCGCCATCGACGGCAAGACCAAGCCGTTTGCGGCGTCGCGCGAGTCGCAAGTCTCGCTGCGTTTCGACGGGCTCGACGTGCCGCGCCTGATGTCCTATGTGCCGACCAAGCTGCCGGTGATCGTGCAGTCCGGCAAGCTGTCCACCGATCTGAAGCTCAACTTCGTGATGTCGAACGACGCGCCCTCGCTGCGCGTGGCGGGCACCGTCGATATGAACGACGTGGACGTGCGGGATCAGGGCAAGGCGCCGTTTTTCGCGGCGCGCGCGGTGCACGTCGCCGCCGCGACGCTGGAGCCGTTGAAGAGCCTCTATCACTTCGACGAGATCCGCATCGATGCGCCGAGCGCGAGTCTCGCGCGTGACAAGGACGGTGTGCTGAGCGTCGAGCGGATGTTCGCGCCCGCGCCGGCCGCGCCGCACGCGGCGGCGTCCGCGAGCGCGTCCGGCACCGAAGCGGTGGCGCAGCAACCGGCGGCGAGCGCACCGGCAGCAGCGTCCGGCGCGAAGACGAACACGAACACCGCCGAAAAACCCGTTCCGCTGGACCTGTCGATCAAACGCTTCGTGCTCAACGACGGCACGGTCAACGTGCATGACGAAGCGGCCTCCCGTCCTGTTGACGTGGGTCTGCAAAAACTCGCCGTGACGCTGAACGATTTTTCGACGCTCGCCAACGCGCCCGCGCATTACACGCTGAACACCGACTTCAAGGCCGGCGCCGGTTCGCTCGCCGCCGAGGGCAATCTCGGGCTCGCCGCGAAAACGGCCAGCGCGAAGCTCGATCTGAAGTCGCTGAAACTGCCGCAGTTGCAGCCCTATCTCGACACCGCGACCGCCGCGCAAGTGACGGACGGCGCGCTGTCCGTGACCACGAACATCGACACGAACTGGTCGAAGTCGCCAGCGGCCGTGATGGTCGCCGATACGCAACTGGATCTGCAATCGCTGAAGCTGGCCGCGCGTGGCGACAAGCAGCCGGTGGTGTCGCTCGCGCAGGGCAGTGTGGTGGTCAAGCAGGTGGACCTGAGCGCGCGCACGGCGGACGTCACCAGCGTCGCCACGACCGGCCTCGCGATCGACGCGCAGCGGCTCAAGGACGGCAGCATCAACCTCGCGTCGCTTGCCGGTCCGCACGAAACCGCTCAGCAGCGCACCGCGGTTCACGCGGCCAAAAAGGCGCACGCCGAGGGGCCCGTGTGGCACTACAAGATCGGCGAGTTGACGCTGAAAGACGCGACCGCCAATTTCACCGATTACACCACGCCGCAGCCGGTGAAGCTGAGCGTCACGCCGCTGCAGTTGAAAGTGCAGCAGATCAGCGACGACCTGAGCCGTCCGCTGCCGGTCGATCTGCAGGCCACGCTGAACAAGAAGGGCACGCTTGGCGTGAAGGGCGACGTCACGGCGACGCCGCTCAAGGTGGCCGTCAAGGTGAACGCGAACCGGCTCGACGCGGCGGCGTTCGAGCCGTACTTCGGCGGCAAGCTGAACGCGGTGATCGCGAGCGCGTTGCTCAATGCGAACGGCGATCTCGCGCTGACGCAAGAGAAGTCGTTGAAGGCGAACTATCACGGCGACATGGCGCTCGTCGACGTACGCATGCTCGACAAGGCGACCTCGGACCCGTTCGCGGGATGGGGCTCGCTCGCGCTGTCCAACCTGAAGGCCGACTACGACGAACACGGCACGGTGGTGGACGCGGGCCGCGTGACGTTCACGAAGTTCTATGGACGCGTGCTGTTGAACGCGCAAGGCAAGCTGAATCTGAGCGACGTGGTCGCGCATGAAGACGGCGCCGCGCAATCGCTGACGCGCGACAAGAGCGGTGCCGAGCCGGTGAACCTGACGCCGCCCGCGGCATCGGCAGTGGCAGCGGCATCCGCGCCGGTTCAGGCTTCGTCCGCAACGCCTGCCGTGCCCGCCACGGTCACGGCCGCCACGCCGCCGCAAAGCCCGGTCAAGCTGCACTTCGGTCAACTGGTGCTGCAGCAGGGCCGCGTCACGTACACGGACAACTTCATCAAGCCGAATTTCACTGCGAACCTGGTCGGCATCCAGGGCACGGTCGGCGCGTTCGGCACGCAATCGAGCACGCCCGCGCCAGTCGACATCGCCGCGAAACTGGCGGCCAACGGGCCGTTGTCGATTCGCGGCACTGTCAATCCGCTGATTGCCAAACCGGCACTCGATCTGACCGCGAGCGCACACGATATCGAACTGACCAACCTCACGCCGTATTCGTCGAAATATGCCGGCTATCCGATCACCAAGGGCAAGCTGAACGTCGATCTGCACTACAAACTCGACAACGATCAACTGAACGCTGACAACCATCTGTTCATCGACCAGCTCACGTTCGGCGACCACATCGACAACGACACGGCGACCAAACTGCCGGTGCGTCTCGCGATTTCGTTGCTGAAGAACTCGCGCGGCGAAATCGACGTGAATCTGCCGGTGTCGGGCTCGCTGTCGAATCCCGAGTTCAGCGTCGGCGGCCTGATCTGGCATGCGGTGCTCAATCTGTTGCAGAAAGCGGTGACCGCGCCGTTCTCGCTGATCGCCAACGCATTCGGCGGCAGCGGCGAGGAATTGGGCTATGTCGAGTTCGAGCCGGGCTCGGCGAAACTCTCGGATGACGACACCAAAAAGCTCGACACGATCGTGAAGGCGCTGGCCGACAAGACCTCGGTGCGTATGGATCTGATCGGCCGCGTCGATCCGGCCGTCGACGAACCGGCGTTGCGCACGCAATACGTCGAGCGCCTCGTCAAGCAACAGAAGATCAAGGACGTGGTGGGCAACGGCGAGAGCGTCGATCTGTCGACCGTCACGATCGATCCCAAGGAGTACGACAAATACCTGACGAAGGCCTACAAGGCCGCGGACTTCAAGAAGCCGCGCAACTTCGTGGGCCTGACCAAAAGCGTGCCGGACGACGACATGAAGAGCGCGCTGGCCGCCAACGCGCCGATCGACGAAGCCAGCCTGCGCCAGCTCGCGCAACAACGCGCGCAGAGCGTGCAGCAGTATCTGGACGGCAAGATCGACAGCAGCCGGGTGTTCATCGTCGCGCCGAAGCTGAACGCCGACGGCATCAAGGACAAGGGCGCGACGACGCGCGTGGACTTCGGTCTGAAATAGCGGTGTGAGCGGCTTGCGACGCCACGCGTGCCGTGGCGTGACGCGCCGCTCGTCGATTACGCGGCGCGCGTCGGCGCTTTCAACGCGGTCTGCTCGATTACGCGCGCGAGCGTGTCGAACGCGGGGCCGATCTTGTCGTTCGCCACGCACGCATAGCCGAGCAGCAGTCCGCGCCGTGGCGGCGGATCGACGCTGTAGTAGCTCGCAAGCGGCCGCACGATCACCCCGGCGTCGAACGCGGCGGCCGTCACCGCGCGATCGTTCGCGTGGTCCGGCAGACCCAGCACCAGGTGCAGACCCGCCTCGTCGCCCATCACGGGCAGTTCGCTGCCGAAGCGCGCCGTGATCGCGTCGATCAGAATCTGCCTGCGCTCGCCGTAGAGCGCCCGCATGCGCCGCACGTGCGACGTGAGATGCCCGTCCATGATGAAGTCGGTCATCACGGCTTGCTGCATCAACTGCCCTTCGCGATACAGCTCCGCGACGCCGGTGCGAAACGTATCCACCAGATGCTCCGGCGCGATCATGTAGCCTATGCGCAAGCCCGGAAACAGCATCTTGCCGAGGCTGCCCACGTAGATCACCTGACCGGCGTCGTCGAGTCCCTGCAGCGACGCGAGCGGACGGCTGCCGTAGCGGAACTCGCTGTCGTAGTCGTCCTCGATGATCCACACGTTGTGCTGGCGCGCGTATTCGAGCAGCGTGCGGCGGCGCGCGAGGCTCATCACCATGCCGAGCGGATACTGATGCGATGGCGTGACTAGCGCGAGACGCGGCGGCTGTTGCAGATCCTGTTCGCGCGGATTGAGGCCTTCGTCGTCGACCGGCACCGGCACCAGCGTGATTCCCGAGGATTGCAGCACGCTGCGCGCGCCCCAATAGCACGGCTCCTCGACCCACGCGCGATCGCCGACATCGGTCAACAGACGCACCGCGAGGTCGATCGACTGATGAATGCCCGTCGTGATGATGATCTGGTCCGCGGTGCAATTCACCGAGCGCGCGACCCGCAGATAGTCCGACAGCGCCCGCCGCAACGGCCGGTAGCCGCCGCCGGGCGCATAGGTGAGCAGATCGGGATTGGCTTCCTTCCACAAGCGCGCCTGCAGGCGGCTCCACGTGCGCGCGGGAAACTCCGCGACGTCCGGCACGCCCGGCATGAATGCGCCCCACTGCTTGGCGGAGACGCCTGCCTGGTCGATCAGGCGTCGTCCGCGATTCGACAGGTCGCTCAAGTCGCGTTTGGGCGGCTTCGGGATTTCCCCAGGCAATGCTCCGCGTGCGCCGGCCTCCGCCACCGCCGGCTTCCGGCGCGTGTTCACCGCGGCTGCGTCCGGGCGCGTATCGGCGACATAGGTGCCGCTGCCGGTGGTCGAGATCACATAGCCTTCGGCGGTCAGCTGGTCGTAGACGTGCAGCACCGTATTGCGCGCGATGCCGAGGTCTTCGGCGAGCGTGCGCGAGCTGGGCAGCTTGGTGCCGGGCGGCAACTGGCCGGTCAGGATGGCCTGCTGCATCAGCCGCAACGTTTGCCTGTAGACCGGTTCGGCGGCGCCGCGATCGAGCCGCGCGGCGAGCCAGTCCGACAAGATCACCGTGTCCAAGTGGTTCTATCCGGAATAATGAAATGGTTCCATATTGTAGAACCGTAACGGTCTATAGTGAGCCACGCAATCGATGCAATCCCGCTGCCATGCAGCAGGTGCTTGCCGGACCGCACTGCGATGAAACTGCATGGGATGGGAGTAAACGCTGAAGCACTTACTCCCATCGGCCGCGATAGAACTGCATAGGATGGAAGTAAGCGATAAAGCGCTAACTCCGATCGACCGCGATGAAACTGCATGGGATGGAAGTAAGCGCTAAAGCGCTAACTCCCATCGACCGCGATGAAACTGCATGGGATGGAAGTAAGCGCTAAAGCGCTAACTCCCATCGACCGCGATGAAACTGCATGGGACGGGAGTAAGCGCTAAAGCGCTAACTCCCATCGACAGGAGACGAAGGCATGAAAACCGATGACGTGATCGTCAGCTTTCGAGGTGTACGCAAGACCTACGACGGCGAAACGCTGGTCGTCAAACAGCTCGATCTGGATATCTATCAGGGCGAGTTCCTGACGTTGCTCGGGCCGTCCGGCTCAGGCAAGACCACCTGTCTGATGATGCTGGCGGGCTTCGAATTTCCCACCGGCGGCGAGATCTGGCTCGACGGCACGCTGCTCAATACGGTGCCGCCGCATAAGCGCAACATCGGCATGGTGTTTCAGAACTACGCGCTGTTCCCGCATCTGACGGTCGAGCAGAACGTCGCGTATCCGTTGACCGTGCGCAAGCATTCCGCGGAAGAGCGCGCGCATCGCACCCACAACGCGCTGAAGATGGTGCGCATGGAGAGCTTCGCGAAACGCTATCCGGCGCAGCTGTCCGGTGGCCAGCAGCAGCGCATCGCGCTTGCGCGGGCGCTGGTGTTCGAACCGAAGCTCGTGCTGATGGACGAGCCGCTCGGCGCACTGGACAAACAGTTGCGTGAACACATGCAGTACGAACTCAAATCGCTGCATGAGAAGCTCGGCGTCACGTTCGTGTACGTCACGCACGATCAGGGCGAGGCGCTCACCATGTCCGACCGCGTCGCCGTGTTCGACAAAGGCATCGTGCAGCAGCTCGATACCGTCGATCGCCTCTACGAATCGCCCTGCAATGAGTTCGTCGCGAACTTCATCGGCGACAGCAACAAGCTGCGCGGCACGATCGCGAATGTCGACGGCGAGTATTGCGAGTTTCATCTGAGCGACGGCACGCGTTTGACCGGGCGCAATATCGGCGACGCGCGTACGGGTGCCCCTGCGATCGCCTGCATCCGGCCCGAGCGCATGAAGCTCGCGAACGGTTCGACGCGGCCGGGCGCCAACGCGCTCAGCGGCGAAGCGCGCGGGCTGATCTATTTCGGCGACCACGTGCGCATGCGATGCGGCGTGCGCGAGCAGGACGAGTGCTTCGTCAAGGTGCCGCTCGGCACGGCCGCGCTCGACACCTTCGCGCCCGGCGCACCCGTTGCACTGGAGTTTGCGCCCGAGCATCTGCGGGTGTTCGCGGCGGCGTGAACGTGTCGAACGCATAGCGGTTCGACGCAGGCAAGGCAAGGCAAAGCAAAGCAGCACATAACAAGTCGCACTGTACTCAGCTTGATGCACACCACCAAAGGAGAACACACCATGAACAAGATCGGGAAATCGCGCTGCGCCATCGCTGTCGGTGCTGTCGCGCTCGCGCTGGGAGCCGCGCAGGTCAATGCAGCCGAGCTGACGGTCGTCAACTTCGGCGGCGCGAATGGCGACGCGCAGAAAGCCGCCTTCAACCAGCCGTTCGAATCGCAAAGCGGCAACAAGGTGACCGCCGTCGAATACAACGGCGAGCAGGCCAAAGTGAAGGCGATGGTCGAAGCCAAGCATGTGAACTGGGACGTGGTGGAAGTCGAATCGGGCGACATCGGCCGGGGCTGCGACGAAGGGCTATACGAGAAGCTCGACTGGTCGAAAATCGGCAAGAAGTCGGATCTGATTCCCGAAGCGCCGCAAACGTGCGGAGTCGGCTTCTTCGTGTGGTCGACGGCGCTCGCGTATAACGCCGACAAGCTCAAAACCGCGCCGAACGGCTGGGTCGATTTCTGGGACGTGAAGAAATTCCCCGGCAAGCGCGCGATGCGCAAGGGCGCGCGCTACAACCTCGAATTCGCGCTGATGGCCGACGGCGTGCCGCCGAAGGACGTCTACAAGGTGCTCGCTACGAAGGAAGGTCAGGACCGCGCCTTCAAGAAGCTCGACGAACTGAAGCCGAACATTCAGTGGTGGGAAGCGGGCGCGCAGCCGCCGCAGTTTCTCGTCGCGGGCGACGTGGTGATGTCCACCGCGTATAACGGCCGCATCGACGCCGCGCAGAAGGAAGGCAAGAACCTCAAGGTGGTGTGGAACGGCAGCATCTACGACCTCGACTACTGGGCGATTCCGAAGGGCTCGCCGAACAAGGCGGTGGCGGAGAAGTACATCGCTTATACGCTGTCGTCGAAACCGCAGCAGGACTACGCGCAGCACATCGCCTACGGTCCGGTGAACGTGGCGGCGATCAAGGCGCTCGACCCGAAGACGCTCGCGAATCTGCCGAATTCGCCGGCCAACGGCAAGAACGCGGTGCTGCAGAACCTGGCGTTCTGGACCGATCACGGGGATGAGCTGGAGCAGCGCTTTTCTTCGTGGGCTTCGAAGTAAGCGGGTCGAGGCAGGAGGGCGCGGCTTTGCGATGGGCGGGGCCGCGCCGTATCGATAGATGAAAACGTGCGCGCGGATTCGAAACCGGGCGCGCACGCTCGGATGCGACGTGGGAGAACAGGTGTGACTACGATGACGATCGCCGCCGATTCGACGCCTGAATCAACCGGGCGCCTCAAGCGCGAACTGAAAGCCGCGGAATCCAGAAAGCGCGCGATGGCGCTGCTGCTGATCGCGCCGCTCGCGATCTTCCTGCTGCTCATTTTCGTCGTGCCGATCGGCGCGCTGCTCACGCGCGCCGCGCAGAACCCGGAAGTCGCCAACGCGTTGCCGCATACGCTGACCGCGTTGAGCAACTGGGACCGCAAGACGCCGCCGCCGGATGCCGCATTCGCCGCGCTCGCCACCGACCTCACCGCGGTCGCCGACAGCGACGGCATGGGCGCGCTCGCGCGGCGTCTGAACGTGGAGATTCCGGGCTTTCGCTCGCTGGTCGCGAAGTCCGCGCACGCGATGCCGTTCGTCGACGACAACAGCCAGCCCTTGCATCTGACACCTCCGCAGGTACGCGCAAAATTCGTCGAACTGGACGAACGCTGGAACGACATCGTGTACTGGCAGGCCATTGCGAAAAACGCCGGCACGCTCTCGCCGTTTTACTTGCTGGCTTCGCTGGACCACAAGCAGGACGCGTTCGGCCGCATCATCCCGACCGATCCCGATCAGCAGATCTATCTCAAGGTGTTCAGCCGCACGTTCGTGATCGGCGCGGCGGTGACGCTGTTCACGCTGCTGCTCGGCTATCCGCTCGCGTACTGGATTTCGACGCTGTCCGAGCGTCGCGCGAATCTGGTGATGATTCTCGTGCTGATCCCGTTCTGGACGTCGATCCTCGTGCGCGTCGCCGCATGGATCGTGATTCTGCAAAGCGAAGGGCTCGTGAACAAGGCGCTGATGGCAAGCGGTCTGCTGCACGATCCGCTCGCACTGTTGTTCAATCGCACCGGCGTCTACATCTCGATGACGCACATTCTGCTGCCGTTCATGATCCTGCCGCTGTACAGCGTGATGAAGTCGATTCCGCCCACCTACCAGCGCGCCGCGATCTCGCTCGGCAGTCATCCGTTCGCCGCATTCTGGCGCGTGTATGTGCCGCAAACTTATCCGGGCGTCGGCGCGGGCGCGCTGCTGGTGTTCATTCTGGCGATCGGCTACTACATCACGCCCGCGTTGCTCGGCGGTCCGAACGATCAGATGGTCAGCTACTACGTCGCGTACTTCACCAACGTGACGATCAACTGGGGCATGGCGTGCGCGCTCGGCGGCTTGCTGCTGGCGGCGACGCTCGTGCTGTACGTGATCTACGGACGCTTCACGCGTTCGTCATTGAGCCTCGGCTGAACGGAGCGCATTGCGATGAAACTTGCCAAGCCCCTGTTCGCGCCGCATACGTCACTGGTCGAGCGTGTGTGGTATTTCGCGCTGCGCGCGCTCGTCGTGCTGACGCTGCTGTATCTGATCCTGCCCGTGCTGGCGATCGTGCCGCTGTCGTTTTCGTCGAGCACGTTTCTGGTGTATCCGATTCCGGGCTGGTCGCTGCGCTGGTATCAGAACCTGGTCGCGTCCGACGAGTGGCGCATGGCCGCGAAAAACAGCTTCATCGTCGCCCCCTCGGCGACGGTGGTCGCGACCGTGCTCGGCACGCTCGCGGCGATCGGGCTGACCAAGGCGAACTTTCGCGGTAAAGGGCTACTGATGGCGATTCTGATTTCGCCGATGATCGTGCCGGTGGTGGTGGTCGGCGTCGGCATGTATCTGTTCTTTGCGCCGCTCGGGCTCGCCAATACCTACATCGGTCTGATTCTCGCGCATGCGTCGCTCGGCGTGCCCTTCGTCGTCACCACGGTGGCCGCCACGCTGCAGGGGTTCAACTACAACCTGGTGCGCGCAAGCTTGTCGCTGGGGGCGAATCCGCTGAAGACGTTTTTCCGCATCACGCTGCCGGTGATCGCACCGGGCGTGATTTCGGGCGCGCTGTTCGCGTTCGCTACGTCATTCGACGAAGTGGTCGTGACGCTGTTTCTCGCAGGCGCGGATCAAACCACGCTGCCGCGGCAAATGTTCACCGGCATCCGCGAGAACATCAGCCCGACCATTGCCGCGCTCGCGACGATTCTGATCATCTTCTCGACGTCCCTGCTGCTGGCGCTCGAATGGCTGCGCGGACGCAACGCCGCACGGGCAGTCAGGGCGTGAGCGGTGTCGGTGCCGACGGAGGATGGCCGGTTCCCGTCCGGCATCGCGATCGGATTTTTCTCTGATGCGATTCTGAATTCTCTGACGCAATTATAAGATTGCTCCCATTCCCGATGGGGCTGCGGGTCTGCATACTCTGAGCCTTCTAAAAAGAATGCGCTCGGCGGAGATAGACCATGAAATTCCCGCTAACGGCGCTGGTCGGTGCGTTGGCCTTGGCCGGCTACACGGACCATGCGGCGCGTGAACGGCTCGGCATCGAAGAGGGGAGTGCGCTGAAAACTGGCATCGGGGCCATTCAGAGCGAAGCCGCGGGCGCGGCCAATGCGCAATGGATCAACATCTACGCCTCGATCAAGAGCCGCCGTGCCACGCTGGTGTCATTGCAGGCGCGGCTCGATCAAACGCCGGGCGGCAAGACCGACTACTTCCACGCAAAGGCGCAATGCTGGATCGATGCAGCCAGACAGGCGCGCGACACGCAAGACAACAGGAGTTTCGTCGAGGAATCGATCGGCGAGGCGGCGATGATCACGATGAACCTCGAACGCGGCACGCCGGTGTCCGCTGCAAATCCCATGCTATGTACCGTGTCGATGGTGCGCCCCGATCTCTGGACCATCGTCAATGCAATCAAGGCCGACGCCGCCGTGATTCATTGTCCGCAAGCGCAGGCGCCGCTCGCGTGTGCCGAAGTCGACTTGATGCAAGCGGGGCACGACGCGTGGATGCGCGGTTTTGGCAATGCCGGGAAACGCCTGCCCGACGTGCGGGAGAACTTGCGCAAGTCGGCGGAAACGGCGCTGCCAAAGGAGGCGCTCCGGCCTGAACCGGCGCTGGCACACGCGCCGCAAAAAATCACGCTGCGGGGCGACTCACTGTTCTGCTTCAACGGTGCCGACGCCGCCGCGATGCTGCCACGCGGCAAGCTCCGTCTCGATGCCATCGCGCTAGATCTAAAAAAGGCCGACGCCACGCGCGAACTGACAATTACCGGCTACACCGACCGCCTGGCTGACGACGCCTACAACCAGCGTCCGTCGTTGCTGCGTGCGCGAACCGTCGAGCAGTATCAACGAACGCGCGGCGTGACGTGGCCGATCGTCGTGCAGGGTCGAGGCAGTGAGAATCCGCGAGCCGAATGCTGGCAAACGAAGCGCGACGAACGGGTGCGATGCCTCGCGCCCAATCGCCGGGTCGAGATAGAACTGGCAGGCGCGGCTTCATAGGCCGACCTGTACGACGCTAATAAAAAACAGGTACACCGCACGGTTCGACGTAGCTTCCAGGCTGACGATGACGAGCAGCGTCGACAAGGTTTCGAGGGGGAGTTCATAGATGTCAACTATTCTGGTTATCGACGATCATCCGGCGTTCCGTATGGTCATCAAGATGCAACTCATGCAGGTGCTGGGTATCGAGGAAGTCATCGAGGCCGACAACGGACAGACCGCCGTCGAATTGGCCCGCCAGCACACGCCGAAACTCGCCATCCTGGATCTGGATATTCCGCGCATCAGTGGACTCGACGTGATTCCGCGGCTGAAGCTCGTCCATCCGTCGATCCGGGTGTTGGTGCTGTCGGGCCATGACCCCGCCACATTTGCGCCGCGTGCGATGCGCTGCGGCGTCCATGGTTTCGTCGGCAAGTCGCAGGAGATGAAGGAGATCATGCGGGGCGTGGAGGCAGTCCTCGCCGGCTACACCGTGTTTCCGGTCACGACCACCAGCGGCCTGCCGCCCGCCCACGGCGCGTCCCTCGATGAGGAAGAGCGCGTGAGGCTGCTGTCGGATAAGGAACTGGTCATCCTGCAGATGCTCTCGAAAGGCATGTCGAACAAGGCGATCGGCGACGCGCTGTTTATCAGCAACAAGACGGTCAGCAGCCACAAGACTCGCATCATGCAGAAGGTCGGTGCGAAATCGTTGGTGGAACTGATCGATCTGGCGCGGCGTTGCCGGATTGCTTCGACGCAATGACGTGGGACGCCGGCGCGATGATGCTACCGACGCCCGCGTACCGCGCGCGTGCGCTCCACGCGAAAGCTCTCGAACTGGCGTGTGACGATCACCTGGTCGCCGCACGTCTGCTCGAAATGATTGCCGAAACCAATCGAACGACGCTCGCGTCGTTGCAGGAGAGTGTTGCTGCGTCGTCGTGGGATGCCGTGGCTGGCGCCGCGCATCGGATCGCGGGTTCGGCGCGTCTGCTCGATTGCGGCGAACTCATTGCATTGCTCGCCGCAATCGAAGCGGCGGCGCGTGAGCGGCAGCAAGCGGTGGTTGGGATGCTCATGCCGTTGCTGGTCGACGCGTTGGCGAAGCTCAAGTTGTCGATCGACGCAGCGGTGGGCGACGTCCGTTTCGCACAAAGTTGAGCGATGCGCGCCTGTCGCCGGTCTTGCCAGACAATCGGTCAGTTACCGGTTGCGGCGCGGACCACCAGCGAGCGTCCGCGAACGTCCCCCGCCACCTCCCGTACCGATGCACTGCTCGCGGGTGCCCGAGCCGCGCGATACCACCTGTATCGCGCGATAACCTTGGGCACATAACTCATCGTTTCCGCGTACGGCGGTATCTGTCCACCATACTTTCGCACCGCGCCTTCGCCGGCGTTGTAGGCCGCGAGCGCGAGTGGCAGCTCGCCGAACTGCCGCGTGAGTTCTCGCAGATAATGCGCACCCGCAGCGATGTTCTGGCGCGGATCGAACAGATTGGATGCACCGTGCCGTTGGCCCGTACCGGGCATCAACTGCATGAGGCCGGTCGCGCCTTTGGACGACACCGCTTGCGGGTTGCCACCGGATTCCACGTCGATCACGGCCATCAGTAGCGCGCTGTCGATATCCGCGACGTGCGCGGCTTCCTCGATGATCGGCGAGAGCGCCATCACGCGGGCGGCGATCGATGCGGACGTTTGCCGCATCGCGTCGGTCAATCGCGAGTCGCCGGGCTGGAGTAGCACGGAGTGCGGGCTGGTGTCGTCAGGAAGTGAGGAGGCCTCCGGTGGCGCTGCGGCGGGAGGTGCTGCGGAGTCGCTGTCGTCTGTCATGCCGCCGATCATCATGACCACGCCCGACGTGCGGCGCAGGTGGACCGATGCGCTATCGGCGGCGAGCGCGTAGCCCGGCACGCACCAGCTTGCTGCGATCAAGCCGGCGAGCGCCAGCGATTCAAGCGACCCCGGCAACCGACACGACCTCTTCTCCCGCAACGCTGCGCCCGACACCACGCGATGTAACGCGGACAATCTCTTCTCCACGCGATTCGCCATCAGTTGTTCGCAGCATTCGACGAATGGCTACCGGTGGAGGCGGCAGGATCGCCCGAAGGATTCGGCGAGTCATTCAACGCAGACGCCCTAAGCGGCGACTGCATGCGTACGATCGCTTCCGAATCCAGCGAGAGAGGCCAGCGGCCTGTCTCGATGCCATCCTTGAGTCGGGTCCGGCAAAGATCGTCGCCGTTTTTTGGGTAACCATACGGGTCCTGGTTCAGATTAGCCGGCTCGCGCGTGAGGAGGCCGCCCGTGCCGATGGTGCCGATTACGTTGGCCGCGTAGTAAATCACCTTGTTGGCGAGCGGCACATACATGTCATAGCAGTAGTGCACATGAATTTTCAGCAGGTTCGCGTCCTGGATATTCACGCCCGATTTCGCATCGGCCGGGATCGACGAATCGCGATACATGAGCGAATCGTTGGGGACCTCCATGTAGGTGGCCGCCTCGTCTGCGTAATAGCGTGGCTGCGAATAGTCCCTGATGGCCGCCACCGTCGGATTGAGGATCGTGATCACGCTGAAGTCGGCGGCGTCGGTTTGCGCTTTCGCCAGCGCTTCGGCGGCGCCGTCGGCGCTCGCCTTGCGCGCGTAGAGCGGCGCGAGGCCGCGTGCGAGACCATTGCGCATCGCTTGCACTGAGCCGTGATTGACCGCGCCTTCGCGGGCGGCTTCGAGCGCGGCGACATCCAGCGTTGACTTCGCCTGATACAGCAGCACGAACTGCAGCGTGCCGAAACAGACGAACAGCAACGCCGGCGCAATCACGATGAATTCCACCATCGATTGACCCGATTGCCGAAGCCTGCGCGCACCATGGGCGCAGGCTGCGCGGCGCGACGCTCGTGGCCCGAATTTGAAATGGCGACGGGTCACGAGACTGCCTCGAAAACGAGCGGATCGCCGACGGACAATCCATGCTGGCTCGCGCCACCTGCCGGCATTTCTAGCGTTAAGGTCGCGCGAAGGTTGAACAGCACGCGGCACCTCGGCACATCGCGATGAATCGCGACGATGCGCCGATGCCGGTCGACAAACACCACGTCGATGGCAAAGCGCATGCCGAACGTATGCACCGATCCGCAGCGTTCGAGCAGCAACGCTTCGCCGGGGGCAAGGTGATCGCGGCTGAGCAGGCCGCGCAGCCGTTCCCGGGTGGTTTCCGTGATCGACACCTCGACACCGGAGTCGCGTCCGCGAACGTGGAGACGAGCCGCCTTCACAGCAAGCCCGCCTGGACGAACTTCATCGCGATCGGGAAGCCCAGCACGATAAACGTGACCGGAAAGATGAACATCAGCAGTGGGAAGATCAGCTTCACCGGTGCTTCCATCGCCTGCTTTTCCGCGCGCTGAAAGCGCTCCGAGCGGCGCTGTTCGGACTGAAAGCGCAGCGATTTCGCGAGACCCGAGCCCATTCGTTCGGCCTGCACGACGGCGCCCACCAGGTTGGTCACTTCCTTGATGCGCAAACGGTCGTCCAGGCGGCGCAACGCTTCCGTGCGGTTCAGGCCGGATTTGAGGTCGCGCAGCACGTGTTCCAGTTCCCATCTTAATGGTCCCGTTGGACCTTTTTCGACCGCTTTCTGAATCGCGCCGTTGACGTTCAGGCCGGCTTCGACAGCGAGCGTCAGGAAGTCGAGATAGAGCGGCAGATGCTTGCGGATTTGCGCGACGCGGCGCCGCCGCACGTCGCGGGTCCAGAGGCGCGGGTAGAAGTAGCCGAGAAGGCCCGCGCCGATCAGTGCCAGCACTGACCACATGCCCAGCAGCAGCATCAGCAGCAGCGCGACGAGCATGGCCAATGCCGCGCCGATGATCGACAGCGCGATGAACTGCCGTGCGTTCATCAGGAACGTGAGCGATGTCAGCCGCAACTGCAGATCGGTTCTCTCGACCAGCTTCGGGCTGAACCGGCTGCCGACATGATGGACCACGAAATTGACGAGCGGCCAGAGCGGCCGTAGCGACTTCGGCAGCGGATCGAGAAACAGGCGATTCTCCAGCGGCACCGCGCCGATGAGGTTGATGATCGATTTGCCGCCGATGCCGACAAACACGATCACGCCGATACTGACGACAAGAGCAATGAATAGCAGCATAGGTCACACGTCGATGTGGGTGATTTTTTGGATCGAGGCGTAGCCGAGTATTTCCATCACGCCGATCACTGCGAGTGTGGCCCAGCCGACCGGTTCGCCGAACAACGGCGCCATCGCCGTGGGTTCCATAAAGTGCAGCACCAGCATCAGAAAGAGCGGCAGACAGGTCATCACGATGCCTTGCATGCGGCCTTGCGAGGTCAGCGCCCTGATCTTGCCTTCCATCTGCAGTTTCTCGCGCAACGTGCGCGCGACAGACTCCAGTGATTCGGCGAGATTGCCGCCGACTTCACGCGCGATCGTGACGGCGGCGGTCATCATCAGAAGGTCGGGGATCGGGATGCGCTTTTCGATGTTGCGCATCGCGATGTCCAGATCGATGCCGAGGCGGATTTCGCGCATCAGCAGATCGAACTCCTGCGAGATCGGCGCGGTGGTCTCGTGCACCACAGCTTCGAGCGCGCTCGGAAAGCTCGCGCCCGCGCGCAGCGCGCCGGACATCATCAGCAGCGCGTCGGGCAGTTGCTTTTCGAGCGCCTCGATGCGCTTGCGACGCATCCGCGCCAGATACCGCCTGGGCAGCACAAGCGCGATCGGCACGCAGGCTGCGGCAATCAGCAGGCTGTGAGTCAGCAGAAACACCGCGAACGGCAGGCCGAACATCAGCAACAGGCTCCATGCGGCAGCCTTCTGCCGGTTCACGAACACGAAGGCGTCGGCGAGCGATGACTCGATTTCGCCTGCCATCTGCCGCGTACCGGCTCTGAGCGTGACCGTACCGGTGCGAGCGACCAGCAAAATTAGCGCAAGGCAGCCGGCGAACGTGAGCGCGAGAATAAAGGAAAGCGTCATAGCTGGCCTTTCAGTTGACGCGCGTGAAGATGTCGGTATTCACGGGAATGCGCCGGCGAATCAGCTCCTGATAGAAATCGGGGATGTACGCCGTGGGCACGAACTTGCCGCGAATCTTGCCGTCCTCGCCGAAGCCTTCTTCCTTGAATACGAACACGTCCTGCAGCGTGATCATGCCCGACTCCATACCGCTCACTTCCGTCACATGCGTGACGCGGCGCGAGCCGCAGGAAAAGCGCGACTGCTGCACGATGAGATCGACCGCCGAGCTGATCTGTTCGCGGATCGCCTGCACCGGCAGGTCGAGCCCGGCCATCAGCGTCATGACTTCGAGACGCGCAATGCAGTCGCGTGGCGTGTTGGCGTGCAGGGTCGTCAGCGAACCGTCGTGGCCGGTGTTCATCGCTTGCAGCATGTCGAGCGCTTCGCCGCCCCGGCACTCACCGACCACGATCCGGTCGGGCCGCATCCGCAAGCAGTTCTTCACCAGATCGCGGATCGGGATCGCGCCTTTGCCTTCCATGTTTGCGGGACGTGCTTCGAGCGACACGAGGTTCGGTTGTGATAGTTGCAGCTCCGCCGCGTCCTCCACGGTGACGATGCGTTCGTCGTCGGGAATGTAGTTGGACAGCACGTTCAGCAAGGTTGTCTTGCCCGAGCCGGTGCCGCCGGAGATGATGATGTTGGCGCCCTGCTCGACGGCGGTATGCAGGAACTCGAGCATGTCCGGCGAGACCGAGCCGAACTGGATCAGATCTTCGCCTTGCAGCTTGCGTTTCAGGAACTTGCGGATCGTGATGCTCGGCCCTTTCAGCGCGAGCGGCGGGATCACGGCGTTGACGCGCGAGCCGTCGGCGAGACGCGCGTCGACCATCGGCGAGCTTTCGTCGATGCGGCGGCCGATTGGCGCGACGATGCGCTCGATCGCGCCGAGCACTGCGCGGTCGTCGGTGAAGATGACGGGCGATCGGGTCAGGCGGCCGTCCTGCTCGACGAAAATTTCGTTGTGGCAGTTGACCATGATTTCCGACACGCTCGAATCGGCGATCAGTTCTTCGAGCGGACCGAGCCCGATAATTTCGTCGAACACGCTTTTCTTCAGCGTGGCGAGCGGGACGTCCGCCGTGTGGAAGCTGCGGTCGTGATTCAGGATATCGTCGAGCGCGGCGCTGACGGTTTCGCGCAGTTCGTCTTCTTCCATGCGCGCGACGTTCAGACGCCGCAGGTCGAGCGCGGCGATGACCTTCATGTGCGCCTGTTTGCGCAGTTCGATGCCGAGCGGACTGTTGATCGGCGCAATGGGTAGCGCGGCGGCCGCGGTCCGTTTGGCGTAGAGACTGCGCGTAGGTAGACGACGCGTATCAAGGACGGGCTGGGGGCGGGTGGTGGTTGCGTTGCCGGGCACGCCGGGCGATGGTTGCGTGGCCGGGGCGCTCGGGACGGCGGAGATTGAGCGGTCGGCGGCGGCCGGGTTCAGCGAGCCGCCTTGGGCGAGTGCCGCAGCGCGAGCGGTGAGCGAGGGCTCGACGTGTGTCGATGCGGGAGCTTGTGGTAACTGCGTCGGCTGGGTTGGTTGCGATAGCGACGCTGATTGTGCCGAGTGCGCGAGCTGGGCGGCTTGCGTCGCGGCGTGTGCAGCCTGCGACGCCTGCTGCGCCGCGCCCACGCCACGAACAATCCTGATCGTCGTCATGCCGACCTCGATCTGGTCCGCCTCGGTCAGCGGACCAAACCGCGTGATCGGCGAGCCGTTGACGAGCGTCGCCACGATGCCGCCCTGGTCTTCGATGTAATAGGCGTTGTTTTCCCGAACGATGCGCGCCTGCAGCTTGCCCGTGAGCATCCCTCTGACGACGATGTCGCAGCTCGCATTCTTGCCGATCGTGCAACCCTGTTCGATCTGCAATGTCCGCGTCGGCGCATGGCGCGTGTGAATCTGAAGATTGAGCATGATGTTCTTTGACTGCGCCGATCAGTTGGCCGGATTGCCGAGCACGCCGACCTGTTGCGGCGGAACCTTGCCGTTCAAAACCGGCTGTGCGGGGTCGCGTGGCGCGCTCGGCGCCGCAGGCGGGTGCTGCGCGGCGATCAGCATGCGCAGCGTTTCGGCGATGGCCTCTGGCGGCATGCTGGCAGCCGCCGTCGATTGCGTCGATTGCGTCGATTGCGTCGATGGCGGCGAGGCACGGCCCGATGCGGGCAGGTCCTTCGATGCCTGGTTGGAAGGGAGCGTTGATGCAGGCCCCTGCGTCGCCCCGCTCACCGACGCGGGCGAGCGACGCGGATCACGTTGCGGGACAGATGTCTGAGACGACCCACGCCCGGAAATGGAAGCCGGATCAGGCGCTTGCTCCGAAACCGGCATCCGCGTCTGCTCCACCGCCGGCGTGCTGCGCAGCGGCGCCGGTAAAAACGCGGGCGTGGCCGTGATCGGCTGGCGCGGCGCGACGATGCGCGTCGCCTTTTCCTCATCCGCCACCAGCGGCTCGGGATTGCCGTATTCCTTGCGGAAGGCCTGATCCACGGTGTCGGCGCGCGCCAGCAGATTCGTGTTGGGATCGAGCGCCGGATCGGAGATGAGCGGCGTCACGAAAATCACCAGATCGCTTTTCTTCGCGCGGAACGCGTCCGAGCGGAACAACTGGCCGATGATGGGCAATTGGCCGAGAAACGGCATACCGGTGGAATTGTTCGCCACATCCGCGCTGATCAGACCGGAAATTGCGAGCGTCTCGCCAGCCCGCATCGAAATATCCGAACTCGTGTTGCGGGTCAGAAAGCCCGGCATGCCGCTGTAGGTCACCGTGGGATCGATCTGGCTGATCTCGGCGGTCAGGTGCGCCGAGATAATGTTGTTCGCGTCGACCACCGGCACGATGTTCAGTTTGATCCCGTAGTCCTTGTACTGCACGTTGGTTGTGCCCAACGCGCCCGATTGCGGTATCGGCACCTGGCCGCCGGCGAGGAAGCTCGCTGTTCCGCCGCTCTTCGTATTCAGCTCGGGCGCGGCGAGAATGTACGCGTCGCCGTTGCTGACGGCGAAGTTGATCTGCGACGTGATGTTCGACGCGATGCCCGCGAGGAAATAATTCGTGCCCGCGGTGACGGCTTTGGCCGCCCCCGTCGCAAAGGTCGCGGCGCCGGCGACCTGCGGGCCGTTGAACGCGCTGTCCCACGCAATGCCGAGGTTCCTTTGCCCGTTGCGGGTCACTTCCATGATCTGCACCTTGAAGTGGACCGTCTTCTTTAGCGCGTCGCCTTCATCGACCTTGGTGGTGTCGATCACGTTCTTCATGTCTTGCGTGGCGGCTTTGACGATCGACACCATGTCCCGATGCACGACACCGGACAGGACGATATTCGAACCGATGGGGTCGATCTGCAGTCCCGGCACCGACTTCAGCACCGAGCGCAGTTGTTGCACCGACGCGTTCACTTCCGCTTTGGCGATGCGTACCGTGGCTTGCAGCGCGATGCCTTTCTCGTTCCAGACCACCAGCGACGTGATGCCGTCCCGTTCGCCGAGAAGCATCAGGCTGCCGTCGACCACATTCGCGGTGAGCAGCCTGCCGTTGCCGATCGCGATACGTTTTATCGTGCCGGGGAGATGGAGAATCCGCACTTCGCCGCTGAACATTTCGAGCACACGGGTACTTGCGAACGCGTCGCCCGAAGCAGTGGCTGGCGGATAGACGGCTTGCGCGAATGCGGTCGGAGCGGCTCTGCACATCACGATGCCGATGAGGACGGACGGCAGGACCCGATGACGCAATCGCGCCGCATTGTGTTTGACTTTCATGGCGTGAAACCTGGCCTCTGTACTTGAGTTCTACCTGGACGGGCTGGGTGCCACGGCCTTCTGCAGTTGTTGAGCGATGGCGTTGGCCTGCTCGTAGAGGCTGGGCTCGCGCTGTGCCGTTTCGCTCTGCGGGGCGGCGGCCGCGGTGCCCTCGGTGCGAGTCGACTGCGCGGGAGCCGGCTGCGGCCCAGGACCGACCAGCACGCTGCTGCCATTCGAACCGCCGCCCGAAATCATTTCGACGACCTGAGCGGCCGGACCGCCGCCGGGCGTCGGCGCGCCTCGCGTGGGGTCGATGAACACGTCGCTTTCCTGCACCAGTGGCGGACCGTCACTGCCTTTGTCGTCGGCGTTGCGCAGGATCAGGCGCAAGCCGCCGATCCGCTGTGCAAGCGCGACGCGGGGCACGTCGTCGACCGGCACTTGCAGCGTGACGGTCGTGTAGCCCATGCCTTGCTGTCGGCTCATCGCGTTGTTGCCGGCATTCGCCGGGTCTTGCTGGGCGGCTTCGCCCGCGTCGCGCGGACGAATGTCCTGACCGGTTGCGAGCACCAGCACGTTCGCCATCAATAGTTGGGCGACTTTCTTGTCGTCGGATGCATGGTCTTCGCGGAACACTTTGCCGAGCCAGTACAGATCGACCCGGTTGCCTGGGCGAAGGAGCAGCGCCGTCGAGTTGACCGTGTCGATTTCGACTGTCAATGCGCGCTGTCCCGCAGGCAGTGCGTCCGAGAAGTCGCGGCCGCGCAGCGCGTCGATGTCGCCGGCACGCAGCGGCAGACCACGTCGGACCGGTTTGACGAGATGCGCCGTGCGGTATTGGCCGAAGTCGTCCGGGCGGATCATGTCGTCGTAGACCATGTCGCCCGGAATTTCGCGGGCGACGAATTCGCTGCTCGACAACGGCGTGCCGACGGGCACGTCATGCGCCGGCACGACGACCTGCACGCCCGAGCGCACGGTTTGCGCGGCGATGTCCGCTTTGAGTTTGGTCTCGCGATCGTTCAGGTACGTGTAGAGCAGGAACGTGAGACCCCCTGCGACCAGAACAGCAAGGAACAGCAGTACCCAGGAATTCGCGAAGAGCGAGCGGAGGTTTATTTTCTTGAGCATGGACAATCGACCGTGGCCGGTCAGGGAAGCGATAGGGTGAAGCTGTAAGCGCCGAACAACGACTTCAAGCCGGTGACGAGTGCGGTGAACGGTGCGACGGTGTCGCCCGTCTCCATCAGCAGAATGCCGATCAGCGCGGCGGTGACGACGAGATATTCCGCGTACGCCTGGCCGCGCTGCCGGCTGCGCCGCGTCGCGAAGAGAGGGAAACGTCCCGGTTGTTGCATCTCAGCGGTTCCTTATTGCATTGACGACCGCGACGGTCTTGCCGTCGCGATCCGAAAAACTGACGTCCACGCTATCGCTGCCGTGTCGCATCGCGAATGCCGTGTCTTGCGCGGATGCCGCGCCACTGGAGCGATAGTCCGGCTGGTGGCCTACGCTCACCCAGCCGCGCGTCGCGAGATGGTTGCGATAACGCTGCGCGTTCCAGCGCGCGTCCCCGAGGATGTCGAGCTGCCACGTGCGCCCCGTCTGCCCGGGGTCGCGGCTCTCGACATCCGAAACCACCTTGCCGTCTTCCGGCAGTGGCACGGCGGCATCCGGAAGGCGATGCTCCGACTGGCCGCCACCGAGCCGGATCACGCTCATGAGTCCGCGTGTGCGCTCGCCTGGCTGTTGCGGCGCAATGCTCAGCACGTAGAGGCACTGGCCGTCCAGTGCGCTCAATAGCCATCCTGATGAACTCGGCAGGCCTTTCGCCGGCACGTCTTCGCGACGCCAGAAGTCGCGGAATGCGTTCGATACGTCGTCCACCGCGCCGGCGAATTGCATCCCTGTGACCGAGGCCGGCACACCGTTGACGATCATGTCGCGGCCGATGGCCACCGTGCCCTGTGGCTGCACTGGCATCTTGTTGCAGGCAGCATCGGCCGCCGGAATGCCGGCGATCAGCGCGCCTGCCAGGCAAGCGCCGCGCACGAGGCGAGCCATACGCTTCATCGGCTCGAACGTCATGGATTCAAACGATCTGGCGGGACGACGTCTCGTCGGATGCGGCCGAACTCAAGCGTCGAAATTTCCGGGGCGTACTTCTGCAGCCCCGAATAACCGCCCGATGGCACGAGCGTGGCGTGCGCGGCCGGTACTGCCTCGCTGAACAGCTGCTCGTTGCTGGTGGCGCCGTCCGGCACCCAGGCGTTGCTCATCAATACGTTGGTGTCGGAGAAGGTGAGGCCGCTGAAGGCGGGCAACTGATCGTCTTTTGGCCAGAGCCGCTTCAGCACGTCGCTGCTCTGCGCGATGGAAATGCTGACGGAGCCGGACTGCAGCGTGCTCGTCGGCAGGCTCAGGTGCGCGCTGTAGGGTGTCCCCGCAGCAGTGGGAACGGACCACTGGGCAAGGGCTACGCCGCTCTGGGCGCTGGCGGGATCGGCTGTCTCGCTGGTGCCGACCGCGACGTCATTCACCGATGCCAGCAGAGGATGCCCGCCGTAGTCTTTCCACATGGCCGGCTGGGACGAGGCCAACTGGGTCTGTTGGCGGTCGAGGCTGGAGATCGGCGCGGCGTCGCCGGCCATCACGCGTTGCATCACTTCGGCCTTGAGTTCGGCGTCTGCTTTGGCGACGCTCAACGCGGCGCTGCCATAGGTGCTCGACCAACCTTCCGTGGTGCCAGGATCGGCGGCGAGGTTCTTCTTCCCGTCGCTGTCCGTCCACACGGTGCGCTCCCATGCGACGTAGCGGGAACTCATCAGCGTGCGGTTGCGTACGTCGTTGAACTTGCCGAGCATGACGATCGCGAGCAGCAGCACGCTCATGACCATGACCATGGACACGAGGAATTCCGCCATCGCCTGACCCGATTGCGCGGCGGCTTTTACGTAGGTTTGACCTTGTCTCATTGCGTATGAAGCTCGGGATCAGGGCTGTGAGGCGACTGACATCTGGCTTTGCTGAGCCGCGGCGCGTTCGCTGGCGCTGACCGGCGCAAGCGCGGCTTGCCAGTACGGGCTGAACAGACTCGGGTATTCGGTCTTCTGGTCAGGGCGCGCCCATTGATCGGCGTTCAACAGGCCGCCGATGATGGAAACGCCGGAAGAGGTTTCATCGGGCCGCACGAAATAGGCATGGGCGCTCGACAGCGCGCGCATTGCGCCGCTGGGCGCATCGATGTCGACCTTCATGATGCCGCCGCCTTGCAGGCCGGTGGTCTTGAGCAGCGTATCGGTGTTGCGCGTCACTTCGATCGTGATGCGTGGCGCCTGGGCGGCGAGCTGTGTGCCGCGCACTTCCTGATAAGGCAGCAGGCCGCCGTTCACCGGGTCGAGCGAAGGACCGGGGGTCTGGCTGAACTGTTCCGCCATTGAGCTCGGCACCCGGCCGGGCACCGACGTGCCGGTGTAGCCGAAGTTGAAGTAGCCGCCATAGCCTTCCCAGTCCTCCGCCGCCACGAACGGCGGGTGGGTCATGAAGCTGGTGATGTTGCCGTTCGCACTGCCGCCGTGACCGGCAATGGATTCGATCGGCCCGATACAGCTGATTCTGAGGAGCGCGGTGCTTGCGTCGATGGACTGCCAGCCGGCTTTGTCGCTGCGAAGCTGGGTGCCGCCGTCGTGCGTCACGTTGATGGTGAACGTGCTGTTGGCGCCGCATATTTTGTTGGCGCTGTCGTTCAGTTGCTGGAAGTTCGGCGCGACGCTGCGCACCGAGTCACGATTCTTGACGAAACCGTCGAGGGTGTCAGGGTTCGTCACCACGTCGGCAAAGTCATCCTGACCGAGGTTGCCCGCGGGCGTGACGGTGGCAGTGTACGAGGACCACGCCGCCAGTTGCGCCGCGTTGCGATCGCTGATGAAGTAGCCGGCGGTGACGTGCGTGTCAGGCTGGTTGAGTTGCGCGATTGCGTCGGCCGTGTCGGGGACCGCGGTGAAGACGGCGGTGTGATAGTTGGCCTGCGCCACGCTCAGCGCGCGATTGAGCTCGCCGATGTCCCGGGCGACCGTGGGCAGCAGCGCGTCGAGCGCGGCACGCACCGGCGCGATGTCGGCTTTGCCGATCTGTTTCGGTGTACTCCATTGCGCAGGATGATCCGCCAGCGTGGTGACCGTCGTGTCGAGATTCGACTGCGAGTAGGTCGCGTCGAGTTCGTCGATCCATGATTTCAATGCGACCACCTGCGCGGCCGTGACCTGATTGGCGATCATGGCGCGGTTCGTGTACGCGGAGAAGTTGTAGTCGCGTGCCTGCAGCACGGCTGCGCTGTATGCGGCGGCGTCGGCCGTGTTCTGAAGTTTGATTTTGGCGCTGGTCATCTGGAGCGAGTCGAACGCCACATAAAGGCCGATGCAACCGACCAGCAGAAACAGCAGTGCAGGGACCAGCGCCTGCCCGCTAGCGCTGGCGACCCTGGCCCTGCCCTCGCGGGCAGAGCGGTTCATGGTGGATATCGCTGATTTCGGTGAGGTTACTTTTTGTTCGCTTTAGTTGTTCCCGTTATACGTGCCCATGTTCTTCGCGGTCTCCGCCTTCGTCGTCGCTGTGTTCGCATTGGTTTTCGCGGTCGAAATGTTATCCCCCGCATCCTGGCCGGACATTTCCATTGCAAGGCCAGCGGTCTGGTCACGCAGCGTCCGACCGAACAGCGAATACACGGCAATGGCCGACACCGCAATCAGGGCGACGATGATGATGTATTCCGTCATGCCCTGGCCGAGGTGTTTGTTGCGACGGCAAGTGTGTGAGAGTTTCATGATTTGTATTAAAAAAATGGGTGTCGGCTGAACACGTTTGCGCCGATTTTTGGCGTTACATGTGAAATTAATTAATAATTAATGCCCCTAAAAACGCAGGCAACGTGTCGGGACGAAGTATAGGAATGTATTTATCTTGAAAATCGAAGAAAGTTCTGAATCTCAATGACGCAATTTCGCATGACGTGCGGTCAAAAAAAACAGATGAACATCGGAGCATTTCATCGATGTCGGAGCGTGAACAGGCTAACGTCCGGCATCGTGCGCGTGGCGCAGCGCATCGCCGCGCGTTTCCCGGTGCGAGCGGGAGCGGCCCGAAATCCCTGCCGGCTAAGGCGATCGTTCGGCCCCTTCGATCTTGATGGTGGCCGCGGCGCTCGTCTGTGGCACCTTGCGCGATTTCAATCGGTCGTCCACACGCTGCTGTTGTAAAGGCGCCACGAGAGAGCGCGCAAACAAGATTTTTTTAGATTCGTTTAAACGGCTCGGATTCAAGCTGGGCGTGCTTAATGCCAGTGATTGCGATTTTTCCCGTGTTTATACGGACAATTCCTACGTAGTTTACGCATTTCCTGATTTTTATGGATAGGGCTGCCAGTTAAATTTGCGACGCGTGAAAAACTTTAGTCGAGCCTTAAAAGCGCCGGCCAGTTTTTTTGCGGGAGGCGTGTGCGCACGATTTCTCAAATCGAACTGCAAGCGGGGCTTGCCCTTTATTCAAGGAATGTATGAATAAGTCGTATATCAGCGTCTGGAATGACGTTTCCGGAACGTGGGTGGCTGCACCCGAGACTGCCAGGACACATTGCGGAACGGGAACTGCATCCTCGCGGACTATCACGTCCCGAACGGAAACGGCAAGCCGACTGGCGGTGCCGCTCAAGGCTGCGTTCATGCCGATCGCGATGGCCATCGGCGCGGCCATGTTGCCGGGTACCGCGGTAGCCCAGGCGTCAACAGGCAACGGCGGTCTGGAATTGTGCCCGGGCGGCGCAGGTGGGGTGGGGTCCTCATGGGGGCCGCTGTCGAGCGCTGTCGGTGTCATGGATTGCTCCTCGACCGGTGAGAATAGTGCTGGCATGTCCTTTTCGTTGAACAACGCGGCAACCGACAACGGCGCATGGGGCTTCAACACCAACAACATCACCGCCCGCGTCACCGGCTATGACGATGGCCACCTCGAGCTCAAGGGCACGGGCGGCATCAGCATGCTCAATAACGTCAGCATGACGGGCAACAAGGTCACCGATCTGGCAGCGGGTGACGTCTCGTCGGATAGCACGGACGCAGTGAACGGCCAGCAGCTTTATCAAGCCACGCGCTATTTCAAGGCGAATTCCGCATCGAGCGATTCGTCGACTGATGCGCAGGCCACCGGACTCAACTCGGTGGCGTCCGGACCATCGGCAAGGGCGCTCCAGACCGATTCCAGCGCATACGGCGCGAACGCTATTGCATTGGCAGCCAGCTCGGTTGCCCTGGGCGCAGGCTCGCAGGCTACCCGTGCCGACACGGTATCGGTCGGCTATCTGTCGCCGGACGGCGTGACAAGCTACACGAGACAGATCACCAACGTGACTGCAGGCTCGGCGTCTACCGATGCTGTCAACGTCGCCCAGCTGGATGCGGCTATCCGCGGCGTGAGCGGCGGCACCGGCATTCCCGTCGACAATCCGGTGACGTACGACACTCCCGTAGCCAGCCTGATTACGCTCAAGGGCGCGACCGGCACGAAGATCACGAACCTGACGGATGGCGACATCTCCAGCGCCAGCAGTATGGATGCCGTGAACGGTTCGCAGCTGTTCAGGACTAACCAGAATGTGGCCGAGGTCGCGAACAACGTTGCTGGCGTGACGAACATTGTCAACAACCTCGTGGCGAATGGCCTCGCGAGCTCGCCGCTCATGGTGGCGTACGACTCGTCCGCTCGCGATACGGTGACGCTTGGCGGCGCGGGCAACACGGCGCAGGTCAAGCTCACCCACGTGGCGGAGGGCGACATCTCGTCCGCGTCTAGCACCGACGCGGTCAACGGCGGGCAGTTGTACCAGACCAACCAGAACCTGGCGACACTGGCGGCCAACGTGGGCGCGTTGGGACCGAGTCTTTTCGACAATGGCATCAAGTATTTCCATACTAATTCGACGCTGGCCGATTCCTCGGCAGTCGGAACGGACTCGGTGGCGATCGGCGGCGCGGCCCTCGCCTCGGCAGCCAATTCGGTCGCGCTGGGCTCCAACTCGACGGCGGATCGCGCCAATGCCGTGTCGGTGGGTGCGGCTGGCGCGGAGCGTCAGATCATCAACGTGGCGGCAGGTTCGGTGGACAGCGATGCGGTCAACCTGGCGCAGATGAAGGCGGCTATCGCCTCTCTCGGCGCCGGGCCGGGCTCGCCCAACGCGGTCGTCTACGACTCGGCGACGCACGACATGCTCACGCTCGGCGGCGCGACGACGGCCCCACAGGTTCTCGTGACGAACGTGGCCGCTGGCCAGGTTTCGTCGGGCAGCACTGACGCAGTCAACGGCGATCAGTTGTACAAGAGTGCCAGCGGACTTGCTTCCGCTCTGGGTTCCGGTGCGTCGGTCAATTCGGACGGTTCGATCACTGCGCCGGGCTACCTGGTCAGCGGCACCACGTACAACAATATCGGCGACGCGCTGTCCGCAATCAACACAGCAGCGGGTGATCTGGTTGGCGCTGCGAAGTATGTCAAAGTCGTATCGACGGCGCCCGCTGCACTGGCAAGTGGTGCCGAATCGGTGGCGATTGGCGGTGGCGCTGTGGCGACCAAGGCCCGGACGCTTGCGATCGGTACTGGCGCGACGGCAATGTTCGACAACTCGACGGCTATCGGCGTGAATGCTGTCACGGACGCATCCTATACGGTGTCTGTCGGCAGTAGAGGCGCGGAAATGCGCATTACCCACGTCGCCAATGGCATCGATCCAACCGATGCCGTTACGATGGCGCAGTTGGACGCGTTGCAATCTCAGATTACGGGTACGGCGACGAGTGGCGTGAAGTCGATGATGCAGAACTCGGCTTCCGTGTTGAGCTACATTGCGGTGAGTTCGTACACGACCCAGGGTTCGGCCACGTCCGCTGCGGATGTGATGAACGCCATGGCGATCGGTCCGGTCGCAGCGGCGACTGGAGTCGACGCATTGGCCGTCGGCGCCGGTGCTGCCGCAGGCAGTGATTCGAGCACGGCAATCGGCTCAGGCGCGGGAGCGCTGTCGGTGAACTCGACCGCAATCGGTGCGAGTGCGACTGTTGGCGCGCTGTCGGACAACTCTGTGTCCATCGGTTACAACACGCGTGCCAGTTCGACCAACGCATTGGCACTCGGCAGTTACGCCAGCGCCACGAGTCCCGGTTCGGTCTCTGTCGGTTATAACTCGTTCGTCAGTCAGGCGGCCACGAGCGGCTTGGCGCTGGGCGTCAATGCGACGGTTAGTGCTGCGAACAGCGTGGCGATCGGCTCGGGCGCGATCGCGAATCGCGCCAACGTGGTGTCGGTGGGTAACGCCAGCAGGCAGAGCCAGATCGTCAACATGGCGGCGGGTACCAGCAGCACCGATGCGGTGAACGTCAGCCAGCTGTCGGGGGTGGCTGCTGCGATCGGCGGCGGCGCAACGGTGAACCCGGATGGCACGATCCAGAAGCCGAGTTTCACGATCGGCGGACAGACCTATGCTGATGTCGGCTCGGCCCTCGCGGCTACGGCAGGCAACTCGGTGCAATACGATACGCCGGCGCACGACAAACTGACGCTGGGCGGTACGGACGCTTCAGCGCCGGCAGTGACGCTGTCGAACGTGGCCAACGGCGTGGGCGACAGCGACGCCGTCAACGTGGGCCAGCTCAAGCAATTGGGCATGAACGTCGACGACAGCGGCAATCTGACGAATAGCTTCGTCGCGTACGACGATAAGACGCTCGGCACGATCACGCTCAAGGGTACGGATGGCACGACAATCGCGAATGTGAAAGCGGGCGAGCTCTCGGACAAGAGCCTGGAAGCGGTAAATGGCAGCCAGCTGTACGAAACGAACGCGAACGTGGCCAATGTGGCCGGCAATCTCGCCAACGTTGCGGGTAACGTGGCGAACATGGGCGACGTCCTCAACAACATCGTTGTTGAGGGTGGAGGCATCAAGTATTTCCACGCGAATTCCACGCTTGCGGACTCCTCGGCAACCGGGGTCGACGCGGTCGCGATCGGTGGCGCAGCCAGCGCAACGGCAGCCAACTCGGTGGCGCTGGGCGCGAACTCGGTTGCGGACCGTGACAACACGGTGTCGGTGGGGGCGGCCGGTTCGGAGCGCCAGATCATCAACGTGGCGAATGCTACGAATAACACCGACGCAGTGAATCTGTCGCAGTTGCGGGCGTTGGGCGCGAACGTCGACAGCAGTGGTGCGGTGACGAGCACCTTCGTTGCATACGACGATGCGACACTCGGCGCGATCACGCTCAAGGGTACGGATGGCACGACAATCGCGAATGTGAAGGCGGGCGAGCTCTCGGACAAGAGCCTGGAAGCGGTAAATGGCAGCCAGCTGTACGAAACGAACGCGAACGTGGCCAATGTGGCCGGCAATCTCGCGAACGTCGCGGGCAACGTGACGAACATGGGCGACGTCCTCAACAACATTGTTGTTGAGGGTGGAGGCATCAAGTATTTCCACGCGAATTCCACGCTTGCGGACTCCTCGGCAACCGGGGTCGACGCGGTCGCGATCGGTGGCGCAGCCAGCGCAACGGCAGCCAACTCGGTGGCGCTGGGCGCAAACTCGGTTGCGGACCGTGACAACACGGTGTCGGTGGGGGCGGCCGGTTCGGAGCGCCAGATCATCAACGTGGCGAATGCTACGAATAACACCGACGCAGTGAATCTGTCGCAGTTGCGAGCGTTGGGCGCGAACGTCGACAGCAGTGGTGCGGTGACGAGCACCTTCGTTGCATACGACGATGCGACACTCGGCGCGATCACGCTCAAGGGTACGGATGGCACGACAATCGCGAATGTGAAGGCGGGCGAGCTCTCGGACAAGAGCCTGGAAGCGGTAAATGGCAGCCAGCTGTACGAAACGAACGCGAACGTGGCCAATGTGGCCGGCAATCTCGCGAACGTCGCGGGCAACGTGACGAACATGGGCGACGTCCTCAACAACATCGTTGTTGAGGGTGGGGGCATCAAGTATTTCCACGCGAATTCCACGCTTGCGGACTCCTCGGCAACCGGGGTCGACGCGGTCGCGGTCGGTGGCGCAGCCAGCGCAACGGCAGCCAACTCGGTGGCGCTGGGCGCAAACTCGGTTGCGGACCGTGCCAACGCGGTGTCGGTGGGGGCGGCCGGTTCGGAGCGCCAGATCATCAACGTGGCGAATGCTACGAATAACACCGACGCAGTGAATCTGTCGCAGTTGCGAGCGCTGGGCGCGAACGTCGACAGCAGTGGTGCGGTGACGAGCACCTTCGTTGCATACGACGATGCGACGAAGAATACAATCACGCTCCGCGGTGCGGGTGCGACCGATGCGGTTCTGTTGACGAACGTCGACAAAGGTCAGCTCGCTGCGTCTAGCAGCGACGCAGTGAATGGCGCTCAGCTCTACAACGTGGCGCAGTCGACCGCCAAGGCGCTCGGCGGCCAGGCAAGCCTTCTAGCGGATGGCACACTGTCCCAGCCGTCGTACGTGATTACTGGCTCGACCTATGCCGATGTTGGTTCGGCCCTGTCCGCTGTCGATGGCCAGCTCGACCAGATCAACACGAACTTTTCTACCAATCTGAAATACGTCAAGGTCGTGTCGAGCGCGGGCACAGCGCAGGCTGGCGGCACCGAGTCGATTGCAATCGGCGGCAACGCACTCGCGACCAAGGCGAATTCGTTGGCAATCGGCGCAGGCGCTACGGCAGCCTTTGCCAATTCGACGGCGCTTGGCGTGAACGCAATCACGGATGCGGAAAACACGCTGTCTGTCGGCGCCAAGGGGCAGGAAGTGCGTATCACCCATGTCGCGGACGGTATCAATCTGACCGATGCGGCGACCGTGGGCCAACTGGATGCGCTGCAGACCCAGCTGCTGGCGAACGCCGCGTCTACCAGTGGTGTGAAGTCGATGATGCAATCCTCGGCTGCAGTGTTGAGTTATATCGCGGTGAGTTCGAAGGTAGTCCAGGGCGGCAACACGACAGCTTCGGACGATTTGAACGCCATGGCAATTGGCCCGATGGCGAGCGCTACGGGTGAGGGGGCCTTGGCAGTCGGCGCGGGCGCGATTGCCGGCAGCAGCGGATCGACCGCGGTCGGCACGACCGCTGCAATTGCGTCCATCAATGCTACGGCAATCGGCGAAGGTGCATCGGTTGGCGCGTACTCGGACAACGCGGTGTCGATCGGTTACAACGCCCGTGCTAGCGGCATGAACGCAACGGCAATGGGCACGACGGCAAGTGCCACGAGTATCGGTTCCGTTGCGATTGGCTATGGTTCGTTCGCGGCCCAGGCCGCCACGGGCGGCATGGCGCTGGGTCTGAACTCGACGGTTAGCGCAGCCAACGGCGTGGCGATCGGCTACGGCGCGATTGCCGACCGTGCCAATGCTGTCTCGGTGGGTAACTCCGGCCGGCAAAGCCAGATCATCAACGTGGCAGAGGGTACCAGCAATACCGACGCGGTAAACTTGGGTCAAATGACTGCAGCGATCAATGCTGCCGCCGGCGGCGGTTCGCCTGATGCTGTCATTTACGACACCCCGGCGCATGACAAGCTTACGTTGAACAACGGCGGCGCGGCGGTGACGGTGTCGAATGTGGCGGCAGGTGTTGCCAACAACGATGCCGTGAACGTTGGCCAATTGACGGCGATGGGCGCGAAGTTCGATACCAGCGGCAACCTGTCGAACGCATTCGTCGCGTATGACGATGCAAACAAGACACAGGTTACGCTCGGCGGTACGGGTTCAACCGTGCCGGTGGTGCTGGCGAACGTTGGCGCGGGGCAAGTCGCGTCGAGCAGCAAGCAGGCAATCAACGGTTCGCAACTGTACGGCGCGATGAGTAGTACAGCCGCCGCGTTGGGTGGCGGCTCGACGGTGAACTCGGACGGCCAGGTCAGCAAGCCCGTGTACACGATCGATGGTAATTCGTACAGTGGCGTCGACTCCGTAGTAAACGCCCTGAATGACAAAATCAAGACGGGTGGCAATGCTGACGGTGTGGCCTACGACACCTCAGCGCATGACATGCTGACTCTGGGCGGAGTAGGCGCCAAGACGCCGGTGACCATTGCAAACGTGGCCTCAGCTACGGCAGACGACCAGGCCGTGAACCTCAAGCAAATGAAGGACGCTGGCTTGAGCGTCGACTCGTCGGGCAACGTGACCAACTCGTTCGTCACGTATGACAACGCCGGCAAGACTACGCTGACCTTTAACTCGGGCGGCACACCGACCCAGTTGAAGAACGTGGCAACAGGCGTGGACGCGACTGATGGCGTCAACGTCGGGCAGATGCAGTCGTATGTCTCCACGTATGTCAACACCAATGGCGGTGGCGGTGGCGGCACGGCAAACGCCGTTGCCTACGACGATTCCTCGAAGAGCCAGGTGACGTTAGGCGGCACGGGGGCTCTCGCACCGGTCAAGCTGACGAACGTGGCGGAGGGCACCGCAGCGACGGACGCGGTCAACTATGGGCAGTTCTCGAGTCTCCAAAGCCAGTTGAACAACCTCCAGGCCGGCGATGGCACGGGCGGCAGCACGTACATCAACGTCGGCGCGCCGGGGGCGGGCGACAGCGGTACCGCTGCGGTCGCATCGGGCTCGGACTCCATCGCGATCGGTAGCGGTGCTGCGGCAACCGGCACGGAGTCGATCTCGATCGGCAAGGCCGCGGTGACGGCGGGTAACGGTTCGGTCGCGTTGGGTTCCGGCGCGACGGCTCCGAACACCAACTCGGTCGCGCTGGGTGCAGGCTCCACGACGGATCGCGACAACTCGGTGTCGATGGGAGCGGTCGGTGCGGAGCGCCAGATCACCAACGTCGCGGCGGGTACGCAGGGTACCGATGCGGTCAACATGAATCAGTTGAACAGTGCCATGGGCAACATGAACAACTCGATTCATAACATCGATCGCAACGCGGCCAAGGGTATCGCTTCGTCATCGGCACTGAACATCGTCACGCCGTATCTGCCGGGTCGCACCACGTTGAACGCCGGCATTGCCAACTACCGCGGCTACCAGGCTGTGGGTCTGGGCGTGTCTCGCTGGAACGAGAAGGGCTCGATCAACTACAACCTCGGCGTGTCCACCTCGGGCGGCAATAGCACCATCGTCCGCGCTGGTATCGGCATCGTCCTCGGCAACTAAGTAACGGCCGCAAGGCTTTGAATCGAAGCTTGAGACGTTAGCCGTCTGGGTCGCACGGGAAGCTTCCGTGCGACCCTTCCATGAGAGACAGACATGAAGTATTCGTTAATTGCCATCGCGCTTGCCGCGATGCTCGCAGGATGTTCGTCGTCCGCGACACGCGATCGGCTGCAGATCCAGGACCCCACGGTTCTGCAAACCGGATTCACCGCGACGCAGAATCAGGCCTCCGGCGCGGTGACGCCACAGTGGATCGCGACCTACAGCGCCATCAAGAACGGTGCCACGTTACGCTCGGTAAAGTCGCGTCTGACCGCACTGGGCGAGCGCAAGAATAACTATTTCGGCGACAAGGCGCAGTGCTGGCTGGACGCCGCCGCCGATGAGCGCTCGTTGCACGACGGTTGGGGTTTCGTCGAGGAGGCGCTGGTCGAGGCCAACCGCCTGACTGCGGCGCTGGAAACCGGGCAGGGACTCTCCGTCGACAATCCGGATTTACGGACCGCTGCGATGATCCGGCCGGATCTGTGGAAGCAGATTCTCGCTGCGAAGACCTCGCCGTTGTTCCCGCAGTGCCAGGAAGCACAGCGTCTGACGGCCTGTTCGGAAGTCGAGATGATTCACGCAGGTCACGAAGCGTGGACGCGGAACTTCGACGAGAGCCAGCGCCTCGTCGATGGCGTCGAGAGGGGTTTGCCAGGCATCGGCGCCGCGCTCCAGAGCTGCACACCGCCGCCGGTTGCCAAGACCGATCCGATCATTCCGTCGAAGGTGACGCTACAAGCTGACGCGTCGTTCAAGTTCGATCGGGGCGATCTGGCGGGCATGTTGCCGACAGGCAAGGTCAAGCTCGACCAGTTGGTGCGTGACCTCGAACGGGTCGACGACGTAACGAGCATCCGCATCGAAGGCTTTACGGATCGTCTGGGCAGCGACAGCTACAACCGTCAGTTGTCAGCCAAGCGCGCTGAGACAGTCAAACTGTACTTACAGAACGGCGGCGTCAAGATACCGATCATGGCGCGTGGCCGTGGCAAGGAAGATCCGGTGGTGCAGTGTAATGACCGCAACCGTCAGGCGTTGATTGACTGCCTCGCACCGAACCGGCGCGTCGAACTCGACTTTGCACGTGGTAACGGGCAGGAGTCGGTTGCGCCGCTGGGTCAGCGCACGCAATCCCGACGCTTGCTGCAAGGTCAGCAAGACCAGTGAAATCAGGAGTGGCCGGGCCCGCATGGCCGACCATTTCCTTTATCGGTGGTACTTGAGATCAACATGAAGAGCGCGAACGATGTTCGCGCTCTTCTCTTACAGGGTTCGGAGCAAGAGTACCTGTGAGTCAACAGTGCTCAGATTGCTGCTCACCAAAACCGCCACCGCACGAGGTGAGCCGGTGTTTCTCAGACATCGATCGAAGCATCGTCATGGCAAATTGCAGCTAGGCAATTGCCATCGCTCATGCAGGAAAAATCTTTCCGATATTGCAGAAAATTCACCGTATGTTGCGGAAAAATATTTCCGTTAGCGTTGTTAATATTTAACTCTGGTTAAATTTGGGCTGGTTCGATTCGTTTTATGCCCATTGATTCAATATCAAAGGCGAGCTATAAATGAAGAGAATTGTGATTATCGACGACCACCCAATTATTCGGGGGACGATAGCCGGCGTGATCCACGCCGATCCCGAGCTGGACATGGTGGGAGAATGCGGCGACGGGGAAGACGGGCTGAAAATGGTGCTGACCGAATGTCCGGATCTGGTCATTCTCGATCTCGATTTGCCGCGGCTAGACGGTTTATCCCTGATCCGTCGCATTCGCGCGCAGAATCTGAAAACCAGTATTCTCGTTCTCTCCGCCAAGCCAGAACATGTTATGGCGAGTTATACGCGCAATGCCGGAGCCAATGGTTATGTCAGCAAAGGTCGGGAAATCAGCGAGCTGATTACGGCGCTAAAAACTGTGTTATTCGGCTATGACTGCTTCCCGGCGGATACGGCCGATCCCGCTGTCGGGAGCAGACTGAAGTCCTTGTCGACGCGTGAGGTGGAGGTGTTGCAGCACCTCGCGCGTGGTGCCAGCAATCGCGAAATCGCGACCCGTCTGTTTCTCAGCGACAAGACCGTGAGCACCTACAAGAGCCGTATCCAGGAAAAACTGGGACTCGGGTCGTTGGCGGCGCTGATCGAGTTTGCTTCGCTGCATAAGTTGATCGATTGAGTTTTGCGGGCTATGAACGACATGAGCCTGAGGGGTTCTTTGGTGGATGTGCATCGTCGTGCGCCGTTCGCCGTCGACAACTTCTCTCCCTCGCACGCCCATCGTGGACAGCAAACGGCGATCCGTTTGGCGACGCTATTGGGTTGTCTCTTTGCGTATGCACTGCTGTGCATGCTTCCGATTTATGCCAACGCTACACCGTCGATCGGCAGCGCATCACGCATGGTGCTCGCTAATGGTTCGCGCCAGGCATCAGCGCCGGGTGAACACGACGCCGCGGCCAGCCAGGCGCCGCCGGCTCGTGACGCCTGGGCGCACGAAGGCGCCATTCCCGGCACAACACCACACACGTCTGCTTCAAAATACAGTAAAGACGCCCTCACCGACCAGTCTGCACAGAGCGCGCCGGACGCCCGCACTGCCCAGGCTGCACCCGGCGCACGACAGCCGTGGATACCGGCGCTGGCATTGGCGCTGGCAGTTGCCGCAGTCCTGTCTCTCATCAGCACGTGGCGGTCCCGTGCAGCGCTCAAACGAGCAATCGAACAATACAAACAGATCACGAACGAATGGGCGCGCCGCTGCGAAGCCGCCGAAGCGGGAGCGCAGGCTGCCCGCATTGCAGCGAGCGGCGAGGCAAACGTCGACGTGATGGCCGCACAGTTGTGGCTTCGCGACGCAACGCTCCGGTATGTGAAAGCGCCGTTGTCCGCAGTCGCTGCCCTGCTCGGCTCGCTTGACACAATACCTGCAACGCCCGCACAACGCCGGCAGTCAGCCGTGGTCCAATCCGCGTTGCGCACTTGGAGCCAAACGCTCGACGATCTGCTCGATAGCTCGCCGCTCGACTCACGCGCGGTGATCATCGAGGAAAGCGTCACAGACCTGCGTGCGCTTATCGATGGCGTCATCGCGCTGCTAGCGCCGTCCGCGACGCAACAAGGCGTGCGACTGAGTGCGAGCGTCGATCGTCAACTAGCCCATACGATCCTCGCCGACCCCGCTCGGCTCGGCCAGCTTTGTTTCCATCTGTTAAACCGAACGCTTCAACTCGGCGCGCATCGAGAGATCGTGCTCGTGGTGCGTATCGGCGCGCTGAATTCGAGAGCGCAGCGCATCCTCATCGGCGTGATGGAAACGGGGGCGACGAACACACCGGCCACGCCGCGGCCGCATCTCGGCTTGGTCGCCGGCAATCCGAGCACGGACACGAGCAAGGTACCGGATGGCAGTGAAGCCGAAGCCACCGCCGAAGCCGCCGACGCCGACGCCTATTTGCCGCTGTGTCGCATACTCGCTCAGCGTATGCGAGGCGAGCTTTCAATCACAAACGGCCCAATTTCGGACATTCATGCGAGCTTCGACGCGCCCTTCAAAGTCGAGCAGTGGGCACCATTGTCGCGACGCGAGCCAGGTGATACACCGCCGCGGCGTCCCCGGATAGTCACCAAATCTCGAGAGGCATCCTCAAGCCCAGCAAGCATCCTGCCCGAGCCTTTTGAACCTCGCTATCTGAACGCGCTTTCCGACGAAGGAGTGGATCTCCCCATCTTCCTCGACGGCTGGCGCCAGGCGATGGACGACGACCTCGCGCGCCTCAGCATCTTGCTGCATCTCCAGATCCATCCCGATCGTCAGCGCGCCCTGCTGCACAGGTTGAGCGGGGCGGCGGGTCTGGTCGGCGCGCTTGGTCTGATGGAGGCGTTGCGCCACGCGAGCGTGTCGCCGCTGGAACAGAGTGCCGACTCAATCGACGCGCTGATCGACCGCACGAGAAACCTGGTCAGGCAGTTCGAAGCGCCGCCCCGCGCACACCGGAACACTCACCCATGAACCGACCGCTGGCTTTGATTCAAGGCAGGCTGGCGCACCCGAATGCGCGGTTGCTCCGTGGCTTGCCGCCACCTTATGGCGTGTATCGGGAGCCGGTGCGCCCGGCAACACAGCGTCGGCCGCAACCGGCATGTCAGGACACCGTGCGACGTATGTCGCCGCCGGAACCTCACACCTGGTTTGCGCCGGGCCGGAAGTTTCGCTTTTTCTACAAGTCGCCGCCACCGCGCGACTATTCCTCGCGCCTCGAGGCGGAACTGGCCGAGGCGCGCAATTACCTCGAGATGGACAAAGCGCGCGAGCGTGCGTCCCGTTTGGACCATATGCTGGGGGCGACGCTCTTCGTCGCGTGCAGTATCGTGCTCGCGTGGCTGCTGTCGAGCAATGCTGCGCGCGACACTGGTAAGTTGGCAGCGGTGACGATAGCGGAGCCGGCCGTCACGACGCCAGGCGCTCCAGTTGCGGTCCGGCCACGAGCCTTGGGCAAATCGGCGCAGCCGGTCGCTGAGCTGATGCCGAACGTGGCACAGATAGCACCGTCGCCAGCCAAGCTCGCATCAGCAGGCGGACTTCGAAACGAGTCCAAACCGTCGCCGCAAACGGAACTGCTGGCCGCGCCGATACTCTTCGCACGGCACGCCGAACCACGCCCGGCTGCACGAGCATCGACCTACGACACGGCAAGCAGCTACACCGCCAAGGTGAACGTCAGGACCAAAGCCGCGGCCACGACCTCACACGACAGCCACCTACCAGCGGCCTACCCGATCGAAACGCTAGCCGACGACCACCAATCGCCGAGCCGCTCCCCACGTCCATCCATACCGCCCGCCGTGTTGGCGCAACCGGAACAAATAGTCCGCTCACCCGCTGCCGACGTCACCGTACAGGCCGCATTGCGTGATTGGGCCGCGCAGCAGCGGCACGCGCATGTCACGGCGCGAACGAACACAAACATCGCCAACGCCGCCAACGCCAGCCTCCTTGCTCCCGGCGAGCCCGACTGGAACACCCACCTGACCCAACGCCGAATCACCGATAACCCAACCGCCTTCGACACACCCAACACTCAATACTGACCGGCCATAAAAAAAGCCCGACCAGAGGTCGGGCTTCAAAATCGGCTGCGCCCTCCACAGGACGCAGCCCCTGCAAAACAGCCAAGCCGTTTGCTTCGGCTGCAGAGCTAACCAAGCCGAGCTTAAGCAGCCAACAGCGAGCGCAGCACGAACGGCAGGATCCCGCCGTGCTTGTAGTAGTCGACTTCGATCGGCGTGTCGATACGCAGCAGCACTTGCACGCGCTTCTCACTGCCGTCCTTGCCACGAAACACCAGCGTCACTTCCTGTTGCGGCTTGAAGTCCGCGCCCAGGCCTTCGATGTCGTACGTTTCTTCGCCGGTGATGCCGAGCGATTGCACGCTGTCCGAGCCCTTGAACTGCAGCGGCAGAACGCCCATGCCGACCAGGTTCGAACGGTGAATCCGCTCGAAGCTGCGTGCGACCACGGCCTTTACGCCCAGCAGTTGCGTGCCCTTCGCAGCCCAGTCACGCGACGAGCCCGTGCCGTACTCTTCGCCCGCGAACACGACGGTCGGCGTGCCGGCGTCGATGTACTTCATCGCTGCGTCGTAGATCGACTGTTGTTCGCCGCTCGGCTGGTGAATCGTCAGGCCGCCTTCGACGCGCGAGCCGTCGGCCTTCGCCGGGATCATCAGGTTCTTGATCCGGACGTTCGCGAACGTACCGCGCATCATCACGTCGTGGTTGCCGCGGCGCGAGCCGTAGCTGTTGAAGTCGGCCTTCTGCACGCCGTTTTCCTTCAGCCACTTGCCTGCCGGCGAATCTTCCTTGATCGAGCCTGCCGGGCTGATGTGGTCGGTCGTGACCGAGTCACCGAAGATGCCCAGTGCGCGCGCGTTCTTGACCGGGGCGATGCTGTCGGCCGGCGTCATCGAGAAGTCCTTGCCGAAGAACGGCGGCTCGGCGATGTAGGTCGACTTCGGCCAGTCGTAGACCTGACCTTCTTCGCCTTCGATCTTGCTCCACAGGTCGCCCTTCTTGGTGAGCTGCGCGTAGTTCTTGCGGAACGCTTCCGCGTCCAGCGCGAACTTGAGCAGATCGTTGACTTCTTCGCTGGTCGGCCAGATGTCGCCCAGGTAGATGTCGCGGCCGCCCTTGCCCTTGCCGACCGGTTCGGTCATCAGGTCGCGCGTGATGTTGCCGGCGATCGCGTAAGCGACCACCAGCGGCGGCGAGGCCAGGAAGTTCGCGCGGATGTTCGGGTGAATCCGCGCTTCGAAGTTACGGTTGCCCGACAGCACCGCTGCCGCGACGATGTCGTTCTTCGTGATCGCTTCGTTCAGTTCCGGCGTCAGGTCGCCCGCGTTGCCGATACAGGTCGTGCAACCGTAAGCAGCCAGCGTGAAGCCGAGCTTGTCGAGGTACTTCAGCAGGTCGGTCTTCGTCAGATATTCGGTGACGATACGCGATCCCGGCGCCAGCGACGTCTTGATGTGCGGCGCGACCGTCAGGCCGGCTTCGACTGCCTTCTTCGCCAGCAGGCCGGCGGCCAGCAGCACGCTCGGGTTCGACGTGTTCGTGCACGACGTGATCGCGGCGATCAGGATGTCGCCGTTCTTCACGTCGACGCCGTTGCTCGTCGTGTATTGCGCGTCCAGATCGGCTTCCTTCTTCGCAAAGCCGTTTTCCGCGACCGGCTTCGAGAACAGATCGCTGAAGGTCGACTTCACATTGCCGATTTCGACCCGGTCTTGCGGACGCTTCGGGCCTGCCAGCGACGGAGCGACCGTGCCCAGATCCAGCGTCACGACCTTCGTGAAGTCGATGTCGCCTTCCTTCGGAATGCCGAACAGGTTCTGCGCCTTGAAGTAGTTCTGGAACGCCGAGATTTCCGCGTCGGTGCGGCCCGTGCCCTTGAAGTAGTCGATCGTCTTTTCGTCGACCGGGAAGAAGCCCATCGTTGCGCCGTATTCCGGCGCCATGTTGCCGATCGTCGCGCGGTCCGGCAGCGACAGCGAGCGCGTGCCTTCGCCGAAGAACTCGACGAACTTGCCCACAACCTTTTCCTTGCGCAGCAGTTCGGTGATGGTCAGGACCAGGTCGGTCGCCGTCACGCCTTCGCGCAGCTTGCCCTTCAGGTTCACGCCGACCACGTCCGGCGTCAGGAAGTACACCGGCTGGCCGAGCATGCCGGCTTCCGCTTCGATGCCGCCCACGCCCCAGCCCACCACGCCGATACCGTTGATCATCGTCGTGTGGCTGTCGGTGCCGACCAGTGTGTCCGGGTAGTACACCGTATCCGCGCCGTCGGCCTTCTTGTGCACGCCGCGTGCGAGGTACTCGAGGTTCACCTGGTGAACGATGCCGACGCCCGGCGGCACGACCTTGAACGTGTCGAATGCCTGCATGCCCCACTTCATGAACTGGTAGCGCTCGTTGTTGCGCTGGAATTCCAGTTTCATGTTCAGATCGAGCGCGTTCTTCTCACGGAAGTGATCGATCTGCACCGAGTGGTCGACAACCAGATCGACCGGGACCAGCGGTTCGATCGACTTCGGGTTCTTGCCGGCGCGTTGTGCGACACCGCGCATTGCGGCGATGTCGGCGAGCAGCGGCACGCCGGTGAAGTCCTGCAGCACGACGCGCGCCACGACGAACGGAATTTCGTCGACGCGCGCTGCGGTCGGCTTCCAGTTTGCCAGTTGCGTGATGTGTTCTTCGGCGACCTTCTTGCCGTCGTAGTTACGCAGCACCGATTCCAGCACGAGGCGGATCGAAACCGGCAGGCGGTCGATCTTGATGTTCAGTGCCTTGCCGAGTTGCGGCAGGGAGTAGAACTTGCCTTTGCCGGAACCGCTGTCGAATTCCTTGAGCGTTTTGTGGAGGTTGTGGGCCATGGTGTTTTCCTTGGTTTGATCGCGGAACTACAGTACTGAACTAGATGACGTACAGATCGACGTATTCGTTGACCGGCATGGCTTCGAGCCTTGCCTGATCGAGCGACACGTCGAGAATCGCCAGTTGTTGCCTGACCGGAAAGCGCCGCGCGAGGTTGGTCCTGAACTTCTCGACCAGCAACGGGATGCCATCTTCGCGACGGCGCTTATGACCTATGGGGTATTCGACTACGACCTCGTCGAACTTCGATCCATCGTTGAATTCGAGCGTCAGTGCATTGGCGATCGAACGCTTCTCCGGATCGTGGTAATCCTTCGTGAACCGCGCGTCTTCGACACAAGCCATCTTTGCGCGCAGCACATCGATACGCGCGTCCTGCGCGATCGAATCTTCGTAGTCCGCGGCCGTCAGGCGGCCGTGGATCAGCGGCACGGCGATCATGTACTGGATGCAATGATCACGGTCGGCCGGATTGTTCAGCGGGCCTTTTTTATCGATGATGCGGATCGCGGCTTCGTGGGTGCGGATCGTGATTTTCTGAATGTCTTCGACGCGCTTACCGCACGCAGCGAGTTGCGCGTGCAGATTCATCGCGGCTTCCACTGCGGTTTGCGCGTGAAACTCGGCCGGGAAAGAAATCTTGAACAGCACGTTTTCCATCACGTACGAGCCGTACGGGCGCTGGAACCGGAACGGCTTGCCCTTGAACAGCACGTCGTAAAAGCCCCACGTCGGCGCGCTCAGCACCGACGGATAGCCCATCTCGCCGGTCTTCGAAATCAGCGCGAGGCGCACGGCGCGCGAGGTCGCATCGCCCGCGGCCCACGATTTGCGCGAACCGGTGTTCGGCGCATGGCGATAGGTGCGCAGCGCGTGCCCGTCGACGAACGCCTGCGACACCGCGTTGATCAGTTCGTCGCGGGTGAGGCGGAGCAACTGGCCGACCACGGCCGTCGACGCCAGCTTCACCAGCAATACATGATCGAGCCCGACCTTGTTGAAGGAATTTTCGAGCGCGATACAGCCTTGAATTTCGTGCGCCTTGATCATCGCGATCAAGACGTCTTTCATCGTCAGCGGCGTTTTGCCGGCTGCGATGGCAGTGCGCGAGAGCCAGTCGGCCGTCGCGAGAATTGCGCCGAGGTTATCCGACGGATGACCCCATTCGGCGGCAAGCCACGTGTCGTTGAAGTCGAGCCAGCGGATCATCGCGCCGATGTTGAAGGCGGCCTGAACCGGGTCCAGCTGGAACGACGTGCCGGGCACCTTCGCGCCGTTGGGGACGATCGTGCCCGGCACGATCGGTCCCAACAGCTTGGCGCAGGCCGGGTAGGAAAGCGCCTCGAGTCCACAGCCGAGCGTATCGACCAGACAGTGACGCGCGGTTTCCAGCGCGAGCGTGCTGTCGATCGGAAAATCCAGAACGTAATCGACGATATCGACGAGGACGGGGTCCGGGTCGGGTCGCACGTTGGAGATCGGAGCGGACATCGGGGAGCTGTTCCTGACGACGGTGATTAGTTAGCCTTGTTGATCGCGTTCGATTGCGTCGGAGCCGGTGCGCCTTGCATCATTGCCATCGTTTTGCATTCGTCGGCCAGACGCGAGCTGTCCTTGTCCTGGAACAGCATGGCCTTGGTCGGGATCACGACCAGATCCATGCCCGTGGCGGCATCGTGGAAACGGTCTGCGCCCGTGGTGGTCGCTTCGCGCGGCAGATTGTAATTTTTGTTCGCCCAGTGAACCGTGACGATCTGGTCACGCTTCATGTCGCCTTTCATTTCGAAAGCCAGACCGTCCTTGCACGCCCACTTTTCCGCGCCGTCCGGTACCGGATCGACCTTCGCTTCCTTGGCGGGGTTTTCCTTACGCTTGATCAGGCGGCGCGGCTGCGGGCGCTTTGCGACGGCCTTGGCAGCCGGCTTGGTGGTGGTCGCCGTTTGCGCGGCGGCGTCAGTCGCGACGGTCAGCATCGTCGTGGACAGGGCGCCAATCACGGCGGCGATCATCAGCTTTTTCATGGAGAAAACCTTTCTATCTAATTTCAGTTAAACATTGCGCGGGCTACCGGTCCTGGCGGCCGCGCGGGTTGAACTGCACGCGCTTAGAAAGCGCACAGCGACCGCTATTTTCTCCTATTTAGCGGCAGGTACTTCAAATTCTCCGGTCCGGTGTAATTCGCGCTCGGCCGGATGATCTTGTTGTCGACGCGCTGCTCGATGATGTGCGCGCTCCAGCCGGCCGTGCGCGCGATCACGAAGATCGGCGTGAACATTGCCGTCGGCACGCCCATCATGTGATACGAGACCGCGCTGAACCAGTCGAGATTCGGGAACATCTTCTTCGCGTCCCACATCACCGATTCGAGCCGCTCGGCAATCGAAAACAGCTTGGTGTTGCCCGCTTCCTTCGAGAGCTTCTTCGCGACTTCCTTGATGACCTTGTTGCGCGGATCGGAGATCGTGTACACCGGGTGGCCGAAGCCGATCACCACTTCCTTGTTCTCGACGCGGCGGCGAATATCGGCCTCGGCTTCGTCCGGGCTCTGATAGCGCGACTGGATCTCGAACGCGACTTCATTGGCGCCGCCGTGCTTCGGCCCGCGCAGCGCGCCGATCGCACCGGTGATCGCCGAGTAGAGGTCCGAGCCCGTGCCCGCGATCACGCGGCCGGTGAACGTCGATGCGTTGAACTCGTGCTCGGCGTACAGGTTCAGCGATACGTGCATGGCATCGACCCACGACTTCGACGGCTCGACGCCATGCAGCAGATGCAGGAAGTGGCCGCCGATCGAATCGTCGTCGGTCTCGACTTCGATGCGCTTGCCGTTGTGCGAATAGTGATACCAGTACAGCAGCATCGAGCCGAGCGAGGCCATCAGCTTGTCGGCGATGTCGCGTGAGCCCGGCAGGTTGTGATCGTCCTTCTCCGGCAGCACGGTGCCGAGCACCGACACGCCGGTGCGCATCACGTCCATCGGATGCGCGGCGGCGGGAATCCATTCGAGCGCGGCCTTGACGTTCGCGGGCAGGCCGCGCAGGCCCTTGAGTTTGGTCTTGTAGGCAGTCAGTTCGGCCTGGGTCGGCAGCTTTTCGTGGACCAGCAGATAGGCGATCTCTTCGAATTCGCACGCGCTCGCGATATCGAGAATGTCGTAGCCGCGATAGTGCAGGTCGTTGCCGGTCTTGCCGACCGTGCACAGCGCGGTGTTGCCCGCGGTCACGCCGGACAGCGCGACGGATTTCTTCGGTTTGAAGCCGCTTTGGGGTTCGTTGCCGCCTTGTGCACCACCGGCTTGCGTCGTCTCGCTCATCTCCCGCGTTCTCCTATGTGCCTGTTCGTCGCTGCTGCCTGAACCTTGCCACTCACGGTGCCGACTGTCCGTTAGCGCCCACTTCCGCGAATAGCGGCGCGGCGTCTTGCGGCACAGCGCGGCCCGTGGATTGCGCACGGCGCAGCACCGACCAGTAATAGCGGTAGCTCGCGCGATCGTGCAGCGTATCGTGATAGCGCGTCGGTCCCCACTGCGCGGATTGCGCGGCCAGCAGGATCTCGGTAGCGGTGGCGATCTCGTCGTCGCGCGGCGCAAACGCGGCGACGATCGCCTCGATCTGCGCCGGGTGGATGCTCCACATCCGCGTGTAGCCGAACTCGTTGCGGGCGCGCGCGGCGTCGTTGGCGACCACGCTCATGTCGCGCACTTCCGTGCTGACATTGTGCGACGGCACTTTGCCATGCGCATGGCAGGCAGCCGAGATTTCCAGCTTCGCGCGCCGCACCAGCGGATGATCGAACTGGCCCGGCGAGCGCATGGCGGTGTCGGGAATCGCGCCGTCGTGCGCGGAGACGAAATCCATCAGGCCGAAGCTGAGTGATTCGACGCCCGGCAGCGCGGCCAGATCGAACACGCGCGTGAGCGCGCCGTGGGTTTCGACCAGCAGTTGCACCGGCACCGGCTGCGCGATGCCGAGTTCGCGCCGCATGGCCTCGATGAACGCGACCATTTCGGCGGCATCGGGCACGCTGCGGATTTTCGGCAGGGTGATGTAAGCGGGTGCTCGCTTCGCGGCGCGGAGGATGAGGCGGACGTCGTCGCGCCAATGCGCGTGAGCGAAGTCGTGAATCCGCACGCCGACGCGGCCGAAGCGGTCATGCTCGCTGCCCAGCAGCGATGCGACCAGCTCCGCGTGTTCCGCTTCGCGGCCGACTTGCGCGCCGTCTTCGCAATCGAGCGTGATATCGAACACCGGCCCCAGTTGCTGCTGCAACGCGAGCGATTTCAGCATCAGTTTTTCACTGCCGGCGTAGTGGTCGCAGGCAGGCAGCACAGCGGGCGGCACTTCGCCGTCAAACAGCACTTCGGCGGGTGTGAGGGCGCGCATCTTCGGCGTCAGGGTGTGGGTAGAGGATGGAGAAAATCCGATTCGGACGGGTTCTGCCGGACCGCGGTCACGTGGTGGCAAAACGCGTTCGAATCAGCTGCGAAACGCTCCCTTCGCACGAAAAAAACCGGAACCCGCCGCGGTAACGCTTCGGAGTTCCGGTTCATCGGCATGGAGTGCTTAGCCGAGCAGGTGCTGAACGCCTTCGCGCTCTTCCAGCAGTTCCTGCAGCGTGCCGTCCATCTTTTCACGCGAGAACGCGTCGATTTCCAGACCTTCCACGCGCTTGTACTCGCCGTTTTCGCACGTTACCGGCACACCATAGATGATGTCTTCCGGAATGCCATACGAGCCGTCCGACGGAATGCCCATCGTGACCCACTTGCCGTTCGTGCCGAGGACCCAGTCACGCACGTGGTCGATTGCAGCGTTAGCTGCCGACGCCGCCGACGACAGGCCGCGCGCTTCGATGATCGCCGCGCCGCGCTTGCCGACGGTCGGGATGAACGTGTTGCGGTTCCATTCTTCGTCGTTGATCAGCTTGGTCAGGTCCTGACCTTCTGCCGTGGCGACGCGGAAGTCCGGGTACATGGTCGGCGAGTGGTTGCCCCACACGGCCAGCTTTTCGATCGACGCGACCGGCTTGCCCGACTTGGCCGCCAGTTGCGACAGCGCGCGGTTGTGGTCCAGACGCAGCATGGCGGTGAAGTTCTTCTTCGGCAGATCCGGCGCCGACTTCATCGCGATGTACGCGTTCGTGTTGGCCGGGTTGCCGACCACCAGCACCTTCACGTCGCGGCTTGCGACATCGTTCAGCGCCTTGCCCTGAACGGTGAAGATTTCCGCGTTGGCCGACAGCAGATCCTTACGCTCCATGCCCTTCGAACGCGGACGCGCGCCGACCAGCAGGGCCACGTCTGCATCCTTGAATGCAACTTTCGGGTCGTCGGTGATCACGACGCCCGACAGCAGCGGGAATGCGCAATCATCCAGTTCCATCACGACGCCTTTGACGGCGCCTTGCGCTTGCGGCAGGTCGAGCAGTTGCAGGATGACCGGTTGATCCTTGCCGAGCAGGTCGCCATTGGCGATGCGGAACAGCAGGGAGTAAGCGATTTGACCTGCGGCGCCGGTGACGGCAACGCGCTTTGCGGGCTTAGCCATTGAGAAATCTCCAGGACGATGCGTTAGACGCTAGGGAAAACGCCATTCTATATGCGCGTTCAGCGAAGCGTTATGAAACACGGCGGAATTCACTGTTCGCGTGCGGCCTCTAGATCTGCCGAGACCGGGCGGCGCGCTGCGGCAAGACCGCCGTGCCGGAAACCTGTACTACCGAGCTACTGGACGCTCTCCTCGGGCGCTTCGCGCCAGGCCCCCGGAAGGGCAGGAAAACCTTGGGATGGCCCGGCATTTTCCTGAGAGAGCGGGACTGGGACAGCGAGGCGCCGGGGTAGCCGCTGCACGGTGCGGGCTCCTGCAAACAGCGCGTTTCGGCAAGCGTCGGACCAACGGATGGCGGCGAATCGAAACCTGAACTGCGAGGGAACAGCATGGTGCAGAGTGGCTGCCGGCGCGTTGCGGCGCTGCCTGAAAACAGCCGCCGAAAATCCCGCAAACCCTTGCTCGACAAGGAGTGTAGGAGCCGTGAAGCGCAAAGTCAACATTATCTTATGTCTTATATAAGACACATCTATCGCGGGGAAAACCCTAGACGCGCCCCAGCCCTTTATGATGAAATGCGCGGATGAATTCGAACCCGGCGAACACCACGAACCCGAACGGCCAAGGGGCCGCAGGCGAGGGTGTATCTGCTGCCGCTCCCGCCGCGTCGCCTACTTTCAGTCCCTTATATCAGCAGATCAAGGGGTTGATTACGCAGAGCCTCGAAAGCGGCGAGTGGAAGCCCGGTGAGATCATTCCTAGTGAAGTCGAATTGGCGGCGAGATACAAGGTCAGCCAGGGAACGGTGCGCAAAGCGATCGACGAGCTTGCCGCCGACAACCTGCTGGTGCGCCGCCAGGGCAAGGGCACGTTTGTTGCAACGCACAACGAAGACCGCGCCCAGTTCCGCTTCCTGAGGCTATTGGCCGACGACGGCGCGGAACACCCGCACGTGAGTCGCCTGCTCGAGTGCCGGCGCTTGCGCGCGTCGGCGGACATCGCCCGGCAACTCGATCTGAAGCCGTCCGATCCGGTCGTGCTGATCAAGCGCTTGCTGCAGTTCGACGGCGAAATCACCGTGCTCGATGAAATCTGGCTGCCTGGCGCCGTATTTCGCGGCCTCACGCTCGAACGGCTGTCGGAGTACAAGGGTCCCCTTTACGCGATGTTCGAGACGGAGTTCGGCACCCGCATGATCCGCGCGACGGAGAAGATCCGCGCGGTGGCGGCCGAGCCGTCGGTGGCCGACCTGCTGCACGTGCCCGCGGGTTTTCCGCTGCTGTCGGTCGAGCGCGTGTCCTTTACGTACGGGGACCGCCCGGTTGAAGTCCGGCGAGGTTGGTATGTCACAACCGGGTACTACTATCAGAACGATCTGAGCTGAATCGGGCTGAATCCAGGCGCGGCGTCCCACCCGCGCGCCTGTTTGACGGCGCTTTATCGCGCGTGCTGTAACGGACCTGTCGTGGTTTTCGCTGCAGCGCGATATAAAAAGGCGCTAAAATTGCGGATTAGTGTGACTACATAGTAGGGGTCTAGCATGGCTGAAGCGGTAAAAAAACCGAGGCCGGAATTCCGGAACATCGGTATTGGGCAAATATTGACGGCATACCGTCTCCCACTAGCGGGGCGAGTGTCGATTCTGCACCGTGTGAGCGGTGGTCTGCTGTTTGTTTTTCTTCCGTTCCTGCTGTACCTCTTTGATCAGAGCCTGACTTCCGAATTGAGTTTCGAAGTCTTCAAAGGTTTCCTCTCCAACATCATCGTCAAGCTCATCACGCTGGTTCTCGCGTGGGCTTTCCTGTTTCACTTCTGCGCCGGCGTTCGTCACTTGATGATGGACACCAACCACAATGCGGTGTCGAAGGAAAAAGGCAAGTCGACCTCTATCGTGGTCATCGTCGTATCGTCGCTGCTCACCATCGCATTCGCGGCAAAACTGTTCGGAGCATTCTAAAAAATGTCAGCTAATAACCGAATCGGTTCGAAGCGTCTCGTCGTCGGCGCGCACTACGGTCTGCGCGACTGGCTCGCGCAACGCATCACCGCCACCGTGATGGCGATCTACACGGTGATCCTGCTCGCGTGGTTCTTCGGCGCGCACGATTTCTCGTACGAAGGCTGGGCGTCGATCTTCGCGACGCAATGGATGAAGCTCGCCACGTTTGTCACGCTGCTGTCGCTGTTCTATCACGCGTGGGTTGGTATCCGCGACATCTGGATGGACTATGTGAAGCCCGTTGGCGTGCGCCTGACGCTTCAGGCGCTGACGATCGTCTGGCTGCTCGCATGTGCGGGCTACGCTGCGCAGATTCTCTGGAGAGTGTAAAAGAATGGCTGCAATCAAGAATTCTCTGCCGCGTCGCAAGTTTGACGTGGTTATCGTCGGCGCAGGCGGCTCGGGAATGCGCGCTTCGCTGCAACTCGCGCGCGCCGGTCTGTCGGTCTGCGTGCTGTCCAAGGTGTTCCCGACGCGTTCGCACACGGTCGCTGCTCAAGGCGGCATCGGCGCATCGCTTGGCAACATGAGCGAAGACAACTGGCACTATCACTTCTACGACACGATCAAGGGCTCCGACTGGCTCGGCGACCAGGACGCGATCGAGTTCATGTGCCGTGAAGCACCGAACGCCGTCTACGAACTCGAACACTTCGGCATGCCGTTCGACCGTAACGCGGACGGCACGATCTATCAGCGCCCGTTCGGCGGCCACACCGCGAACTACGGCGAAAAGCCGGTGCAACGCGCTTGCGCGGCGGCTGACCGTACCGGTCACGCGCTGCTGCACACGCTGTACCAGCAGAACGTCGCGGCCAAGACGCAATTCTTCGTCGAATGGATGGCGCTGGATCTGATCCGCGACGCCGACGGCGACGTGCTCGGCGTGACCGCGCTGGAAATGGAAACCGGCGACGTCTACATCCTCGAAGGCAAGACCACGCTGTTCGCCACGGGCGGTGCGGGCCGGATTTTCGCGGCATCCACTAATGCGTTCATCAACACCGGTGACGGCCTGGGCATGGCTGCGCGTTCGGGCATCGCACTGCAAGACATGGAATTCTGGCAATTCCACCCGACCGGCGTGGCCGGCGCGGGCGTGCTGATTACCGAAGGCGTGCGCGGCGAAGGCGGCATTCTGCGTAACTCGAACGGTGAGCGTTTCATGGAACGCTACGCGCCTACTTTGAAGGATCTGGCGCCGCGCGACTTCGTTTCGCGTTCGATGGACCAGGAAATCAAGGAAGGCCGCGGCGTGGGGCCGAACAAGGACCACGTGCTGCTCGACCTGTCGCACATCGGCGCCGAGACGATCATGAAGCGTCTGCCGTCGATCCGCGAAATCGCGATGAAGTTCGCGAACGTCGATTGCATTAAAGAACCGATTCCGGTTGTGCCGACCATCCACTACCAGATGGGCGGCATCCCGACGAACATCAACGGTCAGGTCGTCGGTACGGCGAAGGGCCACGAAGAAATCGTCAACGGTTTTTACGCTGTGGGCGAATGCTCGTGCGTGTCGGTGCACGGTGCGAACCGTCTGGGCACGAACTCGCTGCTCGACCTGGTGGTGTTCGGCCGCGCGGCCGGCAACCATATCGTCAAGCACGTGAAGGACATGAAGGAGCACAAGCCGCTGCCGGCCGACGCTGCCGACTTCGCGCTGTCGCGTCTGGACAAGCTCGACAAGTCGTCGTCGGGCGAGTACGCGCAGGACGTTGCCAACGACATCCGCGGCGCGATGCAGGCTCACGCCGGCGTGTTCCGTACGTCGGAATTGCTGGCCAAGGGCGTCGAGCGCATCCGTGAAGTGGCTGAACGTGTCGACAACATCCATCTGAAGGACAAGTCGAAGGTGTTTAACACGGCTCGTATTGAAGCGCTCGAAGTGGCGAACCTGATCGAGGTGGCACGCGCCACGATGGTCTCCGCCGAAGCGCGCAAGGAAAGCCGCGGCGCTCACGCTCAGAACGACTTCGAACATCGCGACGACGAAAACTGGTTGCGCCATACGCTGTGGTTCAGCGAAGGCGACCGCCTCGACTACAAGCCGGTTCACATGCAACCGCTGACCGTCGAATCCGTGCCGCCGAAAGCGCGTACCTTCTAAGGCACCAGTCAAAGGAATTCAGAAATGGCAAAGCGTACTTTTGAAATTTACCGCTACGACCCGGACAAGGATGCAGCACCGCGCATGCAAACGTACGAGATCGAAATCGACTCGCACGAACGCATGTTGCTCGACGCGCTCCTCAAGCTGAAGGCCGTGGACGAGACCTTGTCGTTCCGTCGTTCGTGCCGCGAAGGCGTGTGCGGTTCGGACGCAATGAACATCAACGGCAAGAACGGTCTGGCCTGTTTGCAGAACATGAACGACCTGCCGCAAAAGATCGTGCTGCGTCCGCTGCCGGGCCTGCCGGTCATTCGCGACCTGATCGTCGACATGACGAACTTCTTCAACCAGTATCACTCGATCAAGCCGTATCTGATCAACGATACGCCGCCGCCGGAAAAGGAACGTCTGCAGTCGCCGGAAGAACGCGACGAGCTCGACGGCCTGTACGAATGTATTCTGTGCGCTAGCTGCTCGACCTCGTGTCCGAGCTTCTGGTGGAATCCGGACAAGTTCGTCGGCCCGGCCGGCCTGCTGCAAGCCTATCGTTTCATCGCGGACAGCCGTGACGAAGCGACGGGTGAACGCCTCGACAACCTGGAAGATCCGTACCGTCTGTTCCGTTGCCACACCATCATGAATTGCGTCGACGTTTGCCCGAAGGGCCTGAACCCGACCAAGGCGATTGGCAAGATCAAGGAATTGATGGTTCGCCGCGCTGTCTGAGATGGACGAAACATCGCATCAGTCCGACCCTCTCCGCCGTGCGCGCCTTCGCTGGCGCGCGCGGCGGGGCCTGCTGGAAAACGATCTGATCTTTGAACGTTTTTTCGGCCGATATGAGCATGACCTCAGCGATGCCGACGTGGGCGCTCTCACGCGCCTGCTCGAGCTGAGCGATAACGACCTGATGGACTTGCTGCTCGTACGCAAGGAACCGGAAGGCGAGCTTGCCGACCCGGATGTGATCCGGGTGCTGGAGCTACTGCGCAACGCTTGAGCGCCCGCCAGTCCGCGGCGAGTCCGTTGTCCAGGCGTGCGATTATCGAAACCCTGTATCCATACTTCGATTGAGGATGTGCTATGACCCCGTCAGATGTTAAAGCCACGCTATCGTTCAGCGACAATTCGCCGAGCGTTGAAATGCCGATTTACAAGGGCACGCTCGGTCCGGATGTAATCGACATTCGCAAACTGTACGGCCAGACCGGCAAGTTCACGTACGACCCGGGCTTCATGTCGACGGCGGCGTGCAATTCGGCGATCACCTACATCGACGGCGACAAGGGCGAGCTGCTGTACCGCGGCTACCCGATCGACAACCTCGCGGAAAACGCCGACTTCCTCGAAAGCTGCTATCTGCTGCTCAAGGGCGAACTGCCGAACGCGAAGCAGAAAGAAGAATTCGTGAACACCGTCACGAAGCACACGATGGTGCATGAGCAAATGCACTTCTTCTTCCGCGGTTTCCGTCGCGACGCGCACCCGATGGCGATTCTGGTCGCCGCAGTCGGCGCGCTGTCGGCGTTCTATCACGACTCGCTCGACATCAACAATCCGCGTCACCGTGAAGTGTCGGCGATCCGCATGATCGCAAAGCTGCCGACTCTCGTCGCGATGGCGTACAAGTACAGCATCGGCCAGCCGTTTGCGTACCCGAAGAACAACCTGTCGTACAGCGCGAACTTCATGCACATGATGTTCTCGAACCCGTGCGAAGACTACCAGGTCAACGACGTGCTGGTGCGCGCGCTCGACCGTATCCTGATCCTGCACGCGGACCATGAGCAGAACGCATCGACCTCGACCGTGCGTCTCGCCGGTTCGTCGGGTGCGAATCCGTTCGCGTGTATCGCTGCCGGTATCGCATGTCTGTGGGGCCCGGCGCACGGTGGTGCGAACGAAGCCGCGCTGAACATGCTGGAAGAAATCGGCTCGGTCGACAACATTCCTGAGTTCATCAAGCAGGTGAAGGACAAGAACTCGGGCGTGAAGCTGATGGGCTTCGGTCACCGCGTCTACAAGAACTACGATCCGCGCGCGAAGCTGATGCGCGAAACCTGCCACGAAGTGCTGGAAGAACTGGGCCTGCACGACGACCCGCTGTTCAAGCTGGCCATGGCACTGGAAAAAATCGCTCTGGAAGACGAATACTTCGTGTCGCGCAAGCTGTACCCGAACGTCGACTTCTACTCGGGCATCGTGCAACGCGCGCTGGGCATCCCGACGTCGATGTTCACGTGTATCTTCGCGATGGCACGTACGGTCGGCTGGATTGCACAGTGGAACGAAATGATCGCTGATCCGGAACAGAAGATTGGCCGTCCGCGTCAGCTGTTCATCGGCGACACGCAACGTGAAGCGAAGCCGATCGCGCAACGTTGATCGGCTTTGAGTCTGCCTGGTTCTTAGCGGTTGGTTGATTGGCTACGAGCGAGCGCGGAGTCTGCTGAAGGAAAAACGCCCCAACGGGTTCACCGTTGGGGCGTTTTGTTTTTGAGCTGAAACCGTCGACGGGAACGGCGCGCCCGCTGCCGGGTAACGTCGATACAGGTATCGGCACTACTACCCAACTCCCTGTTTTTTATCGGTTTTTCCGCTGTATCAACGGCCCACGACGGGGCGCTGCGTGGCATAATCGACTGACACAGTCAGCCCGCAGTCATTACTACCCCCGCATACCATGGCACAGACTCTCTACGACAAATTGTGGAACACGCACGTGGTCCACACGGAAGAAGACGGCACGACGATTCTCTATATCGACCGTCATCTGCTGCACGAAGTGACCAGCCCGCAGGCATTCGAAGGCCTGAAGCTGGCTGAACGCCCGGTGTGGCGCATCAGCGCGAACCTGGCGGTGTCGGATCACAACGTGCCGACCACGGACCGCACTCACGGCATCGCCGATCCGGTCTCCAGGCTGCAAGTCGACACGCTCGATTCGAATTGCGACGCCTACGGCATCACGCAGTTCAAGATGAACGACCTGCGCCAGGGCATCGTGCACATCATCGGGCCGGAGCAGGGCGCTACGCTGCCGGGCATGACGATCGTCTGCGGCGACTCGCACACGTCCACGCACGGCGCGTTCGGCGCGCTCGCGCATGGCATCGGCACGTCGGAAGTGGAGCACGTGCTGGCCACGCAAACGCTCTTGCAAAAGAAGAGCAAGAACATGCTGGTGAAGGTCGACGGCCCGCTGCCGCGCGGCTGTACCGCGAAAGACATCGTGCTCGCGATCATCGGCAAGATCGGCACGGCGGGCGGCACCGGCTACGCGATCGAATTCGGCGGTTCGACGATTCGCGCGTTGTCCATGGAAGGCCGCATGACGGTCTGCAACATGGCGATCGAAGCGGGTGCACGCGCCGGCATGGTCGCGGTCGACGACACCACCATCGAGTACCTGAAGGGCCGTCCGTTCTCGCCGGAAGGCGTCGAGTGGGATCACGCGGTCGAGTACTGGAAGCAGTTCAAGTCCGAGGACGGCGCGCATTTCGATCGCGTGGTCGAACTGAACGCAGCGGAAATCGTGCCGCAAGTCACGTGGGGCACATCGCCGGAAATGGTCACCGCCGTGGACGGCCGCGTGCCGGACCCGGAACGCGAAAAGGACCCGGTCAAGCGCGATGCGATGGAACGCGCGCTGAAGTACATGGCGCTCGAACCGAATGCGCCGATCGAGTCGATCAAGCCGGATAAAATCTTCATCGGGTCGTGCACCAACGCGCGCATTGAAGACATTCGCGCCGCGGCTTACGTCGTGAAGAAGCTGGGCCGCCGCGTCGCATCGAACATCCGTCTGGCCATGGTGGTGCCGGGTTCGGGGCTCGTGAAGGCGCAAGCGGAACGTGAAGGCCTCGACAAGGTCTTTATCGATGCGGGCTTCGAATGGCGCGAGCCGGGTTGCTCGATGTGTCTCGCAATGAACGCCGACCGGCTGAATCCGGGCGAGCGTTGCGCGTCCACGTCGAATCGTAATTTCGAAGGTCGTCAGGGCGCCGGTGGCCGTACCCACCTCGTGAGTCCCGCGATGGCTGCGGCTGCGGCGATCGAAGGGCATTTCGTCGATATTCGCAAGCTTGGGTAAATTGCATGATGAAGAACATGAATCGCAGCACTCTATTGCGCCGCTTCGCACTCGGTACGCTGGCTGGGCTATTGCTCGGTCTGGCCGGTTGCAACACGGTGCACGGATTCGGCCAGGACATGTCGCACCTCGGCAATTCGATCAGCAATCACGCTGAGAAATAAGCGGTTTTTGATTTTTGCCGGCGATGCGGCTGGCGGCTTTCCAGCTGTTGCTCGCATCGCCCGGTCTTGAAACAGGCGCAAGCGTCATGGATAAATTCATCGTACACACCGGCGTCGTGGCGCCGCTCGATCGCGAGAACGTCGACACGGACGCGATCATTCCGAAGCAATTCCTGAAGTCGATCAAGCGCACGGGTTTCGGTCCGAACGCATTCGACGAATGGCGTTACCTCGACCACGGCGAGCCGGGGCAGGACAACTCGAAGCGTCCGCTGAACCCGGATTTCGTGCTGAATCAGCCGCGTTATCAAGGCGCTTCGGTGCTGCTGGCACGCAAGAACTTCGGCTGCGGCAGCTCGCGTGAGCACGCGCCGTGGGCGCTACAGCAGTACGGCTTTCGCGCGCTGATCGCGCCGAGCTTCGCCGACATTTTCTACAACAACTGTTTCAAGAACGGCCTGCTGCCGATCGTGCTGACCGAACAGCAAGTCGATCACCTGTTCAACGAAACGTACGCGTTCAACGGCTTCCAGCTGACCGTCGACCTCGAAGCGCAAGTCGTGCGCACGTCGGACGGCGGCGCGGAGTATCCGTTCGACGTCGCAGGCTTCCGCAAATACTGCCTGTTGAACGGTTTCGACGACATCGGCCTCACGCTGCGTCACGCGGACAAGATTCGCCAGTTCGAAGCGGAGCGCATCGCGAAGCAGCCGTGGCTGAACCACCGCATCGTCGGTTAATGCATGAGGCGCGCGAGGGGCTTCGGCCCGCGCGCTGAATCACGCTCAACAGTCTCGAAGAAAATCATCAAGGAATTCGCATGAAGATCGCAGTGTTGCCGGGCGACGGCATCGGTCCCGAAATCGTCAAGGAGGCCGTCAAGGTCCTGAACGTGCTCGGCGAAAAGTTCGAACTCGAAGAAGCACCGGTTGGCGGCGCGGGCTACGAAGCGAAGGGTCACCCGCTGCCCGATGCGACGCTGGCGTTGGCGAAGGAAGCCGACGCGATCCTGTTCGGCGCCGTCGGCGACTGGAAGTATGACAAGCTTGAACGCGCGCTGCGCCCGGAGCAGGCGATTCTCGGCCTGCGCAAGCACCTGCAGCTGTTCGCGAACTTCCGTCCGGCGATCTGCTATCCGCAACTGACCGGCGCGTCGTCGTTGAAGGAAGAGATCGTGTCGGGTCTCGACATCCTGATCGTGCGCGAACTGAACGGCGACATCTACTTCGGTGCGCCGCGCGGCGTGCGTGAAGCGCCGGACGGTCTGTTCGCCGGCGCGAAGGAAGGCTTCGACACGATGCGTTATTCGGAACCGGAAGTGCGCCGCATTGCGCACGTCGCGTTCCAGGCGGCGCAAAAGCGCGGCAAGAAGCTGACTTCGGTCGATAAAGCCAACGTGCTCGAAACGTCGCAGTTCTGGAAGGACGTGATGATCGACGTGTCGAAGGAATACGCTGACGTCGAACTGTCGCACATGTACGTCGACAACGCCGCGATGCAACTGGTGAAGGCGCCGAAGTCGTTCGACGTGATCGTCACCGGCAACATGTTCGGCGACATCCTCTCCGACGAAGCCGCCATGCTGACAGGTTCGATCGGCATGCTGCCGTCGGCGTCGCTCGACAAGAACAACAAGGGCTTGTACGAGCCGTCGCACGGCTCCGCGCCGGATATCGCCGGCAAGGGCGTGGCTAATCCGTTGGCGACCATCCTGTCGGCGGCGATGATGCTGCGCTATTCGCTGAACAGGGCGGAGCAGGCGGATCGTATCGAAAACGCGGTGAAGAAGGTGCTCGAGCAGGGCTATCGCACCGGCGACATCCTCACGCCTGGTTGCAAGCAGGTCGGCACGGTCGCGATGGGCGACGCGGTCGTTGCAGCGCTGTAAAGCGCATCGGGCCCAGGCAGTCATCAGGTCGTCAAACGGCCTTTAAAACGCGAATCGGCCTTGAAACAGGCCGATTCGCGTGCAACACAACGCGGGCGACAGCGGCGAATGACGTCGCCAGATTCCGGTTTTCGTGTATATTGTAACGATGGCGCAGATTTCCCAAATCTCCTCGATTTCCAAACTGCACGGCACAGCGGCCCGTGTGGTTGAGTTCGCCATTACCATTAAAACGATTACCCCGAAAACGATCACGAAACGCTGATCGTCCGTCGTGCCCGCTCATCTTCCCCGCGCGGTCACTGCGGGCAAAGATGCGGGGAAGTTTCCATTCGAAGGGTATGAAGTCATGAACGTAGGTCTCGTAGGTTGGCGCGGCATGGTCGGCAGCGTCCTGATGCAACGTATGCAACAGGAAGGCGATTTCGACTTGATCGAACCGGTGTTTTTCAGCACCAGCAACGCGGGCGGCAACGCGCCGTCGTTCGCCAAAAACGAGACCAAGCTCAAAGATGCGACAAGCATCGAAGACCTGAAGAAGTGCGAAGCGGTCATCTCCTGCCAAGGCGGTGATTACACGAACGAAGTGTTCCCGAAGCTGCGCGCGGCGGGCTGGAACGGTTACTGGATCGACGCGGCTTCGTCGCTGCGCATGAAGGACGACGCGGTCATCATTCTCGATCCGGTCAACCTCGACGTGATCAAGAACGCACTGGTCAAGGGCCAGAAGAATTTCATCGGCGGCAACTGCACGGTCAGCCTGATGCTGATGGCGCTGGGCGGGCTGTTCCGCGAAAACCTCGTCGACTGGATGACGGCCATGACGTATCAGGCCGCATCCGGCGCGGGCGCGCAAAACATGCGCGAACTGCTGCAGCAAATGGGCACGCTGTACGGCGCGGCCAAGGAAGACCTGGCTGATCCGTCGTCGGCGATTCTCGACATCGACCGTCGCGTGCTGAGCGCGATGAACAGCGACCGCATGCCGACCGACAACTTCGGCGTGCCGCTCGCCGGCTCGCTGATTCCGTGGATCGACAAGGACCTCGGCAACGGTATGTCGAAGGAAGAGTGGAAGGGCGGCGCCGAAACCAACAAGATTCTCGGCAAGCCGGCCATGGGCACCCCGGGCTCGATCCCGGTCGACGGTTTGTGCGTGCGGATCGGCGCAATGCGCTGCCACTCGCAGGCGCTGACCATCAAGCTGAACAAGGACGTGCCGCTGGACGAAGTGAACAGCATCCTCGCGTCGGGCAACGACTGGGTCAAGGTCGTGCCGAACGAGCGCGAAGCGTCGATGCGCGATCTGTCCCCGGCGGTGGTGACGGGCACGCTGACGGTGCCGGTCGGCCGGGTACGCAAGCTCGCGATGGGCGGGGAATATCTGTCGGCCTTCACGGTCGGCGATCAGCTGCTGTGGGGTGCGGCCGAACCGCTGCGTCGCATGCTTCGCATTGTGCTCGACAAGTAAAGTAAACTACGCGGTCACGACGCGTAGAAAACTCAAGAAGCGTCGCGCTTGCGCGGCGCTTTTTTCATTGTGTGCTCCGATTATCTTGTCTCCTTCCAACCGCAAAAAAGGGCTGCGCGCTGACGCGCCAGGAGTCCCGATGAACCTTCGATTCTCGTCCATTCGGGCTATGTTCACTCATCAGGATAAGGACCGTTTGACACGGCGTCCGGCGGCCGCGGCTGCTCTGGCCTTTGCGCTGGCCGGCGCGGGCGTGGGCAGCGCAGTTGCCGCGCCAGGCGATGCCGCGAGCGCGCCGGACGCCGCGTCCGTTTCGTATGCGGCCGGCAGTCAATACACGGTGCGGCCAGGGCAGTCGTTGAACGACGTGGCCATCGCCGTCACGCAGTCGCACGACCGGGCAACGCTCGTGCGCGCATCGCGCGCGTTGTTCGACGCGAACCCGAGCGCGTTCATGGCACATGACCCGAGCCGGATGCGCGTGGGGGCGGTGTTGATCGTGCCGGCGCTGGACGCGTCCGGGGCTTTGGCGGCGTCGTCGGTGGGGGTTCAAGGGGCCGCGGGTGCGTCGGCGCCGAATGCGGCGGCGGTTGGGGCGGCGAGTGGTGCCGCGCAGGTCGATGTGGCGGCAGCAAGTGCGGCGAGTGCGGCAAATGCCGCGGCGCATGCTCCGGCGCCAGCTGCCCCTGCGGTGACGGGTACGGCGAGTGCAGTGGCACAGGCAAGCTCCCCCGCGCCGGCCAGCGCGGCTGTGAGCGGCGCTGCTACGTCGGCGCCGGCTGCGGGTTCGCAGATGGCTGCGGCGCCGGCCAGCGACGTGCATGAGTGGTCCGGATCGATCCAGCCGCCAGCGAGTGCGCCAGCCGAAAGCGTCCCGACGCCGGCTGCCGGCATGGCTCCGGCGCCTGGTGCTGCGCAATCGGCATCGCAACCCCGTGCGCAGGTTTCCAGCCTGCAGCAATTGCTCGCGCTGAAAAACCGCGTGCTGATGGAGTTGCAGAAGCACGGTATCGGCGGTGCGCCGGTCGCTACCAGCGGCACGGCGGCAGCGGGCGCTGCAAGGCCAGCGGCCGGGGCGGCGCCGGCCACATCGGCGGCATCTGATCATGGCGCTGCGGCGGTTCCCCTCGCGCCGAACAATGGCGGGGTGTCGCAGCAGGAGTTGAGCATCGCGGCGGCGGTTGGCGCAGCATTGGTTGTGCTGCTGGCGGCGTTGCGCATGCGTCGGCGTAAGCGTGAAGGCGTGGCGTCGGCCGACAGCGAAGTGGCAGCGTCGACGCGAGCAGGCGACCCACAGGATAGCGTTGCGGATCGCGGGCAGGCGCCTGTGCGCGAAGCGTCAGGCGCGGATGATGATGCCGCTGCGCAGCAGGCTGCGGCATTGGCGATAACTGAACGGGCAGCGGCGGAACAGGCAGCGGCGGAACGAACGGCAGCAGAACTAGCGGCAGCAGAACAGGCAGCAGCGGACAAGGCGGCAGGTGAACGTACGGCGACAGAACGCGCCGAATCAGAACGCGCAGCGGCAGAACAAGCGGCTGCAGAACGCGTAGCTGCAGAGCGCGCAGCAGCAGAACAACAAGCAGCAGAACAACAAGCAGCGGCCGACCGAGCCGAAGCAGAACACAAGCCCCTCATTCACGAATCCCATACAGAAACCCCAGTACAAGACTCCACCCCGCCCCAACCCTTCGGGCAAGAACAAACTGCATCGCCCACATCCTTCGATCTGTCACACCCTCCCACGGATGCCTTTGCACGCGCCGAGAGCGACTTGACAGCCGAACCTCTGCCGCCCGCCGCGGCGCAGGAAAGCCCGGCCAATGCAACCACCGCGGCAAGCCTCGCAGCCGCCGCGGCACTCGGCGCCGAAGCCCTGCCGCTGACATCATTGGAACCGATCGACGACGAAGCGTTGCCTGTAGAGAACGCCGCACACGGCCTGCAATTGAATGACGAGCCGGCTGCCCACATGCCGGCCACACCGCAAGAACCGGCCACTGAGCCGCAGAATCATCTGAACGTCCCATCACCTGTGATCGATTTCGCGCAACAACACATCGAGCCCCGCACGACTTCGCCGCTCGGCCAGCCTAACCCAGACGTGTCGGGGGATGCATTCCCCGAGACAGCGGCGCGCGCTCCCCAGCCTGGGTCCGCCGCGTCGACCGAGTTCCCGCGCGAGGCTGTGGACGCGTTTAGCAGTCTCGACATGCCGCTACCGCCGCGCATCGAATCACCTGCCGACAGCGTACAGAGCCCCGCGTCGCTGACCACGCAACCGGTCGCGGCGCCCGAAACGACCGCGCAGCAAGCTCTTGCCTCTCACGAACCGGACGACGCCCCGCATATCGCCGACGAAATCGCCGCAGGCACGGCAGGCCACGCGGCCGTCGCAGGCCTCGGCGCGGCCGGCTTCGGTGCGCTGAAACTCGACTTCGATCTCGAACTGCCGCCGAGTCCGGCGCAGCCGTTGCAGGCATTCACGCAGGCCGATCTCGTCCGCATTGCTCGCAACAAGCTGGACCTGGCCTCCGAGTACATCGAACTCGGCGATCTGTCCGGCGCGCGTTCGCTCATCAACGAAGTGATCGAAGCGAACGATCCGGCTACGCGCACCGAGGCCCGCGCGCTGCTCTCGACGCTGGCGCCGTTGTCGTGAAGCGAATTGCATTAGGCGTCCAGTACGACGGCGCGGCATTCGGCGGATGGCAGTCACAATCGCACGGCAATACGGTGCAAGACGAACTCGAACGGGCATTGCGCGAATTCGCGCAGACGCCCGTGCATACCGTCGTGGCGGGCCGCACGGATGCGGGGGTGCATGGCCTCGGGCAAGTCGTGCATTTCGACACCGATCTCGACCGTCTGGATATTTCGTGGGTGCGCGGCCCTAATTCGTTCCTGCCGAAGACAATCGGCGTGCAGTGGGCCCAGCAGATGCCCGACGAGTTCCACGCGCGCTTTTCGGCGTTCGAGCGGACCTATTACTACGTCCTCTACGTGAGCCCGGTGCGTTCGCCGATGCTGGCAAAGAGAGCCGGCTGGGTGCATGTGCCGCTCGACGTCGACGCAATGCGGTCCGGTGCCGCCCATCTGATCGGCGAACACGACTTTTCGGCGTTCCGCTCGTCGCAATGCCAATCGAAAACGCCGATCAAGCATCTATATCGGATCGACGTTCAACAGCACGGTAACTTCGTTCATTTCCGTTTCCGCGCGAATGCGTTCCTGCACCACATGGTGCGCAACCTGATGGGCTGCCTGATCGAAATCGGCCGCGGGCGTCGCGCGCCCGAATGGATGATCGACGTGCTCGCGAGCCGCAGACGCGATTGCGCCGCGCCGACTTTCATGCCGGACGGCTTGTATCTGGCGCAAGTGGGCTATCCTGAGCAATTCGCCGTGCCCGCGCCGCAAACGGGTAGCGTGCCGTGGAGTACCGTATGGACCGAGCAACCGGAAACATGAAAGTCAGCGAAAATCTGCCGAACCCCGCCGACGCCAATGCAGGCGCCGCCGCACAACAACACAGCGTGCCGCATCGCACGCGTATCAAACTGTGTGGGCTGTCGAAGCCGGAGGACGTCGCCCAGGCGATCGACCTCGGCGCCGACGCGATCGGCCTAGTGTTCTATCCGCCGAGCCCGCGCTCGGTCAGCGTCGCACAGGCGGTCGAACTGGTGCACGATGTGCCGCCGTTCGTGTCGGTGGTCGGCCTGTTCGTCAACGCGACGCCGGATTGGGTTCGCGAAGTGGTGAGCAACGTCGGACTCACGCTGCTGCAGTTTCACGGCGACGAGACCGCGGAGCAGTGCGAAGCGCTCGCCAGCGTTGCGGGTTTGCCTTGGTTGCGCGCGTTGCGCGTTGGGGCGGATACTCAGCCGGCCGATTTGGTAAAATCGGCTCTCAATTATTCAGCAGCCAGTGGTCTTCTGTTCGACACCCATGTCGAGGGCTACGGCGGCGGCGGGAAGGTTTTCGATTGGTCACTTATTCCAGCAGAGCTCGCGCGTCGGGCCGTTTTGAGTGGTGGGTTGAACGCGCAAAACGTCAGTGATGCGATCCATCGCGTGCGCCCCTACGCGGTCGATGTCTCGAGCGGCATCGAGGTTGTGGGCGCCAAGGGCGTGAAAGATCACGCCCGGATGGCGGCATTCGTACGCGCGGTGCGCGCAGCGGATGCCGAATGATTCAGGCCGGCGGTTTTCTTATCCGAGAGCCGCACGCCACACTGAGAAGAGTGATCACCATGTATAACTTGCCTGACGAAAGAGGCCATTTCGGCCAATTTGGCGGTGTGTTCGTCGCCGAAACGCTGGTTCACGCCCTCGACGAGCTGCGTGAAGCGTACGAGAAATTCCAGAAAGATCCTGACTTCGTCGCCGAATACGAGCGCGAACTGAAGCATTTCGTCGGCCGTCCGTCGCCGATTTATCACGCTCAGCGCTGGAGCGAACTGCTCGGCGGCGCGCAGGTTTTCCTCAAGCGTGAGGATCTGAACCACACCGGCGCGCACAAGATCAACAACGTGATCGGTCAGGCGTTGCTGGCCAAGCGCATGGGCAAACCGCGCGTGATTGCGGAAACGGGCGCCGGCCAGCACGGCGTGGCCACCGCAACCATCGCGGCGCGCTTCGGCATGGAGTGCGTCGTCTACATGGGCGCCGAAGATGTGCGCCGTCAGGCGGCCAACGTCTATCGCATGAAGCTGCTCGGCGCGACCGTCGTGCCGGTCGAATCGGGCTCGCGCACGCTGAAAGACGCGCTGAACGAGGCCATGCGCGATTGGGTGACGAACGTCGAAAGCACGTTCTATATCATCGGCACCGTCGCTGGGCCGCATCCCTATCCGATGATGGTGCGCGACTTCCAGCGCGTGATCGGCGATGAATGCAAGGTGCAGATGCCCGAGCTGACCGGTCGGCAGCCGGATGCCGTGATTGCATGCGTTGGCGGCGGTTCGAACGCGATGGGTATCTTTTATCCGTATATCGAAGATACTTCGGTGCAGTTGATCGGTGTCGAAGCGGCGGGCGACGGTCTCGAAACCGGCCGTCACGCGGCCTCGCTGATCGGGGGTAGCCCAGGCGTGCTGCACGGCAACCGCACGTACCTGCTTCAGGACGAAAACGGCCAGATCATCGAGACGCATTCGGTGTCGGCGGGCCTCGACTATCCGGGCGTCGGCCCCGAGCATGCGTGGCTAAAGGACAGCAATCGCGCGCAATATGTCGGCATCACCGACGAAGAAGCGCTCAAGGCGTTCCACGATTGCTGTCGCATCGAAGGCATTATTCCGGCGCTGGAATCCAGTCACGCGCTGGCGTACGCCACCAAACTCGCGCCGACGCTGCCGAAGGACAAGATCCTTCTGGTCAACCTGTCGGGTCGCGGCGACAAGGACATGCATACGGTCGCCGAGCGATCGGGCATTCAGTTCTGAGCGCCGCGACGATGCGCGACGAGTTCGACGAGCCGCAGCCGGCGATTGAAACAGTGGATCCGGCCGCCGAAGTAGCGGCGGCCGCGGCACCTGAGCCGTTACTGGCGCAGGTGCCCGCCGGCATTCAGCTCTTGAATCGCGATTTTCTGACCGATGTGGCGAACATTCCTGACGCGTCGATCGACCTGATCGTCTGCGATCCGCCTTACGGGCTGGGCAAGGATTACGGCAACGACTCCGACATGCGCACAGGTGAGGAATTTCTCGCCTGGACGCGTGGCTGGCTCGAGTTGGCTATTCCGAAGCTCAAGCCCTCGGGTTCGCTGTATATATTCTGCACATGGCAGTATTCGCCGGAAATCTTCAGCTTTCTGAAGACAAAACTCACAATGATCAACGAAATCATCTGGGACCGGCGCGTACCGAGCATGGGCGGTACCGTGCGCAGGTTTACCTCGGTGCACGACAACATCGGCTTTTTCGCGGTATCGAAGGATTATTTCTTCGACCTCGATCCCGTCCGCATCCCGTACGATGCAGTCACGAAGAAGGCGCGTTCGCGCAAGTTGTTCGAGGGCAGCAAGTGGTTGGAGCTTGGCTATAATCCAAAGGATGTCTGGTCGGTATCGCGGCTGCATCGGCAACACGCCGAACGCGTCGCTCACCCGACCCAGAAACCCCTGGAAATTGTCGAGCGAATGGTGCTGGCCAGTTGTCCGAAGGGCGGCCGCGTGCTCGACCCGTTCATGGGCAGCGGCACCACCGCAGTCGCTTGCGCCCGTCAGCAGCGCGAATTCGTCGGCTATGAGATCAATGAAAGTTACTGCGCGATAGCGCGCGAGCGCGTGAGCGCCGCCGCTTCGCCACCCGTGCCTCGTCGGGCCAAGGCCAAAGCCAGAACGCAACGGCAGACCGAAGTGCAATGAGCCGCGTGCAATGAGCGCGCAGTAGCCCAATCCGAGAATATTTCCATGTCCCGTATCAAGAACACGTTTGCCGCGCTGTCCGCCCAAGGTAAGAAAGGCCTGATTCCGTTCATGACGGCCGGCGACCCGGACCCGAAGCGCACCGTCGAATTCATGCACGCGCTCGCCGCAGGCGGCGCCGATGTGATCGAACTCGGCGTACCGTTTTCCGACCCGATGGCTGACGGCCCGGTGATCCAGCAATCGTCCGAACGCGCATTGGCGCAAGGCGTGTCGCTGCGCCATGTGCTTGCCGACGTCAAGCGCTTCCGCGAAACCGACGACAAGACGCCGGTGGTGCTGATGGGCTACGCCAACCCGATCGAGCGGATGGGCACGCAAGCCTTCGCCAAGGCCGCCAAGGAAGCCGGCGTCGACGGTGTGCTGGTTGTCGACTATCCACCGGAAGAGTGCGCCAACTTTGCTGAACAGATGCGATCCGCGGGCATTGATCCGATCTTCCTGCTCGCGCCCACCTCGACGGACGAGCGCATCGCTGAGGTCGGCAAGATTGCGAGCGGCTACGTCTACTATGTGTCGCTGAAAGGGGTGACCGGAGCGGCAAATCTGGACGTTTCCAGCATCGCGAGTAAAATCCCGGCCATCAAGTCGCGCGTACCCCTGCCGGTGGGCGTCGGTTTCGGTATCCGCGACGCGCAAACCGCGCGTTCGGTGGCCGAGGTGTCCGACGCCGTCGTGATCGGCAGCCGTATCGTTCAATTGCTCGAACAGGCAGCACCCGACACCGCTGCCGAAACGCTCACGCGTTTCATCGCTGAAGTGCGCGAGGCGCTCGATAGCGTCGCGACTGCCCGATAACAGTTATTTTTGTCGCTGTAGTGTGAACGGCGGGTTCGTCCCGCCGTTTGCGCGACCGCTGACCCAGAAGGATTCAATATGAGCTGGCTCGATAAGCTGCTGCCGCCGAAAATCAAGCAAACCGACCCGAAGAACCGCAAGGGGATTCCGGAAGGCCTGTGGATCAAGTGCCCGTCGTGCGAAGCCGTGCTGTACCGCAACGACGTCGAGGCCAATCTGCACGTCTGCCCGAAGTGTGACCATCACATGCGCATTGGCGCGCGTGAGCGGCTCGACGGCCTGCTCGATCCGGAAGGCCGCTACGAAATCGGCCAGGAAATCGTCCCGGTCGACGCGCTGAAGTTCAAGGACAGCCGCAAGTATCCGGACCGCCTGAAAGAGGCGATGGACGATACCGACGAAACCGACGCAATGGTCGTCATGGGCGGCGCGATCCATACGCTGCCGGTAGTGGTCGCCTGCTTCGAGTTTTCGTTCATGGGCGGCTCGATGGGTTCGGTAGTCGGCGAGCGCTTTGCGCGCGGCGCGCAGAACGCGCTCGAACAGAAAGTGCCGTTCATCTGCTTCACCGCTTCGGGCGGCGCGCGGATGCAGGAAAGCCTGTTGTCCCTGATGCAGATGGCCAAGACCACGGCCATGCTGACCAAGCTTGCCGAAGCCAAGCTGCCGTTCATCTCCGTGCTGACCGACCCGACGATGGGCGGCGTGTCGGCGAGTTTCGCGTTTCTCGGCGACGTCGTGATTGCCGAGCCGAAGGCGCTGATCGGCTTTGCCGGCCCGCGCGTGATCGAGCAAACCGTGCGTGAGAAGCTGCCGGAAGGCTTCCAGCGCGCCGAGTTCCTGCTCACGAAGGGCGCGGTCGACATGATCGTCGATCGTCGCAAGCTGCGTGAAGAGATCGCGCAACTGCTGGCGCTGTTGAGCCACCAGCCGGCGGACGCGGTCGCATAAGCAAAGGGCGCACGAAGCTGAACGGTCGACTGCCCGCGCTACCGTGCAGCACCCACCGTGCGCGGCGAACAAAGCAGTCAAGAAAATGGCGCGCCGCGTGAGTCATCAAGCGGCGCGCTGTCATTTCCGGGATAATCACGATCTCGCAAAGCGGTGGCGGCTGTGGCTGTCCTACCCGATTTTCCGCACATAATGCGCCCGGCACGCTACGCCTTCGACAGCCGCAGCTGCAACGCCCGCGCCATCCGTACACTGCCTAACCGATTCACTCGCGATTCACTCGATGACCACATTCCCCACCCTCGACGCGTGGCTCACGCACCTTGAATCCGCGCATCCGGTCGGCATCGACATGGGTTTGGGCCGCATCTCCCAGGTACGCGACGCGATGCAGTTGTCGTTTGACTGTCCGGTCATCACGGTCGGCGGCACGAACGGCAAGGGGTCGACGTGCGCGATCCTCGAATCCATTCTGTTGCGCGCCGGTTTCACGGTTGGGTGCCACACGTCGCCGCACCTGCTGTCGTTCAACGAGCGGGCGAGGGTGAACGGCGCAATGGCCAGCGACGCGGACCTGCTGCCGCATTTCGAAACAGTCGAAGCCGCACGTCTGAGCCTCGCCGAGCCGGTCTCGCTGACCTACTTCGAGTTCACGACGCTGGCGATCATGAGCCTGTTCGCTTCGCGCGGGCTGGACGTGGTGATTTTCGAAGTCGGCCTGGGCGGCCGCCTCGACGCGGTCAACATCCTCGATACGGACTGCGCGATTATCACGAGCATCGATATCGATCACACGGATTATCTCGGCGACACGCGCGAGAAGATCGCGCTCGAAAAAGCCGGGATTTTCCGCTCAGGCAAGCCGGCGATCTGCGCGGATCCGGTGCCGCCGCAATCGCTGATCGATCACGCTGAGAAGATCGGCGCCGAACTGTGGCTCTTCGGCCGCGATTTCCGCTATGAAGGTCAGGCGGGCAGCGAGCGCCAGCAATGGAGCTATGTCGGCCCGAGCATGCGGCGTTCGGCGCTTGCCTATCCGGCGCTGCGCGGTGCGAACCAGCTGATCAACACGTCGGCGGCGCTGGCTGCGCTCGAAGCGCTGCGCGACCGTCTGCCGGTGTCGGCACAGGATATTCGGCTCGGTCTTGCCAACGTGGAACTGCCGGGGCGTTTCCAGGTGCTGCCCGGTAAACCGGCCATCGTGCTGGACGTCGGGCACAATCCGCATGCAGCCGCCGTGCTGGCGCAAAACCTCGGCAACATGGGCTTTTTTCCATACACCTACGCGGTATTCGGCGCGATGCGCGACAAGGACATTGCCGGCGTCCTGAGTCACCTGAAAGGCGAGGTCGACCATTGGTGCGTGACCGATCTGCCGACCCCGCGGGCGGCGTCGGCGGAAGACCTCGAAACGGCCTTGCGCGAGCAGGGTGTGGGCGAGGGCGCCGATAGCAGCGTGACGCGCTACGCGTCACCTGCCGAGGCTTTCCAAGACGCGCTAAAACGAGCGTCAGAGAATGATAGAATCGTGGTTTTCGGCAGCTTCTATACGGTAGCCGGCGTCATGGCTTACCGTAAATCGCAGCAACACTGAACGGGCGCCAGGCTCGAACCAAGCGATTCATGGGAATTTTCTCGTTCGGCAAGAAAGACGACGCGCCCACCCGGCGCGGCGCAAACACCAGTTCCACCCGGGCTGCCCGTGGCGAGCGTGTGGAGCGGCGAACCCGCCGCACGGAGCGCACCGTCGACGCCGACGCGATGCTGCTCGACCCTACGCTGCCGGAAAAGCAGCGGGCGCGGCGCCGGCTGGTCGGCGCGATCGCGCTGGTCGTGGCGGCGGTGATCATCCTGCCCATGGTGCTGGACTCGCATCCCAAGCCCGTCACCGACGACATTTCCATCGACATTCCGAACCGTCCCGCGCCGAGGGTGGCTCACAAGAGCCCCGAAGACACGCAGGCCGGCGTAGCACCGGACAACCCGACGCCTGCTGAGCCGGCGCTCGCCGCTTCCAGCCTCGCGCCGGCGGCAACCGCCAAGACGGATCAGCCCGGCTCGACAAAGCCGAGCGCCAACGCAACCACTAACGCCAACGCCACGCCCGCGGCAAAACCGCAGGCGCCCGCACCGGCTGTCGCCGCGAATACCGCCCCGGCTGCGCCCTCGGCGCCGGCCAAGCCGGCGGTCCGCACGCCGGCTCCGCGCGCCGCAGCGCCGAGCGACGACGAGATCAACAACGCCGCCGCCAGTGCGGACGCGAATTCGGGCACGCCGGCATCGCCGCCTGGCAGCCGTTTCGCGGTTCAACTCGGCGCGTTCGCGAACGATGCCAACGCGCGTAACTGGGTAACCAAGTTGAAAGCGGCTGGCGTGCCCGCATATACCGAACATCGCAAGCAGGCAGATGGCACGACGCTGACGCTGCTGCGCGCCGGCCCATTCGCCGATCGGGCGGCGGCATCCGCCGCGATTGCGAAGGTTCGGGAGGTCGGCCTGACGTCGGGCGCGAACAACGGCGCAGCGCAGTAAGCGAGCGATGTTCACTGCCTTCGACTACGCTGTAATGGCGGTGATCGGTTTGTCGGCGTTGCGCGGCACGTGGCGGGGTTTTTTGTCGGAGATATTCGGGCTGATCGGCTGGATCGCGGCATTCTTCATTGCCTGCGAGTTTGTCGGTTACGTCGTGCCGTATATTCCGTCTCACTGGCCCGGCGGCGCATTGACCCAGTGGCTGCTGGCGTTCGCGCTGGTGGTGATCGGCGTGGTGCTGGTGACGAGCGTGGTCAGCGCGCTGCTGAGCCGCATCGTGCAGGCCACGGGCCTGGGCGGGGTGGACCGCTCGCTCGGTTTGATGTTTGGCCTCGTACGCGGGGTCATTCTGGTGCTGGTTCTGGTCGCCCTTGCCGGCTTGACCGAACTGCCCGAACAGGAATTCTGGCGCAACGCCCTGCTTCGGCCCTATGCGGTCGAGGGCGTGCACGTAATGAAACCGCTGCTTCCCGAGACGCTTGCTGCCTACGTCCGTGTTTGACGATCAGGCAAGCGGTTAGAGGAACCAGCAGGACTCCGGCGCAAACCGGCTGCCTTAGCGTAACAGCGCGTACTGTCCGCAAAACATCGCGTACGCCCCGAAGGAAGTCCCCTTGGGGGCTCGGTAACGCAGGCACCGGTCGCCACGACGAATTTCGTACCTTTGAAGGACATGCCATGTGCGGCATCGTAGGCGTAGTTTCCCACTCTCCGGTCAATCAGCTGATCTATGACAGCCTGCTGCTCCTGCAGCATCGCGGTCAGGACGCCGCCGGCATCGCGACAGCGAACGGCAGCAACTTCCACATGCACAAGGCCAACGGCATGGTGCGCGACGTGTTCCGCACGCGCAACATGCGCAGCCTGCCCGGCACGACTGGCATCGGTCAGGTCCGTTACCCGACCGCCGGTTCGGCGTCGAGCGAAGAAGAAGCCCAGCCGTTCTACGTGAACGCGCCGTTCGGCATCATCCTCGCGCACAACGGCAACCTGACCAACTGGCAGCAACTGAAAGATGAGATGTTCCGCATCGATCGGCGCCATATCAACACCAATTCCGACACGGAAGTCATGCTCAACGTGCTCGCGCACGAACTGCAGCTGGCTAGCTCCGGCCTGCAACTCGATCCGGCCGCGCTGTTCAACGCCGTGTCGGGCGTGCATCGCCGGGTGCGGGGTTCGTACGCGATCGTCTCGCTGATCGCCGGTTACGGCCTTTTGGGCTTCCGCGACCCGTTCGGCATCCGTCCGCTGTGCCTCGGCAAGCTGGAAACGCCGGAAGGCGTCGAGTGGATGCTGGCGTCGGAATCGGTGGCGATCGAAGGCATCGGCTTCGAGTTCGTGCGCGACGTGGCGCCGGGCGAGGCGATCTTCATCGACATCGACGGCAAGCTGCACTCGCAGCAATGCGCGAAGGCGCCGAGCCTGAATCCCTGCATTTTCGAACTCGTATATCTCGCGCGTCCGGATTCGGTGCTCGACGGCGTGCCGGTCTACAACGTGCGTCTGCGCATGGGCGACTACCTCGCCGAGAAGATCAAGCGCGAACTGCCGGACGTCGCGATCGACGTCGTGATGCCGATTCCCGATTCGTCCCGTCCGGCCGCGATGCAGGTTGCGAAGAAGCTGGGCGTCGAGTACCGCGAAGGCTTCTTCAAGAACCGTTATGTCGGCCGTACCTTCATCATGCCGGGCCAGGCAGTGCGCAAGAAGTCGGTGCGCCAGAAGCTGAACGCGATGGGCATCGAGTTCAAGGGCAAGAACGTGCTGATCGTCGACGACTCGATCGTGCGCGGCACCACCTCGCACGAAATCGTGCAGATGGCGCGCGATGCGGGCGCGAACAAGGTGATCTTCGCGTCGGCGGCGCCGCCGGTGAAATTCCCGAACGTCTACGGCATCGACATGCCGACGCGCGGCGAACTCGTCGCCCACGGCCGCACGGACGACGAAGTCGCGCGCATGATCGGCGCAGACCACCTCGTGTATCAGGACGTCGAAGCGCTGAAGCAGGCGGTGCGCGACATCAACCCGGCGCTGCGTGAGTTCGAAGCGTCGTGCTTCGACGGCAACTACGTGACCGGCGACGTGACGACCGAGTATCTCGACCGCATCGAAACCGCGCGTCTCGCACCGTCCTCGCAATCGGATCGCGACGCCGCGAGCGAAGCGATCGACGGCGGCACTCCGGCGCGTTCGCAACTGCATCTGCAACTGTCGGTAGGTTGAGCGCGGTTTGCTCGACCGGCTCCCGTAGCGCGGCGTGCTGCACGCCACGCTACGCGCGTGTTAGCATGGCGGCTTGCGTCGATTTGATCTCAGCTTGCGGACGCGGGGCAACCCGAAACAGCTAAAGCGACAGGTGGAAAAGCCGCACACATCCGCCTCCGCTCCAGCTTTCCCCGCACATGAAGCCCGCTTATGCCGACGCAAAGCGGGCTTTTTTGTTGCTGCCGTTTGGCGTCGCGCGTGGCTTCACAGGCGAGACGCGTCGAACGCAGCCATCGAACATTGGAACCAGAACCAACATCATGGACGACTCCCTGAACTTCGATACGCTGGCAGTCCGCTCGGGCACGGTGCGCAGCGACTTCAACGAGCATTCGGAAGCCATCTTCCTGACCTCGAGCTTCGTGTTCGCGAGTGCCGCGGACGCCGCCGAGCGCTTCAAGAACTCCGAAGACAACTATACCTACTCGCGTTTCACGAACCCGACCGTGTCGATGTTCCAGGACCGCCTCGCCGCGCTCGAAGGCGGTGAAGCGTGTATGGCAACGGCGTCGGGGATGGCCGCGATCATGTCCGTGGTGATGTCCGCGTTGCAGGCCGGTGACCACCTGGTGAGCTCGCAGGCGCTGTTCGGTTCGACGCTCGGCATGTTCTCGCAGATCTTCAGCAAGTTCGGCATTACGACCACCTTTGTCGATCCGACCGATCTCGACGCGTGGAAAAACGCCGTGCGCCCCGAGACGAAGATGTTCTTCCTCGAAACGCCGTCGAACCCGCTGACCGAAGTCTCCGATATCGAAGCGATCAGCAAGATCGCGAAAGCAGCGAACGCGCTGTTCGTGGTCGACAACTGTTTCTGCAGCCCGGCCTTGCAACAGCCGCTGAAGCTCGGCGCGGACGTCGTGATGCACTCGGCCACCAAGTTCCTCGACGGTCAGGGCCGGGTGTTGGGCGGCGCGCTGGTCGGCTCGAAGAAATTCATCATGGAAAAGGTATTTCCGTTCGTGCGCAGCGCAGGGCCGACGCTCTCCGCGTTCAACGCATGGGTGCTGCTCAAGGGCATGGAGACGCTGTCGCTGCGGGTTGAAAAGCAATCGGCGAACGCGCTTGAAATCGCGCGCTGGCTGGAGACGCATCCGGCTGTGAATCGCGTTTTCTATCCGGGGCTCGAATCGCATCCGCAGCATGCGCTCGCGATGCGTCAGCAGAAGTCGGGCGGCGCGATCCTGTCGTTCGAACTGAAGGGCGATACGCCCGAGCAGATGCGCGAGAACGCCTGGCGCGTGATCGACAGCACGAAGATCTGCTCGATCACCGGCAACCTCGGCGATACGCGTACGACCATCACGCATCCGGCCACCACCACGCATGGTCGCGTGACGCCGGAAGCGCGTGCGGCGGCGGGCATCAGCGAAGGTTTGATCCGTCTTGCCGTGGGTCTGGAAAATGCCTCGGATATTCGCGGCGATCTGGAGCGGGGTCTGGCGGGTTGAGTTGCGCCTGACGCAAGAGCGCCGGTTGCAGCGGCGCTCGGGCCGCACTATCAGGCGGCTCGCGCAATGAAACTCAGTGGCGCAGCGCGCGCCACTGACCGGGCGCCAGCCCGAAGCGTCGCGTAAATGCGTGCGTGTACGCGCTTTGGTCACTGAAGCCGATGTCCAACGCGATATCGGTCAACGAAAGACGCGGGTCCGCAAGGAGCGTGATCGACGTGTCGAGCCGCAGCCGTTGCAAATAGCGATGCGGCGTTTCGCCGAACGCGTCGATAAAAAGCTGGTGAAAACGCCGCATGCCGAAACCGCAATGCGCGGCGAGATCGGCGATCCGCAATGGCTCCGACAAATGTGCGCGCAGCCAGCGGTCGATTCGCGCGAAGTCGAGACCGGCGCCGATTGCCTGCGCGCCGGCCGTCGTGCCGGTGTCGGCCACCAACGCAGCGCCGAGGCGCGCGGCTGCATCCCAATGGAAACGCCGGCTGTCCAGATCGTCGCCTTGCGCGCCGCCGGTCGCGTGCGCCGCGATCCGGTGCACGAGCTGCGTGAGCGTCGCGTCGATGCTTACGGCGCGTGCGCGGTCGAACAAACGTTCCGGCACGGCGAGCGAGCTAGCCGGCAAATCCAGCACCAACTGCCGGTTTTCGCCGACCCCGGCGTAATCGTGCCGCGCACCGGCCGGAATCAGCCATGCGGAGCCGGCGTCGATTTGCTGCGCGACGCCGTCGACCGCCATCACCATTGCGCCGTCGAGTCCGAGCACGACCTGATGAAAGTCGTGCACGTCCGACGCTTCGATCGCGCCGTAGCGGCGCAGCGAAACGCTAGGAACGGTGGCGGCGGCGTGACTCATGGCGCTGACCGGTCGACGATGCGCAATGGCAAAAAGCAGCGAACCGCTTAAACGCCGAGCAGTTCGACTTCGAACACGAGCGTCGCATTCGGCGGAATCACGCCGCCCGCGCCGCGCACGCCGTAGCCGAGTTGCGGCGGGATGGTCAGCTTGCGCGTGCCGCCGACCTTCATGCCTTGCACGCCTTCGTCCCAACCCTTGATGACCATGCCGCCGCCCAGCACGAAAGCGAACGGGTCGTTGCGGTCCTTGCTCGAGTCGAACTTCTGGCCGTCGGTCAGCCAGCCGGTGTAGTGCACGCTGACGGTCTTGCCTGCCACCGCTTCGGCGCCGGTGCCTTCAACGATGTCTTCGTACTTCAGGCCGGATTCGGTAGTCACAGTCGACATGTGTCGCTCCTTAGTCAAAAACGTAAAAACCGACATTGTAGGCGTGTTGACGCCGCATCGCGCGGGAATGCCGCGTGGCACGCGGATTGCGTCGTACCTGGCCGTCCGGCCAGGCTGGTCGAGCCGGACAGCTTGCCTATAATGGGGCTTCTTTCTATCACCCAGCACTGCCTGAGAGGGCTCGATCGTGACAACGTCTTCAACCGGGACTGCCGGGGGTGCACAGCCGGCTTCTTCAGGCTTCGCCGTATCCGAACGCACCGCGCGTCTGCGCGCCGAAACCGCGCTGTTCATGCGCGATCACGTGCTGTCGCTGGTGTCGCACGATCTGCGTGGTCCGTTGAATGCCATTCATAGCTGGGCGTACGTGCTGGAGCGCAAGCTCGATGCGAATGACCCCAACGCGCAGCGCGCCGTCGCGGGCATTCGCAGCGGCGTGGATCAGCAGGTGAAGCTGCTTGAGACGATCGTCGATGCGACGCGCGCCGAAACCAGATCGCTGGCGCTCGCCTATGCGCCGTTTCCGCTGCATCCGCTGCTCGACGAAACCGTCGACGAAGTCCGCACGAACCTCGCGCGTACGCGCGGCGTGGAAATCACGCTCGACTCGCAACTTTCCACCGAGCAACTGAACGGCGACCGCGAGCGTCTTGCCGCCGCATTGTGGGTGATGCTCACGTTCGCCGTCGAAGCGAGCGCGGAAGGCGCCGCTGTCACGCTGAGCACGCGCGCCGAGCCGGGCGCGTGGCACACCACGATCAGCTACGATGCGAACGAAGCCGCGTTGAACGACGCCGCGTCGCCCCACGTGCTGGAAGCATTTGCCCGCAAGCAGGCCGGCGAGCCGCGTGAGGCGAAGCGGATCGCATGGGTATTCGCGCTCTGCAAGCGCGTCGCGGAAGCGCACGGCGGCAGTTTCGAGCAAAGTGACGTAAGCGACGGCGAAGCCGCCACGCTCGCGCTGCGTGTACCGCTGAGCGCGACGGCGCCGAAGTGAGCGCGCGGCTCCGGCTTCTTGCATCCGATTAACTTCTCATCGAGCTTGCGCCCTCTATACTGACAACTTTTGTTGCCGGAGCCCCTTGCTTTGATTCAGGTCGTCGCCCTTATCGGTGCGTTGTTTCTCGTTGCCCTCAACGGCTTTTTCGTCGCCGCTGAGTTCGGTCTGGTCAAACTGCGGCAGACGCGCGTGCAAAGTCTCGCGACCCGGCACGGCCTGCGCGGACGCCTGCTCGCCAAAGTGCATGGGCGGCTCGATGCCTATCTTTCCGCCTGTCAGCTCGGCATTACGCTCGCGTCGCTCGGGCTCGGCTGGATCGGCGAGCCCGCATTCGCGGAATTGATCTCGCCGCTTCTGCATCTCGTCGGCGTCGAATCGGAGCAGATGGTCCACGGCATTTCGCTGTTCTTCGCGTTTTCGTGCATTTCGTTTCTGCATATCGTGGTCGGCGAACTCGCGCCGAAGTCGCTGGCCATTCGCGAGGCGGAGAAGGTGTCGCTGTGGGCCGCGATGCCGCTGTACGGCTTTTACTGGGCGATGTATCCGGCGATCTGGGTGCTCAACTCGAGCGCCAACGCGGTGCTGCGGCTCGCAGGTCTCGACGCCGACCACGGCCACGATTCCCACTACTCCACCGACGAACTCAAGCTGATCCTGCGCGGTCGCCGCGCCAACGTCGCGACCGGACTCGGGTCGCCGGAGGACGCCTACAGCCAGGACGAGTGGAACACCATCGCGCATTCGCTCGACTTCTCGCGCATGACCGTGTCGGACCTGATGCGGCCGGCTTATGAAATGGTCGGCTTGCGGCGTGATCTGCCGATCCGCGAAAACATGCAGGTGGTGGCGCGGCATCGCTTCAGCCGCTATCCGCTGTTCGAAGACGCGTCAGGCGAGCGCGTGGCCGGCATGATCCATTTGAAGGATCTGCTGCTCGCGCGTCAGGCAGGCAGCACGCTCGACGATCTCTCCCGCTACATGCGGCCGGTGCAATACGTGAAACCGGATATGCCGGCGCTCGAACTGTTTCGCCGCTTCCGCAAGGGCGCGCCGCATCTGGCGCTGGTCGGTCACAAGAACGCGAAGCCGATCGGCTTCCTGACGCTCGACAATCTGCTGGGCGCACTGGTGGGGCAGATTCACGACGAATTCCGTCAGGGCGACGCCGATTGGACCCGCATGGACGACGGCACGCTGATGGGCAAGGGCAGCTTGCCGGTGGTGTCGCTGGAGCGCGCGTTGGGGATCGATATCGACGAGGGCAAGGCCGAGTCGGTGGGCGGTCTCGTGATCCAGGCGCTGAACGATCTGCCTACCGAAGGTCAGCGCGTGGAGTTCGACCGCTTCGACGTGGTGGTGAAGAAGATGAAAGGGCCGCGCATCGTGCTCGTGCGCGTCTATCCAAAGAGCTTCGACGACGAGGGCGGTTGAGCGGCTGCTCAGCTTCGGCAGTGGTGACGCACCCGCTTTGCTTCAGGTGACGAAGCCCACGGCGTCATCCGGATTCGAAAAAAGGCCGTTGAAGCACGCGTACTCCAACGGCCTTTTTTTCGCAGAACACGCAAGCATCAACTGCGCGGCACCCCATCCTCGACCAGCACCGAGATCGGCATCGCTGCCAACGCATCGCGCAGATACAGCAGGCCGTTTTCATCGACCTTCGGCGCGGCCGGACTCAGCCAGTCGAACAACGCTCGCGCTGACAGATCGGACGGCATTGCCACCGCCGTATCCGCCCATTGCGCCGGATCGACCATCGGCAGATCGCCATCGTCGCCGAGCAGTCCGGCGGCGAGCCGGCTCGCCACCACCACCGCCCAGGCGTTGCCATGCCGCCGCGCAAACGCAATCACATTCGACGCATGCGCCCCGCGCACCGCGAGCGGCAGATACGTGCTCTGACTCAGCAACTCCGGCAGATGCGCGCGCAACGCGAGCACCCGTTGGATGACCGCGAGTTTCACGCGTCCATTGCGCCAGTTCGGCAGGAATTCAGATGGCGGCGTCTCGACGAGCCACGCCTCGCGTTTGGCGAAATCGACGGGTCGCCGGTTGTCTGGGTCGACGAGGCTGAAGTCCCATAACTCGGTGCCCTGATAAAGATCGGGAATCCCAGGCGATGCCAGCCGCAACACCGTCTGCTGCAAGCTGTTGAGCGCGCCCGCACGGCTGATTCGCGCGACGAACGCAGACAGTTCCTTCAGGAACCCATCGCGCCGCTGCGGCGCCAGAATGTCGAACAGAAAATCGCGGCAGCCGGCTTCGTACGCTTCGTCGGGTGCGAGCCAGTTGGTTTGCAGCTTCGCTTCACGCAGCGCCTTCAACTGCCATTGCGCGACGCGCTCGGCCAGTTCCCGCACGGCCGCTTCGTCGTCCACTTGCAGTTCCGGCGGCCAGCAGCCCACCAGCGTTTGATACAGCATCGCTTCGGCGGCGGGGCCGGGTGCCCACGCGGCGCTTGCGCCCTGACCCGGGCCAACGGTGCTGATCGGCTTGCCGTCGAGCGAGCGCCGTTGCGGCGCATTCAACGTGGACCATGCACGCAGCGTCGCGCCCCAATCGTCGGCGATTTCGCTCAACACCGCGAGCCGCGCGCGGACATCTTCGCCACGCTTGTGATCGTGCGTGGCCGTGGCGAGCAGCGCGTGCGGGAAGCGTTGCGAACGCTCGAGATTCGCCGCATGAAACTGCTCGACCGATAACGCGAATTCGCCCGGGTCCGAGCCCACTTCGTTGCGCGACAGCAATCGGCCGTAGCGATAGCACGCGGTATCTTCGATCGCCTTCGCGGCGACCGGCGCGGTCAACTGCGAAAACAACGTCTGCGCGGTGCGCCGCGAGGAATTCGCATGACTCGGCGGCACACCGTTCTGTGCCTGCTGCGGCGCTATGCCGGCCCGCGTGGGCGGCGTGTCGTCGGCACTGCCGCCGAGCCACGCGTTTACGCGCTCCAGCGCGACATGGTCCGCGCGCGACAGCGCTGCTCGCGCGCCGGCCAACGCCTGCTCGAAATCGTGGTTGTCGGCGGCGCTGCGCAAGCCGCTCTGCGGATAGATCCGATACACCGGGAAATGCACGACCAGTTCGGTCAGCACGCGGCGCAACGTGGTGAAGGTGAAGTCGCGCGTCGTCAGTGAATCGCGGGCGATGCGATGCAACGCCCGCGCCGCGCGGTCCAGTTCCGCGGAGAGGTTCTCCGCGAGAATCTTGCGGCGCGCGGCGAGCGCTTCGTCGGCGAAACGGGGGCTGCGGCCGGTGAGTTCGGCCCATGTCCGCGCGAGCGGTTCGGCGCCGGCCGGATCGTGCAGCAGCGCGCCCACGTCGTTCATGAAGTCGTAGCCGGTCGTACCGTCGACGGGCCAGTCGTCGCGCAGCGGCTCGCCGCGGCCGAGAATCTTTTCGACCACCACATAGGGCGCGGTGTCGCGCAGTTCGGTGAGCCGCTGCCGCAACCGCTGGCAGTATTCGCGCGGCTCGGCGAGACCGTCGATATGATCGATCCGCAAACCGTCCACGAAGCGTTCCTGATACAGCCGGAAAACCAGCGCATGCACGGCGTCGAACACTTCGGGCCGTTCCACCCGCACACCGGCCAGCGTCGAGATATCGAAGAAGCGCCGCCAGTTCACTTCATCGGAGGCGGTGCGCCACCATGCAAGCCGGAAATGCTGCCGCTCGATCAGCCGATGCAAACGGTCGCGCGTGACCGGGTCTTCGGGCGCATACGCCTGCAACAGGAACTCGATGGCCGATTCGCCGTTTTGCGTGACGAACTCGCGCAGTGCGTCACGCCCTTCGGCGGCGCGCGGCTGATCGGTGGGTTGCGTCGTCAGTCCGTGGAAGCGTTCGGCGAGCGCGCTGAGATCGGCCCGGTCGGCGCTTTGCAGGATCGACGCGTAATCGATCGGGCACACGGGAAACACATGCGGACCGTAGCCGATATAAAAGCGCCCGCTGGCGGCCGCGAAACGCAGCGCGATCCGACCCGCCGCGAGTTCGTCGCCGTAGGCCGCGCCGAGCGTGGGCAGCAGCACCTTGCCGCGCAGCGCGGGATCGGGCGAATGCCAGTCGACGTCGAAATGCCGCGCATAGGCGCTATGGCGGCCCCATTCGAGGATATCGAGCCACCAGGCGTTGCTCGATCCGCCGACGCCCATGTGGTTCGGCACCATGTCGACGATCAGCCCCATGTTGTGCGCGCGCAGCTTGTCGACGAGGCGCTTCAAGCCCGCCTCGCCGCCGCATTCGGCGCTGACCTGGGTGTAGTCGACGGTGTCGTAGCCGTGCGTCGAGCCCGGCTCGGCGGTTGTGATCGGCGACGCGTACAAATGGCTGATGCCGAGCGCGGCGAAGTAGTCGACGTGTTGCGCGGCGTCGTCGAACGTGAAGCCTCGATGGAACTGGAGGCGCAGCGTGGAGCGCGGGGCGGTCATGGCGTATCAGGTTCCGGGGGAGTGCCAGAGGCAGCGGTGGAAGGACGGGGCGCGCCAGGAGCACGAACGCCGGAGGCGGCGCGGCGCGCGCGATCCACCGCCAGCAGGCGATCGTCGAGGGTGCCGTCGGCGAACATCTCCTCGATCGGCAGGCTCATGCGGCGGCGCCAGTTCGGATGCTCGTCGATCGAGCCGGGCAGATTCGGCTGATCGACCAGCGCGAGCAAGTCTTCGAGCGGAAACGTGACGAGCGGCCCGGGCGTCGCCGCGACGAACGCCAGCGCTTCATCGACCGGCGCGCTGTCGGGCGGCGGCGGGCCCACCTGCGGCGCGGCCACGCCGGCTTGCTGGAACGCGCGCCACAACGCGGCGCGGTCGGCCGCGCGCTCCTCCTGGGCGGCCTGCTCGGCGTCGCGGCCGTCGGCGCGCGCCATCGTCTGCCCGATCCGGTTGCGCCAGGTGATGTCACTGCCGCGCCACCAGCCGGCCACGGTCGGCAGATCGTGCGTGGTGGTGGTGCCGACCGCGTTGCGATCCCACTCCTGCGGCGGCTTGAAACCGTTGCCATCGTGCGCGCCCTCGAACCACAGCACGCGAATCCCGGCGATGCCGTGATCGTCGAGACGCTCGCGAAAACCGGGCGGCACGGTGCCGAGATCCTCGCCGATCACGATGGCGCGATGCCGCCACGATTCGAGCGCGATCAGGCGCAGCAGGTCTTCGAGGGGATAGCGCAGGTAGGCGCCGTTGCGCGCGCTCTCGCCTTCGGGCACGAGCCACAGGCGCCGCAAGCCGAGAATGTGATCGATGCGGATGCCCCCCGCGTGCGCGAACGTGGCGCGCAGCATGTCGATGAACGCGGCGAAGCCCTGGGTGCGCATCGCACGCGGCGAGAAGGTGGTGAGGCCCCAAGCCTGGCCGGCCTGGTTGAACAGGTCCGGCGGCGCGCCGACCGACACGCCTTGCAGCATGTCGTCGCGATACGACCATGCGTGACTGCCGGCGCTGTCGCAGCCCACCGCGAGATCGGCGATGAGGCCGACGGCCATACCCGCTTCGTGCGCCGCGTGCTGCGCGTGCGATAAACCCTTCGCGGCGAGCCATTGCAGGAACAGATGGAAATCGACCTCGTGACGGTTGGCGTCGGCGAACGCTTCCACTTCCGGGCTGCGCGGATCGCGCAACGCTTCGGGCCAGTTGCGCCAATGGCCGTTGCCGCCTTGCGCGAGTTGCGCCGCTTGCAGCGCTTCGAAACGCGCGTGGTCTTCGAGTGCGCGTCCGGCGCGCTCGCAGAAGCCGTGGAATTCGAGCGCGCGTGGCGTGTCCTGTGTGCGGTCGTGCGTGCTGAATTGTTCGTAGAGCGCGCGCAGCAGCTTCAGCTTCAGCGTGACCGCGCCCGGCCAGTCGATCAGCGGCAGACCTTCGAGCGCCGACCAGGCGTCGCCGGCCTGCGCGGCGTCGAGCGCCGCGCGCATGGCGTCCGTGCCGAACACCGCGGCGGGGTCGATATGCGTGACGTTCAGCCACAAGCGCGACGACGGCGAATAGGGGCTGAAGCGATTCGGCTCAGCGCTGAACATCGCGTGCGTCGGACTGACGGCGAGCGCATGCGCGCCACGCTGCGCGCTGTCGACGGCGACACGCGCGAGCGCCGAATAGTCGCCGATGCCGCCGTCACCGCTGCGCCGCAAGCCATACAGTTGCGCGGCGATACCCCACAACGGCGGCGTCGGTGTGGCACCGTCGGGATGCAGCGTGCGCCACGCGTCGTCGACGGTGTAGCAGCGCGAGGGTGCGATGGCCAGCGTCACGCGTTGCTCGTTGATCACGAGCGTGTGATAGCCGGGTTCGTCGATCGGCGCGAGCAGGGCCTCTTCGCCTTTGGGCGCGGTAAAACGGCCGTCGATGATCGAGCCGCTTTCGAGTTCGATCCGGTAGTGGCTGCCCGATTTGACCGCCGCGATGTGCAGCGCGATGCCGCGCCCGACCTCGGCGGTCATCAGCGGCGGCATTTTGCGGCCCGACGATTCGGCCTCCAAAGCAGCGGTGCTGTGGCGGATTTGCGTCGCGTTGCCGCACGGCAGACCCATCTGTTCGAGCAGCACCGCGAGGGTCTTCTCGGGTACATGCTGTGTCTTCTGGTGCGCGTCCTGCCATTCGACCTCGAAACCGGCGCGAGTGGCGAGGGTGGCGATCGTGTCGCCGGGGCGTCGGGTAGTCACGCGTGGCGCTCCTGTTGACCCGCGACGCGGGCATCGTGGCCGATGGCGTAGTCGCTGACGTCGCCGCTCAGCCATGCAACGAACGCGTGCGCCGGCAGCACGCCGGCGTCGATCTGCTCGCGCACGCGCGGCGGCGTTTCGAAAATGACCTTGCCGGCGGGGACGTGCTCGAACGCGACGTTTTCCTTCGACAGATTCAGCGCGATCGACAAGGTCTCGCCGTCGCCCAGTTTCCAGCGGGCGACCAGCGCGTTCGCATCGGCGCCGTTCGCCGTGCCCAGCACGCTCGCGCCGAGCGCCTTGCTGTGTTTCAGGCGCGGCGTGATCAGCTTGGCGCGTACGGCGAGCGCGGATTTATAGAAATGCATCCAGTCGAGACGGTCTTTCGCATCGGCATCGGCATCGGCATCGGCATCGGCATCGGTATCGCCTTGCGCAGGCGCTTCGGCAAGCGCAGGCGGCGAAGATGCGGCGAACGTCTTCACATCGTTCGGGTCGGGAATCTGCGCGCGCCGCTTTTCATCGCTGAACGACGAGAAGCGCGCGAATTCGCGGCGGCGTCCTTCGCGCACGGCGTCGGCGAGTTCACCGGTGTAGTCGGTGAAGAACAGGAACGGCTGCGTCGAGCCATATTCCTCGTCCATGAAGAGCAGCGGGATTTGCGGCGACAGCAGCAACAGGCCGGTGGCGGCGCGCAACGCGTCGTCCGAGGTCAGCTTGCGAAGCCGCTCGCCGAACGCGCGGTTGCCGATCTGATCGTGGTTCTGCAGAAACATCACGAACGACGTGGGCGGCAAATGCCCGCTCGCTTCGCCGCGCAATTTGCCGTCGTGAATCGGCGACGGGTCACCCTGATACGCGAAGCCCTCCGACAGCACGCGCGCAAGACGGCGGATCGGCTGATCTTCGTAGGCGTGGTAGTAGCCTTCCGTTTCGCCGGTCAGCAGCACGTGCAGCGTGTTGTGCGCGTCGTCGTTCCATTGCGCGTCGAAATGCGTTTCCAGCAGACTCGCGCTGTTGTGCTCGTTTTCCAGCACCAGATGCACATGCCGGCCATGCTGCACCTTCGTGCGAATATGCTCGGACAGCTCGCGCAGCCATGCGTGATTGTCGATCGCGTGCACCGCGTCGAAGCGCAGACCGTCGATCCGGTATTCGTTGATCCAGTAGACAGCGTTGTCCGTGAAGAAGTCACTCACTTCACTGCGGCTGAAATCGATCGCCGGACCCCACGGCGTATGCGTGCCCTCGCGGAAAAACGAGCGTGCATACGCGTGCAGATAATTGCCGTCCGGGCCGAAGTGGTTATAGACCACGTCGAGAAAAACCATCAGGCCCAGACCGTGCGCGGTGTCGATCAGCGCTTTCAGTTCTTCGGGGCGGCCGTACGCGGAATCGGGCGCATAGGGCAGCACGCCGTCATAACCCCAGTTGTGCTTGCCGGGGAAATCGTTCAACGGCATCAGCTCGATTGCCGTGACGCCGAGCGCGACGAGCGCCGGCAAGCGCTTCTGCACGCCCGCATAGCCGCCCATCGCGCCCACGTGCAGCTCGTACAGCACGGTTTCTTCCCATGGCCGCCCATGCCAGTTCGTGTGTTCCCAGCGGTATGCGCGCGGATCGATGACTTCGCTCGGACCGTGCACGTCCTGCGGCTGAAAGCGCGACGCTGGATCAGGCACCGCCTGCTCGCCGTCGAGCCGGAAACGGTACAGCGTGCCTGCACCGCCCTCCACGGTGGCTTCGAACCAGCCGTTGCCGGCGGCCGTCATCTCGTGCGCGCCTTGCGCCGGACCGTTTTCGATCGCGACCTGCACGCTCTTGCACGACGGCGCCCAGAAACGAAACCGCGTGCACGGCTTCGAACCCGTCGCGCCGAGCAACTGCGCGCTGAACGGCAGGCAATGCGCGTGATGATGCGCGTGAGGATCAATCGGACTTTCGGACATGATTCTTCACCATTCGAATGTGCTGTCGAACCGCGCTACGCGCCTGGCGCCTGGCGTCGTGCGCGCGGAGCGCGTTCGCAAAACCGCACGCGTGACAGAGCGTGCCGTCCTGCCTGCTGTTCGTGCCGCGATGCGGCTGCCATCGCGTCGTTACTCAAGTGCCCGGCGTCAAGTGCTCGGCGACGTATCGCTGCTGGGCGGATGCGCGCCCGGATCGGGCGGCAATGCCGTCAGGAGCCGCGGCCCATGCTGCGCGCCGGCTTTCCAGCCCGCCTGCCAATCCGCTTCGCCGACCGGTTGCGCGGCCAGCATCACGAGCCCGTGCGCGGCCACCTCGACCTCGGCCACCGCCAGCCGATGTGGCGCGCTATCCGGTTCAGCAGTGTCTAACAGCACGTGCCATTCCAGATGTGGAGCGGGTGGCTGAAACCGCAGTGTTTCCTCATTTGCGTTGAGCATCATCAACAATACTTCGGTTTCGCCGTTCAAACCTGGTCCGGCGCGACGCAATGTGAATGCGCGGCCTTCGGGGTCCTGCCACGCTTCGATGGTGAGCGGATCGCCGTGCTCGTCGAACCAGCCGACATCGAACAGGCCCGGCAACACTTCGCGGTCGCCGAACAGAAAACGCGTTTCGCGTAGCAGCGGATGATGTTTGCGCAGCGCGATCACGCGCGCGACGAAATCGCTCATCTGGCGGCCGTCCGCCGACGCCGCGCGCTCCCAGTCGAGCCATGATATTTCGTTATCCTGGCAGTACGCATTGTTGTTGCCGTTCTGCGTGCGCAGCGATTCGTCGCCGGCCAGCACCATCGGCGTGCCGAGCGCCATCAGCACCGTGGCGATCAGCGAGCGGGCCACGCGTTTGCGCATGTCGAGAATCGCGGGGTCGTCGGTCGGGCCCTCCGCGCCCCAGTTGCGGCTGCAATTCTCGTTGTGGCCGTCGTTGTTGTCTTCGCGATTCGCTTCGTTGTGCTTCTGCTCGTAGGCGGTGACGTCCGCTAGCGTGAAGCCGTCGTGCGACGTGACGAAGTTGACCGACGCCCACGGTTTCCTGAAGCGCCGGTTAAAGAGATCGGCCGACCCGGTCAGACGCGCGGCGAGATCGGGGCGCAAGCCGGCGTCGCCGCGCCAGAAACGGCGCACGGTGTCGCGAAAACGATCGTTCCATTCGCCGAAGCCCGGCGGATGGTTGCCGAGCTGATAGCCGCCGGGGCCGATGTCCCACGGCTCGGAAATCAGCTTGCGTTGCGACAGGATCGGGTCCTGGCGCAACGCGTCGAAAAAACCCGAGCCGGGATCGAAGCCGTGCTGCTCACGCCCGAGCGTTACGCCGAGATCGAAGCGGAAGCCGTCGATATTGAATGCCGTCGACCAGTACCGCAGCGAGTCCATCACCATCTGCAGCACGCGCGGATGCGGCAGGTTCATCGTATTGCCGCAACCGGTGTCGTTGATATGGTGGCGCTCGTCGCCTGGAATCAGGCGGTAATAGCTGGCATTGTCGAGGCCGCGCCACGACACGGTCGGGCCCATCTCGTTGCCTTCGCAGGTGTGGTTGTAGACCACGTCGAGAATCACCTCGATGCCGGCCGCGTGCAACTGGCGCACGGCAATGCGCATTTCGTCGAGCCGGTGCGTGCTCAGATACGACGGCTCCGGCGCGAAGAACGCGGCGCTGTTGTAGCCCCAGTAGTTGCGCAGGCCGCGCTCCACGAGGAAGCGATCGTTGAGAAACGCGTGGACCGGCAGCAACTCGACCGCGGTCACGCCGAGCTTCAGCAGATGCTCGATGAACTCCGGCGACGCCAGCGCCGCGAACGTGCCGCGTTCGTGCTGACGCAAATCGGCGCGCAGCATCGACGCGCCGCGCACGTGCGTTTCGTAGATGATGGTTTCGCCCCACGGCACGTTTGGGCGTTTGTCGTGCGACCAGTCGAACGCCTCGTCGATCACGACGCATTTCGGCATGGCCGGCGCCGAATCGCGCCGGTCGATGGAAAGGTCGGCGCGATTCGAGTGCACGCGATAACCGAACAGCGCATCCGACCAGCGAAACTGGCCGACCAGTTTGCGCGCATACGGATCGAGCAGCAGCTTGTGCGGGTTGAAGCGATGTCCCTGGTGCGGCTGATACGGCCCATGCGCGCGAAAGCCGTAAGCGGTGCCCGGATGCGCATTTGGCAGGTAGCCGTGCCAGACCTCGTCGGTGCATTCGGGCAGGGTGAAGCGACGGATTTCCTTGCGGCCGGTGGGGTCGAACAGGCAGAGCTCGATTTTTTGTGCATTCGCCGAGAACACTGCAAAGTTGACGCCGAGGCCATCCCAACTCGCACCGAGCGGATACGGCGAGCCGGGCAGAAGCCGGTCGGGCATTGCATGCGACATGATTCCCCTTTCTCTGTTCTGATTTATGAACGCCAGCCTGGGTCTTCATGCAACGGGCGAGCGGCGCAAAGCGGGTGCAACACCCGCACACGCCGCGCGCCCGCTTACGGCAGGTCGTTCACTCCGCGCGCAACACGATCGTCGCGAGCGGCGGCAAGACGAGCGAAGCGGAATGCGGCCAGCCGTGGCTGGCGATGGCGTCGGTATGAATCAGCCCGCCGTTGCCCATGTTCGAGCCGCCGTACACGCCGGCATCCGTGTTTAGCACTTCCGCCCAGCGTCCCTCGCGCGGCATGCCGAGGCGATAGCCGACGCGCGGCACCGGCGTCATGTTGCAGACCACCACGAGTTCCTGGCCCGCGCCGTCGGTGCGCCGGTAGGCGAACACGCTGTTGCCGCTGTCGTCGCCGATCAGCCAGCCGAAGCCGCCCGGTTCGCTGTCCAGCAGATGCAGCGCGGACTCGTTGCGGTACAGGTGGTTCAGATCGCGTACCAGCAGCTGCACGCCGTGATGATGCGGATCGTCGAGCAGATGCCAATGCGGCGACGTGTCGTGATCGAACTCCGCCAGCTGGCCGAATTCGCCGCCCATGAACAGCAGCTTCTTGCCCGGATGCGTCCACATGAAGCCGAAGTACGCGCGCAGGTTGGCGAACTTCTGCCACCTGTCGCCGGGCATCTTGCCGAGCAGCGACCCTTTGCCGTGCACCACTTCGTCGTGCGACAGCGGCAGCACGAAGCGCTCCGAGTACGCGTACACCATCCCGAACGTCATGTTGTGGTGATGGTATTGGCGATAGACCGGGTCTTCTTGCATGTAGTGCAGCGTGTCGTGCATCCAGCCCATGTTCCACTTGAACTGGAAGCCGAGGCCGCCGTCTTCGACGCGCGCCGTCACGCCCGGCCACGCGGTCGATTCCTCTGCGATCGTGATCGCGCCGGGCACGCCCGGCACGTAGCCGACTTCGTGATTCAGGCGCTTCAGAAACGCGATCGATTCGAGGTTTTCGCGGCCGCCGTAAATGTTCGGCACCCACTCGCCGGCCGCGCGCGAGTAATCGCGATACAGCATCGACGCCACCGCATCCACGCGCAAGCCGTCGACGTGATAGCGCTTTAACCACGCCAGCCCCGACGCGACCAGGAACGCGCTCACCTCGTTGCGGCCGAGGTTGTAGATCATCGTGTTCCAGTCCTGGTGATAGCCTTCGCGCGGGTCGGCGTGCTCGTAGAGCGGCGTGCCGTCGAAGTCGATCAGGCCATGCGCGTCGTTCGGAAAGTGCGCGGGCACCCAGTCGAGAATCACGCCGAGTCCGGCTTCGTGCGCGCGGTCGACGAAGCGCGCGAACTGCTCGGGCTTGCCGAAGCGCGCGGACGGCGCGAACTGTCCGAGCGGCTGATAGCCCCACGAGCCGCCGAACGGATGTTCCGCGATCGGCATGAATTCCACATGCGTGAAGCCCATGCTCTTCACGTAGGGAATCAGCCGCTCCGCGAGTTCGTCCCAATCGAGGCCGCGCTGACCTTCTTCGGCGACACGCAGCCACGATTCCGCGTGCACCTCGTAGATCGAGAGCGGCGCGCGCGCGGTCTGCTTCCCGGCGCGCGACTGAATCCACGCGTGATCGGTCCACGGAAACTGCTCGACCTCGTCGACATGCGCGACCACCGACGCCGTGCCCGGGGGCTTTTCCGTTTGCATCGCGCACGGATCGGCCTTCAGCGGCAGCGGATGGCCGTCGCGCGACAGCAACTCGTATTTGTAGCGCGTGCCCGCGCCGACGCGCGGCACGAACAACTCCCACACGCCGGCCTGATGACGCAAGCGCATCGGATGACGGCGTCCGTCCCACGCGTTGAAGTCGCCCACCACCGACACGCGCCGCGCATTCGGCGCCCACACGGCGAAGCGCACGCCGGGCACGCCGTCCACTTCCATCGGCCGCGCGCCGAGACATTCGAGCACCGCGTACGGGTCGCCGTGGGCGAGGCGGCCCAGCGGTTCGTCGCCGAGCACCGGGCCGAACGAGTAGGTGTCCTCGACTTCCTGCACCACGCCGTGCCAGTCGATCCGCAAGCGATACGGCGCCGCCGACGTGACGCGGCCGGCGAACAGCCCGGGTCGCAACTGTTCGAGCTCGCCGAGGATCGCGCCGTCGGCGCGCGCAATCACGGTAACGTGCGCGGCATTCGGCAACAGCGCACGCACCACCGGACCCGCGTCCGTCGAATGCAGCCCGAGCTGCGAGAACGGATCGGGGTGGCGCGCTTCGACGAGCGCGTCGATGTCGAGCGGTTGGAGGCCAGCGGCCGGATCATGCTCACTCATAATCGCCCTCGGCCGGAGTAGGCGGTGTGGCGGCGCCTGGCGCCTGGGTGGATGGATCGTGATGAACGGGGGTGCCGGTGTCGCCGAGCAGACGGCTCGTGAGCGCGGCGAGACCGCGTACGGGCAAGTTGAGCCACGTCGGGCGGTTGGCCGCCTCGTAGCGGATTTCGTAAGCGGCTTTCTCGATCAGGAACAGATCGAGCAGCGCCTGTTCGGCTTCGGGCGCCACCAGCGGGGTGGGGGCATCCGCGACCGCCGCGCGGTACTGGACGAGGAAGGCATCGGTCGCATGCGCGCGGAAGCGGTCGAACAGCGCACGCTTGCGATCCGCGGTCTGCTGCGGCGCGGCTTCCGTGGTGGACTGCGCCGCCGCGCTCGCATACGACAGCGAGCGCATCAAACCGGCGACGTCGCGCAGCGGACTCGACTTCTGCCGACGCTCCTCGAGCGAACGCGCGGGCTCGCCTTCGAAGTCGATCAGATACGCGTCGCCCTGCGCGACCAGCACCTGGCCCAGGTGGAAGTCACCGTGAATGCGGATGCGCAAGGCGCCGGCGTCGGCGGAGACCAGTTTGTCCACTGCTTCGACGAGCGCGGCGCGGCGGTCGATCAGGCTCTGCGCCAACGCTTTGGTGTCCGGATCGCTCATCTGTTCGATGCGCGGCGCGAGCAGATCGAGCGCGGCGGCGAGCATCGTCTGCGTGCCGTCGACCCACGCCTTCACTTGCGCGGCGTCGGCCGGTTCCGGCGCGAACGCCGGATCGTCGGTCGGCGACGCGAGTGCGACGTGCAGTTCGCCGAGCCGCCTGCCGATGATGCCGGCCAGCTCGCTATAGCCTTCCACCAGGATCACTTCGTTGGCGCGGTCCGGCGCCGTCTCCGCTTCCGTATCGACGACGATCGCAAGCTCGTCCACCGAGCGGCGCAGATAGTCGAGCGACCAGTTCCACGCATCGCCCTGATTGTCGATGAAGCCTTGCAGGATCGCGAGCGTATGCGGCACGCCCTCGGGATCCACGCGCACCACTTCGCCATACAGCGGCGCGGTGTTCGCATAGCCGAGCTGGGTCAGATAGCGGCTGATTTCCGCTTCCGGATGAATCCCGCTGACGAGCCGGCGCACCAGCTTGAGCACGGCGGCATCGGCGATGATCAGCGAGCTGTTGCTCTGCTCGGCCGCGAGCCAGCGAATCTCCGGCCGCTCGCCGACGCTGTCCAGTTCGGCGAAACGTTCTGTGGGCAGGAACTTGATCTCGCTCTTCTGCACGGTCGGCACCACTGCGCGTTCACGCAGTTTGCGCATCACGTTGTGCGCAAAGATCGGCAGCGCGAACGCGTCCGTCAGATGGCCGACGTTGCGGCCGCGCCGCACGCGCGCCAACGCGAGCTGCATGAAAAGCGGCGTGGTGGTTTCGCCGCCCCACGTGATCGCGATCGGCACCACGTAGCGTTCGGTGTGGTCGCCCACGTCCACTTCGATTTCGGTGAACGCGAAGCCGCCGTTCGGGATCGTGGTCAACGCGGCGAGCCGCACCGCGTGCATCTTCTGATCCTTCGACGCGAACCAGCGGCGCCGGGACAGCCATGAAGGCAGCACTTCCGATTCGAGCAGGCGCACGTTCTCCGGCGTCGGGCCGGCCTGACCCTCGCGGATCACGATCGTGACGAATTCCGGCAGCGGCTCCGAATGCGCCTGCGCCCACGTCGGACGCTGGCCGCCCGCACACAGCATGAACCACAGGAAGCCGTACGGCGGGAAGGTCAGCAGATAGGTCAGCTGGCCGATCGCGGGGAACACGGAGTCCGCGGTCATTTCGATCGGCACCGCGCCGTTGAACTCGGACAGATCGAGTTCGACCGCCTGCGGCGCGCGCGACAGATTCGCCACGCAGAGGATCGGCGGCTCGCCCGGTATCTCGCGCAGATACGCGAGAATCTTGCGGTTTTCCGGCTTCAGGAAACGGATCGTGCCGCGCCCGAAGGTCTGCTTCGCGCGCCGCGTGGCGAGCATGCGGCGCGTCCAGTTCAGCAGCGAATGCGGATCGCGGCTTTGCGCTTCGACGTTCACCGCGTCGAAGCCGTACAGCGAACCCATCACCGGCGGCAGCACCAGTTGCTCCGGATCGGCGCGCGAAAAACCGCCGTTGCGGTCCGACGACCACTGCATCGGCGTGCGCACGCCGTCGCGGTCGCCGAGGTGGATGTTGTCGCCCATGCCGAGTTCGTCGCCGTAGTAGATCACGGGCGTGCCGGGCATCGACAGCAGCAGCGAATTGATCAGTTCGATGCGGCGGCGGTCGCGCTCCATCAACGGCGCGAGACGGCGGCGAATGCCGAGATTTAGCCGCGCGCGGCGGTCGCTCGCATAGGTGTTCCACAAATAGTCGCGCTCGGAGTCGGTGACCATCTCCAGCGTCAGTTCGTCGTGATTGCGCAGGAAGATCGCCCACTGGTTCGACGCGGCCAAGTCCGGCGTTTGCCGCATGATGTCGGTGATCGGGAAGCGGTCCTCGCTCGCAATCGACATGTAGATGCGCGGCATCAGCGGGAAGTGGAAGGCCATGTGGCATTCGTCTTCGTCGCCGAAATACTCCTTCACGTCTTCCGGCCACTGGTTCGCCTCGGCGAGCAGCATCCGGTTCGGATACTCGGCATCGATGGTCGCGCGAATCTTCTTCAGCACCGCGTGCGTTTCCGGCAGGTTCTCGTTGTTGGTGCCTTCGCGCTCGACCAGATACGGCACCGCGTCGAGTCGCAGCCCGTCGATGCCCATGTCGAGCCAGAACCGCATCACCTGCAGCACCTCCTTGAGCACCGCCGGATTGTCGAAGTTCAGATCGGGCTGGTGCGAATAGAAGCGGTGCCAGTAATAGGCGCCCGCGACCGGATCATGGGTCCAGTTCGACGGCTCCGAGTCGATGAAGATGATGCGCGTTTCCTGGTATTTCTGATCGGTGTCGGACCACACGTAGTAGTTGCGGTGATTCGAACCCGGCTTCGCGCGGCGCGCGCGCTGAAACCACGGGTGCTGATCCGACGTGTGGTTGATCACCAGTTCGGTAATCACGCGGATGCCGCGCGCGTGCGCTTCCTGGATGAAGCGCCTCACGTCCGAAAGCTGGCCGTAGTCGGGATGCACGTTGCGGTAATCGGCGATGTCGTAGCCATCGTCACGCCGTGGCGATGGATAGAACGGCAGCAGCCAGATTGCGTTCACGCCGAGTTCGGCGATGTAGTCGAGCTTCGCGATCAAACCGGGGAAGTCGCCCACGCCGTCGTTGTTCGCATCGAAAAACGACTTGATGTGCACCTGGTAGATGATCGCGTCCTTATACCAGAGCGGATCGTCGCTCAGGGCCGCGGGTTTGCCGCGCCGCTGCGAACGCGGCCTGGCCGTGTGGGCCGGGGCCGTGCCGACTGGCGCCTGCACCGTGGATTGGGCTGAGTCGTCACGCTTCATGTCGCACCTTCCGTTGGGGTTGGGTTGCCAGCGTCTGCGTGATGGGCGCTGTCGGGGTCGCTGTCGGCGTCATCAGGCCGCTCGGCGGGCAGGCCGCCGAGCGGCGCGATGCGCCAGATCGAAAACGGCTGGCCCGAGCCGAGTTGCACGTGCTGCCAGCGGCCATGCCATTCGAAGCGCGCACCGGTCATCTGGTCGGTGACTTCCAGCGCGCCATGATCGTGCAGATGCCAGCGCTGGAACGTGTCCCACGACAGTTCGATGTCCGCGCCCTGTTCGTTGAACGCATCGAGGTTGATCGCGACGACGATCACGTTGTCGCGTGCCTCGGTCGCTTTCTCGAACAGCAGGATGTGGTCGTTGTGCGCGGTGAGGAATGTCAGGCCGAGATGCGTTTGCAGCGCCGGGTTGGCACGGCGAATCCGGTTCAACGCGGTGATCTCGCCGGTGATGTTGCCGGGCCGGTTCCAGTCCCATGCGCGCAGCTGGTATTTCTCGGAGTCGAGATACTCCTCGCTGTTCGGCAACGCGGCGGCTTCGCACAACTCGAAGCCGCTATACACGCCCCACAGGCCCGCCAGCGTCGACGCGAGCGCCGCGCGAATCAGAAAGCCCGAACGTCCTTGCGACTGCAGATGCCGCGGGTTGATGTCCGGCGTATTGACGAAGAAGTTCGGCCGGTAGAAATCGCGCGCATCGGTTTTCGTGAGTTCGTTCATGTACTCGATGAAATCGCGCTTCGATTCTCGCCACGTGAAGTACGTGTACGACTGCGAGAAGCCGATCTTGCCGAGCCGGTTCATCATGCGCGGCCGCGTGAACGCTTCGGCGAGGAAGATCGTCTCGGGATAGCGCGCGCGCACGTCGCCGATCATCCATTCCCAGAACGGCAGCGGCTTGGTGTGCGGATTGTCGACGCGGAAAATCTTCACGCCCGCTTCGATCCAGAACAGGATCACGTCGCGCAGCGCGAGCCACAGGTCGGGCTTGGCGTCGTGCGCGTAGAAGTCGGGATTGACGATGTCCTGGTACTTCTTCGGCGGATTCTCCGCGTAACGCAAGGTGCCGTCCGGGCGCCACGCGAACCACGTCGGATGCTCCTTGAGCCAGGGGTGATCGGGCGAGCACTGGATCGCGAAGTCGAGCGCGATTTCGAGGCCGTGCGCGTGCGCGGCGGCGAGCATCGCCTTGAAGTCGTCGAGCGTGCCCAGTTGCGGATGCACGGCGGTGTGGCCGCCTTCGGCCGCGCCGATCGCATACGGACTGCCGACGTCGCCCGGCTGCGCGGTCAGCGTGTTGTTGCGGCCCTTGCGATTCGCGAGGCCGATCGGGTGGATCGGCGGGAAATACAGCACGTCGAAACCCATCTCGCGGATGCGCGGCAGTTTCGTCGTCACGTCCGCGAAGGTGCCGTGGCGCGATTCGTCGTCGCTCATCGAGCGCGGGAAGATCTCGTACCAGCTCGCGAAGCTCGCGGCGGTGCGGTCCGCGTCGATCTTGTAGATCACCGGATCGCGGCTCAGGAACGGCCGGTGGCGCGCGGCGGTCATCGCCTTCGCGGTGGTCGGCGCGAGAATCAGCGCGAGCTTCGTGTCGACGTCGGCCTTGGTGAAGAGCTTGACGATGTGTTCGAGCGGTTCCTTGACCGCGCCTTCGGTCGTCTCCACTTCGGCGAGCACCAGCGCGAACAGGTGCGTGGCTTCGTCGAGTTCGAGCTCGACGGTCTGGCCCGCCTTCAGCTTCTTCTGGATGTGCTCGACGAGTGACGCGAAGTCGTCGCGCCACGCGACCACCGTGAATTCGTGACGGCCCAGCCGTTCGAGCGGAATGCGCGCTTTCCAGATGTCGAGGCCCGCGGGCTGCGCCGGGGCCATCAGCACTTCGTGCCAGGCGGTTTCGTCGGCGGCGCGCCAGATCACGGCGGCGGCGATCTTGTCGTGACCTTCGGCGAAAATCGCGGCGCTGATTTCGGCGCGCTCGCCCACCGTGCGCTTGGCGGGAAAGCGGCCGTGGTCGACCGAGGGCGTGACGCTCTCGATCGCCACGCGCGGCGCGTCGAGCGCTTCGAGCACGGTCTTGCGTCCGCTGCGCTTGCTGTTCGCCTTGTCGATGGGCGGCGCGAGGCGGATCGGCTTTTCGCTCACCGCGCGGAACAGGCGCACGGCGCCGGGCGCGAGCGTGAACGGCGTCAAGCCGGCGGGCTCGGTGTGCCCCGCCGTATCCAGCGGCACGAAGCGCGTGAAGTTGCCCGGCACGCCCGCGAGGAAGCGCGCCGGATCGACGCGCAGCGGCGCGCCGAGTTCGGGATTGATGGCGATCAGGATCGCTTCGGCGGCGTCGCGCAGATCCGGCTGGTCGGCGCGCAACACCAGGGCGGCGGGCGCGCCTGGCCCGCTTAGCGGGCGCAATTCACCGTTGGCGTGCAGCGTCTTCGTCGTGCGAGCGAGTTCGTTCGCGCGCGTGACCCGTTCGGTGAGATCGAATTTCTTCGCCTGCACGGCGAGCGCGAATTGCGAAGCGTCGCCGCGCGTTTGCGACATCGGCTCCGTGATGCCGTATTCGAAGCCCATCGGCATCATCCAGCCGGTGCCGAGTGCGGCCGACGTGAAGAGTGCACGCCGGTAAGCCCGTTCGACGATTGCGGCATCGTGGACGTCGCTCAACTCGGCGGCGAGCCGCGTGCCGTACGGCGCCTCGGGGAAGGCAATCGGCGCGCCGGCGCGCGCGAGCGCCGCGTGCTCCTCGACCATCCAGCTCGAGCGGAAATCCCACCAGCGCACCGACGAGAACACGCTGTCGAAGCCCGCGTCGGCGAGGCCGAGCAGATCGCCGCGCGCGAGACCGGGCGTCGCGGCGAGGAAACGCACGTCGGGATGCTTCTGGCGCAGCGCGTCGCCGAGTTGCCGCCAGACGGCCGCCGGCACGCGATGCGGCGAATCGAACCGGAAGCCGCCGACACCGGCGTCGGCGAGCGCCAGCAACTGTTGCGTCCACCAGTCGACCAGCGCGGCGCGGCTGCCCGCGTCGCCGAAGTTCGCATACGCGACGTTGTCCTCGCGATGCACGTGGCGCGGATCGAGCCGCGCCTCGTCTGACTCGAATGCATGAAACCAGCCTGCATGTTCGGCGTACAGCGCGCCATCGGCGGCCATCCGGTCGATCACCAGATCGACCAGCAGCGTCAGGCCGTTCTGGCGCGCGGCGTCCGCGAGCGTGCGGATCGCGTCGGTGGCCGGCTGCGCGGCCTCGAATACCGGGTGCAGCCGGGCGTGGTTGCCGACCACCTGTCCGTGGCCGGCCTGTCCGGGCTCGAAGAGACTGCCGATCACCGCGTGATCGAAGCCCAGCGCGGCTGCGTGAGCGAACTGCGTGGGCCATGCATCGAGCGGCCCAACCAGGAGTGAATGAAAAAAGTAAATCCGCGGCGCGTACCCGTTTGGAGATTCCATCGGTCGTTTCCAGATTCGTCCTGCTGCGGTGTGGATGCAAGTGGCATGCGATCACAGCGCTCATTGGGCTTCCAGAGCCGGATGCCGCGCGGTGCAAAAGCGAGGGCGCGTACTGGTCAATGTAGTGCAAAGATCGTCACGCCGCTTGCCAGTCGAAGGTGCTTTGACGCCAGAGGCCGGTCGCATGAGGCGGGTCCGAACTATTCGGAGGACCGAGCAAACGATGTGCCAGTCGGCGCAGGCTGGGATCGGGGGGGGTATTCGCGCGCCTGGAAGGAAGGCGCGCCGGGGAACAGGACACGGCGAAAGCGTGGCGGCGCGCGCTTCGCGTGTAAAACGGTCGGGCGCCGGGCGGGTTTTACACAGCGCGCAGGACAGGCCGCGCGATTACCGCAAAAGGCGAATTTGCGGCGGCGGGCGGGTGCGGGTGGGCCGCATAGGCCGCATAGCCCACGTTATGAGCCGAGCAGGCCCGCGGCGATATTCACGCACAAGCCTAGTACGGCCACATTGAAATAAAACGACAGAATCGATTGTGCGAGCGCGGTGCGGCGAATCGTACGCGAGCGCAACACGACGTCGGACGTTTGCGATGCCACGGCGATGGTGAACGAGAAATACAGGAAGTCCCAGTAGTTCGGTTGGAGCTTGTGATCGGGAAACAGCAGCGCGGTTTCCTTGGCATCGGTGTCGTAATAGAGCCGTGCGTAGTGCTGCGTGAAAATGGTTGGAATCAGAAACCACGCGCCGATCAGCGTGAGACCGGTCAGCAGGTAGTGCCATGCGCTCGACGACCCGGCGGTTCCTTTGGCCGACGCCAGCTCCATCACGATCGCCGCGATACTCGCGATGGTCGCCAGACAGATGACGAACAGCACGACGCCAGCGTTTTCGTCATCGCGTACCGCGGATTCGCGGACCCGATGTTCGTCGGCGAAGGCCATGTGCACCCAGATCATCAATAGGTAACTCCAGACCGCGGCGTCCCAGCCGATCAGCGCGCGCGCCGTCGAACTCGTGTGGATGGGCACCATCAGCGCGACCACGATGCCGATGACGAGGCCGATCACCGTTCTGGGTCGATTGCGAAGAACCTGCGGATAGTATTTTGTGAGCATGGAGTCAGGGGCCAGGGCGTGGTGTCGCGGATTCTACTCGCGTGCCGGCGAGCATTTGGCGAATCGGTCGGTCGCGGCTATAGTCTCTCGCAGCGGCCTTGCGTGCCGCTTTCAGTTGAAAGGCAACCGGCAGGGAGCGTCGCGCAACGCAGGCCGCGAATGTGCCGCATAGCGAGCACCGCACCGTGCAGGCGAATCACCTGTCACGAGGTGTCACCGGCGCGAGGCGAGGTGGCTTGCATGGCTTCATGCGCGCACACAAGACCGTTTGAGCGGCGTCGGAAGATCAGGGTTGGGGAAGCGCACAATCGAGGCAACGCGCGAACGGCGTCACACTGGCGCAGCGTTGCACGTTGAAAAATGACTCACCATCTGGGAGTCCCCATGACAGATGTTCCTGAGGATACCGATGCGCACGAGGCCGTGACGCATCCCGCCGGGTTATCGTCATCCGCTTTGTCTTCGCCGTCACCGTCGCTTCACTGTTCGTATTCGGCCTCGCGCAGAGCATGGGTCCTCGGCGCCTGCGCCGCTTCGGCGGCGCTCGCGTTTGGCGGCGCGGGCCGCTCATTGGGTTCGTTCTCGTGGATCGCGCCGGCGCTCGCCGACGCGCCGCCCGCAGGCGGCGGACTCGACGCCTTCCTCGCATTGTCGCAACGTCTCACCGGCCGCCCCGGCTTCGATGCTGTGCTAGGCCAACGTGTCTACGGCGCGCTCGGGAGATCAGACAGCCAGTTCACGCAGCACGTCGCCGCGCTCAACACGTGGCTGCAAGGTCATGGCGGCGTGCCGTCCGACATCGTCACCCAGGCGTTGCAGGCCGAGCAGCCGGCGCTCGCGGAATCGGTCGGCGCGATCATGCGCGCGTGGTATCTGGGCCTCGTCGGCGACCTGCCGCGTGTCGAGGTGATCGCGTATGAGAAAGCGCTGATGTTCGACCCCGTCAAGGACGTGCTGACCGTTCCCTCCTATTGCCGCGACGTGCCGTTCTACTGGACACGCAAGCCGTTGAGCGGCTGAATGACATGCGCGCTTGCGCGCGCCGCATCGTTCGGTCGAGCCGTTCGACGCGGCGCCGGTACGCGCCATAGCCAGCAACAATAAGCCAGCAAAGAGGGCAGCGATGGCAAACTCACAATCCGCCGATATCGTCGTGGTCGGCTCGGGTGTCGCAGGCGGACTGGTCGCGCATCAGCTGGCGCTGGCGGGCGCATCGGTGATTCTGCTCGAAGCCGGGCCGCGCATTCCGCGCTGGCAGATCGTCGAGAATTTCCGCAACTCGCCGGCCAAGTGGGACTTCTCGACGCCGTATCCGTCGACACCTTACGCACCGCATCCCGAGTACGCGCCCGCCAACAATTATCTGATCCAGAAGGGCGACCATCCGTATGCCGCGCAGTATGTGCGGTTGGTCGGCGGCACGACCTGGCACTGGGCCGCCGCCGCGTGGCGGCTGCTGCCGTCGGACTTCCAGTTGCACAAGCTGTATGGCGTGGGACGCGACTGGCCGTATCCCTATGAAACGCTGGAGCCGTGGTATGCGCAGGCCGAGGTGCAACTGGGCGTGTCTGGGCCGGACAGCGCGATCGATCTCGGCTCGCCGCGCTCGAAGCCTTATCCGATGAACGCATTGCCGCTGTCCTACATGGATCAGCGTTTTAGCGACGTGCTCAATGCGCAGGGCTTCAAGGTCGTGCCGGAGCCGATGGCGCGCAACAGCCGTCCATACGATGCGCGGCCGATCTGCTGCGGCAACAACAACTGCATGCCGATCTGCCCGATCGCCGCGATGTACAACGGCGTGATACACGTGGAAAAGGCCGAGCAGGCCGGCGCGAAACTGATTCCCGAAGCGGTGGTGTACCGCGTCGAAGCGGACAACAAGGGGCTCATTACGGCGGTCCACTACAAGGACCCGAGCGGCAACAGCACACGCGTGAGCGGCAAGCTGTTCGTGCTCGCCGCCAACGCTATCGAAACGCCGAAGCTGATGCTGATGTCGACCTCCGACAAATTCCCGCGCGGCGTCGGCAATAGCGCCGACCAGGTGGGCCGCAACCTGATGGACCATCCGGGCGCGAGCGTGAGCTTCCTCGCCAACGAACCGCTGTGGCCGGGCCGCGGCCCGATGGAGATGACGTCGATCGTCAACTTCCGCGACGGCGCGTTCCGCTCCGATTACGCGGCGAAGAAGCTGCATCTGTCGAATGGCGTGCCGACTCTCGGCGTGACCGCCGAGCTGCTGAAAAAAGGCCTCACCGGCGCGGAACTCGACCGGCAGATTCGTGACCGCGCGGCACGCACGCTGAGCATCGGCAGCTTCCACGAGCATCTGGCGGAGCCGCACAATCGCGTCGTGCCGTCGGCGGATCACAAGGATGCGCTCGGCATCCCGCAGCCCGAGATCTACTACTCGATCAGCGATTACGTGAAGAAGAGCGCCGCCAACACGCGCGACCTGTATGGGCAGATCGCGGCGCTGTTCGGCGGCACTGAGATCACGTTCGACGATTCTCTCGTGCCCCACAGCCACATCATGGGCACCACGATCATGGGCGACGATCCGGCGGATTCGGTCGTGGATGCGGACTGCCGCACGCACGATCACTCGAATCTGTTCATCGCGAGCAGCGGCGTGATGCCGAGCGCCGCGTCGGTGAATTGCACGCTGACGATCGCGGCCTTGTCGCTGAAGCTGGCCGACAAGCTCAAGCGCGAAATCTGAGCCGATCGGGGAGCCGCCATGACGAAGAGCACCTCTCGCGCGCCGCCCGAAGATGCGCACGTGCAGCGTGCGCGGCGTCGCCGCATCAATGGTGCGATGCTGGCGGCGGCGTTTTCGCTGTTCGCACTGGGTGTCGCGTGGCATGAGGCGCACGCGCCGAAAGCGCGGCCCGCAGACGAATTGCCGATCATGCAGGCCCGCGCCGACGACGCGTCGCAACCGGCCCCTGCCCTCGCGACACCCGTGGTGTCGGGCGGCATCGATCTGGTCAAGCGCGGTGCCTACCTGGCGCGCGCCGGCGATTGCGCGGCCTGCCACACGGCGGACCCGTCGCGTCCGTTCGCGGGCGGGCTGCCGATCGACACGCCGTTCGGCATCATCGTGACGCCGAACATCACGCCGGACCCCGACACCGGCATCGGCCGATGGAGCGACGCCGATTTTCTGCGCGCGATGCACGAGGGCATCGGCAAGGGCGGCGAACGGCTGTACCCGGCGTTCCCCTATGCGGAGTACACGCGCGTCACCGAACAGGACCTGCTGGCGATTCGCGCCTACCTCAACACGCTCACCCCGATCCACTTCACGCCGCCGGCGAACAGTCTGAAATTCCCGTTCAACCAACGCTGGCTGATGGCGTTCTGGAATCTGTTCAATTTCACCGAAGGCCGCTTCGTTCCCAATCCGAAGCAAAGCGCCGAGTGGAATCGCGGCGCGTATCTGGTGCAAGGCCTCGCGCATTGCGAGGAGTGCCACACGCCGCGCAATTTCATGCAAGGGCTGAAATCGAGCGCGCGCTTCTCGGGCGCGGTGCAGGCCGGTTGGCACGCGTTCAACATCACGCCGGACAAAATCAGCGGCGTGGGCGAATGGCGCGATGACGAACTGATTGCCTATCTCTCGACCGGCGCCGCACCAGACCGCGCGAATGCGGCCGGTCCGATGGGCGAAGTGGTGGCCGACAGCACGCAGTATCTGTCGCGGGTCGATCTGCGCTCGATCGTCATCTATCTGCGCTCGGTGCCACCGGTCAGCGGCGGCGAAGCGCGCCCGCGCCACCAATGGGGCAATCCCGCCGACGACGTCAGTGCGCTGCGCGGCGCCGCGATAAAGGGAGTGAACGGGGCGCAGCTCTTCGTCGCCAATTGCGCGAGCTGCCACAGCTGGACGGGGCAAGGCGTAGGCGCGAGTGCGCCGGGGGCGTATCCGTCGCTGATCCACAATTCGACGGTCGGCGCGAGCGGCGCCGACAATCTGGCGCAGGTAATTCTGCACGGCGTCAGACGCACGACGAAGCATGCGGACGTCCTGATGCCCGCTTTCGGCAACCAGTTGACCGACGCGCAGGTGGCCGCGATCGCCAACTACGTGACGCGGCAGTTCGGCAATCCCCAGTCGACAGTGACGGCCGAGCAGGTCGCCAGCCTGCGTCCGCCGTCCCGCCCGCAATAGACTGCGCCGGATTGGTGCGTTTCCGGTAAGGAAGCCCGGAAATGCGCCGCTTTTGCGTCGATTTACGTCATTTTTGCTCACTGAGGCGCCAGGATACGATAGGCACCCCGCATACGCACTCGCGGATGCAGCATTATCATGAGCAAATGTCCACCGTACTCGTCAACCCAGTTCAGCATCATGCAGCCAATGCGAGCGGCCGCGACTTCGTGGTCGGCGATCTGCACGGCTGCGTCGACGCGTTGCGCTATCTGCTGCGCCTCATCGCGTTCGATCCGGCGCGCGACCGGCTCTTTTCGGTCGGCGATCTGGTCGATCGCGGCGAACATTCCGAGCAGGCGCTGGCACTGCTTGAGAAGCCGTGGTTTTTCGCCGTGCTCGGCAATCACGAAGACACGCTCTGCGCTGTCGCAGAAGGGCGTTTGCGGCGTCAGTGGTGGTATGGAATCGGCGGCGCGTGGGCGGCGAATCTGTCCGACGAACGCTTGCAGCACTATGCGGAACGGCTGCGGCCGCTGCCGCTCGTGCGCGTGGTGGGCAGCGGCAAGGAGCGCTTCAACATTCTGCACGCCGAATTTTTCGGCACCGACGCCGAGCTCGACGCCGGGAATTTTTCGGCCGACACCCGCCAGCAATTGCTCTGGGGACGCGAGCTCGCGGTAGGCAACGCCGATCCGCTGCGGCAACGCGGGCTCTCGCTGACCTATTGCGGCCACACGCCGATGCGCGACATCACGCAGATCGGCTCGCAGGTGTTCATCGACACCGGCGCGTTCGGCCCCGGCGGCAAGCTGACGATCGTGCAGCCGCAGGCTCTGCTGCGCTGGTCGATTTCGGTCGAGGAAGCGCGCGCCGAGGGGGCGGCCGCGCTGGCGCTGCCCTGATCCGTGCGCGTTGGCCGCGGGGCTTCGCCCCGACCCATTCGGCCAGTCAGCCGACCTGGCTGAGTTCGAACACCATATCCACGCTCGTGCCGTTCCAGTTGTATTCCAGATACGCCGCGTGATGGCAGTCGCGCAGCAGCGTGGTCCGGAACGCGGCAAGGCACTCGCCATCACTGTCTCGCACCGACGGATACACGATGCCCGGCGCACCCGCCTCGCGCACGGCGCGGCCGAGCGACTGCCCGGCCAGATAATCGTCCGGCGAGAGCACGGCGAGATCGAGTGACGCATCGTTGCGCAGATCGACCACGCTGCCTTGCGCCGCTACCGTGTAGAGGCGCATCTGCTGCCGCATCGGCGGCTCGGCGGTTGCTTGCAGAAATTTCCCCGTGTGATAGCGCGTTTCGGCGATCGCGGTGGCGCGCGAACGGGCGCAGTAGAACACGCCGTACGTGCCGTCGGAGAAGCGGCTGCCGAGCGGGTTCAGATGCGTCAACGCGGCCATGATCGGGCCATAGCCCGGGCCGAAGCGGCGCTCTTCGCGCGGCACCAGATCGAGTTCGCCGACTTCGGTGCGCAGCCGGTCGTTAGTCATTGCTTCGAGCGCGTACAGCGCGTCGAAATCTTCGGGGGAGGCGACCCGGTCGAACAGATTCACGGCCGGAAAACGCGTCGGAATCACACGATACGCGGGCGACCAGTCGAGCGGCGCGGGTGGCCAGCGGTCCTGCCAATGCGGTTGTGTCACGCCCAGCCGCCTCGCATTGCGTCGAGATACTGGCGCACGGCCACGAGATCGCTGATGTTGCCCGCCAGCATGCGGTCCAGCGCGCGGCGGCCGCCGAACGGCGGCGCGCTGTTGGGGCGTTTGATCCAGGCGTCGGCGGCGCTGGGTTGCGGCAGCAGGATTTGCAGCGCCTTGTAGATGCCGAGCAGCAGCGACAGACGCTCGAGCGTGTCGCGCCCGAGGCGCGCCGTCTCTGGCGCCGCTTTCCATTTGAAGAAGGTGGAGCGGCCCGGCGAGCCGAGCAGCACGATCTGCTCGTCGGCGTTCAGGTCCCAGTCGCGCGCGATGTTGAAAAACGCGCGCAGACCCGCCGCCGACATCTGCGGGAACGTGGGTGCCGAAACGGGCCGGCGAATCGGCTCTTCGGGCGAGTTGAGGCGGGCAGCGTGAGCCATATGGGGGTAAGTCCCTACGTGTACTGAATATTGATATTAGTCCAAATGTGGATTTTTGCAAGAGAATATAATCCCGACTCGTTATGCAGTCGAAGATCAGGAGAAGCAGCAGATGTGGGTTCGAGCAGTAGCAGCGGCGCTCGCCGTTTGGTGTGTATCGGAGGCGGCTATGGCTGCGGGTTACACGGAAGTCTGGAATCCGCCCGAAGCGAGCAGGCATGCCGCGAAGCCGGAGAAAAAGAAGGGGGCGGCGGGCAAGCTCAAGGCGGGTTCGAAGGTCGAGGCAAAGACGGGTTCAAGGCACGCGGTGAGCGCTGCGGGGCATAAGGCGCCGCGTGTGGCGTCGGCAGGCGGAGCCGCGGCGCATGGCGGAGTGAAGAAGGTCGCGGCGAAGGGCAACGTCAAGGGCTGCCCCAAAGTATCGGCCGCGTGCAAATCCGGCACGAAAGCCATCGTGACGGTGCAGGCTAAAAAGCCCCATGCATCGCTCGCGCAGACGCAGGCGAAGTCGCATCAAGGCAAGATCGTCCATGCGAACCTGGTTCAAAGCCGCACTGCGCATGCCCATCCGGTCAAGGTCGCGGCGAAACCGGCGGCCTCGCATATGAACGCGCCGGCCGCGTCCGCAAACGTTAGCGCCGCTCCGCTCGACGCGGCCGCCAATCCGGCGACCGCCAGCAGCGGATCGCTGCCGCCGATTCTCCGCTGATCGCGACTCACGCGGCGCATTTGCGTCTGGACTTGCCGCCCTGCGGTTCCAACGCCGTGCGGCCAGGCTCGACGAACGCCGCCGATGCTAGCCGGTAGCGCATCGCGCCGAGCCTGATCCGCGACTGAGCGCGGCGACCGGCGCGTCACGCGGTCGCCAGCCCGTTCGCCACCAGGCGCAGCGTTTCCACCGAGCGCGGGTCGCGCACCCGCGAATGCAGCGTAACGCGTGACTCGGGCAGCGCCGGCAAGCCAAGCCGCGCGCCGACATCGACCAAACCGCGCGGCGCCACCCTGCGCGCCAGCGGCGACACGGCCAGTCCCGCCGCCACCGCTGCGCCGACCGCCGCGACCCCGCCGCCGATGAATACTTCCTGCCACGCAATTCCCGCCTCCTTCAGCGTGCGCAGTGCCACGTCGCGCACGTTGCACGGCGGACTCAGCAGCGCCAGCGCCAACGGCTCGCCGGCCCTCCTGGGCAGCCACGCGGGTGTCGCGAGCCAGCCGAGCGGCTCGCTGAACAGCACTTGGGCGTCGTCGCGCGGCGGTTCGTCGGCGCCATAGCGAACGATCGCCGCATCGAGCCGACGTTCATCGAATTGCGCGAGCAGTGCCGCCGACTGGCCCATGTGCAATTCGACCACCAGACCGGGGTCGTGCGCATTGAGCCGGCCGAGCAGCAGCGGCAGATCGGGCCCGGCGACATGCTCGCTGAGTCCCAGCACGAGCCGCCGGCGCTCCACCGACAACGAACCCAGCGCGCGCTCGTGCGCGTTCAGCAATTCGCGCGCGGCGGCAAGAAACGCGTGGCCGTCGGCGGACAGGCGCACCACGCGCGGCGTGCGCTCCAGCAATTGCTTGCCCAGATGCGCCTCCAGCCGTTTGAGCTTCAGACTGACGGCCGATTGCGTCGTGTCGAGCGCGTCCGCTGCACGCGTGAAACTGTGCAGATCGGCGACCAGAACGAAGGCTCGCACCGCATCGAGATCGAGGACTTTCATTTCCAATGAATATAGATGAAATAGCCAATGATGTCTGTTTATTATGGATGGACGCGCCTAAGCTGTGTTGACCTAATCGAAGCAAGCAAAGGAGAGTCATCATGCCGCTCACACGAATCGCATTGCGCGCCGGCAAGCCGGCCGAATACCGGAAAGCGCTGACCGAGGGCATTCAGCGCTCGCTGGTCGACACTTTCAACGTGCCGAAGGACGACCAGTTCGTGCTAATCACCGAGCACGAGGCCGACAATCTGATCTATGACCGCCAGTATCTGAATATCGAGCGGAGCGACGATTTCGTCGTGATTCAGCTGACTGTGAGCAACACGCGCTCGATCGAGCAGAAGAAGGCGCTGTATCGGCGGATTGTCGATGAGCTGGCGAAGTCACCGGGGCTGCGGCGAGAGGATGTGTTTATCAGTCTCGTCGAGGTGGAGAAGGAGAATTGGTCGTTTGGGAATGGGGTGGCGCAGTACGCGACGTGAATGAGTGGGTGAAATCGGTGGGGGCTGGCGGTTGATTGTGGACGCGAGTCGCCGGATGAGGGGAGGTTGGCTGAGTCCCCTCATGCGCCCTGAACGAACTTTCAGATTTTCTAAAACTGCCATTTACATCACGGATGAGTTCCAGATTGGTCATTCACCCACAGCAAAAACTGCCTGAATTCCTTCAGGTCGGATGTTGGCCTCTGCGTGACATCAAGAATCATGCACGAGACGTACGCCATCAACACCAAAACCATTATCACGCCGACAACATACTGCATCGGCCAATGTCCGGCACCACCACTCAATATGGCCAGGACGGCGCCAAGCATAAAAGTGATCAACGGATGCGACATTATTGGTGAGCGAGGGTGAGGGTCGTTTAGCGTATCGGTGAATGCAAGTACCTCTTTCGCTCTTGCCGCAAGAGAATCTGCTTCAAGACGGTTTTTGAATGTCAAATATCGAATGTATTGATAGTTCTTTGAGAAGTACCGCATCGGCTTTGGATGGAGGCGGTAGAGTTCGGCGAAGACCTCCGAACGAGCCCTCTGAAACGATACCGCCCATATGACCGTTATTGCCAGAAGAGCCGCAAAGTACGGATGCCATGACGACGCAAAGAATCCGAATGTGGCAGCGGCCAGAAAGAGAGCCTTTGTTGCCCACAGCGTGATTTTCCAGAAAATGCTTGCTTCGCTGTAAATCCTGGTTATTACCTTCCAGCGAGATATCGACAAATATACATCGTGAATTGAAATGAACATGTCCATGGCAAACCCGACTCCCATTTGAGCGACGTGCGTGATGCAAGGATCAAGTGATTGGCACAGGCGAGACTAGAACGTATCCCAGTCACTATCCCCACTCGCGAGCGCCCGCTTCGGCACCGCACCTGCAGACTTCGCCGACACCTCATCGACCACAGGCCTCATCGCCGCAGCGAAGCCTCGAGCCTCTCCAATGCGAAACACCGACACCGCCTGCTTCATCTTCCCCGCCTGCCCTTCGAGCGATTGCGCAGCCGCCGCGGCCTGTTCAACGAGAGCCGCGTTCTGCTGCGTGGTCTCGTCCATTTGCGTCACGGCCTGGCCGACCTGCTGGATACTGCGGTTCTGTTCCTCGGAGGCCGTGGCGATCTCGCCAACGATATCCGACACGCGGCGAATCGCTTCCTTGATGTCGACCATCGTCGCACTGACTTCCGACGCCTGTTGCGTGCCGCCCTGAATCGTCGCGACCGACGTGGAGATCATTTCCTTGATCTCCTTTGCCGCGCTGGCCGAGCGCTGCGCGAGACTGCGCACCTCGCTCGCGACGACCGCGAATCCGCGGCCCTGCTCACCCGCGCGTGCGGCTTCGACCGCCGCGTTCAGCGCGAGGATGTTGGTCTGAAACGCGATGCCTTCGATCACGCCCGTGATCTCGGAGATTCTCGTCGAGCTGCCCCTGATCTGACCGATCGTTTGCACCATCCCTTCCACGGCGGTACTGCCCGTGTCGGCGACACTGGCGGCTTTCAGCGCGAGGGTATTCGCATGACGCGCGTTGTCGCTGTTCTGGCTGACCGTCTGCGTCAGTTCCTGCATGCTGGCCGCGGTCTGTTCGAGCGAGGCGGCCTGCTCTTCGGTCCGCGCGGACAAGTCGATGTTGCCGCTGGCGATCTGTTTCGACGCCACGCTGACCGACTCGGCGCTTTCGCGAATCGAGCCGATCGTCGTGGCGAGCCGCTCCTGCATGCGCGCGACGGCGTACAGGATGCTGCGGCGATCCGCGCCGCCGACGTCGACACGCGCGCTCAGGTCGCCGCTGGCAATCAGCTCGACAACCTGCGCGACCGCCGCCGGTTCACCGCCGATCTGTTGCACGATCGCGCGCGTGACCACCAGCCCGAGGCCAATGGCAACCGCCACGCCGACGAGCGCGCAGATCGCGATCCACCACGTCACCGACGCGACCAGCGTGGCGCCGTCGGCGACACGCTGCTTCGCGAGCTCGTCGCGTACGTCCGACAATTTGATCACCAGGGTGCGCAGCTTGACGTGCATCGGGTCGGTGGTCGATTTCAACTCGGCAAGCGCACCCGTCTGGTCTCCCTGATCGGCGAGCGCTTCGACCTTTGCGACCGACTTCATATAGGCCGGCCAGGCAGTGTCGAAATCGCTGAGCAACTGCTTTTGCGCGTCGTTGGATGCGTGCGTGCGTTCGTAGTCGAACGCGGCGAGGATGGCTGCTTCGCCGCCGTGATTCAGTCTGACCGTGTCGGCCCGGCCGGCAGGATCGGGGTTCAGGATGTATGAATACAGCCGGCGAAAATGCGAAGCGGCCTGCCAGGCGGCGGTGCCGTCCTGGCGCATCGGAATGAATTCGCGATCGTACATTTCGGTCTGCATCGTCGCGACTTCGCGCACCTTGAGCACACCAACCGTGCCGACGATGGCCGTAACGAATGCGCACAGCATCAATGAGCCCACAAGCTTCTGGCTAAGCTTGAGATTGGAAAGCCACTGCATCTTGGGATAAGTCTCTCGATTGGAACAAAGGGGACGCCGACTTCGTGTTGTTTTATAGAAAATTCAGGTTGTCTGACGTTAATGCGGGATAACGGCAATCCAGGGCGGCTTCTTAAGCCTGACGCGCCGGTCGGGCGGGCGGTGGTGCACCTACGCGTCGTTATAATGATTCGCTGTCCCTTTCCGGACCTTCCACCCGCTCCTCGCCATGACATCCGACCGCACCGATCCTCCCCACGAATCTCTTGAACTCGGCGGTTCCGTCTGGTTCCAGGCCGGCGCGCAGACGCTCGGCGGCGCGCCGCGCATCGCGCTGCTCGCGGCGATCGGCGAAACCGGCTCGATCACCAGCGCGGCGAAAGCGGTTGGCATGAGCTACAAAGGCGCGTGGGACGCCGTCGATACGATGAACAACCTCGCCGGCGAGCCTCTCGTCGTGCGCCTGACCGGCGGCAAAGGTGGTGGCGGCACCACGCTCACGCCGCGCGCGGTGAAGCTGATCGAGACGTTTCACGCGGTCGAACGCGAGCATCGGCGCTTTCTCGAACGCGCGGGCGCGGCGATCGAAGGCTTCGCGACGGATTGGGATCTGATCGGCCGCATCGGCGTGAAGACCAGCGCGCGCAATCAGTTTTACGGCACGGTGTCGGCAATCACGCGCGGCACGGTCAATGACGAAGTCTCGCTGGCGCTGCCCGGCGGTCACAGGATCGTCGCGGTCCTCACCCATGAGAGCACCGAGGCGCTGGGCCTGGTCGAGGGTGTGGCCGCGTTCGCGCTGATCAAGGCGTCGTGGATCGTGCTGCTCGTCGAAGACGAAAGCGGCGCGCCGCTCAAGCTGTCGGCGCGCAATCAGTTGCGCGGCGCCGTGCAGAGCGTGAAGCGCGGCGCGGTCAATGCCGAGGTCTCGCTGATGCTTGCTGGCGGCGGGGTCGTCACGGCGGTCGTCACGAATGACAGCGTCGATGCGCTCGGTCTCGCCGAGGGCTCGAACGCCGTCGCGGCGTTCAAGGCATCGAGCGTGATTCTTGGGGTGAAGGATTGAGGGCGGTGAAGGGGGCGGTGGCGCACGCCACACCCGTAAAAAACGTCCAGCGCCGCATGCCCGTCTGAGTCAAGACTCGCTGCGCGCGTAGCCGGCAAACGGATGATTCTCGCGCACGCAACCGTCGCTGACTTGCACGACCTGATCACCGAACGCGGCGACGTCGTCGGGATCGTGTGTGATCAACACCATCGGAATGTCGAGCCGCGTTTGCAGATCCGACAACTCCTGGCGCATACGCTGGCGCAATGCGCTATCGAGCGCGGAAAAGGGCTCGTCCAGCAGTAGCAGCCGGGGTTGCGCGACCAGCGCCCGCGCCAGCGCCACACGCTGCTTTTGACCACCCGACAACTGCACGGGATGATTGCCCGCGACGTTTTGCAATTCCAGCGCGTCGAGCCAATAGTCGACTTGCGGATGCGCATGCCGCGCGCGCGGATTGAACCAGCCCTGCCGCAAGCCGAAGCCGATATTCTGCCGCACGTTCAGATGCGGAAACAGCGCGTAGTCCTGAAACAGGTAGGCGATCTTGCGCGCTTGCGGTTTCAGATCGACACCGCGCGCGCTGTCGAACAGCGCGTCGCCATGCAGCGTAATCGCGCCTTCGTCGGGACGCAGGAGCCCGGCGATCGCCTGCAAGGTCAGACTCTTGCCCGCGCCGGACGGCCCGAACAACACCACGCGCTGGGTGGTCGCCCGGAACGACACGTCGAGCGTGAAGCGGCGCTCGGCGCTCTCGAAGGTCTTGCGAATGTCGACGGCGAGCGGCATGTCAGCGCGAACTCAAAAGCGTGTGCTGCGGCACCAGACGGCCCGCGAGCAACAGGATCACGACGCACGTCATGGAGGTCACGAGCACGAGGAAATTCGCGGTGCTGTCGTCGCCGGCTTGCACCGCCGAATACACCGCCACCGAGAGCGTTTGCGTGCGGCCCGGCAGGTTGCCCGCGATCATCAGCGTCGCGCCGAATTCGCCGAGCGCGCGCGCGAACGCCAGCAGGCCGCCTGCGAGAATGCCGCGCGCGGCGAGTGGCAGGGTCACGCGGAAAAAGACCGCCGTTTCGCTGACGCCGAGGGTGCGCGCGGCCCGTTCGAGCTGCGGATCGACAGATTCGAACGCGGCGCGCGCTGATTTCAGCACCAAGGGAAACGCCACGACCGTCGACGCGATCACCGCACCCTGCCACGTGAACACCAGCTGAATATCGAAGCGGTCGAGCCACGCGCCGATCACGCCGCGGCGTCCGAGCAGCACGAGCAGGTAGTAGCCGAGCACGGTGGGTGGCAGCACGAGCGGCAGCATCAGCAGCGAATCGATCACGTCGCGCGCGCCGGAGCGCCAGCGCGACAAACCAAAGGCCGCCGCGACGCCGAACACCAGCGTGAGCGCGGTAGCCCAGCCCGCCACTTTCAACGACAGCAGAAGCGGAATCCAGGCCTGTTGCATGAGCGCGTGCGAGTCCCGTTGGCGTTAATGAGCGGGCTTGAAGCCGTACTTCGCGAGTACGCTCTGGCCGGCCGGCGACAGCACGAAGTTCATGAAGGCCCGGGCATCGGCCGCGTGACGGCTGCCTTCGACCTGCGCGATCGGATAGGTGATCGGCGTTTGCGTCGGCACGTTCAGCGCGACCTTGACCTTGTCCGGCATGACCGCGGCGTCGGTGCTGAATACGAAGCCGGCGTCGACCTCACCGCGCGCCACGTAGTCGAGGCTCTGACGCACGTTCGACGCCAGCACGGCCTTCGCGCTCACCGCGTCCCACACGCCGGCGGCCTGCAGCGCGCCCTGCGTATAGCGGCCGACCGGCACCGAGGCCGGATCGCCGAATGCGATACGTTTCACGTTCGCCGACGTCAGATCGCTCAACGTGGCCGGTGCGAAACGGCTGTCGGACGGCACGATCAGCACCAGCGAATTAGCGGCGAAGTCGCGGCGGGTGGCCGGCACGATCACCTTTTCGGCGGCGGCCTTGTCCATGGCCTTCTGATCCGCGGAGGCGAACACGTCGGCGGGCGCACCTTTGACGATCTGCTGCATCAACACGTCGGAAGCGCCGAAGTTCAGCAACACCTTGGTGCCCGGATGCTGCTGCTCGAAGACGTCGCTGACCGCCTTGAACGCGTTGGTGAGGCTGGCGGCGGCGGAGACGACGAGTTCATCGGCGCGAGCATTCGCGCTGATCACGACGGGCAGCGCACTGGCGACGCACAGCGCGTGTTTCAGAAAGCGGCGGGCAAGTGTCATGGAGGACCTGGATGTCCGGCGCGGACCGGAGCGACGGAATAAAACCTCATCGTAATATATGACTAGTTATAACGGTACTCACGACGAAGCCTTATCCACGCGCATAAAGCGCTTTGGGATGCAGCAGGGGGTGTTCAGACGCGGGGCGCGGGCGGAGGGGCGAGCGTGTTCAGCGTTTGCGAGAACGGTGCCGTGGCCGGATGGACATTGCGCAAGGCTTTCCACTTGGCCCGGATGAAAGGCCTGTCATGGCCGGATACCGTCAGCGCGATGTTCGTCACCCAGCGCTGGGTCGGCACGTGTACGCCGTGCATGAGCACAGCGAGAACCAGCATGCTGATCGCGACCGGCAATGCCGACAGACGGCCCGGTTCGGCATTCCACGCCATGCGCACGAACACCAGCGCAGCCAGTGCACCGACGAGGCAACCAGTGACCGCTTCAGACGGCGAGTGAGCGCTCAGCACGACGCGCGACAAGCCCACCGCAATCCCCGCAGCCAGCCCCAGCACGACGCCGATCACCCGGACGGCGGGACGCGCGGGCAGCAGCATCAGGAACAGTGCGACGGGATAGACGGCAGTGGATAGCATCGCGTGTCCGCTGACGCCGGTGAAATCCAGCTCGCGCACGCCGACGCCCCAGCCGAGAAACGCCAGCTTGGTGACAGTTACCAAGCCGATCGCCGCCCCGAGCAGTAGCAGCCAGCCTGCCGCCATGCGCCACGTATAGCCCAGCCCCAGCCAGAGCGCGATGGCGAAGGCGAGCGGCAGCGTCATGCCGGCACCGCCGAGACTGGTGATCGAATACCACAAATGAAGAGGTAAATCGGGCATGGCAGGAGTGCGGCCCAGGCCGCGCAGAATCGGATTGGTGAAGAAATCGAGGCGCAAACGGCGCGAGGCGCCGACGCGGCGCAGGCCTGCACATCGATTGATTTAGCCGCCAGTATAGACGGCTGTTGCATCGCGGTCTTGCCCGGCGCCGCGCCTTTGGCCGCCGAAGCTTAGGCGTCAAACAGGCACTGAAGCAGTTCGACGCCTAAGCGCTTCGAAGGTTCTCCGGGTGGAAATGTTGGACCTGGCTGCGGTCCTGGGTGTTCAGCATCGCATGAGGATTGGTGTTATTGTGCATTGCACAACGAAACGTCGTTCAAAGTTTTACCGAACGAATCCTGTCCCTTTTTGCGAGGTTATCCGCTGATGGCAAAAAGCCTATCGAAAATCTGGCTGCGCGGGCTGAAGCGGCTGCTCGCGATTCAAACCGAGCACGCTCAAAAGACCACCAAGCGCCCCACGCCGCGCCCGACGCGGAGCGCCACCACCAAGCCGTCGAGTAAGGTTCGGCCGGTCAAGCCGGCGGCCGCGCTGCGCGTGCCCGCGAAGCGCGAGACGCCGCGCGCCGTCGTGCGCGAGTCGCGGGTGCGCCCGCGCGCGTCGGCCTGGGCGAGCGGCTCGTGGACGCGCTCGTTCCATTCCGCGCCGGCCGCACCCGGGCGCCTCGTCAATCACCTTCAATACGGCCTGTATATCCCGTCGGGACATGCGTTGGAGGCGATGCCGCTGGTCGTCATGCTGCACGGCTGTACCCAGTCGATCGACGAATTCGCCGAAGGCACGCGGATGAACGTGCTGGCGGACCGCTTCGGCTTTGCCGTGGTGTATCCGGAGCAATCGAAGCATGCGCATTCGCACCGCTGCTGGCATTGGTATGACGCGGGCGAAAACGCCGGCGGGGCCGAGGCGCGCGCCGTGGTGTCGCTCGTGGACGCGCTGGTCGCGCAGCATGGCTTCGATTCCGAGCGCGTGTACGTGGCCGGGATTTCCGCCGGTGCGGGCCTGACAGCGTTGCTCGCCGTCAAATATCCGCAGCATTTTGCCGCAGTCGCGTTGCATTCTGGCCCTGCTTTCGGCGAAGCCCGCTCGGGCATTACCGCGATGGATGTGATGCGGCGCGGCGCACGCCGCGAGCCGGCTGCGCTCGCCGACGAGATGACCGACGTGGCCCACTACCCCGGCATGCCGGCGATTGTCATCCACGGCGACGCCGATCACGTCGTCGCGCCGGTCAATGCGGATCAATTGGCGGAGCAATTCCTCCGCCTGAACCGGATCGTCGACGCGAACGGCGCCCGCAAATCCGGTGAAGTCCGCGAGGAGCGCAAGGGTGGCGTCGTGACGCGCGATTTCGTGCGCGGCGGTCGGCGCGTGGTGCGGCTGTGCCGGGTGCAAGGGCTCGCTCACGCCTGGAGCGGCGGCGACGACGCCGTGCCGTTCCATTCGTCGAAAGGCCCGGATGCGAGCGCCATGGTGTGGGAATTCTTCAGGCATCAGCGCCGGACGGGCGGCGGCCGTATCGCGGAAAGCGCCGCCACGGCGGCCTCGTCGGCCGGACGGTGACCCGGAAACAACGCCTCGGAAATGAGCAGTAGCGCGATCCTAGGGTTTTCCCTATAATACGGGTTATCCCTTAAGAGTTAACGCCTAAATTCATTGACGAGGTCGATCATGTACCTGCTTAGCCGACTGTTCCTCTTTCTGACGAAATCGCCCGACCAACTCGCGAAAGAGCGCGCTGACGCGTTCCTCGCCGAAGCGACCGATCTGTACGATCTCGAATTCCGCATGCGCAAGCTCGATCGTGAGGCGAACGTCCGTCAACCGTCGTGGATGAGCCAGCACTAAGCTGAGCGAGTCAAAAGCATCGGCGCGTAGTGAAACGCCGATGCCCCGGGCGAAGCGCCCAAGCCGTGACCCACGCTCAGCCAGGCTGACGCAAAGAACGGCTCACACAGCCGGATTCAATTGCCACAGCGCGTAATTCAACACCGCGGCGAACGCCACCCAGGCGACGTACGGCACCAGTAACACGCCGGCCAAGCGATCCCGTCGCCAGAACACGAACGTCAGCGCGACGATCAGGATCAGCAGAATCACGATATCGGCCAGCGCAAGATCCGGTCGATGCAGGCCGAAAAACAGCCACATCCATGCGGCGTTGAACAGCAGCTGCACCACCCATAAGACGATCGCCGAGCTCGAACCGTCGCGTTTCCACACGCGCCACGCCGCAATCGCCATCAGCACATAAAGCACCGTCCAGGCCGGCGGGAACACCCAGTTGGGTGGATTGAACCCAGGTTTTTGCAGCGACGCGTACCAGGCATCGGGCAGAAACTGGCTCGCGACCAGCCCGGTAGCCAGCGTCAAAATCAGAAACACGAGCAGCGACGGCAAACGGCGCATCTTCACCTCCCCTTGAAATACCGACCAAGCAATGTAAGCGGGTGCTCACTTCCCGAAGCGTGCCAGCGTGCGAGCGCGTGCTTCGGCGTGATCGACGATGGGCTCCGGATAGTCCTTGCCCAGTTCCACGCCGAATTCCGCGAGACGCTGCGCGCCGGCCTGCCACGGCGCGTGAATCCATCTGGACGGCAGCTTCGCAAGCTGCGGCAAATAGCCTTTGATAAAGCGCCCCTCGGCATCGAATTTTTCGGATTGCGTGATCGGATTGAAGATCCGGAAGTACGGCTGCGCATCGCATCCCGTCGATGCCGCCCATTGCCAGCCGCCGTTGTTCGCCGAGAAATCGAAATCGTTGAGTTGTTCGGCGAAATAGCGCTCGCCGAGCCGCCAGTCCACGCCCAGATCTTTCACCAGAAAGCTCGCCGTGACCATCCGTAGACGGTTGTGCATGTAGCCGGTGCGGTTCAGTTGCAGCATCGCGGCGTCGATCAGCGGATAGCCGGTACGCCCGTCGCACCAGGCGGCGAACGCTTCGTCGGCCTGTGGGCCTCGCTCCCAACGCAGCCGGTCGTACTCTTGCCTGAACGATGCGCCGCTCGCGAGGCGCGGATGATGCGCGAGGATCATGAAGTAGAAGTCCCGCCAGATCAGCTCCGAGAGCCACGTAGCCGAACCTTGTCCGTCGGGCTGCAACGACATCTCGTGGGCGAGCCGCGCGAGCGTGCGGATCGACACCGTGCCGAAGCGGAGATGGACCGAAAGATAGCTCGGGCCGTTGGCGGCCGGGAAGTCGCGCCGCTCCGCGTAGCTGTCAATGCGGCTCATAAAGTCGTCGAGCAGACGCTGGGCGCCGCTCATGCCGGTGGACAACTCCAGTTCCGCGAGGTTGCTCGGCGTGAAGCCGAGCTGATCCAGCACGGGCAATTTCCGGTCGAGCTTCCGTGGCGGCGCTGCCAGATGCTTCGCATACGTTTCCACCGGATACGGCTTCAAATCGAAGGCCGTCAATCGCTTGAGCCACGCGCTCTTGTACGGCGTGAACACCGTGAACGGCTTGTTCTGGCCGGTCAACACCTCGTCGCGCTCGACAATCACCTGATCCTTGAACGTCAGCCACTGGCGCCCGGCTTCGGTGAGACGCTCACGCACCGTCTCGTCCCGCTCGATCGCGACCGGCTCGTAATCGTGATTCGCGAATACCGCATCGACGCCGAGTTCGGCAGCGAGACTCGGCACGAGGTCGGCAGGATCGCCGTGCAGCACGATCAGGCCGCCGCCTTTCGCGCGCAGCGCATCGTCCAGTTCATGCAGCGATTCGAGGATGAATTCGACGCGGCGGTCCTGCACCTGGGTGCCCGGATGACGAGCCTGCCAGGCGTCGACGAGCGGTTGCAGGATCGTCGTGTCGAGTACGAACGCGCACCAGACCCGCTCGCAATGCTTGAGCGCGTAGTAGAGGGCAGCGTTGTCGGTGTTGCGCAGATCGCGGCGGAACCAGACCAGACCGGTGTCGAAGGAGTCGTTCAGTCGTCGGGCGCGTGTCATCGGGATGGTTAGTTTTCGGTCGGGGTGAAGAGGCTGCGTCATACGAGGCAGCACGGGCCGGTGTCGCAGATTGCGTGCCGCGTCCGCCAAACGGAACAGCGCCCGCCCCTATTGTGCAGGGTGCGGGCGCCATTTGTGGCGACGCGCAGACCGCGCGCCGCTTTGGCCGACTCAATAACCACTTGGCCGTGCCACCACTTAGGCGACTTCCAGACGAACCGCGACGTTGTTGCGCGTGGCGTTCGAGTACGGGCAGACCTGATGCGCCGCATCGACCAGTTCCTTGGCCGCATCCGCGGGCAAGCCCGGCAGCGAGATGCGCAGATCGATATCGAGCGCGAAACCACCCTTGTCGTTCGGACCGATGCCCACTTCGGCGGTCACTTGCGTGTCAGCTGGCAAAGCCTGCTTTTTCTGGCCGGCGACGAACTTCATCGCGCTCAGGAAACAGGCCGAGTAGCCGGCGGCAAACAGTTGTTCCGGATTCGTGCCCGCCGCGCCGTTGCCGCCCAGTTCACGCGGTGCGGCCAGCTTGACGTCCAGCGCATTGTCCGACGACACAGCACGGCCGTCGCGGCCACCAGTACTCGTTGCGCTTGCTTTGTAGAGGATGTTCATGGCGTTGCTCCTTATTCGGTTGTCAGGGTCTGCATGGTTGCCGCTGTCTGCTGGGCTGCCATTCCGGCGGTGTCCTATCGAAGCGGCATGTCGTTAAAATAGTACACAAATCATTTGTGTGCAAACTAATTTTTGAATCGGCACGATAGCGTGCGTTTGACGGCAGCGCGGTTACTGATCCATGTAGTCGTTGAGCGTGGCGCGTAGGCGCGTCAGATCGTCGCGCAGGCGCAGCAGGAATTCCGGTGTCTGTTGGGTCGCGCAGAGAATTTCCGCAGGCACCTCGCGCGCCTGGCGCTTGAGCGCCGCGCCGGCTTTGGTGAGCCGGATATACACGAGCCGCTCATCGTCGACGCCGCGTACCCGCTCCAGCAGGCCTTGCGCTTCGAGGCGTTTGAGCAGCGGCGTGACCGTCGCCGAATCGAGATTCAGGCGCGCGGCCATGTCCTTGACGGTGACGTCGTCGCTTTCCCACAGCACCAGCATCGTCAGATATTGCGGGTACGTGAGGCCTAGCTTTTCGAGCAACGGCTTGTACGCTTTCGTCATGGCAAGCGACGTCGAGTAGAGGGCGAAGCAGAGTTGTTCGTCGAGCGTGAAGGGCAAAGCGGGGCGCTGGGTCATGATGCATCTCGTCTGAAGTAGCGTACAAATCGATTGCACACAAACCATTGTGCCGCAAATTCATGCAGCGTGACGAGTGTGGAGAAGGCGCGGATGAAGCGGCGCAGGGGAAGAAACTGGCGGGCGGGCGCCAGAACAGCGCCCGCGCCGCGATGGCATTCGAACGGACGCCTAGGCCGCCGGCGTGGTCGGCAGATCCGGCGCTTCGGGCGTTTGCACGCCGAAGCAGCCGCGATAGGTCGCGTAGAACGAACAGTACAGCATGGTCGTGACGATCATCGTGGCCGGCATCAGGATCGCGAACGCGAAGTCGGCCGCGCCCAGCGCCTGCATCAGCGCGGACAGGCCGAGCGACACCGTCATCGCCACTGCGAACCACAGCGCGCCGAATACGACGAACGCGCCGCGATTGCGCCAGCAACTGACGACGCTGAAGAACATCGCCTTCGCAGGCGGCACGTCATGCCATGCGGCGAGAATCGGCGAGAACCAGAAGATCATCGCCACGGGAATGTAGAACGCGAAGGCCGTGATCACCGCCAGCGGAATATTGCTGTTGGCGATCGCCTCCTGATCCAGCGCGCCGCCGCCGAGCATCACCTTCAGCAGCATGCCGCCGTCGGCGAGCGCCGAGCCGGCCAGCACGAGGCCCATCGCGACGACATACAGCACGCCGAGCACCAGCAGCCGCCGTGTGACCACCGGGCCGTACGAGTGAAAGCCGTCCACCAGAATGGTCGGAAACACCGGCTTGCCCGCGATCGTGTTGCGGCACGCCGCCATGAAGCCGACCGCGACACCCGGAATGAACGCCAGCGGCAGCACGCCGCCGACCACCGGAATCTGCGAAACGAGCGTCATCACCAGCAAGTAGGTGAAGAACAGCGTCAGGAATGCGAGCGGGTTCTTGCGGAACAGCCAGATACCCTGCCGGAACCACACATAGCCGGTTTTCGCGGGGACTTCGATCAGTTGCATGGAGTATGGATGCCTGGATGTGCAACGCCGGACAGGCGTTCGCGCAGAATGCGCTCGAAATGGCCGGGATCGTGCGGTTTGAGCAGTTCGGCCGCGCGCGGCAGATGAAAATCATACAGGCGCGAGACCCAGAAGCGGTACGCGCCGGCACGCAGCATGTCGCCCCAATGGCGGTTTTCTTCGGCAGTGAACGGGCGCACGGTCTGGTAGGCGCGCAGCATCGCTTCGGTGCGCGCGTCGTCCAGCTTGCCGGTGGCGAGGTCGATGCACCAGTCGTTGACCGTCACGGCGACATCGAACAGCCACTTGTCGCAACCGGCGAAATAGAAATCGAAGAATCCGCCGAGGCGCACTTCATGGCCGGTGTCCGGCGCGGCATGCGCGAACATCGCGTTGTCGCGGAACAGGTCGGCGTGACAGGGGCCTTCGGGCAGCGCGGCGTAGTCGGCCGAGGCGAAGAAGGCTTCCTGATGCGCGAGTTCGGACGACAGCAGATCGCGCTGCGCGCCCTCCAGAAACGGCAGGATGGTCGGCACGGTTTCGCGCCACCACGGCAGGCTGCGCAGATTCGGCTGATAGCCGGTGTAATCGCGCCCGGCGAGGTGCATGCGCGCCAGCATCTGCCCCACTTCGACACAGTGCTCGACGCCCGGCGCCAGCTCCGGCGCGCCTTCGAGCTTGGTGACGATGGCCGCGGGCTTGCCGAGCAGCAGGCCGAACAGTGCGCCGTCCTCGCGCGGCATCGGGTCGGGCACCGGCACGCGGTGCGCGGCCAGGTGACGCATGAGGTCGAGGTAGAAGGGCAGTTGTTCGGCGGTCAGCTTTTCGAAAATCGTCAGGACGTATTCGCCGCGCGTCGTCGTCAGAAAAAAGTTGCTGTTTTCAATGCCGGACGAGATGCCGCGAAACTCGACGACATCGCCGAGATCGTAGTGACGCATCCATTCTGCTAGTTGGGGTTCGTTGACAGCGGTGAAGACAGCCATGCGGGAAACGTCGGATCAGGTTGGTCGGGCTGGCGCGAGGCGGCCAGTGCGATATGTGGCAAATGCGGTGCTGAAAAGGTGTTGTGCGGGAGCGATCAGGGCCGCGTGGCGAACCCCGCATCGCAACGCCATGTTGCGAGGATAAAGCACGGCGGCCAGGCCCCAACCCCGGGCGCCGCCTTGCGAAGTGCGTGGCAAGCGCTGCGGAGGTCCGCACCGGGCCGCTGCCCGGCATCCATCAATAGCGCAGATTCACCGACGGCAAACGCGTGCTGGCGCGGCCGTTGTCGCGCACGGTGGGCGAGGTATCGAGCGGCGCGCTCATCTGGTAGCGCGTGCCGAGGTTCGAATTCACGTTGATTTCAACCGGTTTGCCCTTGTCGCGGTATTCGGTGATTTCGGTGCCGTTGGCGCTGCGCTCGTGGAAGCTCGGCGTGCGCGGCACGTTGATTTCGACCTTCGAGCTGACCTCGGCGCCCGGGCGATTGATCTTCTCCAGGTCAGGCAGCCCGGCCCGTTCGTTGGCGGACTGGGGCGCGTTGGGCGGCGGAGTGTCATCGACAGGCTGGGCAGCCATCGCGGCGTTGCCAAAGGCGAGGGCCAGTGCAACGGCGACGGGAAGGAGCGGCTTCATGGTGATTCTCCAATATGGTGCCCCGATTCTAGCAAATCCAGCCTGGCGATCGGGCGCGATCGCCTTATTTTGCGCCGCTTTCGCGCGAGGCGTCTGCAATCTTGCAGACAGTGCGTGCGCATGTGTTGCAGGTAACGCCAGGTGATTTGGCTAACCAGTGTTCCGTGGTAATGTCGTCTCATCAATAGGGGCGAATGAAGATGATCAACGATACCAATCAACGCGCGGTGCAGACTCCCGCCAGCAGCTTCCGAACCGAATCCTTCGACGACGCGACCGAAGCCGTCACCCGTCTCTCGGCGATCTACGAAGCGAACACCTCATTCCTGCGCGATGCGTTCGCGCGCTATCGCCGCAACGAAAAGTTCGAGCGCCGTGTGCGCGCCTGCTATCCGTTCGTGCGCGTATGCACCGAAGTCAACACGCATATCGACTCGCGCCGCTCCTATGGTTTCGTCGCAGGTCCGGGCGTGTTCGAAACGACCGTGACGCGGCCCGATCTGTTCGGCGACTACTATCGCGAACAGTTGCGCCTGCTGGCGAAGAACCACCATGTGCAGATCGAAGTCGGCGTGTCGGACCAGCCGATTCCGATTCATTTCGCGTTCGCCGAGGGCATTCACCTCGAAGGCGATCTGGATCGCGAGCGCCTGTTTTTGATGCGCGACGTGTTCGATACGCCGGACCTCGCGCTGCTCGATGACCGCATCGTCAACGGCACGTATGAGCCGTTGCCCGGCGAGCCGCATCCGCTCGCGCTGTTCACGGCGGCGCGGGTCGATTTCTCGCTGCATCGGCTGAAGCACTACACGGCCACGTCGCCCACGCATTGCCAGAACTATGTGCTGTACACGAACTACCAGTTCTATATCGACGAGTTCGTGAAGCTCGGCCGAACGATGATGGCCCATACCGACGACGAGGATCTGCGTGCCTATCGTAGCGAATACACGTCGTTCGTCGAACCCGGCGACGTGGTCACGTACAACGAGAATCTCGGCGAGCAGTCGCAGGAGGGCACCGCGCCGCCGCGTCTGCCGCAGATGCCCGCGTACCATCTGAAGCGCGCGGACGGCAGCGGCATCACGATGATCAACATCGGTGTCGGCCCGTCGAACGCGAAGACCATCACCGATCACATCGCCGTGCTGCGTCCGCATGCGTGGATCATGCTCGGTCACTGCGCGGGTCTGCGCAATACACAGCGCCTCGGCGACTACGTGCTCGCGCACGGCTATGTGCGCGAGGACCACGTCCTCGACGCCGATTTGCCGCTGTGGGTGCCGATTCCGGCGCTCGCCGAAGTGCAGGTCGCGCTGGAGCGCGCGGTCGCGCAGGTCACGCAACTGGACGGCGTCGAGTTGAAGCGCGTGATGCGCACGGGCACGGTGGCGAGCGTGGACAACCGCAACTGGGAGTTGCGCGATCATCGCGAGCCGGTGCAACGACTGTCGCAAAGCCGCGCGGTCGCGCTCGACATGGAAAGCGCGACGATCGCCGCGAACGGTTTCCGTTTCCGCGTGCCTTACGGCACCTTGCTGTGCGTGTCGGACAAGCCATTGCATGGCGAACTGAAGCTGCCGGGCATGGCGGATCAGTTCTATCGTGCGCAGGTCGATCAGCATTTGCAGATCGGCGTGAAAGCGATGGAGATATTGCGCACGAACGGGCTGCATCGTTTGCATAGCCGGAAGCTGCGCAGCTTTGCCGAGGTGGCGTTTCAGTAAGCGCGGTGTTGGCGGGCGGCCGGCGTGGGCAGCCTTCGATGGGGCTCGTCCATGCCGGCGCAATGCGTTCGCATGAGGCCTTGCTTCTGCTCCTGCTTGTGCTTTTGCTTTTGCCGCCGTGCTTCAATCGGCATGCTTCAACCGTGTTGCGCTAGAACTGCCCGAACCCAGTCAACCCGATCAAGCTGCCGGCAGCCAGCAGCCACAACGGATGAATCCGCGTCTTCAACGCCATCACGGCGGTCAATGCGGTGATCGCCCAGGCAATCGCTGTGGGATTCGACGCTTTGGCGATCAAGGCCGCGCTCGCCGCGACGATGCCCGCCGTCACCGGCATCAACCCCAGCTGCGCGTAGCGCCGCCACGGACGGTCCTTGAAGCGGTCCCAGGCATGCAGCGCGAGGATCGTCACGAGCGACGACGGCCCGAACTTCGCGACCGACGTCACCAGCATGCCCGCCCACCCGGCCACGTGCCAGCCGATCAGCGTGACGATCATCAGATTCGGCCCGGGCGCGGCCTGTGCGAGCGCGAACAGCGCGCTGAATTCGCTGGCCGGCATCCAATGATGGACCTCCACCACCTGCCGCTGCATCTCCGGAAGAATCGTATTGCCGCCGCCGAACGCGAGCAGCGAAAGCTGACTGAAAATGACCGCAAGCGAAATGAGCGTGTCGTTCATCGCGCGCTCCTCGCTGCGATGTAGATGCTGAGCGGCGTCAGCACCAGCATGGTCGGCAGCAGTGGCAGCCGCAGAATCGCAATCGCGACGAAGCCGAGTGCGGCGATGAGCGCGGCGAGCGGCTTGCTGCGTAACGGCAGCACGATCTTGACGGCCATCGAGATCAACAGGCCGGCCGCGGCAGCGGCGAGGCCGGCGAACAGATGACGCACGTGCGGATCGTTTTGCGTGTGTTCGTACAGCACGCCAAGGCCGATCACCACCAGCGACGGCCCCGCGATCAATCCGAGCAGGCCGGCGAGCGCGCCGGGCACGCCGCGAAAACGCATGCCCATTGCCACCGACAGATTGATCACGTTGCCGCCCGGCAGGAATTGGCACAGGCCGAGCAGGTCGGTGAATTCTTCGGCGCTGAGCCAGCGGCGCTGTTCGACCAGCGCGCGGCGCGCGAGCGGCAAGGCGCCGCCGAACGAGATCAGACCAAGCCCCAGAAAGCCGCCGAAGATTTCGCGCAGCGTGGGCGTAGGGGCGAGTGGGGACTCGGGTTGGAGTTCGGAAGAGGAGAGATTGTGGTCCATGTCGCTAACCGGCTTGCAGTTCAAGCTCGGGAGATTAGCGCCGAACCCGGCGGCGAGCAAAACCATTTTTGCGCGGCGTGTGACGGGCTTGGTGGTGTTGCCGTGGCTGACGGCCTGGGCGCGGCGCGAGCCTGGTGTCGAGCCGTCGTCAAGCGAAAGAAAGAAACGAAAACGGGCAGCCCACAGGCTGCCCGCCAGAACCCGCGTGCCATGTGCATTGCATGGGCCGTACTTGCCCGCGCGAACGCGCGCAGCGGGTACGCAGCATCACATCACAGATAGAACATCCGGTCTTCATCCGATTTGGTCGGCTGCGGCTCGGCTTCTTCGCGGTCTTCATAGAATTTCAGCACCGCTTCGAGCACCTGATCCGGATCGTCGATCACCTGCATCAGATCGATGTCGTTCGGATTGATGAGGCCCATCGGAATGAGCGAGCTCTTGAACCACGCAAGCAGGCCTTCCCAGAATTCAGCGCCCACCAGGATGATCGGCACGTGGCGCGACTTCTTGGTTTGAATCAGTGTGAGCACTTCGGCCAATTCATCCAGCGTGCCGAAGCCGCCCGGCATGACGATCACCGCGTCCGAATTCTTTACGAACGTGACCTTGCGCGTGAAGAAATGGCGGAAGCGCAACGAGATGTCCTGCCACTGGTTGCCCGATTGCTCGTGCGGCAGTTCGATATTCAGGCCGACGGAAGGTGCCTTGCCCGCATGCGCGCCCTTGTTGGCCGCTTCCATGATGCCGGGGCCGCCGCCGGAGATCACCGCGAAGCCCGCGTCCGACAGCTTGCGGGCGATTTGTGTGGCGAGCTTGTAGTACGGCGAGCTCGCCTTCAGGCGCGCCGAACCATAGATGCTGACAGCCGGGCGAATCTCCGAGAGGTACTCGGTCGCCTCGATAAACTCTGCCATAATCGTGAACATCTGCCACGATGCGCGGGCCTTCTTGGCCGTTGCGCGCTCTTGATCTGCGAGTGATCGCAGACTCGGAATCACTTTTCTCTTAGTCATAATGCCTGAAGAACGAAGCCTTGAAGGTAAGACCCTGCTATTGGTCGACGGTTCGAGTTATCTGTACCGGGCCTACCATGCGATGCCTGATCTGCGCGGGCCCGAGGGTGGTCCGACGGGTGCGCTCTACGGGATGATCAACATGCTGCGGCGCATGCGCAAGGAAGTCACAGCAGAGTATAGCGCGTGCGTGTTCGACGCCAAGGGCAAAACATTTCGCGACGACTGGTATCCCGACTATAAGGCGAACCGCCCATCGATGCCGGATGACCTGTCGCGCCAGATCGAGCCGATTCACGTCGCCGTGCGCGCGCTCGGCTGGCCGCTCCTGATGATCGACGGCGTCGAAGCCGATGACGTGATCGGCACGCTCAGCACCGCAGCGGAAGAGCGCGGCATGAACGTGATCGTGTCGACTGGGGACAAGGATCTGGCGCAGCTCGTGTCGGATCATGTCACCCTCATCAATACGATGACCAACGAAAAGCTCGACCGCGCCGGCGTGATCGCCAAGTTCGGCGTGCCGCCGGAGCGCATCATCGACTACCTGTCGCTGATCGGCGATACCGTCGACAACGTGCCGGGCGTCGAGAAATGCGGGCCGAAAACCGCGCTCAAATGGCTCACGCAATTCGAGTCGCTGGATGGCATCGTCGCACATGCGGACGAGATCAAAGGTGCGGTAGGAGACAATCTGCGGCGTGCGCTCGATTTTCTGCCGATGGCGAAGAAACTCGTCACCGTCGAGCGCAATTGCAATCTGACCGACCATATCGTGTCGATCGAGGAAAGCCTGCAAAGCCGGCCCGAATCGCGCGAGGAACTGCGCGACGTGTTCACGCGCCACGGCTTCAAGACCTGGCTGCGCGAGGTGGAAATCGCGGACGCGGTGGAAGGCCCGGAAACCGACGTGCCGCCGGCGCTGTCGGTCGATCACGAGCGGCACTACGACACCGTGCAGACGTGGGAGCAGTTCGACGCGTGGCTCGCAAAAATCAACGCGGCCGAACTGACTTCCATCGATACCGAAACCACCGCGCTCGATCCGATGGTGGCGCAGATCGTGGGCTTGTCTTTGTCGGTGGAACCCGGCCGCGCCGCTTATGTGCCGCTCGCGCATCGCGGTCCGGACGCGCCCGTGCAACTGCCGCGCGACGAAGTGCTCGCGAAGCTCAAGCCGTGGCTTGAAAGCGCGGAGCACAAGAAGGTCGGTCAGCATCTGAAGTACGACGAGCAGGTGCTCGCGAACTACGGCATCGAAATGCGCGGTATCGAACACGACACGCTGCTGCAGTCGTACGTGCTCGAATCGCATCGCACGCATGACATGGACAGCCTCGCGCTGCGCCATCTCGGCATCAAGACGATCAAGTACGAAGAGGTCGCGGGCAAGGGCGCATCGCAGATCGGCTTCGATGAAGTCGCGCTGGAGCAGGCCGCCGAATACGCGGCCGAAGACGCCGACATCACGCTGCGTTTGCATCAGGCCTTGTATCCGCAGGTGGCCGCCGAGAAGGTGCTCGACCACGTTTACCGGGCGATCGAAGTGCCGACCTCGCGTGTGTTGCGCAAGATGGAGCGCACCGGCGTGCTGATCGATGCGGAAAAGCTGCGTCAGCAAAGCAGTGAAATCGCCACGCGTTTGATCCAGTTGGAAAGCGAGGCGTACACGCTCGCCGGCGGCGAATTCAATCTGGGCTCGCCCAAGCAGATCGGTCAGATCTTCTTCGAGAAGCTGGAACTGCCGGTGGTCAAGAAGACCCCGAGCGGCGCGCCGTCCACCGACGAAGAAGTGCTGCAGAAACTCGCCGAAGACTATCCGCTGCCGAAGATCCTGCTCGAACACCGTGGTTTGTCGAAGCTGAAGTCGACCTACACGGACAAGCTGCCGCGCATGGTCAACGCGCAAACAGGCCGCGTGCATACGAACTACGCGCAGGCGGTCGCGGTGACGGGGCGTCTCGCATCGAACGATCCTAACTTGCAGAACATTCCGGTGCGTACCGGCGAAGGCCGTCGTATCCGCGAGGCGTTCATTGCGCCGCCAGGCCACAAGCTGGTCTCCGCGGATTACTCGCAGATCGAGTTGCGCATCATGGCGCATATTTCCGGCGACGAATCGCTGCTGCGCGCGTTCTCGCAAGGTGAAGACATTCACCGCGCCACCGCGGCGGAAATCTTCAGCGTGACGCCGCTCGAAGTGTCGAGCGATCAGCGGCGCGTGGCCAAGGTCATCAACTTCGGCCTGATTTACGGCATGAGCGCGTTCGGCCTCGCGTCGAATCTCGGCATTACGCGCGACGCGGCCAAGATGTATATCGACCGCTACTTCGCGCGTTATCCGGGCGTCGCCAGGTACATGGACGAAACGCGTCTGAGTGCGAAGGCAAAGGGCTACGTCGAAACGGTGTTCGGCCGCCGCCTTTGGCTGCCGGAGATCAACGGCGGCAACGGTCCGCGCCGCCAGGGCGCCGAGCGTGCCGCGATCAACGCGCCGATGCAAGGCACGGCCGCCGATCTGATCAAACTGTCGATGATCGCGGTGCAGAACTGGATCGAAGAGTCGAAAATCGGCACGCGCATGATCATGCAGGTACACGACGAACTGATCCTCGAAGTGCCGGACGCCGAATTGTCCGAAGTGCGCAAGCGCCTGCCCGAATTGATGTGTGGTGTCGCCGAGCTGAAAGTGCCGCTGGTCGCCGAGGTGGGCGCCGGCCTGAACTGGGAAGAGGCCCATTGATACATGGGTGACGGCGCGATACCGTCGTGCGCATGTCACACATGCTAATTGATGGCTTGTGACAACCCGTGCTGCTCGCGGACAATTGCTGAAAGACGGCGCGTGGCCACGCGCCGTCCGCGACGCATAATTCATCGGCAAACACGGAGAGTGCAATGCATCGATTTATCGTCGTTGGCGGGGGCGCGGGAGGGCTGGAACTGGCGACACGTCTGGGCGACCGCTATGGCGCCCAGAAGCGCAAAGGCGGTGCGCGTGCGCAAGTCACGCTCGTCGACCGTTACCCCACGCATATCTGGAAGCCGCTGTTGCACGAAGTGGCGGCGGGCAGCATGGACCCGTTCACACAGGAGCTCGAATACGCGGCGCAAGCGCGCTGGCATGACTTCGAGTTTCAGCAGGGCGAGCTGATCGGGCTCGACCGCGCCAACAAACGTCTCACGCTCGGCACCGTGATCGATGACGACGGCGCCGAACTGTTGCCCGAACGCGAGCTCGAATACGACACGCTGATCATCGCGATCGGCAGCACCACGGCGTTCTTCGGCGTGAAGGGCGCGGCCGAGTTTTCGCTCGCACTCGACACGGTCAGCCAGGCCGAGCGTTTCCGCAAACGCCTGATCGCGGCCTGCATGCGCGCCGAGCATCAGGTGCATGAGCCTGTCGAATCGAGGCCGGGGCCGGGCACATCGTCTGCCAGTGAGCCGCGCATTCAGGTGGCCATCGTCGGCGGCGGGGCGACCGGGGTCGAACTGTCGGCGGAATTGCGCAACACCGCGCAAGTGTTGTCGGCGTATGGTCTGCATAAGCTCGATCCGCGGCATGACGTCGGCATCGTGTTGATCGAGGCGGGGCCGCGCATTTTGCCGGCTCTGCAGGAGCGCGTCTCGACGGCGACCGCCGAACTGCTCACCAAGCTCGGTGTGAAGCTGCTGATCGGCGAGACGGTCGCTGAAGTCGCGCCCGGCATCATCCGTACCGCGAGCGGGCACACCGTGCGCGCCGACCTGACGGTGTGGGCGGCGGGCATCAAGGCGCCGCCCATCCTGAGCCAGCTCGACGGCTTGACGGTCAACCGGCTCGGCCAGCTCAACGTGCGCCGCACGCTGCAAACGGAAATCGACGACAACGTGTTCGCGCTCGGCGATTGCGCCGCGTGTCCGTGGCCGGGCAACGAGCGCAACGTGCCGCCGCGCGCGCAAGCCGCGCATCAGCAAGCGAGTTTCCTGCTGAAAGCGCTGTCCGCGCGGCTCGACAACAAGCCGCTGCCGGAATTCACCTATCGCGACTTCGGCTCGCTGGTCTCGCTCGGGCACTTCAGCGCGGTCGGCAATCTGATGGGCGGGGTGATCGGCGGCAACATGCTGATCGAAGGGCTGTTCGCGCGCTTCATGTACATGTCGCTGTACCGGCTGCATATCGCGGCGCTGCACGGCTACGCACGGATGGTGCTCGATACCTTCGCGCACTGGCTGCGCCGCTCCACCTTGCCGCGCGTGAAGCTGCACTGACGGCGTAAGCCGTGGTTGAAACTGCAACGGGATGCGCGTCAGGCGTATCCTGTTGCCTCTAACAATCAACCGAGGAGCGCGCATGCTGAAGCCCGAAATCGATAGCCTGGTCCCCCACGTTCCCTTCAATCGACGCACCTTCATCAAGGCCGCGCTCGGCACCGGTTTTGCGGCGGCCGTGCTGCCGGTCTCGGCGCAAACCATCCATACCGACAGCGACGGCCTCGAAGCCGGCGAAGTGGCTGTGCATTCGGGCGGCACGCTGGTGCCGGCGTATCGCGCGCAGCCCAAGGGCAAGACGCATCTGCCGGTGATCATCGTCGTTCATGAGATTTTTGGCGTGCACGAGCACATCGCCGACGTGTGCCGCCGCTTCGCCAAACAGGGTTATCTGGCAATCGCGCCGGATCTGTATCAGCGGCAGGGCGACGCGACCGTTTTCACGAGCATGCAGCAGCTCAACGACCAACTGGTCAGCAAGGTGCCGGACGAGCAGGTCATGGGCGATCTCGACGCGACCGTCGCGTGGGCTGGCGAGCACGGCGGCGATCTGAACCGGCTCGGTGTTAACGGGTTTTGCTGGGGCGGGCGGATTGCGTGGCTGTATGCCGAACACAACCCGCGGCTCAAGGCCGGCGTCGCCTGGTATGGCCGCGTGGCGGGCGCCAAAACCGCGAACACGCCGGCCAATCCGCTCGATGAGGTTGCGCAGTTGCACGCGCCGGTATTGGGACTCTACGGGTTGCAGGATCAGAGCATCCCGCAAGACACGCTCGAGCAGATGAAGCAGGCCATTGCGCAAGGCCCGCAGGCAGGACGCGGCTCGCAGTTCGTCGTCTATGACGATGCAGGCCATGCGTTTTTCGCGGATTACCGGCCGAGCTACAAGAAGGCCGATGCCGAAGATGGCTGGCGCCGTGCGCTGGTGTGGTTCAAGCAGCACGGGGTGGCCTGAGGATTCAACTGGATCGTGGCGTCCTTCGTACGATCAAAAAAAGGCCGTTGCCGCCTATGCGCGGCAACGGCTTTTGTGCCTATCGCTCAGGGCGTCCTGGACTCAGGGTTTCGCGCCGGTCGCAACCGGCCGCTTCGGATCGGAACTCCATTCGCTCCACGAACCCGCATACAACGCCGCGCCATGCAGGCCGGCAATCTCCATGGCCAGTGCGTTCACGCATGCGGTCACGCCCGAGCCGCATTGCAGCACCACGTGTTCGGGCGGCGTGTCGCCGAGCAGCGCGTGGAATTCCTCGCGCAGCGTATGAGCCGATTTGAAGCGCTCGTCGGCGGTGAGGTTGTCCTTGAAGAAGCGGTTGAGCGCGCCGGGGATGTGGCCGCCTACGCGATCCAGCGTTTCGTTCTCGCCGCGATAGCGATCGGCCGCGCGTGCGTCGACCACCACGTGCTCCTTCGAACCGAGATTGCGCTCGACCGTCTGTGCATCGACGGTCACGGCGAGCGGCGCGCCGGCGTTGAAGTCGCCGGTGTTCTGGGCCGGCACGTCCTGCGTCAGCGGCTGACCGGCGGCTTGCCAGGCCGGCAGGCCGCCGTCGAGCAACGCCACCGCGTCGTGCCCGAGCCAGCGCAGCAGCCACCAGACGCGAGCGGCGTACATGCCGCCTTGCGCGTCATAAGCGACTACTTGCTGGCCCTGCTTCAAACCGCGCGATTCCAGCGTCTCGACCAGCCGCGCGCGATCGGGCAGCGGATGCCGCCCATTCGTGCCGTTCTTCGGCCCGGACAGATCGCGATCGAGATGCAGGTAATGCGCGCCCGGCAGATGTCCGGCCAGATACGCTTTCTCGCCCGCTTCCGTGTCGGTCAGGTCGAAGCGGCAATCGATGACGAACACACTGCCTGGCGCGGCGGCGAGCCGTTCCGCAAGATTGGTCGCGGAGATCAGGGTGGTGTAGTGAGTGTGGGGCATGATGTCTCCTCGATACGGGCGATGGCGGTTGCGGCCGGGCGTCTCGGCGCCACGGACGGATGGCCGGGCTATCTTGTAAGTCTAAACAAAAAAAAGACGGGCCGAGCCCGTCTTTCCTGATGTCGATGCGGCTTGCGCAAGAGTCGGAGGGTTCGTGATCGAACGCCGAGCGAGCGCGCTCAGATCGCGCCCAGTTCGCGCCGCAAAAACTCGTGGAAGTGCTGCATGCCGTCTTCCATCGGGCTCTGATACGGGCCGACCTGCGACTCGCCGCGCTCCATCAGCGCGCGGCGGCCTGCGTCCATGCGTTCGGCGATCTCATCGTCTTCGCGGGCCGTTTCCATATACGCGGCGCGCTCCGCTTCGACGAAATCACGCTCGAACAACGCGATTTCCTCAGGGTAATAGAACTCCACCACGTTGGTGGTTTTCTGCGGACCGCGCGGAATCAGCCACGACACGACCAGCACGTGCGGATACCACTCGATCATGATGCCCGGGTAATACACCATCCAGATCGCGCCGAAGTCGGGCGGGTTGCCGCCGCGAAAACGCAGCACTTCGTCGTGCCACTTGCGGTAGGTCGGGCTGCCCGGCTGCTCCAGATCCTTGTGCACGCCCACCGTCTGGACGCTGTACCACTCGCCGAACTCCCACGTCAGGTCGTCGCAATTGACGAAGCTGCCGAGGCCCGGATGGAACGGCGCGACGTGATAGTCCTCCAGATAGACCTCGATGAAGGTCTTCCAGTTGTAGTTGCACTCGTGCACTTCGACGTGATCGAACATGAAGCCCGAGAAGTCGAAGTGTTCCTTGGTGCCGAGGCGTGCCAGATCGCGTGCGACGTCGCGCCCCTGCGTTTCGAACAGCAGCCCTTGCCAGTTCTGCAGCGGCGTGGCGCCGAGATTCAGGCAGGGGTTGTCCGCGAAATGCGGCGCGCCGAGGAGTTCGCCCTTCAGGTCGTACGTCCAGCGATGCAGCGGACAGACGATGTTCTCCGTCTGGCCGCGGCCGTTGAGCATGATGGCTTGCCGGTGGCGGCACACGTTCGACAGCAATTCGACTTGCGACTGCTGGTTACGGACGAGCACCCGCCCCTCGCTTTCGCTGGGCAAGGCAAAATAATTCCCCGCTTCGGGCACCATGAGATCGTGGCCGATGTAACGAGGACCTTTCTTGAAAAGGGTTTCGATTTCGCGCGTAAGGAGCGCTTCGTCAAAGTAAGCCGTGACTGGCAGCTGGCTGTGGACAGACCGCAACTGCAATGCATTGCTCAGATTGGACATTCCCACTCCCGTGAAGACGTGAAAGCAGTGAACAACCCAACCATCGATAGATTCGATTTAGGGAGCCCGCGATTATACCCGTTTCCCCTTCTTTGGGGCGCTTAAGTCCCTGATTTGGGTCAAAAATGTCATGAAAGTTCGGGATTTTCGCCGCAGACCAATCGTTTTTTTTCTGCGAGACTTCAGGGGCGGCGCGGGACGCGCACGGTCGACTCAGGCCGGCGAGCGGCTCGGAAATGGCGCTTTTGCCGTAGAATGTCCGACTTGTTTTAATTTTGCGACTATTCATGGCGAAGACCGCGTCGAAAGATACTGCTGCTGCGCCAGCCGAAGGCGTCGATACCACGCCGCTGCCCGAGAACTATGAGGCCGCTCAGGCAGAGCTGGAAGCGCTGGTGGCGCGCATGGAAGGCGGCAGCCTGAGTCTCGAGGAGTCGTTGAGCGCATACCGGCGCGGCGCGGCCCTCGTGGCGTTTTGCCAGCAGCAGCTCGAAAAGGTCGAGCAGCAGGTGCGCGTGCTCGATGGCGAGACGCTCAAGCCGCTGCCCATGAATACCGCAGGCACAGCCGCTACTGAAAGCGGGGACGACCTATGACATTCGAACAATGGACGCGCTCGGTACTCGAACGTGTTGAAACGGCACTGGAACACTATCTGCCGGGCGAGGCTACCGAGCCCGCCAAACTGCATGAAGCGATGCGCTACGCGGTGCTGGGCGGCGGCAAGCGGGTGCGTCCGCTGCTGTGCCATGCGGCGGGCGAGCTGACCGGCGCGCGCGCCGAATGCCTCGATGCGGCGGCAGCGGCGCTCGAAATGATCCACGTGTATTCGCTGGTGCACGACGACATGCCCTGCATGGACGACGACGCGCTGCGTCGCGGCAAGCCCACGGTACACGTCCAATATGACGAAGCCACAGCGCTGCTGGTCGGGGACGCGCTGCAATCGCAGGCTTTCGTCGCGCTGACCTCGGACGTGCTGGCCGCGCCGCAGCAGGCTTCGCTCGTGCGTGAACTGGCGCTCGCGAGCGGCTCGCTCGGCATGTGCGGCGGGCAGGCCATCGATCTGGCGAGCGTCGGCCACACGCTGACGCGCACGCAGCTCGAAACCATGCACCGGATGAAAACCGGCGCGTTGCTGCGCGCCGCGGTACGCATGGGCGCACTGGCGGGCGAAGCGCTGGATGCGGACGCGATGCGTTCGCTCGACGCTTATGCGGCCGCCGTCGGTCTCGCGTTTCAGGTCGTCGACGACATTCTCGACGTCACGACCGATTCCGCGACGCTCGGCAAGACCGCCGGCAAAGACGCGAAGGACGGCAAGCCGACCTACGTGTCGATTATCGGGCTCGACGCGTCGCGCTCGCTCGCTGCGCAGCTGCGCAGCGACGCGCACGCCGCGCTGGCGCCGTTCGGCGCACGCGCGCAGCGTCTTGCCGAATTGGCCGACCTGGTGGTGAACCGGGTTAGCTGAACGCGAAAGCCCGCCGCCGCGCACCTTTTATCCTCGGGGTGCATGTATGAAGTGCGGGCGCGTAAGTTTTCCTACAATGGAACGACGATGTACGACTTGCTGAAAACCATCGACGACCCGGCAGCCTTGCGCCGCCTCGATCGCCGCCAATTGCAACCGCTTGCCGACGAGTTGCGTGCCTTCGTGCTCGACAGCGTATCGCAGACGGGCGGCCATCTTTCGTCCAACCTCGGCACGGTCGAGTTGACCATTGCTCTGCACTATGTGTTCGACACGCCGCACGACCGGATCGTCTGGGACGTGGGCCATCAAACCTATCCGCACAAGATCCTGACGGGCCGCCGCGACCAGATGCACACGCTGCGTCAGCTCGGCGGCATCTCGGGCTTTCCGAAACGTGACGAGTCGGAATACGACACCTTCGGCACCGCGCACTCCAGCACGTCGATCTCCGCCGCGCTCGGCATGGCGGTCGCGAGCAAGCTGCAGGGCGACAACCGCATGGGCATCGCGGTGATCGGAGATGGCGCGATGACGGCCGGCATGGCCTTCGAGGCCATGAACAACGCCGGCGTCGAAGACGACGTGCCGCTGCTGGTGATCCTGAACGACAACGACATGTCGATCTCGCCGCCGGTCGGCGCGCTCAATCGCCATCTGGCGCGCCTGATGTCGGGCCGCTTCTACGCCGCCGCTCGCGCGGGCGTCGAGCGCGTGCTGCGCGTCGCGCCGCCGATGCTCGACCTCGCCCGCAAGCTCGAAGAGCACGCGAAGGGCATGATCGTGCCGGCCACGCTGTTCGAAGAATTCGGTTTCAACTACATCGGTCCGATCGACGGTCACGACCTCGATTCGCTGATCCCGACGCTGCAGAACATCAAGGAACTGCGCGGCCCGCAATTCCTGCACGTCGTGACGAAGAAAGGCCAGGGCTACAAGCTGGCCGAGGCCGATCCGGTGCTGTACCACGGCCCGGGCAAGTTCAATCCGGCCGAAGGCATCAAGCCGGCCACCACGCCGTCGAAGAAGACCTACACGCAGGTGTTCGGCGAATGGCTGTGCGACGCCGCCGAGCTGGATTCGCGCGTGGTCGGCATCACGCCGGCCATGCGCGAGGGCTCGGGCATGGTCGAGTTCGAAAAGCGCTTCCCGGATCGTTACTTCGATGTCGGCATCGCCGAGCAGCACGCGGTGACGTTTGCCGGCGGTCTCGCCGCGGACGGCATGAGGCCGGTGGTCGCGATCTACTCGACCTTCCTGCAACGTGCTTACGACCAGCTGATTCACGACGTCGCGCTGCAAAACTTGCCGGTGGTGTTCGCCATCGACCGCGCGGGTCTGGTCGGCGCGGACGGCGCAACGCACGCGGGCGCTTACGACCTCGCGTTCATGCGCTGCATCCCGAACATGACCGTGATGGCGCCGTCGGACGAAAACGAATGCCGGCAGATGCTGTACACCGCGCTGCAGCAGCCGAACCCGACGGCGGTACGTTATCCGCGCGGCGCGGGTACGGGTGTCGCCACCGTCAAGCAGATGGCGGCGCTGCCGCTCGGCAAGGGTGAAGTGCGGCGCGAGACTTCGCAGCCGGTGGGCAAGCGCATCGCGATTCTCGCCTTCGGCACGATGGTCGCGCCGTCGCTGGCGGCGGCCGAGCAACTGGACGCCACCGTCGCGAACATGCGCTTCGTGAAGCCGCTCGATGCCGAGCTGGTCCGTCAACTGGCCGAGACGCACGACGCCATCGTCACCGTCGAGGAAGGCTGCGTGATGGGCGGCGCGGGCTCGGCTTGCGTCGAAGCGCTGCTCGAAGCGGGCGTGATGCGGCCGGTGCTGCAATTGGGCCTGCCGGACCGCTTCATTGATCACGGCGACCCGGCCAAGCTGCTCGCCGCATGCGGTCTCGACGCCGTGGGTATCGCCAAGTCGATTCGCGAGCGGTTTCTGTCGAACGGCGCGCTCGGCGTTCAATCGTCGGTGAAGCGCGTCGCGTAAGGCGTTGCCGGCCGGCATGCCGCCGCGATGCAATGGCGGCTGCCGCTCTCGTTTTTGCCATCTCCAACTTGAATCGATGGGCTTCCGGGTCCATCTTCCAGCGCCGGCCAAGGCCGGCGTTCGCCGTTGCGCGCACTATCCGCACGGCCGCTGAGAGCCCCTGAATCTGTCGGTTCGCGGCAGCCCCCGTTGGGCCATCGCCCAATCCTCCCATTCCCCAAGGGGACTTCGTTCGGGTTGGGACTTTCTGCGGAGCGGAAAACTCGGGGCGGCCCGGCGCTTTCCTGAAAGGACAAAAGAATGAACCAGATGAATCCCGCCTTTGTGATGCCCGACGTGCAAAGCACGCCCGACACGCGTCAGATCCCGATTCAGCGGGTCGGCGTCAAGGGCGTGCGTCACCCGCTGACGGTGCGCACGCAAAGCGGCGAAGTGCAGCCGACGGTCGGCACGTGGACTCTCGACGTGCATCTCCCGGCTGAGCAGAAGGGCACGCACATGTCGCGTTTCGTCGCGTTGCTCGAAGAGAACAAGGCGCCGCTCGAACCGGCCACGTTTCGCACCATGCTCGCGGCGATGCTCGAGAAGCTCGAAGCCGAGGCGGGCCGCATCGAAGTGTCGTTCCCGTACTTTGTGAACAAGACCGCGCCGGTTTCGGGCGTGCAGAGTCTGCTCGACTACGAAGTCACGCTGACGGGCGACACCCGTAACGGCACGACGCGCCTGTTCCTGAAGGTGTTGGTGCCAGTCACGAGCCTGTGCCCGTGCTCGAAGAAGATTTCGCAGTACGGCGCGCATAACCAGCGCTCGCATGTCACGATCCATGCCGAAGTGACCGGCGACGTGGCGGTGGAAGAACTGGTTCGCATTGCCGAGGAAGAAGCGTCGTGCGAACTGTGGGGCTTGCTCAAGCGTCCCGACGAGAAGTTCGTCACCGAGCGCGCATATGAGAATCCGAAGTTCGTCGAAGACCTCGTGCGCGACGTCGCGCAACGTCTGAATGCGGACGAGCGGATCGTCGCGTATGTGCTCGAAGCGGAGAACTTCGAGTCGATTCACAATCACAGCGCGTATGCGGTGATCGAGCGGGACAAGCGGGTGGGATGAGGTAGGCCCCTGCGCGTGTTCGCTCTGGTTTGACCGCATTGAAAAAGCCGCTTTTTGAAGCGGCTTTTCTTATGGTGCGACGATCTTCGGTTCAGCGTGCAAGGGAAGTCAGATCCCAGCGCGGCTTGACCGTGAACGCGTAGTCTTTAGCCGATTGATCGGGCCAGCGCTGCAATCGCAACGCACCGGCCAGCGCGATCATCGCGCCGTTGTCCGTGCACAGCGACAAGTCGGGGTAGTGCACGAAGAAGTTGCGCTTTTTCGCGGCGGCGGACAGCGCTTCGCGCAGTTGCCGGTTGGCACCCACGCCCCCTGCGACGACCAGCCGGTTGAGCGTGGTCTTTTTCAGCGCCGCCAGCGACTTCGCGGCCAGCACTTCCACCGCGGCGTCGACGAAGCCGCGCGCCAGATCGGCCTTCGCCTGTTCGCAGATATTCGCGCCGCCGAGCTTCTTCGCGTGCGTGAGGACGGCGGTCTTCAGGCCGCTGAAGCTGAAATCGAGGTCGCCGGAATGCAGCATCGGGCGGGGCAGGACCACCGCGCCGGGCGTGCCGAATTCCGCCATGCGCGACACTTCCGGGCCGCCCGGATAACCGAGGCCGAGCAGCTTGGCGGTTTTGTCGAACGCTTCGCCGGCGGCGTCGTCCAGCGTTTCGCCGAGCGTCTCGTAGACGCCCACGTCCGTCACGCGCATCAGTTGCGTATGTCCGCCCGACACCAGCAGCGCGACGAACGGGAACGGCGGCGGCTCGTCCACCAGCAGTGGCGACAACAGGTGCCCTTCGAGGTGGTGGATGCCGATAGTCGGCTTGTCCCACGCCATTGCCAGCGCATTGGCGACGCTCGCGCCGACCAGCAACGCGCCCGCGAGCCCCGGCCCTTGCGTGTAGGCGATCGCATCGATGTCGCTACGCGCTGCGCCGGCACGCTCCATCACCTCTTCGAGCAGCGGCAGCGCGCGCCGGATGTGGTCGCGCGACGCCAACTCGGGCACGACGCCGCCGTATTCCCGATGCATCGCAATCTGCGAATGCAGCGCGTGCGCGAGCAGGCCGCGCTCAGTGTCGTAGAGCGCGAGACCGGTTTCGTCGCAGGAGCTTTCGATGCCGAGAACGAGCATGATGGTGGGTTTGAGCGGACGCGCGAGTGACGACACTCCTGCGTCCAGAAATAAAAAGGCCAGCCTGAAAGTATAGCAGTGCGGGCACCAGGCCGCAGACGGCGGTGGACGCGCAGGTACAATGCGGCCCCATGGAATCCTTCGATATCGCGGTAATCGGCGCAGGCGCGGCCGGCATGATGTGCGCGGCCGTGGCCGGGCAACTCGGCCGGCGCGTGGTGCTGATCGACCACTCGCAACGTCTCGCGGAAAAAATCCGCATCTCCGGTGGCGGCCGCTGCAACTTCACGAACCTGTACGCCGGGCCGGCCAATTACCTGTCGGCCAATCCGCATTTTTGCCGCTCCGCGCTCGCGCGCTACACGCCGCGCGATTTCATGGCGTTGCTCAAGCGCCATCACGTGACGTGGCACGAGAAGCACAAGGGGCAACTGTTTTGCGACCAGTCGAGCGACGCGGTCATCGACGTGCTGAAGAGCGAGTGCGACGCGGGGCGCGTCGCATGGCGCGCGCCGTTGTCGGTGGAAGGCGTGCGGCAGGACGCACAGGGCCGGTACACGCTGGATACGCTGTCGGGCCCGATCACCACGCGCGCGCTCGTGATCGCGACCGGCGGGCTGTCGATCCCAAAGATTGGCGCCACCGATTTCGCCTATCGGCTTGCCAAACAGTTCGGTCACAAATTGATCGACACGCGTCCCGCGCTCGTTCCGCTGACCTTCGCCGCCGCCGACTGGGAGCCGTTCTCGGCGCTCTCTGGCGTGTCGCTCGAAGTGCAACTGGCGACCGGTAACAGGAAGACCGGCGCCGAATTTACCGAGGATCTGCTGCTCACGCACCGTGGCCTGTCGGGTCCGGGCGTGCTGCAAATCTCCAGCTACTGGCAACCCGGCGAGCCGATTCACATCAACCTGCTGGCGGAGCGCGACGCGACGACCGCGCTGCTCGAAGCGAAAACCGGCACGAAGCGCCAGATCGCCAATCTGCTATCCGAATGGGTGCCCCAGAGGCTCGCCCACGTCTGGCTGGAAACCCACCAGATTCCTGCCGAAGCCCGCGTGGCCGATCTGCCGGACAAGACCTTGCGGCGCATCGGTGAGGCTTTGTCGCGCTGGACGCTCACCCCGAACGGCACCGAAGGCTATCGCAAGGCCGAGGTGACGCGCGGCGGCGTCGACACGCGAGACCTGTCGTCAACGACGATGATGAGTGCGAAGGCGCCGGGGCTGTACTTCATCGGCGAGGCGGTCGACGTGACCGGCTGGCTCGGTGGCTACAACTTCCAGTGGGCGTGGGCCTCGGGCGTGGCGGCCGGCCAGGCGGCCGCGGAGTACGTCCAGGGGGCTTGACGGCGCATTAGCTTTGTGAGAAAGCTCTGCTATACTCCTGAACCTTTACAAAGTTCCGTTATTGAAAAATGACGACCATCCGCGTAAAAGACAACGAGCCGTTTGAAGTCGCCATGCGCCGTTTCAAACGCACCATGGAGAAGAACGGCTTGCTGACGGAACTTCGCGCTCGCGAGTTTTACGAAAAGCCTACGGCTGAACGCAAGCGCAAGAAGGCCGCCGCGGTGAAGCGTCATTTCAAGCGTCTGCGTGGCCAGATGCTGCCAAAGAAGTTCTACTGATTCTGGCGTTGCCGCGGTTCCGGTCAAACGGAGCGGCGACATCCACCCGGTGAGGGCACGCGAGGTGCCATCACGGAAAACACGGTCCATCGGGCCAGCCGGCAGGGTCGCATCCACTACGCACATTGCGCCAACCCGCTTGAGGAAGCAGTCCCCAAGCGGGTATTCGTGTTGATGCAGTTGACCCGGCCGCTTTTTCAACTTTCAACGCATTCAGGTGAATGATGAGTCTCAAGGACCGGATCAACGACGATATGAAAGCAGCCATGCGGGCGCGCGAGACCGAGCGTCTCGGCACGATCCGCCTGCTGCTCGCCGCCATCAAGCAGCGCGAAGTCGACGAGCGCGTCACGCTCGACGATGCCGCGATCACCACGGTCGTCGACAAGATGATCAAGCAGCGCAAGGATTCGATCAGCCAGTTCGAGGCCGCCGGCCGCACGGATCTGGTCGACAAGGAAAAGGCCGAGCTGGCAATTCTGTCCGCCTACATGCCGGAGCAGATGTCCGAAGCGGAAATCGTTGCCGAAGTCCAGGCCGCGGTCGCGCAAACCGGTGCGGCCGGCCCGCAGGACATGGGCAAAGTGATGGGCGTGCTCAAGCCGAAGCTGGCCGGCCGCGCCGACATGACCGCGGTGTCGGCGCAAGTCAAAGCCGCGCTCGCGAAGTAATTTGAGTTTGTCCGGCCTGCGCGCGCCGTCGTCCGACGCCGCGCGCAGCGTTGAGCTTTTTAGGCAGCGTCATTTACTGTGATTCCACCGTCATTCCTGCAGGACCTGCTCAACCGCGTCGATATCGTCGACGTGGTCGGCCGGTATGTGCAGTTGAAAAAGGGCGGCGCGAATTTCATGGGGTTGTGCCCGTTTCACAACGAGAAAAGCCCTTCGTTTACGGTTAGTCCGACTAAACAGTTCTATCACTGCTTCGGCTGCGGCGCGCATGGGACGGCCATCGGCTTCCTGATGGAGCACGTGGGCTCCTCGTTCCCGGAGGCGGTCAACGACCTCGCGCAATCGGTGGGCTTGACGGTGCCGAACGAGCCGTCGCCGGGATATGGCGCAGGCGGCTCCGGCGGCTACGCGCCGGCGGCGTCCAAAGCCGTCACCACGGCGCTTTCCGATGTCATGCACACCGCTTGCGACTTCTACCGCAAGCAGTTGCGCGGCGCGCCGGGCGCGATCCAGTACCTGAAAAAACGCGGCTTGACCGGCGAGATCGCCGCACGCTTCGGTTTGGGCTATGCGCCGGACGGCTGGCAGAATCTCGAAGCGGCCTTCCCCAATTATCGCGACGACGCGCTGGTGGAATCGGGCCTTGTGATCGTCAGCGAAAAATCCGACGCACAGGGGCAGAACCGTCGCTACGACCGCTTTCGCGAGCGGATCATGTTCCCGATACGCAACGTGAAGGGGCAGGTGATCGGCTTCGGCGGCCGTGTTCTGGACGGCGGCGAGCCGAAATATTTGAATTCGCCCGAAACGCCTCTATTTAACAAGGGCAGCGAGCTGTATGGGCTGTTCGAAGCGCGTCTGGCGATTCGCGAACAGCACTACGTGCTGGTGGTGGAAGGCTATATGGACGTGGTCGCGCTGGCCCAATTGGGGTTTCAGAACGCGGTCGCCACGCTCGGCACGGCTTGCACGCCGGTTCATGTGCAGAAGCTGATGCGCCAGACCGATACGGTTATCTTCAGTTTCGACGGCGATTCGGCAGGGCGGCGCGCCGCTCGCCGGGCGCTGGACGCCTGCCTCCCGCATGCGGCGGACAACCGGACGATCCGCTTCCTGTTTCTGCCGTCCGAGCATGATCCGGATAGCTATGTGCGCGAATTCGGCACCGAGGCGTTCGCCGAACAGGTCGAGCGCGCGATGCCGCTCTCGCAGTTCATGCTCAACGAAGTGCTGACGGGCAAGGAGCTGGATCAGCCGGAAGGCCGGGCGCGTGCGCTGTTCGACGCCAAACCGTTGCTGCAGGCCCTGCCGGCCAACGCGTTGCGCGCGCAGATCATGCATATGTTCGCCGACCGGCTCGACGTGCCGTTCGACGAGGTGGCGGCCCTCTGCGAGGTCGACTCCCGGATCGCGGCTGCGGCGCGCCTCGCGCCGGCCCGTAAGGACCGGCGCAGCGTGACCGGGATCGAAGAAAAGACGCTGCGCAATCTCGTGATGTATCCGCGCACGGTGGCGGTGCTCGACGAGGACGCCGAGCAGGCGCTGCTGAGCGTGACCCGGCACGGCGAACTGTTCGAGGAAGTGACGACGCACGCACGTGCGCTGGGCGATTCGGCGGAGTTTCAGTTGTTGTCCGACCTATTGCGAAACGGCGCAAACGCCCCAACTTTCGAGGAAATCTTTCGCAAAATTCTAGACTATGATGAAAATGTCCGGGATTTGCTGCTGAAAGACCCTCAGGACGCGACCGTCGTCGAGGAGCGGCGCGAGCAGGAACGGATCGTGGGCGAGGAACTGAAAGCGGCGATCCTGAAGATGCGGTACGACGCGTATTGCGACCGTCTCGAGCAGCTTTCGCGGCAATCCCGGCATACGCCGGAGGAGTTTGCGGAGCTTTCGGAATTGAATCGGAAACGGGCCGACATGAAGCGTCAGCTAGGTCTGTGAGGGAGAGAGCGGAAACCTTGGGTGGTATAATCAAAGGTTTCTAGCGGTTTGTTTTTCAAGGGTTTTCCTAGCAAAGGCGAAAAGGCGATGCGATGGCAAAGACTACAGGCGGAAATCAGGCGGCAACCGGTACACGCTCCAAAGAGCCGACCAGAAAGGTCACCGAGGCCAAGTTAGTTTCTTCCGCCAGAAAAACGTCTGCTGTCAGTGTTGCACCGGCTGCCGGGAAGAAATCCTCGGCCGCTTCCGCTGCACGAGCGGATTCGGTCAGGGGGGCGAAAGCTGTACCGGCTGCCAGCCAGCCGGGTGTCAGAAGCGCAAGGGAAGCGGCTGCCGCGCAGGACGATGCGGTAGTGCGCGAGACTTCAGTATCCACGGTTCTACCGGCTGTTGTCCACCAGCCGCGAGTCGAGACTACAGCCGGTACGGCGAACTCCATGACGAAAAAGCTGAACGAAGTACCCGTCGATGACGATGCAACCCAGACCGAAGAAACCCCTGCCGCCGCACCGGGCAAGGTGGAAAAGGTCAAGGCTCGCGACCGTCGTGCCAAGGAAAAAGCGCTTCTGAAAGATGCATTCGCGTCGTCGCAGCCTGGCACGGTGGAGGAGCTCGAGGAACGCCGCTCCAAGCTGCGCGCGCTGATCAAGCTCGGCAAGGAACGCGGCTTCCTCACGTACGCGGAAATCAACGACCACCTCCCGGACAACTTCACCGAGACCGAGGCGATCGAAGGCATCATCAGCACGTTCAACGACATGGGCGTGGCGGTCTACGAGCAGGCCCCCGACGCTGAAACGCTGCTGCTGAACGACAACGCGCCCGCCGCTTCGTCCGACGACGAAGTGGAAGAGGAAGCGGAAGTCGCGCTGTCCACCGTCGACTCCGAATTTGGCCGCACCACGGACCCCGTGCGCATGTACATGCGCGAAATGGGTACTGTCGAGCTGCTCACGCGTGAAGGCGAAATCGAAATCGCGAAGCGGATCGAGGACGGTCTGAAGCATATGGTGATGGCCATCTCCGCGTGCCCGACCACGATCGCCGACATCCTCGCGATGGCCGAGCGCGTGGCGAATGAAGAGATTCGTATCGACGAACTGGTCGACGGCCTGATCGACGCCAACGCGGAAGATGCCGACGGCTTCTCCGCGCAGGAGGCGGAAGCGATCGAGAGCGAAGACGAGGAAGCCGAGGAAGAAAGCGACGAGGACGAGGAAGAAGACGACGGCACCGCGCAAGCCACGGCCAACGCGGCGCAGATGGAAGCGCTCAAGCGTGCGTCGCTCGAAAAATTCGCGATGATCAGCGAATGGTTCGACAAGATGCGCCGCGCGTTCGAGAAGGAAGGCTACAAGTCCAAGTCGTACCTGAAGGCGCAGGAAACGATCCAGAACGAACTGATGACGATCCGCTTCACCGCGCGTACGGTCGAGCGTCTGTGCGACACGTTGCGCGCGCAAGTGGATGAAGTGCGTCAGGTCGAGCGTCAGATCCTGCACACGGTGGTCGACAAGTGCGGCATGCCGCGTGCGGAATTCATCGCGCGTTTCCCGGGCAGCGAAACGGATCTCGAGTGGGCGGACAAGATCGTCGGCGAAGGTCACGCGTATAGCGCGATCCTCACGCGTAACATTCCGGCGATCCGCGAACAGCAGCAACGTCTGCTGGATCTGCAGGCGCGTGTCGTGCTGCCGCTGAAGGACCTGAAGGAAACCAACCGCCAGATGGCGGCCGGCGAACTGAAGGCGCGGCAGGCGAAGCGTGAAATGACCGAGGCGAATCTGCGTCTCGTGATCTCGATTGCGAAGAAGTACACGAACCGTGGTTTGCAGTTCCTCGACCTGATTCAGGAAGGCAACATTGGCCTGATGAAGGCTGTGGACAAGTTCGAATACCGTCGCGGCTACAAGTTCTCCACGTATGCGACGTGGTGGATTCGCCAGGCCATTACGCGTTCGATCGCCGACCAGGCGCGTACGATCCGGATTCCGGTCCACATGATCGAAACGATCAACAAGATGAACCGTATCTCGCGTCAGATTCTGCAGGAAACCGGCCTCGAACCGGATCCGGCGACGCTGGCCGAGAAGATGGAAATGCCGGAAGACAAGATCCGCAAGATCATGAAGATCGCGAAGGAGCCGATCTCGATGGAAACGCCGATCGGTGACGACGACGATTCGCATCTGGGCGACTTCATCGAGGATAACAACACGGTCGCGCCGGCCGACGCCGCACTGCATGCCAGCATGCGCGACGTCGTGAAGGACGTGCTCGACTCGCTGACGCCGCGCGAAGCGAAAGTGCTGCGCATGCGTTTCGGTATCGAGATGAGCACCGATCACACGCTCGAAGAAGTCGGCAAGCAGTTCGACGTGACGCGTGAGCGGATCCGTCAGATCGAAGCCAAGGCGTTGCGCAAGCTGCGTCACCCGAGTCGCTCGGACAAGCTGAAGTCATTCCTCGAAGGGAATTGATCGAAGCAGGCGTTGGCGGCAGATAATGTTGTGCTTGAAGGGGCCTCCCGATTGTTTCGCTTAGGCGAAGCCGTTGCGGAGGTCCCTTTTTCGTGTAGTATGTCGGCCAATCAGCGAATGGGCCCGGCCTTCAAGACCGGGTCTTTTTCTTGGGCTGGACGCCGTGTTGGTTGCAGGCAGTGGACTCATAATCCACCGGAGAAATCCCACCGTGGGTTCGAATCCCACCCGGCCCACCAAAGCTTGAAGAAAGGGTTCCGAGTTTTCGGGACCCTTTTTGTTTGGCGCGAGGCGCGATGATTGAAGCGCTCTGGCGATTGAGGCTTGCGCCGCGTTATTGATTCCATTTGACGGATTTCGAGCCGAATCTCGGTGCCGCGCAAAGTGTGTTCGTCATTCGGTCTGGCGAACTCGCTAAAGCGCTTTCACCTTCGTCTCGTGTGTTCGAACAGGTTTGATAAATGGGCCAATCGTAGTAGGTCCGATCAATAGCGTCTTTTTCTTCCAGTACACGCCGTTAAAAATCCCTTTCTTGCCTTGGCGGTCTACCGTACAGCCACCCGCGCGCGATGCCGGCAATCTCGCTGTAGTCGGTCCGAATTTCGTTCCGCGGGCGTGGCACGTCGCTTGCTGCAGGTCGGCTTCCACGTGATATCAATATAACGAGAATCATCATCCGATCCGACCACACCGCTACCGACCTGGCCCCGGCTCAACCGCCGCTAGCCATGCCACTCGACGACACCGGGGCCAACGCGCCGCGACGACACGTCAGCGCGTTGGCGCGCGTTACCTTCTGCTTCGCCTGGCTGTTTGGATTGGAGCCGTTCCTGGCAGGACCCGCTGACGCGGAGTCGCCCCCGAAGAAGCTCGAGCATCATTAACCCACGCCAGCACGCCGTTCGCCGCGCATTGTGCGAAACGTCGTCGTGCTTCGGCGTTGAAACTTTCGTTGCGAGCCGAAGCAATTTTTGCAGTTTGCATTGACGAGCGTGGGATTGTGCTGCGCCGGGCAAGAGGAAGCGCAAGCCAATGAGCCCATTCGGGTGCCGTGGGAAATGCTGGCTAAGGCTCTAGTTCGCCGGGAATTAGGGAAACTCCGCGTCAAAAAGGGAGTGGCCTGTCCGTTAAAAGACTAGGGAAGGCCGTTAGATGTTTGCCGTCCGCTTTCAGCACGGGTTTTGTCACGCGGCGGCCGGCGCCGCAGTTCACCTCCGGGCAACGCCTGTGCTGAAGGCATCCCCTTTTGTATGCGCTCCGGCAGAAGAACCGCCTGCGATGGATGAGCGCTCGACGCAGCGAGAATCGATGAAACCGCCTGAGGGCGGTTTTTTTTCATTCGATCGGCAGGGCGGCCCAAGCAAGCGTAGCCAGCCAATCCCACCATTCTTGAACGAACAATTCACGCAACTGATGAAATGAATAATCACCAATTAACAGGGCTAATTGATTAGCCAAAAGGAGACAGCATTAACGCCATTAAGTTCCCGGTTTTGTAAAATAAATTTACATCCGCCGCCGAAATCCGCTTCATTCAATTGCCTTATTTTCAGGCACTCCCCAGCTTCAATCATTAATCGTTCCGACCCGATTACGTCAGGCGTATTAAAACGTGTTGCATATGCACAACTTCGAATATTGAGAGGTTGCAAATAACTTCTGGCCAGAGCAGATATGCGCCTCCGCATATCTTGCGATAAACGCATGTAAAACAATGACTTAATGCCGTGGCCGCCGACATTGTTGCGGATTCTGAAAAATCCTGTTGTGTAAATTGCTCGCGCCGCTACTAGGGTGTCCCCCTACACTCACGCTTCGTTTGAAGGGTGCCCGGCTGATCTAACCAGTTCGGCCAAAAGGGCGGCAGCACAGGCGATGCATGCGCTGCCGAGGCAGGTCCCGCTCCCCGCGTAAATTTATCGAACTTGGAGTCCCACATGAAAAAGAGTCTCATCGTCGTTGCGGTTGCCGCATCGTTCGCATCCGTCGCTCACGCACAAAGCAGCGTGACCCTGTATGGTCTGTTGGACGCCGGTCTGACGTACACCAGCAACGTTGACCACAACTCCAAGTGGGCAGCAGGCAGCGGCGGCATCAACCAAAGCATGTTCGGTCTGCGCGGTTCGGAAGACCTGGGCAACGGTCTGAAGGCAATCTTCACGTTGGAAAGCGGCTTTAACGTCAACAACGGCCGTTTCGCTAACAACAACGGCATGTTCAACCGTCAGGCATTCGTCGGCCTGTCGAGCGCGCAATTCGGTACGGTTACCCTGGGCCGTCAATACGACGCAGCTCAAGACTACCTGGCACCGCTGACCGCAACGGGCAGCTGGGGCGGTACGTACTTCGCGCACCCGTTCAACAACGACAACCTGAACACGAACGGCGGCCTGTCGGTCAACAACTCGATCAAGTACTCGAGCGCTAACTACGCTGGCTTCACGTTCGGCGGCACGTACGGCTTCTCGAACCAGGCTGGCCAATTCGCGAACAACCGCCAGTACAGCCTTGGTGCTGCATACCAGTGGCAAGGCCTGCACCTGGGCGCTGCTTACGCACAGCAGAACAACCCGGGCGCAACGAACGCAGCAGGCACGGCAAGCAACGGCGGCGCTTCGGACGGCGTCGTGGCAAACACGGTTGGCCCGATCCAGGGTCAGTTCCGTCAACGTCAATTCGGCGCAGCAGCTTCGTACGCATTCGGCCCGGCAACGGTCGGTGCTGCGTTCACGCAGTCGCGTATCGACAACCTCGTTGGTGCAGCAGCCGGCCAGCGTCAAGGTCGTTCGAACAACTACGAAGTCAACGCCAAGTACAACGTGACCCCGGCTCTGGGCCTGGGCGTTGCATACACGTTCACCGACGCACGTGGCTACGGTGAAAACGTTGACGGCAACGACATGAAGACCCGTTACCACCAGATCGGCCTGCAAGCTGACTACTCGCTGTCGCGTCGTACGGACGTCTACGCTCAAGCCGTGTACCAGCACGCAATGGGCGACGGCGGTGTCGCTTCGATCTACAGCGGCGACAACACGGTTCCGACGTCGTCGTCGAAGAACCAGACGGCTGCTACGGTCGGTCTGCGTCACCGCTTCTAAGCTTCAGCTGAAGCTGCCTGTAGTACAGAAAGGTGCCGTTCGCGGCACCTTTTTTTATGCGCGCGGCAATTCGAATGCCACGCGCCTCGCGGGGTCCTCGCGGGCCCCGCCGCCTCTTTAGAAAATCGTGCGCAGACCGAGTGCAACGCCGGTCTGATTGCTGCGGCCCGGCAGTTCGACCGAGGCGGCACCCGACACCTTGTCGAAAAGACCACGGCCTTCACCGCGCCATTGGCCCTTTGGCGCAATAACATATTGTGCTTTCCGGCGATTGCACCGACGGGTCTGACAAGAATTAACTTTCGCGAATGCAGGCTTCGGTTAATCTCAAAATAACTGATTAATAGACCCATTTTCGCGGCGATGCCGGCAGGTGTGCTGTCTGCGCGCGTTGACTTCATGAATACAATCCCTGCGAATCCAGCGGTTCATTGGCCGGCTTTTCAGGAACTGACCGATGAGCAGTGGCAGCGTATCGCGCCGCTGCTGCCTGAAATGCTCGATCACGGACCTCGGCGCGGACGTCCGAACATAGACATCCGCCGGGTGCTGAATAGTGTGATGTGGGTGCTGCATACGCGAGAGCCGTGGAGCGCGATGCCCGAGGCTTATGTGCCGTATCAGACCGCTCATCGCTATTACCTGCGCTGGAAGAGGGCAGGCGTGCTGAACGCCGTGGCGTTGGCGCTGTTCAAGACCGAAGCGATTCTGGAGCGGCGCGTCGTACGCAAGAGCGACGCAGACGCCAGTTAGATCGTTCACGATCGGGCATTCGCTGCGCGGCGATAAGCAGAAGCCGTCATATGGGCAACCAGTGACGGCTTTTTTGTCGGCCGCGCAACGAGCGCGCCATTGCGATGCCACCCCTAGATCTGCTCCCGGCCGAACGCGCTGAGGCGTTCGAGATCGAGCACGTCGATCTGGTTATACGAGAGGCGCAGTATTTGCAGCCGTTCGAGGTTTTGCAACGCCTGATTGATCCGCTGGCGCGACACGCCCGCCAGCAGGCCTACCTCTTCCTGCGAAATGGCGAGCGTGCGGCCCGTCTCGGGATACAGGTCCGGGTTGAATAACTGCGCGAGCGACTGCGCGACGCGCGCATCCACATCGAGCAACCGGCTGTTCTGAATTGACGCGATGAATTCGCCCATGCGGTTGTTCAGTTGCCGGATCACGAAGCCGGTGAACGGCAGGCTCGACTCCAGCAGCGCATGAAAGGTCGCGGACGGCACGAACATGACGAGCGAAGGTTGGATCGCTGCCACGTCGTATTTGCGCAATTCCCGCTTGATCACGCTGCCTTCGCCGAACCAGCCGCCGGGTGGCACCCCCGACAGCGTGCAACTGCGTCCTGACGCGTTGTAGATGGCGAGCTTGATCAGGCCGGAATGCACGCCGATCCAGTAGTCCGACGGCTCCTGGCGGCGCGCGATCCATGCTCCGCCGTCCAGATGCCCGGCGTGCGAAGTGGCGAGGACCATCGCCTGGTGCTCGCCAGCGAGCGCCCGAAACCACGTGCAGCTGGCGAACAGCCCTGCCAGATCGGCGCGCGCCACCCGCTCCGGCCGGTGCGGACGGGCATCTGCGAGGGCGGTGAGCGGGGCGTCGGTCATAAACGGGTTAAGCGCGTCGGCAGCAGAAGTCGGTTCGGGAAAGTCTCGGGCGCACTACTCTGTCATTTGGATGACAGACAGTTCACCATGGCACTTGCTAGGCTAGCTCATCAATCAGAATAATCGACGGCGCGGCCCGCGCCTCAGGAGACGATGCAATGAAGCACATGTTCGAAGAAGGCCTCGAGCAACGCGAGGCCAACTATGTCCCGCTGACGCCCATCGATTTCATCGTGCGCGCAGCGGAAGTCTACGGTGAGCGGCTCGCGGTCGTCCATGGGGAGATTCGCCGCACGTGGCGTGAGACTTACGAGCGCGCGCGGCGCCTGGCCAGCGCGCTGCGGCAGGCCGGTATCGAACGCGGCGATACGGTCGCCGTGTTGCTGCCCAACATCCCGCCGATGGTGGAAGCGCACTTCGGCGTGCCGATGGCGGGCGCCGTGCTCAACACGCTCAATACGCGGCTCGACGTGTCGTCGCTATTGTTCATGCTGCGCCACGGCGAGGCCCGGGCGTTGATCGTCGACACGGAGTACGGCGAGTTCGCACGCCGTGCGGCGCTGGAATTCCCCGCGTTGCGGGTGATCAGCGTGGCCGACGCGATGCCCGCCGATGCCGCGCAATTCGTCCGCGCGACGGACTACGAAGCGTTCCTGCAAGCCGGCGACCCGGTTTTCGCCTGGACTCAGCCGGCCGACGAATGGGACGCCATCGCGCTGAACTACACCTCGGGCACGACCGGCGATCCGAAAGGCGTGGTCTACCACCACCGCGGCGCGTATCTGAACGCGCTCAGCAATATTCTCGAATGGGACATGCCGAAGCACGCGGTCTACCTGTGGACCTTGCCGATGTTCCACTGCAACGGCTGGTGTTTTCCGTGGACCGTCGCCGCGCGGGCGGGCGTCAATGTCTGCTTGCGCAAATTCGATGCGAAGACGGTGTTCGACCTGATTCGCCGCGAAGGCATCAGCTACTATTGCGGCGCGCCGATCGTGCAGAGCGCGCTCGCCAATGCGCCGGCCGAATGGCGCGAGGGAATTGCGCATCGCGTCTCGACGATGGTGGCGGGCGCGGCGCCCGCGCCCGCGGTGATCGCGAAGATGAAGGAGATCGGCTTCGATCTGACGCACGTGTACGGGCTGACTGAAACCTATGGGCCCGCCGCGGTCTGTGCGAAGCAGGAAGCGTGGGAAACGCTCGACGACAGCGCCCGTGCCGAGCTGAACGCGCGGCAGGGCGTGCGCTATCACCTGCAGGCCGCTGTCACCGTGCTCGATCCGGACACGCTCGCGCCGGTTCCCGACGACGGCGAAACGCTCGGCGAGATCATGTTTCGCGGCAACATCTGCATGAAGGGTTATCTCAAGAACGAGCGCGCAACCGAGGCGACCTTCCGCGGTGGCTGGTTCCATACCGGCGATCTCGGCGTGCGGATGCCCGACGGTTATATCCGCATTCGCGACCGCAGCAAGGACATCATCATCTCAGGCGGCGAGAACATCTCTAGCATTGAGGTCGAGGACACGCTGTATCGTCACCCGGCGGTATCGGTCGCCGCCGTGGTGGCGATGGCCGACCCGAAGTGGGGGGAGGTGCCGTGCGCGTTCGTCGAACTCAAGGAGGGCGCTCAGGCAACCGAAGAGGAGATCATCGCGCACTGCCGATTGTTTCTGGCCGGCTACAAGCTGCCGAAAGCAGTGCGCTTCGGCGAATTGCCGAAGACGTCGACGGGAAAAATTCAGAAGTTCGAACTGCGTGCGCGGGTCAAGGCGGAGCGCGGCGAATAGCGCGCTGTTTGAGCAACGGCGTGCCGGCGCGCGCGATTATCGCTACCGGCGCTACGGATACTGAGGGCGCTGGATCGCGCCCGCAAGACATGCGCTCTCAGCACGTCACCGTGCAGCGTAGCCGTGCGCTCAACCGCGCGTGTCGACCCAATGATGCGCCCAGCGTGCCGAGTGCTGCAGAGCCTGTTCTTCGCTCGTGAAGTAGTCGAGAGAATAGAACTGGTAGCGCCCGTCGGTACGTGCGCTGTCGGCGCGTTCGAGCAACAGGTTGGATGAAAAACTGCCGTCGGGCAAACGATGCGCCGAGGGTTGGACGGCATAGCCGTTGTAATGATGAATATGTTTGCTTTGCATTTTATATTTTAATGATGTTCGAGTGCGCGCCGGCCGTACGAACCCGTGATACGAGTTACGCGGACGAGCTGATTCAAGCCATTGCGAGCCGAATCCTGACGCAGTCGGGGTGCGAAAAATGGGCGTTGAAGCCGGAGGGGAGAATGAGGTGCAACGAGGCGTTTGGCGCTTAGGCAAGCTGCTCGAAATCGAATGCAGCTAAAAGCGATCGCGCCAACTGTGGGAGACAAAAGCTCCGCGAGGATATCGCTGCAGCCCGATGTCCGTTGCCGGACACCGAGCCCTTCAAACTTACAGCGGCTTGATGTTAGCCGCTTGCAGACCCTTCGGGCCTTGCTTCGTTTCGAAGCTCACTTTCTGATTTTCAGCCAGCGTCTTGAAGCCGTCGCTGCGAATTTCCGAGAAGTGTGCGAACAGGTCGTCGCCGCCCTTGTCCGGGGTGATGAAGCCAAAGCCTTTGCTGTCATTGAACCACTTAACGATACCGGTATCCATGAAGAATCCTTGAGGAAAAAATTGAAGAATTTGCTCTGTTGAAGAGCGCGTGAAGCGTCAAGGAGGGAGAGGACAACGAATACCGCTGAGGGAGCGAGACATTGATGAACAGCAATCGAACTTCTTGAACTTCGGGTGCCACATTAACCGCGCAGACGTGTCAGCGTCAACACATAACTTGTAACTGTTTTGCGAGGTGCGCTAAATCGCCGTCACGTGGCGGCTGCCGATAGGGTCCCGGTGGCGCGCATGCCGCGCCCATCAACGCGGCATGCCATTCGGGAGTTCGAATGGGCGGCGGCGCTTTCAGATGCCCACTTTGTGTGCATTCAGAATCAGGCGCAATCCCAGCGCGGCCACCGCGGTCGCGGCAATGCGATCGATCCAGGCCTTCCATTGCAGATAGATTTCGCGCGGCCGTTTGCTCGAAAAACACAACGCGACGATCGTGTACCAGCCGGCCTCGATCGCGAAGATCGCAGGCGGCAGCGCAAAGTAGCACCATAGCGGCGGATGCTGCGGAAGCAGCGCCGCGAAGATACTGCCGTAGTAGACGGCCGTTTTCGGATTACTCAGTTGCGTGCTCAAGCCGATCCAGAAAGATTTACGCGGATTGCCGGAGGCGGCTTGCGCCGCATCGAACGCGAGCGGCCTGGCCGCACCGCGCCAGATTTTCGACGCTAGATAGATCAGGTAGATGCCGCCGGCAACCTTCAGGCCGACGTAAAGCCATTCGACCGTGGCGAGCAACGTGTAGAGGCCGAGCAACGCGATGCCGCTGAAAAACACGCCACCAATGCCCATGCCGAGCGCCGTCGCGAGACCGTCGCCGCGTGACAGCCCGATCGCATTGCGAGCGACGATGACGAAGCTCGGTCCCGGGCTCATGGCGCCTAGCAGCAGCGCGGCGAGAATGGTGAGGATGGCGGTTGAGGCGGGCATTGTCGTGTCTCCTGCGCGGGGTGTTAATTGATGAAACATAGCATGACACAGCCCGGTTCGTTCCTGAATAGGCGGCTATTGCAGTGTCCACGGATAGCGCAATAAAGGAATGAGAAATGGAAAAGCCCCACTCGCATACGAGTACCGCGTTGCGGCAAACAGAATAAATTGGATGCTAGAATCGGCTGCCATACGCTGAAGCTCCCTCGACATCACGGGCGAGGCACGAGCGCAATTCGAGCCGCTTGCCTGCAAATTCTCCTTACTCCAAGATTTAAAGGCATGATTTCCCGATGCGGTTTTGACGCATCGTGACATTGGTGTGAATTCGAATTGCACGCTATCCATCTGAATCACACATAGACTTCGCATTGTTTTGCGGAATCCTTTCTGTGCAACGCGAGCATGATTAGCTGCGACATCGATACGTTATGAAAGAGCGAGAAGAACAACGGCTGTTCGACCTCGATGGGAACGCGCGCGAGCGTCTGATCGAGTGGATCCTCCGTCGCATGGATGATTACGGCATTACGATGGAAGCGCTCACCGACTCGCTCGAAGCCGACGCGAACGCGGTTCGCGCAGTGCTGTATCGCGACGCCTTTGGCAATACGTGGGACGGTCACGGCGATAAACCGGACTGGCTTGCACGCGCGATTTACGCCGGGCAGAACATCGATCATTTCCGCTGCTAACCGAATTTTTGCCGCACGCACCTCGTCTGTTCATCGGGCGGCGTGCGCCTTGGCCGTTGATCGCATCGGCTATTAGCTTTAACATCGGGCGGGTCGTTGCCGACTCCGTGACCATTCCATTCGGGCTCACGCGGCACAGAACTGGAAGCTTCATGCCGTACGGTCGTCGAATTTTTTCATCTGCATCTCCCTCTCATTGTTTCCTTGCGTGTCTGCGCTACGGCGTGGTGTTCGGTCTGTTGTGGCTGAATATCGGCTGGTCGTTCGGTGCGGCCTCTGAAGCGACTAAGCATTCCGCAGCTCGCATGAACCGGCAAGTTGCGCCGTCCGTGCCGCACGCGTCCAAGGCGAAAATCCGAAATTCCGGTAAGGCGAAAAAGCCCCCCACCGGCAAGGGCCGGCGTCGCGTCGCGCGCAAGCGCAAGCACGTGACGAGCGCCGGGCAGCCCGTGCACATCGGCAAGCTCACATCCAAACCTCGCCGGCAGGCCGCGCGCAATACGAAGGGGACTCGCCACGCGATGCGCTCCGTGGCGCCGGCGGCTCGGCACAGCGACCGGCATCCGTCGGCGTCGCGCGCGTCAGCGCAGGCCGGGCCGCGGCTCCTCGCTCGCTGCGGCTATACGCCCCGCTCGCGCGCATTGCTTCGCGCGCGAGCCGTCTACGTCGTCGACGAACGAACGCATACCGTGCTCACCGAAAAGCAGGCCGACCAGGTCATGCCGATTGCTTCGGTATCCAAACTGATGACCGCGGTCGTCTCGCTCGATGCAAAGCATGCGCTGAGCAAGCCGCTCAACGTCACGGTGCAGGATCAGGATTTCGACAAGTTCACGGGCTCGCGCCTGAGCGTCGGTTCCAGGCTGTCACGCGACGACATGCTGCACATTGCACTAATGTCGTCGGAGAACCGGGCGGCGGCCGCACTCAGCCGCGATTACGCGGGCGGCCGGCCGGGCTTTGTCGCGGCGATGAACGCAAAGGCCCGCGCGCTCGGCATGTGGCATACGTCGTTCGTCAATGGCACGGGGCTGTCGCCGCAGAATGTCTCGACCGCACGCGACTTGTCGCGGCTGGTCGAGGCGGCCAGCCGCTATCCGCTGATCCGCGCGTATTCGACCGATCGCGCGCAAATCGTTTTTCCCGGCGGCGGCCGGGCACAACTGAGTTATCACAACTCCAATGCGCTGGTACGGGGCGGAGACCGGTCGATCGTCTTGCAGAAGACCGGCTTCATCAACGAGGCGGGGCACTGCGTCGTCGTGCGAATGATGGTGCATGGCCGGCCCATCGACATCGTCGTGCTGGGCGCGCCGGGCGCGCACGATCATATTGCCGACGTGATCAGAATCGGCCACTGGCTGCGCTGCTCGCTGCACTGAGCCGTCTTTCGGCAAACGCAGAACAAAAAAAAGCCCGCGCGAGGCGGGCTGAACTACTTGGAGTTTCGCGATCCAGTCGCTGGACGGATCACGTTCAGTGTATGTGAAAGCTATCTGAAAGTGTTAAATGTGCGCTTCACAGGCTGCTTCACAGGCCGCTTCACATGCTGCTTCGCAGCTCACTTTACAGGTCGAAAAACACGGTTTCCTTGTCGCCCTGCATGTGAATGTCGAAGCGGTACACGTTCGCCGTATTCGGTTCGCGACGCGCGATCAGCGTACCGCGCCGGTCGGCCGGAACTGCAGCCAGCACCGCATCGCGTTCATTCGCCTGCGCTTCGTCTTCGAAATAGATACGCGTGAACGTGTGCAGCAGCATGCCGCGCATCGTCAGGATCACATTCACGTGCGGCGCTTCATCGGGGTTCGCGCGGCCCGGCTTCACCGTTTCCACGAAAAAGCGCTTGTGCGGATCCGTACCCGTGCCGACGCGTGCAAAGCCGCGAAAGCCGGTCTTCTGGACTTCCTCACGCGATTCCGGATAGTGGCCGTTCGAGTCCACTTGCGACATCTCGACCATCGCATCGCCGATCACCTTGCCGTCACCGTCGAACACCTGGCCGATGATCGTGATGTGCTCCCCGGCCGCTTCGCGGTCGGCCAGAACGTGCGTGAACAGGCTCTTGAAATCGAAGTCGTATTGTTGCGGGCAAAGACCGTAGGCGAAATAAGGTCCAACGGTTTGCGAAGGCGTTTGCTTCAGAGTGGTCATGGCTTAGCGCTCCATCGGGGTTTCGTTCGGGCCGCGCAGTACGATGTCGAAATCGTAGCCGAGTGCATAGGCCTCTTGCGTCGTGTCGAGCGAGAAGCTCGAGATCATGCGTTCGCGGGCGTGCTCCGGCGTGCCCTGGTAAATCGGGTCGAAGGCCAGCAGCGGATCGCCGGGGAAGTACATCTGCGTCACGAGACGCGAGCCGAAGTGGTTGCCGAACAGCGAGAAGTGGATGTGCTGGGGGCGCCATGCATTCGGATGATTGCCCCACGGATACGCGCCGGGCTTGATCGTCAGGAAGCGGTAGCGGCCTTCGTTGTCGGTAATGCAGCGACCTGAGCCGAGGAAGTTCGGGTCGAGCGGCGCGTCGTGCTGATCGGCCTTGTGCACATAACGGCCGGCTGCGTTGGCTTGCCAGATTTCGACCAGCGTATTGCGCACCGGGCGGCCGCCTTCGTCGAGCACCCGCCCCGTCACGATGATGCGCTCGCCGAGCGGTTCGCCGTTGCGCACCGCGTTGCGCGTCAGATCGTGATCGAGCGCGCCGAGGTCGTCCATGCCGTAGACCGGCACGCGCTGGTCGCGCAGCCGTTCCTTGAGCGGAATCAGCTGACGCGTCGGGCCACGCTTGGTCGACGAACCATAGTTGGAATAGGTGTACGGGGGATGGGACGCGAAATCGCGCGGGGTAAGAAAGGAATCTTCCATGAGTGTCTCCTTCGAGGGATTGTGGGATACGACGTTATGGAGGGACTTTATCCAACCCGAGCGGTTATGCAAAATGACGTTTTCGCCCTTTTCGTATAACCTTACGTTATGCAACGCAGTCTCGCGGATAGCCGCGTCAAATTCCGTCATCTGCAGTGTTTTCTGGCCGTCGCCCAGTTCGGCAGCGTCCAGCGGGCCGCCGACAGCCTGTCGATCACCCAGCCCGCGGTCTCCAAAACGGTTGCCGAACTCGAAACCCTTCTCGGCGTGAAGCTGTTCGAGCGCGGCCGCCACGGTGCTGTGCCGACCCGTGAGGGGCAACTCTTCATGCCGCACGCGAGCGCGTGCGTCAGCGCGCTGCGCCAGGGCGTCGACCTGCTGGCGCGCGCCGAAGGCGCCGCGGCGGCGACGCTGGAGATCGGCATTCTGCCGACCGTCGCGGCGGCGCTGATCCCGCCGGTGCTGAAACGGTTCGCGGCGCTCTGGCCGCGCGTGATCGTGCGTCTTGCCAACGGTGCGAACCCGGAATTGCTCGAGCGCCTGAAAGCGGGCACGATCGAATTTGCCATCGGGCGCCTCGCCGATCCCGAGCGCATGGTCGGCCTCAGTTTCGAGCAGTTGTTCACCGAGCCGCTGGTGGCGGTGGTGCGGGCGGGGCATCCGCTGGCGCTGGGTCCGGGTTTGCCGGCGACGTCGCTGGAAGATTTTCCGGTGGTGCTGCCGCCGTTCGGCACACTGATCCGGCAATCGGCGGACAGTCTGCTGATCGCGTGGGGCGTGCAGCCGCTGTCGGCGTTCGTCGAAGTGCTGTCGGTCTCGACGGGCCGCGCGTTGACGCTCGAGAATGACGCCGTGTGGTTCGTGCCGCTGAGCGCGGTGGAATACGAGCTGGCGCACGGCATGCTGGCGCGTTTGCCGCTGCCGTTCGCGGGCACCGGCGAGCCGGTCGGCCTGATCCGGCGCTCGGACACGCAGCCGTCGCCGGTGGCGCGGGCGTTCATCGACGCGGTGCGCGAGGTCGCGCAGCAGCGGATGGCGGCGGCCGCTTCAGATAAGCCCGTGCGCAAACGTAGCCGACGCAAGGCATCGGCGGCTTGATGCGAACGGCACGATTCCGTGCGATGGGGGCGACCGGTCGGAGCAGTGAGAAGAGCACAAACGGCGGCGCCACCGGCTCGGTGCAAGGAGCGCCGCTCCCGCCGTATGAACCGTTCAGTACAAAATGAAGGTTGCGAACGCGCCGCCAACCGGTGTACAAACACGGTGCAAACGCCGCCGGAGCCGCGTGTGCCGCAGTACACCATGCAGCGGGCGCCGCCCTGCGGCTACCCGCCCCTGATAGCCGGCGGTTTGCACCGAACCTCAGAAACACCGGACACAGCGTCGAAAGACTGTACAAGGAGATTGACATGCCCAGCGACTTGCCCACTCCAGACGCCGCGCTGCGCGCCGTGTCGGCGCCTGAGCACAATCCGCTCGGTACCGCCGGCCTCGAATTCGTGGAGTTCGCCGCGCGCGACCCGCGAGCGCTCGGCGATACCTTCACCAAACTCGGCTTCAAGGCGATCGCGCGGCATATCAGCAAGGACGTCACGCTGTATCGGCAAGGTGAGATGCATTTCCTGATCAACGCGGAGCCCGATTCGTTTGCCGCGCGCTACGCCGAGGAGTACGGCGCGGGCATCTGCGCGATCGGCATTCGCGTGGCCGACGCGCAGCGCGCCTTCGATCGCGCGATCGAACTCGGCGCCTGGGCGTTCGAAGGCGAGAAGATCGGCGCGGGCGAATTGCTGATTCCGGCGATCCAGGGCATCGGCGACTCGCATATCTATTTCGTCGACCGCTGGCGCGGGCGCGGCGGCCAGCGCGGCGGTCTCGGCGACATCTCGATCTTCGACATCGACTTCCGGCCCATCGAGATCGACACGGCGCACGCCGATCTGAGCCATACGGGCATCGGCCTCGTCGCGGTCGACCACCTGACGCAAACGGTCGGTGAAGGCCGGATGCAGGAATGGCTCGACTTCTATCGCGACCTGCTCAACTTCCGCGAGATTCACGAGTTGCACGCGAACTGGCACGTGTCGGCCGAATCGCGCGTGATGGTGTCGCCGTGCGGCGCGATCCGCGTGCCGCTGTATGAAGAGGGCACGCGCCGAACCAATCTGATGCACGAGTATTTACCGGACCATCCGGGCGAAGGCGTGCAACATATCGCGCTCGCCACCGACGATATCTTCGCGTGCGTCGAGCAACTGCTCGCGAACGGCGTCGAGTTCGTCGAACCGCCGCCGCGCTATTACGATCAACTCGACGCGCGTCTGCCGGGCCATGGGCTCGACGTCGAGCGGCTCAAGTGCACGCATGTGCTGGTGGATGGCGAGATCGGTGCCGACGGCGTGCCGCTGCTGTTTTTTCAGACCTTCGTGCGCCGCCGCACCGGCGAGATCTTCTTCGAGATCGTGCAGCGCCAGGGGCATCACGGTTTCGGCGAAGGCAATCTGAGCGCGCTCGCGCAGGCACGCGAAGCCGGCGCCTGATACCCGGCCGCCTGTGCGGGCGCCTGCCCGCTTAATCGGTATCGGGCTTGCCCGCCAACTCGGGATAGATTGCGCTGTAGGACGCGGCTTCCTGCAACAGCCATTCGCGGAAACTCGCGAGCGGCTTGCCGTGGCTGAGTTCGGTGGGATAGACGAGGTAGTACGCCGAGTCCGCGACCGCCGGCGTGTCGAGCGGTATCACGAGCCCAAGCTGCTCGAGCTGCGTATCGACGAAAAAGCGCGGCACCAGCGCGATGCCGAGACCGGCCGCGGCGGCGCTGATCAACATCGTGTGGAGTTCGTAACGCACGCCCTGCATGGTCCGGTTGTCGTCGACCTCCAGGCTCGCGAACCATGCCGCCCAGCCATCCGGCCGCGTGGTGGAGTGCAGCAGCGGATAGTCCAGCAGGTCGGCGGCGTGCCGCACGGGCCGCTTCAGCAGACTCGCCGCGCACACCGGCACCACTTCCTCGCAGAACAGAAAATCCGCCGACGTGCCCGGCCAGGTCGGCTTGCCGTAGTGAATCGCCGCTTCGAAATGGGTTTCGGCGAACGGGAACGTGCCGGTGCGCACGCCCATGTTCACGCGCACATCCGGGTACTGCGTATTGAATGCCGCGAGCCGCGGAATCAGCCATTGCGATGCGAATGTCGGCAGCACGGCCAGTTCCAGATAACCGCCGCCGCTGCCATGCGCGATGATCGACAACGTGTCGCGGTCGAGCTGTTCCAGCGAGCGCCGCACCTGCGCGCCATACACCTTGCCCGCTTTCGTCAGCACCACGCGCTGTTTGACGCGCACGAACAGCCGCACGCCAAGATTGCTCTCCAACGTATTGATCTGCCGTGACACAGCGCTTTCGGTAAGAAACAGCTCGCGCGCCGCATGCGTGAAGCTTTCGTGCCGCGCGGCGGCTTCGAAAGCAAGCAGCGCGCCCATGTTGGGGATCTTGAACTTTCGCACGTTGATTCCAAAAACGCATCAAGTGGCGATTTTATCTCGCTTTACGGTGCCCCGGCGGATTTTGAATAATCTCGCCTTCAGAATGCCGTGCCGCCTTTTTGCGCCTGTGCCGACGGATTCCGTAGAGGCCTGGGCGAGCGCGCGAAGCGCTACGTGGAGAACCGATATGCGAAACATCAAGAATGCGAATGTCGAACAACTGCTGCTGAAACTGCTGGGCGCCGACAAGACCGCGCGGCTCTTCGCGACGCTCAACCATCCGCGTATCCTCGACGAATGGAACGACGGCAGCGTCACGCGCGCGGAACTCGCTCAGGCGATGAACATGGCGCTTTTCGAGGACCTGCTGGCGCGCTCGGCGAACGGCCGCCAGTACACCGAAGAGACGCTTGCCGCCGGTGGCAGCGTGTACTTCGACCACGGCGCGCTGCGCACGGTGCGCTGGCCGCACAGCGGCGCGCTGCCGCCCGGCGAAGCGGCGTTCGCGCGCATTCTGCGGCCGCTCGGCTTCAGCATCAATGGCCGCTATCCGCTCGATCGTCTCGGCATGACCGGCCGCGCGTGGGCGCATGACGACGCGCCCGACGAGATCGCACAGTTCTTCGTCAGCGAATTGCATCCGGAGCGTTTCTCGGCGACGTTTCAGCAGGTGGTGACGAAGGTGATCGGCGCGTCGCGCGATCCGTTGACGCCGCGCGCGGCCGGGCAGTTGTGGGAACTCGAACGCGACGGCGTGTTGCCGCTCGACGTGGCGCATGAATTGCTGCCGGTGATCGTCGGTGCGTTCGCGCGCCAGCACGAGACGCCATGCGAAGCCGATTACGAAGTATTGTTGAAGGAGTCGGCGGAAATGGCGTGGATTGCAACCGAAGGCAACGCGTTCAATCACGCGACCGATCGCGTCGAGGACGTCTTCAAACTCTCCGACGACGAGAAGGCCAAGGGTCGTCCGATGAAGCCGGAAGTCGAGCGCTCGCGTTCGGGCCGCGTGTTCCAGACCGCGTATCGCGCGGACAGGGTGCGGCGCGAATTCCGCACGGCTGACGGCGGCATCGTGACGCGTGAAGTGCCGGGCTCGTTCTACGAATTCATCACGCGCAAACGGAGTTTCGATCAGGATGCGCGCCGCTGGGAAACGGACCTGCGTTTCGACGCGGGCAACGCACAGGGTATCTTCAAGATGACCGCGAGCCAGGCCGCCTGAGCGCACGGCGGCAGAACGGGCGGGCGAGTGGTGGGCTGGCGGCAGCGGAGACGAGGAACGCAGTGGGAACGTCATTGGATGAAGAACAGGGCGTGAAGGAGCCGGGCGATCCGCATGCATCGATCGCGTCGGGCGCGTCGGGCGAGCGGCGCGTCGCCAGGCCGTTCACGGGCACCGCCGCCGTGATGCAGACGCTAGAGAGCGACTTGCGCCGGCATGTGCGTGGCGAAGTACGTTTCGATCAGGGCTCCAAAGCGCTGTATGCGTCCGATGCGTCGAACTATCGGCAGATTCCGCTCGCCGTCGTCGTGCCGAAGGATGTCGACGATCTGCTTGCCACGCTCGCCGCGTGCCGCCGCAACGACGTGCCGTTTCTCGCACGCGGCGGCGGCACGTCGCAAAACGGCCAATGCGTGAACGTCGCGGTCGTGGCCGACGCGAGCAAGTATGTGAACCGCGTCGTGTCGGTCGATCCTGTCGCGCGGGTGGCGATCGTCGAGCCCGGCGTGGTGTGCGATACGTTGCGCGATGCCGCCGAACAGCACGGCCTCACGTTCGCCCCCGATCCGGCGACGCACAGCCGCTGCACGCTCGGCGGCATGATCGCCAACAACTCGTGCGGCGCGCATTCGGTGATGGCCGGCAAGACCGTCGAAAACGTCGAGGCGCTGGAAATCGCGACCTTCGACGGCGCACGCTTCTGGGTCGGCCCGACATCCGATGACGAACTCGAACGTATCATCGCGGCGGGCGGCCGTCAGGGCGAAATCTACGCCGCGCTCAAGCGCTTGCGCGACACGTACGCCGCGCAGATTCGCGCGAGATTCCCGCAGATCAAACGGCGCGTGTCGGGCTTCAATCTCGATCAACTGCTGCCGGAAAACGGCTTTAACGTCGCGCGTGCGCTGGTCGGCACGGAGGGCACGTGCGCGGTGACGTTGCAGGCGAAAGTGCGGCTCGTGAAAAGTCCGGCGAAGCGCGTGATCGTCGTGGTCGGCTTCACGGACATCTACACGGCGGCGGATGCCGTGCCGCATTTCATGCGCTGCGGGCCGATCGCGATCGAAGGTCTCGACCGCGCGATCATTCGCGGCTTGCAGGCGCGCGGTTTGAAGAAGGACGAGATCGCATTGCTGCCGCCAGGCGATGCCTGGGTCGTGCTCGAATTCGGCGCGGATACGCAGGAGGCAGTGCTGCGCGGCGCGCAGGCGGCTGCCGCCTATTTCTCGTCGGGCGCCGCGGGGCCGAACGTGTCGGCGCTGCTGGTCGAAGACCGTGCGTTGCAGGCGAAGGTGTGGTCGATCCGCGAGACGGGCGCGTCGGCGGTGGCGTTGTCGGTCGATGCGGGCGCGCCCGATCCAGTGGTCGGCTGGGAAGATGCGGCGGTCGACCCGCTGCGCCTCGGCGATTATCTGCGCGCGTTCCAGGCATTAGTGGATCGATACGGCTACGAGACGAGTCTCTACGGCCATTTCGGCGACGGCTGCGTGCACGCGCGCATCACCTTCGATCTGCGCAGCGCACAAGGCGTATCGACATGGCGCGAGTTCCTGCGCGAGGCGGCGGAACTGGTGGTGGCGTTCGGTGGCTCGTTGTCGGGCGAACACGGCGACGGCCAGGCCAAGGCCGAGTTCCTGCCGATCATGTACGGCCCTGAACTGATGCAGGCCATGGAGCAGTTCAAGGCGATCTGGGACCCAGCCAACCGTCTGAATCCAGGCAAGGTGGTGCACGCGTATCGTGCCGACGAAAACCTGCGGATGGGCCCGGCCTACAAACCGGTGACGCTGCGAACGAAGCTCACGTTCGCCAGTCCGGAAGGCGAAGGCTTCCAGCGCGCGATCGAGCGATGTATCGGCATGGGCAAGTGCCGCTCGCTCGACGGCGGCACGATGTGCCCGAGTTATCGCGCGACGCGCGAGGAGACGTATTCGACGCGTGGCCGGGCGCATCTGTTCTGGGAGATGCTGCAAGGCGATGTGATCGCAGACGGCTGGCAAAGCCGCGAAGTGAAAGATGCGCTCGACACCTGCCTCGCGTGCAAGGGCTGCAAATCGGATTGCCCCACGCATACGGACATGGCTTCGTACAAGGCGGAATTTCTTTCGCATTACTACGAGAGCAATCGTCGGCCGCGTCAGGCCCTGTTCATGGGACGGATCGGCGAATGGGCGCCGTGGGCGGCGCGCTTTGCTCGCCTGACGAACTTCATGACGACGGCGCCGGGTCTGTCTACGGTCGGCAAATGGGTCGCCGGTGTGGCGCAAGCGCGCGAGTTGCCGCAGTTTGCCGGGACCACGTATCGACAGATCGCGCGGCGCGCTCCGCAATCTGCGCATGACGTTCGCGATGGCGCGAAGAAAGTCATCCTCTGGGTGGATACGTTCAACGATCATTTCACGCCCGAAGTCGCGCAAGCCGCCGCCGATGTACTCGAACAATTGGGCTGGCACGTCGTGCTGCCGAAGAACCGCCTGTGCTGTGGACGACCGCTGTACGACTTCGGTCTGCTCGAACGCGCCCGCGAACTGCTCACGCACATGCTCGACGACCTTGCGGACGATATCGCCGCCGGTGTGCCGCTGGTCGGTCTCGAACCGGGTTGTCTGTCGGTATTCAAGGACGAACTACTGAAGCAACTGCCCGATCACGCGTTGGCGAAGCAACTGTCGGCGCAAACTTTTCTGTTCTCCGATTTCGTCGCGCGCCAGCCGTTCGACTGGCCGACGCTTGCCGCCGACGTGATCGTCCATGGGCATTGTCATCAGAAGGCGCTGTTCGGCATGCAAGGCGATACCGCGCTACTGAACAAGCTCGGTGTGAAATGGAAGCTGCTCGACACGGGATGCTGTGGCATGGCTGGATCGTTCGGCTTCAACGTGGAGCATCACGCGTTGTCGCAGAAGATCGGCGAAGACAAGCTGTTTCCGGCAGTGCGTGAGGCGGCCGCGGCGAATCACGAGACGATCGTGCTGACCAACGGCTTCAGTTGCCGTGAGCAGATCGAGCAGGGGACAGGGCATCACGCGCTGCATATCGCGCAACTCGCGCAGCGGGCGTTGGCGGCGCACCTGGTTTGATCGGCAGCATAGGCACGCGAGGGCGCATCCAGGCGGCGCGCGTGCGCCCGAACTATTTCTTCGTCGATTCGATGGTGACCGGTGTTTGCGGGATGTCCGCGCTGGTCGCCATCCACAATACCTCGGCGTCTTCTTCGCTGGTGGAGACCGCCGCGTGACCGGTGCGGCTGTCGAAGTACAGACTGTCTCCGGCGTTCAGATGCGTCGGCGCGTAGAGCTCCGAATAGAGGCACACGCTGCCGCTGATCACGTAAAGGAATTCTTCGCCTTCGTGGCGGCCCCAGTCGTCGAACGCGTCGAGCGTGTGTGCGGAAATGCGGATGCGAAACGGCAACATCGCTTTGTGCGCGAGGTCGGTGGCGAGCAACTCCATCTGATAACCACGGTACGCGTGGCGCTGACCTTCGTTCTTGCGGGTCAGCGCGCGGCGGCCGCTGGCGCTCACCTTCGGCGTGGAGCCGAACAGCTCGCCGATTTCGATCTTCAGCCCGAGGACGATTTTCTGCAGCACGTCGAAAGTGGGGGACATCAGGCCGTTTTCGACTTTGGAGAGCGTCGAGCGGGAGACGCCGCACAGGCGGCTCGCGGTTTCCAGCGTCAGGTCCTGCGCCTGACGGGCGGCGCGCACGCGCCGGCCGAGGTCGGTGGTTGACGGGTCGGCGGGTTTGCTGAGATGGGTATCCATGGGGCTGCTGCTTTTTCGGGTACGCGCTTCACGATGGCGGGTTGTGTTTCCGATAATAACATTTGGCGTGAGGGGCGGAATTGGCGGGGCGGGGTGACCGGTGCGGCGGGTTGTCGGGAAGCTTCGAGGGCCTACGCATAGGCCCTGCCGACAATGGGCGGAGAAGGGCGCGCAGCAGTACACATGCGCACGCGCTTTTCTCATTGGAAACCATGGAGACTTTTGTGCGGTAGACCGCGCGCTTGCCGGCTGCTTCGATCGGTATATCGACCACTGCGCCGGTAGCGCGCTCAAGCACTGGAAAGCGGAAGGGCTTTCCAGTTGCCGGCTTGGCTCGACAGAGACTTGGCTATCGGACCTCAAGCCCCCTTGCTGAACAGTTCGTTGAGTTGCGCGCCGGATGCCGCACCCGCAAAGCCGTCGAAGCGGCCGTCGGCCAACGCTTGCGCGGCGTGCATGAAGCCGCCCCATGCCGCGCGGGCCAGCGCGCCGCCGACGCTGATGCGCCGCACGCCGAGCGCGGCCACGTCCTGCAGCGTGAAATTCGACGTCGAGCCGATCAGCAGGTTGACGGGTTTCGGCGCCACGGCGGCGACTACCGCCTCGATCTGCTCGCGTGTCTGAATGCCCGGCGCGTACAGGCAGTCGGCGCCGGCCGCGGCATAGGCCCTGAGACGCGCGATGGCGTCGTCGAGGTCGGGCTGGCCGGCGAAGAAGTTCTCCGCGCGGCCGATCAGCAAGGTATCGCCGCCCGTTTCGTCGATCGCGCGCCGTGCCGCGCTGATTCGCTGTACCGCGACGTCGATCGGGAACAGCGCCGCGGCGGGATCGCCGGTCGAGTCTTCGATGGACAGGCCCGCCACGCCGGTTTCGACCGCCAGCCTGACGCTTTCGGCGACGTCAGCCGGATCACGGCCGAAGCCGTTCTCGAAGTCCGCGTTGACGGGCAGATCTGTCGCTTCGACGATCTCGCGCAAGTGCGCGAGGACCGCGTCGCGAGGCAGCGTGTTGTCGGCGTGCGCGGTGGACCATGCGAAACCGGAGCTCGTGGTGGCGAGCGCCTGAAAGCCCAGCGTTTGCAGATAGCGGGCGCTGCCCGCATCCCACGGATTGGGCAGCACGAAACAGCCGGACGTGTGCAGGGCACGAAAGGCGGCGCGTTTCTCGGCGAGGGTGCGGGGCATGGTGAGTCTCCAGGAAATGGGAAGCCGTAGCTCCCGTATCGATCGAGGCACTTCGGGATTGACCACTAGGAAGTCTATTACTGTGCGCTCGACTTGATGACGTCGACGATGGTCGCATTGCTGAATCCGGCCGCGCGGACTTATTTGCAGCGTGGACTTTGTGGACATTGTTGTGCGCGCTTGCCTCAGTGCTCAGGCAAATGCTACCGCTGTCACGGCTCGCGGTGATAGGCGTGACTGGAGAACAGGCTGGGGCTAACGAGGGAAGTAAGGCGGCACGCCCGTATTCGCGGGCCTAGCGAAGGACGCTATGTCGGCGCGCCTCGCGATGCGATGCGACAACACGCAAGCAATGAGTAGATGACGGAATGACGAATAACGAAGCGCTCTCACTCCAATTGCCGTGCGATACACAAGAAACACGAAAGCGGATCATGCGTTAAAAAACATGACCCGCTTCGCACGGCGAACGAGGAGCAGTAATGCTCGATCACTGCCCCACACTTCCCCCCGCTTGCGACGACCCCGTCGCCGTTGTCCCATAGCCGGTCGCATCGGCCCGAGCCGCTGCATTCTGCGCGGCGACACGCGCTTCGGCTGCCTGAATATCGGCGGGATAGCTGGAATCGGTGGACTTGCCCGGCTGGTATCCCGCCTGCTCGATCTGCTTGAGTTGCGCCTGGACCTCCGCACGCGTGAGCGGCTGTTCGGATTGAGCGAACGAGGCCGCCGGCGCAGCAAGGACAACTAACACCGCCACTGCTGTGACTAGCGATTTCATGATGCTTCCCTCCGGGGACTGTTTATCCGGCACCAAGATTTTCGGCACCATTAACGGAGTCTAGGAAGCAATTAATCCAGCGGAAACCACCAGGGTGTTAATTCAGTATTGCATCAAACAATAAGTCGGGGCGCTGTAATGTCCCGTGTAAGAGGCAAGAAAACCCGTCATACGCCCTTGCGCACATCGACCCGATACGCAGTTACTTGCCTGTAAGTATCGCCGGCCTGCACGATCACCTCGTCCTGGCCGGCCATATTGACCTGATTCGGAAAGCCGCCTGCTTCGAGACACAGTCCCGCATGACGTTGATACTTGACACCACCGCGTCCGACGTCGCCATTCAGAAAGTTGCCGGTATAGAACTGTAAGCCGCGCTGATCGGTCGACACGGTCAATTCGCGTCCGCTGCCAGGGTCGTATGCGCAGGCTACCTGACGCAGCGGCGGCGCGCCTTCGCTCGCCTCGGCGCCGGATGTATCGCGCAGCACGTAGCAATGATCGAAGCCACCCGCCCTCGCGAGTTGCGTGTGCGGCCAGTCGAGGCGCCCGCCGATCGGCGCGCTTTGCCGGAAGTCGAAGGCGTTACCCGCAACCTCGGCGAGCTTGCACGGAATCATTCCAGCGTCGACTTCGAAGAACTGCTCGGCATCGATCGACAACACGTGGCCGCGAATGTCGGTACCCGGCTTGCCCGTCAGATTGAAGTACGGATGACTCGTCAGATTGAGCGGCGTCGGCGCATCGGTGATCGCTTCGTATTCGATGGTCAATGTGCCGTCGTCGTCGAGCGAATAGCGCACTTGCGTGGTGACGTTGCCCGGAAAACCGGCATCGCCTTCCGGCGACTCCAGTCGCATCAGCAGCGCGCCATTGTCTTCGCTCACGTCCCACAGCGCGCGATGAAAACCCACGCTGCCGCCATGCAGCAGGTTCGCGCCTTCGTTGCGGTCGAGCGTGTACTCGATACCGTCGAGCGTGAAGCGCGCATCGGCGATGCGGTTCGCCCAGCGGCCAATCAGGCCGCCCATATAAGTCGTGGCTGCAACGTATTCGGCGGGTGTGTCGTGGCCGAGCAGAATATCGCCGAGACGTCCGGCGCGATCCGGGGCATGCCACGAGACAAGCGTCGCACCGAGGTCGCTAATGGCGACTTTCATACCGTGCGCATTACGCAGCGTATAAAGCCGGACCCGATCGCCGCCCTGCAGGGTGCCCCATGGCTCGGAAGAAAGTTGTGCGATGCTGATCATGTCGTCGGTGGAAGGAAAGAGTAAAGGCATGCTCAGCCGGGCGCGGCTGTCGAATTCGCGCGCTCCTGGTATTCGCGCGGCGTACAGCCGAGTTCACGACGAAATACCGCGTACATGTATTGCAGCGACGTGAAGCCGCAACGAATCGCCACTTCCGCGCTGGACGCGTCGCGTTTGGCCAGCAGCGCCTTCGCCACATCGAGCTTATGGCGCAGGATTTCCTGATGCACGGTGCACTTGCGTTCGCGCCGGAAGTACTCTTCGAGCGACGAGCGCGACACGCCCACATAGTCGGCCACCTGTTCGGTGCGAATCCCCTGGCACGCGTACTGGCGGATGAAGTGCCGCGCGCGCATCACATACGGACTCGCGAGCGGCTGATGCCCCGTCGATTCGAGCACGTTGATGCCGACCGGCGGCACGAGAATGCGCCGCCCCGGAAAACGCGCGCCGTGCAGCATCTGATGCAACAGGTGCGCGGCGGTGCGGCCCATTTCTTCGGTGCCCTGAATCACGGAGGAGAGTGGAATACGCGTCAATGTGCGCGTCAGCGGATCATTGTCGATGCCGATGATCGCCACTTCCTCGGGCACCGGAATGCCTGCGATCAGACACGCTTGCAGCAGATGCCGCGCGCGCGCATCGGTCACGGCGATGATGCCGACCGGCTTCGGCAGTTGCCGCAGCCATGCGGTGAGTTGCTCGGTCGCCTGATTCCACGACGGCGCGCTGGTCGACAGGCCGCGATAGACCTCGCTGTCGATCTGCGCGGCGCTGCGTCCGTCGGCGCGGCGCAAATGAGCGAACGCGAGTTCACGCTGCTGCGCCCAGCGGTTTTCTTGCGCTTGCGGCAAGCTGTACAGCGCGAAATGTTCGAGGCCCGAGCCGATCAGATGCGTATAGGCGAGCGACACGAGCTTGCTGTTGTCGGTCGCGATATAGGGTAAGTCCGGAGGGTAGTGCGCCGGATCTTCGAACGACGAGCCGACCGCGACCACCGGCAGCGGACAATCGCGCAGCGCTTCGCCCACGGCGGGGTCGTCGAAATCGGCGATGATACCGTCGCCGTCGAAGCGCTCGATGCCGGTCAGCCGGCAGCGAAAATCTTCTTCGAGGAAGAGATCCCACGCCACCCGCGTCGACAGCAGGTAGTTGCCGATACCGGTGATGATCTCACGGTCGTAGACCTTGTTCGCGTTGAACAGCAGCGCGATCCGATGGGACGTCTGTGGTGTTTGCGGACGGGGCATGGCGGTGAGCGGCGCGCGGATCGTCTAACCCACGGCCTTTGTCTCCTGTTTAGCGGGCGCTTGAGTGTGCACTAAAGACAGCGCCTTTTTTAAGCGTCCGGTTATTCTAGGCCGCGAATCGTGCGCCGGTGCGAAACAAACGCGCGGGCGGTAAGAAACATCAAGCGCGCTGCGCAATTTCGCAATTGCCGATGCATCGCGCACGCGGCAGCATGGCGTCACCCTGGTCGACCGGCATGGCGGCGGTTTCGGGTTGCGGTGCAACATAAAACTGGAGACGCCGATGTCTTACTTCGAACACATCCCCGAGATCCGCTATGAAGGGCCGCAATCGGACAGCCCGCTTGCATACCGCCATTACGACAAAAGCAAACGGGTGCTCGGCAAGACGCTCGAAGAACATCTGCGCCTCGCGGTGTGCTACTGGCATACCTTCGTCTGGCCCGGCGTCGACATTTTCGGGCAGGGCACCTTCAGGCGTCCGTGGCAGCAAGCCGGCGACGCAATGGAGCGCGCGCTGCAAAAGGCCGACGCCGCGTTCGAGTTCTTCTCCAAACTCGGCACGCCGTACTACACGTTTCACGATACCGACGTTGCGCCCGAAGGGGCGAGTCTGAAGGAATACAGCGAGAACTTCCAGCGCGTCACCGACTATCTGGCGCGCAAGCAGCAGGATACCGGCATCAAACTGCTGTGGGGCACGGCCAATCTGTTCTCGCATCCACGTTACGCGGCGGGCGCGGCGACGAGTCCCGACCCGGACATCTTCGCGTTTGCCGCAACCCAGGTGCGCCACGCGCTCGACGCGACGCAACGGCTCGGCGGTGAGAATTACGTACTGTGGGGCGGCCGCGAAGGCTACGACACGCTGCTCAATACCGACCTCATGCGCGAACGCGAACAACTCGCGCGCTTCCTGCGCATGGTGGTCGATCATGCGCACAAGATCGGCTTCAAGGGCTCGCTGCTGATCGAACCGAAGCCGCAGGAGCCGACCAAGCATCAATACGATTACGACGTCGCGACCGTGCATGGTTTCCTGCTGCAATATGGGCTGGAAAAGGACATTCGCGTGAACATCGAGGCCAATCACGCGACGCTCGCGGGCCATTCGTTTCATCACGAGATCGCTACCGCCTATGCGTTGGGTATTTTCGGCAGTGTCGACGCGAATCGCGGCGATCCGCAAAACGGCTGGGATACCGATCAGTTTCCGAATAGCGTCGAGGAACTGACGCTCGCGTTCTACGAGATTCTCCGGCACGGCGGCTTTACGACCGGCGGGATGAACTTCGATTCGAAAGTGCGGCGCCAAAGCGTCGATCCCGAAGATCTGTTCTACGGCCACATCGGTGCGATCGACAACCTCGCGCTCGCGGTCGAACGCGCGGCGGTGCTGATCGAAAACGATCGGCTCGAACAGTTCAAGCGGCGGCGCTACGCGGGCTGGGACGTGGAACTGGGCCGCAAGATTCTCTCTGGGGATTATTCCTTGGCGACGCTCGCCACGGATGCGCTGGCGCGCGACCTGAACCCGCAGCATGCGAGCGGTCAGCAGGAGCGGATGGAAAACATCGTGAATCAGGCGATTTATAGCGGACGCTGAAACGCATCAGAGTGTGAGCAATAGAAGCAGAGGCATCACATAAAAAATCACGCGGCCACGTCGACTGCGTGAAACAGGAAGCTTTGGGTTGACGCTTGTCCGGTCTTGTCGCTCGCAGCGCAAGCCGGCCAATCCGGTATTCCGGTTATCAAAATAGGAGACAGTCATGCAATTCAAAACACGTCGTAATGTCCTGAGTTCGCTCGTGTGCGGAGCCGTACTCGCCAGCCTGTCGCTCGCCGCGCCGCTCGCGCACGCCAGCAAGGATCATCCGGAAATCGGCTTCTGTATCGACGATCTGCGCGTCGAGCGCTGGTCGCGCGATCGTGACTATTTCGTCGCCGCAGCGGAAAAGCTCGGCGCGAAAGTCTCGGTGCAATCCGCCGACGCGAGCGAAGAACGCCAGATCTCGCAGATCGAAAATCTGATCTCGCGCGGTGTGGACGTGATCGTAATTGTGCCGTTCAATTCGAAGACGCTCGGCAACGTGGTTGCCGAAGCGAGGAAGGCGGGCATCAAGGTCGTGTCGTATGATCGCCTGATTCTCGATGCCGATATCGACGCTTACATCTCGTTCGACAACGAGAAGGTCGGCGAAATGCAGGCCCAGGGCGTTTATGACGTGCGGCCGAAGGGTAACTACTTCCTGCTCGGCGGCGCGCCGACCGACAACAACGCGAAGATGCTGCGCGCCGGCCAGCTGAAGGTGCTCAAGCCCGCCATCGACAAGGGCGAGATCAAGGTGGTCGGCCAGCAGTGGGTGCCGGAGTGGAGCGCATCGACTGCGCTGCGCATCATGGAAGATGCGCTGACGGCGAACAACAACAAGATCGACGCGGTGGTCGCTTCGAATGACGGCACCGCCGGCGGGGCGATCCAGGCGCTGGCCGCGCAGAACCTCGCGGGCAAGGTACCGATCTCGGGCCAGGACGCCGACCTCGCAGCGGTCAAGCGCGTGATGGCCGGCACGCAGACGATGACGGTCTACAAGCCGCTCAAGCTGATCGCGGGCGAAGCGGCGAAGCTCTCGGTGGCGCTGGCGAAGGGCGACAAGCCGGCGTTCAACGCGCAATACGACAACGGCAAGAAGAAGATCGATACGGTCCTGCTGCAGCCGACCAAGCTGACGAAGGCCAATGTCAACCTCGTCGTGACGGATGGCTTCTACACGCAGGCGCAGCTCGCGAGCCAATAAGACGGAAGACGGGCGCGGTGTGATTGCCACGCTTCCCGGGCCATGGCGCCGGGGGGCGTGGTCGAGCACCGGCCCAACTTGCAGCGAGGCAATAGCGAATGACGCAACCTCTACTGACGATGCGCGGCATCGTCAAAGCTTTTTCGGGCGTGAAAGCGCTCGACGGCATCGACCTGACGGTCTCGCCGGGCGAATGCGTCGGCTTGTGCGGCGAAAACGGTGCCGGCAAATCGACCCTGATGAAAGTGCTGTCCGGTGTGTACCCGCACGGTACCTGGGATGGCGAAATAACCTGGGAAGGCGCGCCGCTGAAGGCCACCGGCGTACGCGACACCGAACGCGCGGGCATCATCATCATTCACCAGGAGTTGATGCTGGTGCCGGAGTTGTCGGTCGCGGAGAACATCTTTCTCGGCAACGAGATCACGCTGCCAGGCGGCCGCATGAACTATGCCGCGATGTACCAGCGCGCCGACGAACTGCTGCGCGAACTCGGTATCAGCGGCATCAACGCCGCGCAGCCCGTGATGAACTACGGCGGCGGTCATCAGCAGTTGATCGAAATCGCGAAGGCGCTGAACAAACGCGCGAAGCTGCTGATTCTCGATGAACCGTCGTCGTCGCTGACTTCGTCGGAAATCAGCATTCTGCTCGACATCGTGCGCGATCTGAAGCGGCGCGGCATTGCCTGCGTGTATATCTCGCACAAGCTCGACGAAGTGGCCGCCGTTTGCGACACGATCAGCGTGATCCGCGATGGCCGTCACGTCGCGACGGAACCGATGCATGCGCTCACCACCGACCGCATCATCTCGCTGATGGTGGGCCGCGAGATCAAGAATCTGTTTCCGCGCGAGCCGCATCCGATCGGCGACGTGATCTTCGAAGCGCGCAATGTCACCTGTTTCGACGTCACCAATCCGCGCCGCAAGCGGGTGAACGACGTGTCGTTCGCGCTGCGGCGTGGCGAGATTCTCGGCGTGGCGGGGCTGGTGGGCGCGGGCCGCACTGAGCTGATGCAGGCGATCTTCGGCGCGTATCCCGGTGTGAGCGAGGCGAGCGTGCTGATGGACGGCAAGCCGCTGAAGATTCGCGCCCCCGACGACGCGATTCGCGCCGGCATCGCGATGGTGCCGGAAGACCGCAAACGCCACGGCATCGTGCCGGGGATGAGCGTCGGCCACAACATCACGCTCGCCGTGCTCGGACGGTTCGCCTCGGGTGGACGGATCGATTCCGCCGCCGAACTCGACACGATTCATACGGAGATGAAGCGGCTGTCGGTGCGCGCCGCGCATCCGATGCTGTCGATCGCGAGCCTGTCGGGCGGCAATCAGCAGAAGGCCGTGCTCACGCGCATGCTGCTGACCGATCCGAAGGTGCTGATCCTCGACGAACCGACGCGCGGCGTCGACGTCGGCGCGAAGTATGAAATCTACAAGCTGATCTTTCAACTGGCGCAGCGCGGCATGTCGATCGTGATGGTGTCGTCCGAAATGCCCGAGGTGCTCGGCATCAGCGATCGCGTGCTGGTGATCGGCGAAGGCGAGTTGCGCGGCGACTTCGTCAACGACGGCCTCACGCAGGAGGACATCCTCAGTGCCGCGATCCGTCCCGTGCAGCGATTAACGAACCCTACCGCAGCGAGTGCAGCATGACGCCCGACGTTACTTCCCAACGCGCCGACAACCCCCCGCCGCGAGGCGCATTCGGCGGCCCGCAGCGTATTCAGCAACTGTTCGCGCGCTACAAGATTCTCGCGTTGCTGATCGCCGTGGCCATCATCTGGATTTTCTTTTCGACGCTCACGCATGGCGCGTTCGTCACGCCGCGCAATCTGTCGAACCTGTTGCGGCAGATGTCGATCACCGGCATGCTCGCGTGCGGCATGGTGTTCGTGATCATCGCCGGTGAAATCGATCTGTCGGTCGGCTCGCTGCTCGGTCTGCTCGGTGGCGTCGCGGCGATCCTCGACGTCAACCGGCACTGGCCGATCGGCGTGACCGTGCCGGTGGTGATGCTGCTCGGCGTGCTCGTCGGCATGTTCAACGGCTGGTGGTCCACCTACCGGCGCGTGCCGTCGTTCATCGTCGGGCTCGGCGGGATGCTCGCGTATCGCGGCATTCTGCTCGGTGTGACCGGCGGCTCGACGATCGCCCCGGTGTCGGACAGTTTCGTGTTCGTCGGCCAGGGTTACTTGCCGCGCCTCGCGGGCGACACGCTCGCCGTCGTGCTGTTCGTGCTGCTCGCGTTTCTGACGATACGGCAGCGTGCCAATCGTCAGCGTTATCAGTTGCGGGTCGTGCCGATCTGGCAGGACATCGTCAAGGTGGTCGGCGCGGGTGCGATTCTGGCGGGTTTCGTCGCCACGCTCGATCGTTACGGCGGCATTCCGGTGCCGGTTCTGCTGCTGCTCGCGCTGCTCGGCGTCTTCACGTGGATCGCGACGCAGACCGTGTTCGGCCGGCGCATCTATGCGGTCGGTTCGAACCTCGAAGCGACGCGTCTGTCGGGCGTCAACACGAACCGCGTGAAGCTGGCGATCTTCGCGCTGATGGGACTGATGTGCGCGTTCGCCGGGATCGTCAATACCGCGCGGCTCGCGGCCGGCTCGCCGTCGGCGGGCTCGATGGGTGAACTCGATGCGATCGCCGCGTGCTTCATCGGCGGCACGTCGATGCGCGGCGGCTCCGGCACCGTGTACGGCGCGTTGATCGGCGCACTGGTGATGGCGAGCCTCGACAACGGCATGTCGATGCTCGACGTCGACGCCTACTGGCAGATGATCGTCAAGGGCAGCATTCTCGTGCTGGCCGTGTGGATCGACGTCGTGTCCGGATCGAACCGGCGCTGATGGGCTGAAGCTGAAGCTGAAACCGAAACCGCAGCGCCCACAGGGTGCGTCGCCCGACGCACCCTGTATTTAATGAAACACCCCACGACTAACCCCTTCCTTGGATCAAGCGCCTGATCCCCGCCCCGCACCCCTTCGACTTGAACACGCGAATTTAAGTCTCCCGTCCGCTGCTCCGTCTTATTACTATTCCGCGGAAACACCGCCGCGCGCGTAGCCGCGCGTTCGCAGCTTCCTTGTCACCGTGCAAGCTGATCGAGCCATGTCATGTTAAAGCGCAGAACCTTCCTGCTCGGCGGCGCCGGCGCGGTGGGCGCGTTGCTGGTCGGCTGGGGGGTGTTGCCGCCGCGCCAGCGGCTGAACACGTCGACGCCGCTGCCCACCCAAGGCTCGCAAGTCGCGCTCAACGGCTGGGTCAAGATCGCCGCCGACAACACCGTGACGATCATGATGAGCAAGGCGGAGATGGGGCAGGGCATCCATACCGGCCTCGCGATGCTGCTCGCCGAGGAACTCAACGCCGACTGGTCGCGGGTCAGGGTCGAGGAGGGGCCGATCGACAAGATCTACAACAGCGTGCAGAACATCATCGACGATCTGCCGTTTCGCCCCGACGACGACAGCGCGTTCAAGCGCACGACGATCTGGCTCACCCGCAAAGCGATGCGCGAGGCCGGCACGATGATGACGGGCGGCTCATCGAGCATCAACGATCTCTGGACGCCGATGCGCGAAGCCGGCGCGTCGGCGCGCATGATGCTGATCGGCGCGGCGGCCGAGCAATGGAAGGCGCCTGCCGCCGAATGCCGCGCGGAAAACGGCTACGTGCTGCACGGGCCGGACCATAAGGCGAGTTTCGGTGAATTGTCGTCGTTGGCGGCGCTGCAGGCGTTCCCGCGCAAGGTGGAGTTGAAGAATCCCACCGACTTCAGGCTGATCGGCCAACCCATCCGCCGCATCGAGGCCGCGCCGAAGGTCAACGGCGCGGCGCGCTTCGGCATCGACGCGCTGCCCGACGGCCTGTTGTACGCGGGCGTCGTGATGTGCCCGACGCTCGGCGGCTCGGTCGCGCATTTCGACGAGACTGCCGCGCGACAGATGCCGGGCTTTATCAAGGCGTTGGCCTTCGCACCGTATAGCGGCGGCAGTGGTGGCGTCGCGGTGATCGCCGACAACCCGTATCGCGCGATGAACGCGGTCGAGAAGATCGACGTGACCTGGCACGATGGCGCCGCCGCGAGCGTATCGAGCGCGGACGTGGACCGGCGTCTTGCGCAGGCGCTCGACGACAGCGACGGCCACGTCTACTTTCATCGCGGCGACGTCGATGCCGCCTTGCGCGGCGCGGCGCGTGTCATCGATGCCGAGTATCACGCGCCGTATCTCGCGCACGGCGCGGTCGAGCCGGTCAATTGCACCGTGCAGGTCGCGGACGGCGCGGCCACCGTCTGGGTCTCCACGCAAATGCCCGCGCTCGCGCGGCAGCACGTGGCCAAGGTGCTCGACATCGACGCCGACAAGGTCGACTTGCAGACGCAACTGCTCGGCGGCGCGTTCGGCCGGCGGCTGGAGCTCGATTTCATCGTCCAGGCCGCAGTGATTGCGCGCGAAGGCGGCGGCCATCCGGTGCAGACCATCTGGTCGCGCGCGCAGGATTTCACGCACGACTTCTATCGGCCCGCGTGCGTGTCGCGGCTCAAGGCCGGGCTCGACGACCACGGCAAAGTGCTCGCGTGGCGCAGCACGTCGGCGAGTCAGGCGATCGTGCCGGAATCGCTCGCGCGCTACTACGGCGTGCCGCGCATTCCCATCGATAAAACCACCTGCGAAGGCGCGTTCGATCAGCCGTACGAATGGCCCGCCGCGCGCGTCGCGCACAAGATCGTCGAGTTGCCGGTGCCGGTCGGCTTCTGGCGCTCGGTCGGTCATTCGCACCAGGCGTTCTTCACCGAGAGCTTCACCGATGAACTCGCCGCCGCGGCTGGCCAGGATCCGATCGCGTTCCGCGCGGCGCTGCTCGCGGAGCATCCGCGCCATCTGGCGGTATTGAAGCGTGTCGCCGAGTTGTCGGAGTGGGGGCAGCCGTTGAAACCGGCCGCCGACGGCGCGCCGTGTGCACGCGGTGTCGCGTTGCACGAGGCGTTCGGCAGCGTGGTCGCGCAGGTGGCGGAGGTGTCGCTCGGGCCGAAGCGGCAGATTCGCGTGCACCGGGTGGTGTGCGTGATCGATTGCGGCCTGCCGGTGAATCCGAATCTGATCGCTCAGCAGATGGAGAGCGGGATCGTGTTCGGTCTGTCGGCCGCGCTGCAGGACGAGATCTCGATCGTCAAGGGCCAGGTGCAACAGAAGAACTTCGTCGATTTCCCGGTCGTGCGGATGAACGATTGTCCGGTGATCAAAACCGACATCATGCCGAGCCGGATGCACCCGCAAGGCGTCGGCGAGCCGGCCGTGCCGCCGATCGCGCCGGCGGTCGCCAATGCGGTGTTCACGCTGACCGGCACGCGTTTGCGCACGCTCCCGTTGCGGCTCGCCAACCTGCCCGTCGCGGCTTCGAATCCGCAGGGATGCAAGGCTGCGCCGAGACAGCAGGCAAGCAAGGGGTCGCTGAACATCAACGGCCGCGCGGTGGCGGTGCACGCCGAGCCGGACATGCCGCTGCTGTGGGCGCTGCGCTGCGAACTCGGCATGACCGGCACCAAGTTCGGCTGCGGCGTGGGGATTTGCGGCGCGTGCACGATCCATCTGGATGGCGCCGCCTGCCTCGCCTGTCAGACGACGATGTCCTGCGTGGGCTACGCGCAGAAAATCACGACCATCGAAGGCGTGCAAGGCGCCGAAGCGCAAGCGTTGAAAGCGGCGTGGATCGATCTCGACGTAGTGCAGTGCGGCTATTGCCAAAGCGCGCAACTGATGGCGGCGTGCGCGCTGCTCAAGCAAAAGCCCGATCCGACCGATGCGGATATCGACGCGGCGATGTCGAACATCGTGTGCCGTTGCGGCACGTATCCACGGGTGCGGGCGGCGATCCACCAGGCGGCCGGGAAGCGCCGGCTGGCTTAGTGCCGCCGGCGCGTATTCGGCAAAGACTGCGCTAGTGCCGGCAGATGCCGTACGGGCTCAATTCGCCAGCATCTCGACCACGGCGACCACCGCCGTGAAGATGCCGATACATCCGCCCAGTGTGACTGCGCCTTGCATGAATGGCGACATACGTGACCCCGTAATGTGTGGTTGGTGTCATGTATTTAATCGCAAATGAAAGGCAAAAGAAAGGTTATCAAAAATAATTCGTAAGCATTCAGGGCGCTTTGACAGCGGTTGCCGTTGCCGCGGTCGGCATGGTCTTCGCCGCGGGTCCTGCTGCCTGAGGCGCCGCCACCGCGGGCGCGCTCAGTCTATCCATCTCCCAACCGCCGCCGAGCGCGAGGAACAGGTTGACCTGGTCGATCGCCACCTGGCCTTCCGCGGTCGCGACCTGAGACTTCACCGAAGTCAGCGTACGCGTCGCGTCCAGGTCCGAGATGAAGGACTCGCGCCCGGCGCGATACAGCCGATGCGTTTCATCCGCCGACTCGGCGGCCGACTTCAACGCGGCGCGCAATGATTCGGCGCGCGCGTAGTCGGAGGCGTAGGTTGCGAGATTGGTTTCGGTCTCGCGCAGCGCGGTCAGCACCACGCCATCGAACTTGGCGAGCGCCACATCGCTCGACGCCTCTGCCTCACGCACGCGACCACGCGCGCCATTGGTGGGGAAGTTCCAGTTGATCAGCGGACCGAAAGCCCAACGCGCCGTGGGCAGCGTGGGGATGTCTTCAAGAATCCCGGTATAGCCTGCTGACGCACCGAGGCTGATCGTCGGATACAGCGCGCCTGTGGCGACACCAATGCGCGCCGTCGACGCCGCCAGTTGACGCTCGGCTTCGCGCACGTCCGGACGGCGCTTGAGCAGCGCGGCGCCGTCGCCGACCGGAATCGGCTGGCGGATTTGCGGCAGCCGCTCGCAAGCCAGCACAGCCGGCGGAAGATCGGACGGTGCACGGGCGAGCAGCGCGGCGAGCCGGTATTGCGCGATCTTGCGGCGCGCCGTGTAGCGCGGAATATCCGCCGACAACGTATCCACCTGAGTCTGGCCGCGCGTCACGTCGGGCTGGTTGCCACGGCCTGCGTCACGCAGACGTCGCGACACGTCCACGCGCTGCTTCTGCAACGCGAGCGACTGTTGCGCGATCCTGAGTTCCTCGGCCGCCGAGCATTGCTCGACGTAAGAGCGCACCACGTCCGCCACCACGGTGATCCGCGCGAGGTCGCCGGCGGCCTGCACGGACTCGGTGTCCGCCTGCGCCGCTTCCACGCCGCGCCGCAGCTTGCCGAACAGGTCGAATTCATATGAGATGCTGATGCCGAAGTTACCCTCGTTGGCGACCGGCAGTTTTTCGAACAGCAGGTACTGTTCGGCCGATTCCTGCGCGCGCTCGATCTCCGCCGACGCCTTGCCGGAGAAGCCGCCCTGCGCCTGCGCGACGCCCAGCGCTTCACGCGAGCGCGCGAGATTCGCCGCCGCGACGCGCAAGTCGGTGTTCGATTGCAGCGCCTCGTCGACGAGACCGTTCAGCACCGGATCGTCGTACAGCTTCCACCACACGGTGGGCACGTTGCGAGTCGAGGTCAGCGCCGGATCGGCGCCTTCCAGCGGCGCATTCGCAAGCGGCGCGTTGACGAGTGCCTGCTGCGGCAGCGCGTAATTCGGGCCGACGGTCATACAGCCGTTGAGCGCGACGGCGAGCGGCAACAGCGGCAGCAGGGGCCACAGCGGGAAAGAGGCCAGGTTTCGCGACAGCTTCATTGCGAGGCGCCCGATGAAACCGCCGCTGACGCCGGCCGTGCAGCAGACGCACTCATAGCAACCGACGCAGCCGGAGCCGAAGCCGCCGACGCATCCACCGGACCTGAAGCACCCGCCACACCCGAAGCACCCGCAACACCACGCCTCCTCACCGGCGACAGATCGCGCACCGACACCGTCGCGGTGCGGCCGGCGATCATCCGGAAGTCGGCGGGCACTTCATCGAGCGCGACGCGCACCGGAATCCGCTGGGCGAGCCGCACCCAGCTGAACGCCGGATTCACGTTCGGCAGCAGATTCGAGCCTTGCGTGCGGTCGCGGTCCTCGATACCGGCGACGATGCTCTGCACGTGCCCGCGCAGCGCGGCCGGCTCGCCCATCACCGTGATATCGACCGGCTGGCCGATGTCGATGCCGCGCAGCTTGGTTTCTTCGAAATAGCCGTCGACGCGGAACGAATGCATGTCCACCACTGCGACCACCGCGCGGCCCGCCGCGACGAATTCGCCGGTGCGCGGCGCGCGGTCGTTCAGATAACCGTCCACCGGGCTCACGATCGTTGCACGTTGCAGGTTCAGTTTCGCGGTGTCGATCGCCACGTTCGCATCGGCGAGCGCGGCTTCGCCCGCCTCGACGCGCGAGCGGCTTTCTTCCGCGACCTCGGCGGCGACCAGGTTGCCGAGCTTGCGGTTGCGCGCATCTTCGCGGCGCGCCTGGTCGAGCGTCGCGCGACGCTGCTGCGCGGTGGCCTGGGCCTGACGCAGCGCGAGCGTGTAGCGGGCCTGATCGATCACGAACAGCACCTGGCCTTGCTTGACCTGCTGGTTGTCCACCACCTCGACCGACGAGATGAGCCCCGAGATATCCGGCGCGACCTGGATCACGTCGGCGCGTACGTGTCCGTCGCGGGTCCACGGCGCGAACATGTAATAGGCGACGAGTTTCCACAGCACGAGGGCTGCCACCACGACCACGATCAGGGTCAGCAGAATCTGACCGACGGAGAACCAGGTTTTTTTCACGTTATTAGTCTGTGCGAAACGACAACGACAAGGCCCAGCACCAGCACGTAGATGCCGAGATCGAAGATGGAGCGATGCCAGACGAAGCGGTAGAAACCGACGCGTCCGAGCACCGTGCGGATCACCAGGTTGATCAGATAGGCGACGAACATCAGCACGAGCACGGCCGGCACGAACACGCCGAAGATATCGATTTCACCGATCATCGCGGGGAGTCAGGAAGGTGGAACGGGTTGCAGGACAGGCGCATCAGGCTGCGGTCTCCGGGTCGGGCGGCGTCGGTGACGTCAGCGTCGCCGGAAACAGCGAAAGACGCAAGCCGATCAGCGCGTGCAGCGCGTCGCGTAACTGACGGGCCGAGGTGGGCGACGTGGCGGTGGGCGCCGCCGCGTTGGCGAGCCCCTGTGAAGTCACGCGCGCGACCGCGGCATCGATCGAGCGCATCAGACTCTCGGGCACCGGCTCGCGCTTGCGGTGGTCGACGCAGCTCTCGTAGTAAGTACGCACTCCATCGAGGACGCGGGCGATCGCGGCCGGCGCTTCGCCGCCGAGTTTGTGGGTCAGGCGGCGCAGATCGAGCGCGTTGAAGCCGATGCGCAGATCGCGGAAGCTCTCGATCGACGGATGGCGGTGATCGTCGGTGGCGGCCAGACGCGGGATCAGTTGCATCAGGCGGTCGAGCATGCGCGCGGCGAGATTGCGCGGGTCTTCGATCGGCAGCGTCGAGGCCGTGAGCGCGACGTCGGCCCAGCTCGAACGCAAGAGCCGCGACGCGGCGAGTTCGGCGCCGAACGGGCGCGTCACGCGGGTCCACAGGTACGCGTACAGCAGGCCGGCAAGGCCCGCGAGATTGGCGTTCATGAACGTGAGGAAGTTCGCGTCGTACGCGTCCTGAATGCTGATGAAGGTGGCCGTGTTCACGGCAACCAGCACTGTGACCATATTGAACTGCGGGCGCGGAATCAGCGTGCCGACCAGGATGAACGGCGCCGCGAACAGAAGCACCAGCATCGGGAAGTCGTGCACGTGCGGCAGCACTGCGAACAGGTAGATGCCCGCGGCCCCCACGCTGATCGCGGTCGCGAGGAAGAAGCGGAACACCATCGGCGCGGGTTCGTCGAGAGCCGCGAAGAAGCAGCAGGCCACCGCCGCGAGCGTCACTGCGCTGGCGCCGTCGTTCCAGCCCGAGCTGATCCACAGGCTGCACGCGAGCACCACGGCGAGTCCCGCCGACACGGTGGCGAACAGCATGATGCCGCGGTCGTAGAAGCGCTGGGTGCCGCCCAGACGCCAGTGGCGGAAGTGCGGCCGCCACGAGCCTTCTTCGCGCGTGATGATGATGCGCAGCGAACGGCAGTCCTGCCACACGTCGATCACCTGCTTCATGCGCCACAGCGCGTTCGACAACAGCGCGCCGTCCCAGCTCGCGAGCGCGGCGGCGGGCGGGCGCATGGCCGCGATGCGCTCGCGCAGCGAATCGGCGGTGGTGTCGGGGTGATAGCCCTCGCTCACGGCGGGCAGCGGTTCGTTGAACCACTTGATCACATCGGCGAGCAGCGCTTCGAGCCCTTCGGGCCAGCTATGGCGGCCGCTGTTGTAGAGCGCGATCAGCGGATCGGCGAGCGACGACATGATCGGCAGCAGCAGTTGCATGCGTCCGCGCAGTTCGTGCGTGCGCGCCAGCACGTCCGGCCGCGTGTGGTCGTAAGCGAGTTGGCTCAGCAGCAATTCCAGACCGTTGATGGTGCTGGCGAGCCGCTGGCGCGCGCCCGAGATCGCCGAGCCGGCGATGCGTCCCGACAGCGTTTCGGTCGCATAGAACGCGGCATCGCGAAACCACGCGTCGGTGCGCTCGATGATGGTCGGCGCGAGGCGGCTCGGAAACAGCGAGCTGCCGACGATGCTCGCGCAGACGATACCGAGCGTGATCTCCTCGGTACGGCTGATCGCGAGGTCGAACACGCCGGCCGGGTTCGTCACCGAGGGCAGCGCGATGATCGGCATCGTATAGGCGGCCAGCATGAACACGTAGCTGCGCGCGGTGCGGTCGGACACGGCGAGGTAGAGCAGCGTGCCGGTCCACAGCGCGACGATCACGCTGAACAGATACGGCGATTCGACGAAGGGCGGCACCAGCAGCACGGCGGCCGCGGCGCCGAGCGCGGTGCCGAGCGCGCGATACAGCGCTTTCGAGCGCGTCGCGCCGACGAACGGATTCGACACGATGTAGACCGTGGCCATTGCCCAGTAAGGCCGTGGCAGTTCGAACGCGAGGCCGATGTAGAGCGCAAGCATGGCCGCGGCAAAGGTCTTGACCGAGAACAGCCAGTCACGCAGGGTGGGATAGACCATGAGCCGTTATGCCGGATCGCCGGTGCGATGCGGCGCCGCTGCGTCTGCTTCGCCTTTGTTGGACTTGGGCGCCTTGGCGGCTTTGCGGGTCTTGCTGGCAGTGGGCGTGTGCTTGGCCGGTGCCTGCTGGGTTTGTTGTGGGCGTTGCGCTCGCGGCGAGGGTCGCGCACCTTGTATGCGTCGCGCCTGCTGCATCGGTTGGCCAGACTGGGTGCGCTCGCTGCCGCCCGGTTCGGCGCGTTCGGCGGCGTCGCTCGTGAAGGCATCGAGCACGCGCAAGGCCGCTTCGAGATCGCTGCGCGATATGCCTTTGAGCGCCTGCGCCCGCAACGTGACCAGTTCTTCTTCCATTTTCGCGGTGACGGCGCGGCCTTCGTCGGTGAGCGCCACGGTTTTCGCGCGGCGGTCTTCGGGGTCTTCTTCCCGGCGCATCAGGCCCGCTGCGCACAGTTGATCGAGCAGCCGCACGAGCGACGGCCCCTCGATGCCGACGTGATCGGCGAGCGTGACCTGGCGCACCGCCGCGCCGATCCGGCTGGCGGTCAGGAGCGGCGTGGCGCACGCCTCGGAGACATTGAAGGCCGCCAGCACGCCGTGGCTCGTGCGCCGCCACTTTCTGGCAGCGACAACCAGGGTGCTGCTGACGGTGCGGCGCAGGGTATCGAGATTCGGCATGCGCGGTATTGTATTTTCCAGAACATTCGTTAGCAAGCTATTGAATTGGAAATTTTTCGCGCGGGTGGAGTCTGCGGGAGCAGTGTGACAATGCTTACTGAATATGACGGACGCGTGCCGTTGTTATTAGCTTTGCGAGTTGTTCAGTCAGACGGTCATGGCGTCCGCACGATCGATCGTGCGCCATGGGAAGGCGGTAGGGGCTGTGCATGCGCGGACATGAACGCATGCCGGCAGCGTCAGTCGCAAGGGCATGCGACCCGGGAATTCGTCAGCGCGCCGCTCGCGGCAAGCGACACCGCGTCACGCTCAAGCCGCGAGCCCGAGCCGCACGGTCCGCGCGAGATCGTCGAGCTGAAACGGTTTGCGCAGAATCGTGCAGCGCTTCACCGCCAGACCGGAAATATCCACGTCGGCATAACCGGTCGCGAGAATCACCGGCAAGTCCTCGCGCATCGCGCGCGCGGCGGCGATCACGTCGATGCCGTTCATGCCCGGCATCGCGAAGTCGACCATCAGCAGGTCGGGCTTGTCGTCCTGCAGGCGGTTCAGGCCGGCCTGGCCGTCCGCGGCTTCGGTCACCGTATAGCCGAGCATTCTCAGCGACTCGACCAGCATGGCGCGCACCTCGCCGTCGTCTTCGACCACCAGCACGCGCTTCTCGCCGACGGCGTTCGCTTCGGCATCGGACGCCGCTTCGGTCCGCGTGGCTTCGCGTTCGCGCAGCGGCAGCCAGATCTCCACCGTGGTGCCTGCGCCTTCGTCGCTGAAGAGCCGCGCGGTGCCGCCCGCCTGCCGCGCGATGCCATAGACCTGACTCAGGCCGAGCCCCGTGCCCTTGCCGATCGGCTTGGTGGTGAAGAACGGATCGAACACGCGCGATACGACGTCGGGCGGCACGCCCGAGCCGGTATCGACGACTTCGACCACCACGTAACGGCCGTCGTCGAGCGTCGGGTCGGGTGCCGCGCGCTCGCGCACGCGGATCTTGAGCTGGCCGCCGGCCGGCATCGCGTCGCGCGCGTTGATCGCGAGATTGAGGATCGCCAGTTCGAGCTGATTGGCATCGGCCTGGGTCCACATCTCGCCGTTGTCGAACTCGTTGGTGTAGCGGATGCTCGAACCCAGCGACACCGTGATGATGTCGCGCATGCCATGCAGCAACGCGACCACGTCGACCGCTTTCAGATCGAGATTGCTGTTGCGCGAGAAGGTCAGCAACTGGCCCGTCAGTTTCGCGCCGCGTTCGGTCGCGCGTTTGACGGTGGCGGCCATGCCGCGAATGCGCTCGTCGGCGCTGACCCGGGCGATCAGCTCCGCGTTGACCATGATCACGTTCAGCAGGTTGTTGAAGTCATGCGCGATGCCGCCGGTCAACTGCCCGAGCGCTTCCATCTTCTGCGATTGCACCAGCACTGCCTGCACTTTGGCGCGCTCGTGAATCTCCATCATCAGCCGGTCGTTGGCGGACGCGAGCTCATGCGTGCGTTCGGCGATGCGGCTTTCCAGCGAATCGTTCAGCTGCACCAGCGCCGCTTGCGCTTCGATCCGTTCGGCCAGATGGCGGCGCGATTCATACTGCCGCGCGCGCGCCCGCAGCGACGAGGCCACTGCCCGCCGCAGCGTTTCCGAATTCAGCGGACGTTCGAGCACGACCACGTTGCCGAGCCGTTCGAGCACTTCCAGCCCGCGCGCGGAGCGATGCCCGACGCGCGACGCGGCGAGCAGGATGAACGGGAAGTCCGACCACGCCGGCTGTCTTTCGAGCCATGCGAACAGGCGCGACGCATGGCTGCCTGCAAGCGCTTCCTCGGCGATCAGCGCGGCGCCCGCGCCGGTGTCGAGCGCGCTGGTGAGCGCGTCGGCGTCGCGGCACCTCACGCACACGCGTTCGTCTTTGTGCAGGACTTCGGCGATCACCTCGGCGTCGCGGCCGAACGGCGCCAGGATGAGGACGCGGTGCTCCATGACCTTACCGCCTCGACGTGTCGATGACGCGATCCGGCGCGCCGAGCAGGGCGGTGCCGCCGCGATAGGACGGCAAGCCGGACAGCACGCCCTCGAAGTCGCGCAGCGCTTCGCCCACCTCCACGCCATCGCTGCCGAGGCGGAACTGGCGGATCGAGCGCTCGTGCGCGTTCGCGCGGCTCTTCACGGCGGTCACGGCCGTCAGCACTTCGCCGTGGTGTTCGAAGTAGCGGAACAGCACGACGACGTCGCTGAGATAGCTGATGTCGACATCGTTCTGCACTTCGCCGATGATGCCGTGCTGCCCCAGCACCAGCATCGTGATGACGCCTTGCTGGTTCAGGTAGCCGAGCAGTTCGTGCATTTGCAGCAGCAGGTAGCGCTCGCCGGGCATCGCCTGGAGATACGCGTTCAGGCTGTCGATCGCGACATAGCGCGCGCCCCTTTTTTCGACCGCGTCGCGCACGTCGCTCGCGAATTCGCCCGGCGAGATTTCCGCCGGATCGATCTGGCGCAACGTCAGCAGACCGCTCTCGACGTGCGGCGCGAGCTGCATGCCGAGCGTGGCGCAGCGGATCGTCAGCGTGGTGAGCGTTTCGTCGAACACGTAATAGATGCAGCGCTCGCCGCGCTCGAGCGCCGCGATCAGGCACGACACCACGGTGGTGGTCTTGCCGACTCCCGACGGGCCGATCATGAGCGCATTGGTGCCGGGAATCAGTCCGCCGCCGAGCAGCGCATCGAGACCGGCCGTGCCGGTGCTGACCGGCTCGGAGTCGAACTCGGCGTGATGCTCGGCCGCGACGAGGCGCGGATAGACGTGGATGCCGCCCGTGTCGAGCGTGAAGTCGTGATAGCCCTCGCGGAACTTGATGCCGCGCATCTTCGCGATGCGCGCGCGGCGCCGGTTGCCGCCGTAATCGTGCGCGAGGTTGTCGAGCGTGATCACGCCGTGCGCGATGCTGTGCAGTTGCACGTCGCCGGGATCCGACGAATTGTCGTCGAGCAGCAGCACCGTGCATTCACGGGTCGCGAAATAGCGTTTGAGCGCGAGAATCTGGCGGCGGTAGCGCAGCGGGTTCTGCGAAAGCAGACGCAGTTCCGAGAGACTGTCGAGCACGATGCGCGCGGGTTTGAGTTCTTCGACCTGCTGGATCACGTTGCCCACGGTTTCACCCAGCTCGACTTCCGCGGGATGCAGCACGGTCTGCTCGTATTGTGGGTCGAGGCCTTCGTCGGAGAGCAACTCGAGGATCGCGAAGCGGCTGACGTCCCAGCCGTGGCTTTCGCCCACGGAGACCAGCTCGGCGCGGGTTTCGGAGAGCGTGATGTAAAGGCCGGTCTGGCCTTCCTCGGCGCCCTTGAGTAGGAATTGCAAGGCCAGGGTGGTTTTACCTGTGCCCGGTGCGCCTTCCACGAGGTACATCCGGTTGGGTGTGAGACCTCCTCCGAGAATGTTGTCGATTCCTTCGATGCCGCTGGAAAGGCGGGTCGGGGTGTCGGCGGCAATTTTGTTTGACATGGCGTAGCGATGTGCGTCGGGTTGGGTGGCGCAGTTTTCTGGGCCGGTACGGCGGGTACGCAAGTTGTGTGCCATTGGCGCGGGAGTGGGTTGCTGCGCGGGAGGGGGAATACGCGGGGTGGTGGCGGGCGGTTCGGCGGACTCGGCTGGTTTGATCCAGTGCGCGATGTCGTGCGAGCAAAGGACGGCATGTGGCGCTCATGACGCGTGAGTCGCCCATGGGCACGGAGCGTGCTCCACGCGTTGAACCAGGTTGGGAATGCGTCAGTGCCGTACGCCAGTCCTCTTTTCAACAGTCCCGCTGCCGATATGAACAATTTCCGATTACTTGCCGCTGTATGTGCCGCCGCATCGTTCGGTGTGTTATTGCCGGGCGGCGCCTATGCCGACGATACGCCCAGCCCGTGTGCCGCGCTCAAGCGGATCGTAGCGGCCGCGCCCGACGGTCTTGCGTCGTTGACGCCGGAAGACGGCAAAGGCGTCGCGCAACCCTATGGCGACGACGCGCAATGTTCCGCGAGTCATCGCAGTTTCCAATGCACGTGGACGCCGCATGGCGATGCCGGCTCGAAGCTGGACGCCCTGCAAGCCGTGGCGGCGGATATCGCTTCGTGTTTGCCGGACGCGACGCATGATCAGAATTCGCCGGGACGCCAGCACTTTTATCTGGGTGCGAAGGGCAGGCGGACCGATATCGCGCTGACGCCGGCGGGGGCGAACGGTTTACGCCTGGTGGTGTCGGGGAAGTGAGGAAGTAGCGCTCGGGCGGCTGGCGGTTACGACCGGATGCGACTAGAGGGAGGCGGGCCGCCATGTCCAGCCACGCTGTGAATACCGCAATTCGACCATCGACAGCGGCGTGATCTCGATGCGCGGAAACACCGTGGGCGATGCCCCCGTCGCATGCACGATCGCAGCGCGCAGCAGCGGAGCGTGTGTCACGGCGACGACCGTGTGTGCGTGGGTCGATGCGGCGCTCGTTTTGCCGGTTGTTGTTGCGCCGCCGGCATCGTCCGGCGTGCCGAGCGCGTCGAGCCATTGCCCCATGCGCGTGACTAGCTGACTGAACGATTCGCCGCCGGGTGGCGCGGCGTCGGGGTCACGCGTCCATGCGGCCAGCTCCTGCGGCGCTTCGATGGCGAGATCGGCGAGGCGCCGTCCCTGCCAGTCGCCGTAGTTGATATCCGCCAGCGCGGCGTCGACGGTCGCGGCGAGGCCCAGCGCCGACGCCGTATCGCGTGCGCATAGGGCCGGGCTGACGAAGGTCGCCGCGTCGCCGGGAAGTGCGGCACGCAGGCGTGCCGCATTGGCTTTGACTTCGGCGAGGCCGCGCGTGTCCGGCGGATCGTCGGCGGGAAAGCGGCCTGCGCGCTGCGCGGCGGTCGATGCGTGGCTCAGCAGTAACAGTCGCATGTTCATTCCGTTCGTTTCCCGATACCGCGCCGACACGCAACGCCGGCCCGCATCGCGTGGCCTCCGACGTTCACGAAGGCCGAAGTTTAGCGCGTAGAATAACGGGGCTGCGAAGCACGGAAGCCGGTGAGAGCCCGGCGCGGTCGCGCCACTGTAATCGGCACCACTAGCCGAAAGCCAGACCTGAGCTTCGCACCATCCCTCTGCAATCGACTTTCGGGGCGCGCTACCCCCAGGAGATGTCCTCATGACCGAAGCTGTTTTCGACTCTGCTTCCCAACCCGTCGCCCAACCTACGCCAATTCCGCTGCGCGAGTTGCTGCCGTGGGTCGTGTTCGGCGGTTTGCTGTTGTTGCTCGCGCTTTACTTCGTTGGTGCGGAACAGGGCGCCACGTCGCTGGTGCCCGGTATGTACGTGCATGAATTCGTGCACGACGGCCGTCATCTGCTTGGCTTTCCCTGCCACTAACGGAGTCGGACATGGTTGGTAAATTGTTGGTACGCGGGATGCTCGCAGGCATCGCCGCAGGATTGCTCACGTTCGGCTTCGCCAGAATGGTCGGCGAGCCGCAGGTCGATCAGGCTATTTCGTTCGAAGAAAAGGTCGAGGCCGCGCATGGCGATGCGCCCGAACCCGAACTCGTGAACCGCGACACGCAAGCGGGCCTGGGCCTGCTGACGGGCGTGGTGACTTATGGGGCGGCGTTCGGCGGCCTGTTCTCGCTGGTGTTCGCCTATGCGTATGGGCGAGTGGGCGCATTGAGCGCGCGCGCCTTGTCCGCATGGCTCGCGCTTGGCGCGTTCATTGCATTGGTGATCGTGCCGAACATCAAGTACCCGGCGAATCCGCCGTCGGTCGGCGACCCCGACACGATCGGCATGCGCACGGGGCTGTTCTTCCTGATGATTGCGATCTCGCTGACGGCGATGATGTTCTCACTGAAGGTCCGGCGGCGCGCGGTGATGAAGCTCGGCGCATGGAACGGCTCGATTGTCGCGGGACTGGTGTTCGTTGCGATCATCGCGGCGGTGCAACTGTCGATGCCGGCCGTCAACGAAGTGCCGGCGGCTTTCCCTGCAATACTGCTGTGGAAGTTCCGCGTCGCGGCGATTGGCATGCAGGTGATCATGTGGACGACGATCGGACTGCTGTTCGGCGCGCTGGTCGAGCGTGGTGCTTTCATGCGCGTGAATGGGCGCGCGGTGACAAAGTCGGCTTGACGTTGGACGAGGCGGGCGTGACCACGAAGATGGCCGCGCCCGGCGCGCAACGCGCGAGAAAGGTTTTACATCAATGACTTGGCGCGGTTGCGGGAAGGTTATCCACAGGCTTGCGCACTTTTTCTGTGGACAAGTTTTCGCGGGGCGGCTCTGCTCATCGATATAGATGAGTGGCCGCAAAGCAAGTTCATCAGACTCTTCGCGACTCTCTGTCTGGTAGGAGGAATATCCAACCGTGCGACAGGAAAACGTCGGTTCCCTCTCCATCTGGTATCCGTATGCTCTATTAGTCGATCGCTGGGTTTGCTCGACGCGCCAGATTGGATCGGATGACTAACTAATTCGTCGCCCCCTCACGGCGCCTCTTTTCTGCGCTTCTCAACTTTTCGAAAATAATTGCATCGGAGGGGTTGACGGGGTGCGGGCCGCATCGCATAATTCGCCTCCCGTTAGATGACGGACGCGAAGAAAGCAGAGCTTCTAAGCGAATGATCTTTAAAAATTAACAGCCGATAAGTGTGGGCGCTTGATGCGAGACGCGACGGTGGATTCTTTGGAGTCTGCTGTAAAAGCGAAAGTATCAAG
>NZ_JBWCCT010000013.1:0-200592 GCF_056279605.1 Paraburkholderia sp. TE9906
AATCAGTTCGCCATTCTGTTCGGCGAGCGATTCACCGCCGCGATGAGCTGAGATTTTTTAACCGACCTCAGCACACAAAATTCCTGACACCTCCGTTTGATCTGAAGTCTCAACGGCTCGCCGGCGACCCCGCGAATGGCTCTGCACCGCGCGCTTGCAGCCGGAAGCCACCGTCGCGAATGAAGCCATTGAAAGGGTAACGAGCGCGCTTTTCAGAATTCGATGCACGCTATCCCCCTGGCTTGCTCGCGTCTGGCCTTGACTGGACGACCATCATGCCGACAGTCGTTTTACCCGGTAAAGTGAGCGTAACTTCCTGTACTCACCTGCTGCACGCTTAGGCACGTCAGAGACCTTCGGACTCAAACCGTGCGCTACGACGCGGCACCCACTGTCCGGAGCAATGCGCAATGCCGCAACCGACGATACGGCTTGGGTCCGCGACCGCCGCCAGAGACACTCTAGCCGCGCGACTCAAGGCGCGCGTCGCGCTGCTCGCACTGTTCGTCGGCTCGATGTGGGCGGTATTCTTCCTGTCGGCTGCGTTGCCGTTCCTGAATTTGAATGCGCACGGCGTGGTGCCACGTTCGCTCAGCGGCTTGCAAGGCATCCTGTTCGCCCCATGGCTGCACGCAAGTCTGGGGCACATTGCGGCCAATACCGGCGGCCTGCTGGTGCTCGGATGGCTCTGCATGTGGCCTCGCATCTCGCTCCTCTGGGAGGCGACGGCGGGCGCGATGCTTGGCGCAGGCCTCTGCGCGTGGCTATTCGGTGCATCCGGCTCCGTGCACATCGGAGCGAGCGGGCTGGTATTCGGCTATGCCGGCTACCTCGTTGCGCGAGGTTACTACACCCGCAAAATCGTTTCGATACTTGTGGCATTGCTCGTTATAAGCAGCTTCGGTCTCAGCATGCTGCTCGGCGTTTTGCCGCTCTATCCCGGCCTGTCGTGGCAGAGCCATCTCGGCGGCCTGCTGGGCGGCGTTCTTGTAGCGCGCCTTGGCTCGTCCGGCCAATCACGTGCGTGACGACGCGGCGACCACGAGACAATCCATCATCGTCCTGCAGGCACCGCACTCGGATCAGGAGGCATCGTGAAAATACTTTGCGGGTCGGCTGGCTGGACGGATAAGACGCTCATCGCGTGCAAGCGTTTCTATCCGGCCGAATGTCGAAGCGCCGAGGCACGACTGCGGTTCTATGCATCGCAGTTCCCGCTGGTGGAGGTTGATTCCAGCTACTACGGCATGCCCTCTGCGTCGAACTCAGCGCTGTGGGCGGAGCGCACGCCCGACGATTTCACTTTCGATGTCAAGGCGTTCCGGCTGCTGACTGGACATCAGACCGCGCGGGAGTCTCTGACGAAGGACATCGCGATGGCGATCCCGGAGACGGGCAAAAAGAGCCTCTACTACCGTGATATTCCGGACGAGGTGCTTGATGAACTCTGGCGGCGTTATCGCGAGGCGCTCGCGCCACTGCACCGCGCTGGCAAGCTTGGTGCCGTTCTTTTCCAGTTTGCTCCATGGCTGACCTGCGGTCCTGAAGGAAGCGCCCACGTCGAAGAATGTGCGGACCGCATGCACGGCTACACGGTCGCGGTAGAGTTTCGGAACAATTCATGGCTGGACGACAAACACGCATCCAGCACATTAGACCTGCTAAGGCGATACAAGCTCGTACACGTCATCATGGATGCGCCTGTAGAAGTCACGAACCGTGCGCACACCGTGTGGGAAGTCACCAATCCTCACCTTGCGTTCGTACGGCTGCATGGTCGCAATGCGGATACGTGGAGCCCGACCGGTGCCGCGACCGCCTCGGTACGCTTCGACTACGACTACAGCGACGGTGAACTGACCCAGTTATCCGGACCCATCCGCGATATCTCGAGGCAGGTGGCAACGACGCACGTGATTTTCAATAACTGCCGCGAAGACCAGGGTCAGCGAAACGCGCGCACCCTTATGGCGATACTTGGCCAACGAGTACGAGGGGCATGGTGAAGCCCGAAAATCTTCAGGCCGCGGGCCAACAACTGATTGGGCTGTGGTCGAATCTATAGACAATCTCATCGAAGACCCAGATCTTGTCTCCTGGAGGCCCTCGCACAGCATCTTTGGGCACCGGCGGACACAAGGGACAACTCGTTGCTGAAGGCATCCGCCGATGGAAAGAGCCGAACTACCGCCGTGGTCGAACGCAGGATACTCACGGCGACGCAACCTCACGAGACTGCCTCTCAGAGAGGCCACTGCGTATGCTGTCTGGAATGCCGCTCTTTCCGCATCTCGAAGCAGCCCATCCAGGATCCTTTACACCATGTATTGGCACCACGGCCCAGCCTGAAATGTCGCACTCACAACGGCATCACACCCTCAAACGGATAGCACCCGTCGCCGGCGCCGTTGAAACATGGCACGGCCGCGTGTTGGGGACAACGGCGGGGGGCCAACGGCGCTCACTCCGCGCTCTCCCCACCCGCCGTCTGCCTGCACACAATGGCCGTCAGCACCATTGGAATGACCGAATGAACAGTCGCCGTGCTCCCCGCGCCGGTGAGAAGACGCTTGACCGAATCCGCCGAACCGAGCACCACCACACCGTAGACCGCGCCTGGCGCAGGATTTCCGTCGCCAGCTTTGAAAAGCGGATCATCCGGCTGATATCCGAAAACGGCATGAACGCGCAGGCCGAATGCAGTCAAACCTGCGCCGCTCGTCGGGCGAAACGCGTTCACCGAGTTTGCCTCGACCCGCATTGCGGGAACTGCGATCGACTGCGTATCGACGAGACTGGTGACGAATTCGTGCGCGGTTTCTCCGCACGTCAATTGATCGTCCAGGGCATGGCTGAATGCCGGCGCTGGAACCATAGCAACGATTGCCAACAACTTCGAGAGCGGTCGCATTTGCACATTCTTCCTTAATGTGATCCTGGAAACGCTCACCGCGTTTCGCCCCCTCCGGCGGAGGTGAGCCCACGATCGGGCGCTCCATGCGCTTGGGCACTCTCAAGCATCTCCCGTGCCACTCGCGCCTGTCGCCACCTCATATTTTAAACGGCCCCAGAGGAATGCGGTTCCTTCCTTGCCCCTTCGTTGGCTGGCGATGCCCTAAGCCCGATTGTGTCTGGGCAGGACAACCACTTCCGAACGGATGGCGCACGACTGCGCGAGCACGCCGTCCTGCTACCCGACGGCACCAACACCGTGCAGCCATGCCGCCGCATACATCCCCATTCTCTCCGAATCAGGAATGACCGGCGAACGAACCCAAACGTCCGACGCAGATCCTTTAGGCATTTCAGTCGCGATGCCCCACCCTGCATAAGGCACATACCAAAATTTATCGGCCCAAAAAAATGTGAATAGCCGAAGGTTTTTTTCCCGGAAATACTGGCTTCACCTCAAGCCGATGCCGGTTCCCACACTTGTGAGGATCGCTCGTGTGCTTGCCATCAAACCGTCGTCCTCCGGGAATTCGATGAGCAACGTCACTCTACAAACCGCCGAAACGCCCGCTGCGCTCCGTCCCATTCAGTCGAGTCCTCAGATACGCACGATCGCCGCCTGCTCGATCGGCAACGCGCTTGAGATGTACGACTTCACCGTCTACAGCTTTTTCGCCATGCTGATCGGCAAGCTGTTTTTCCCGGTCGATAGCGCGTACGGTTCCCTGCTGCTCGCGGTCGGAACCTTCGGCATCGGTTTCGTCATGCGCCCGCTCGGCGCGCTGGTCATCGGCAGCTTCGCCGACCGCCGCGGGCGCAAGGCTGCGATGACGCTAACGATCGCGCTCATGGTGGGCGGCACGCTGTGCATTGCCTTCGCACCCACGTATGCAACGGCCGGGACTCTCGGCACGCTCGTCATCGTATTCGGCCGCATGTTGCAGGGTTTCTCGCTCGGCGGAGAAATCGGCGCGTCGACCGCGATGTTGATGGAATCAGGCAGCTTCGGCAGCCGCGGCTTCCGGATCGGCTGGCAAGGCGCGAGCCAGGGATGCGCCGCCGTGCTCGGCGCATTGAGCGGTGCGGTGCTCTACGCAAGCCTGTCGTCCTCCGCGCTTGAGTCCTGGGGCTGGCGGATGCCGTTTCTGCTGGGGCTGCTGATCGCGCCCGTCGGTCTCTATATCCGCACTCATCTCGACGAAACGCTGGATGGCGATGCAGCGGAATCTCATCCGCTCACGACTTTGTTCACCGAGCACGGCAGCAAGATCGTGCGCGGTGTGTTGTCTATCGTCGCCGGAACGGTCGGCATGTACCTCGTCGTGTTCTTCATGCCGACCTATCTGGTACGCGTGCTGCACCTTTCCACCTCGCTGTCGTTGATGGCCGGCTGTGTGTCGGGTGCAACGATGACGGTCATGTGTCTCGTGTCCGGCCTGATCGCCGATCGGACCGTCTCTCGCAAGCCGATTGCACTCGCCTCCGTCGTGCTGACGACACTGCTCATCTACCCCGCGTTCTGGGCGATGAACATGCATCCGAGCATTCCGCTGGCCCTTGTCGTGGTCGCCATCGTCACGGCGGCGAGCAGCTTCGGCAGCGCACCGATGTTGCTGCTGCTCATGGAGATGTTCCCGGCCAGCGTGCGGGCGAGCGGACTCTCCGTCATCTATAGCATTGGTGTTGCACTCTTTGGCGGTGCCGCGCAGTTCATCGTGACCTGGCTGCTTGCAAAGACCGGCAATCCGATGTCGCTGGCGCTCTACATGATCGCCTGCGGAATCGTCACCGTGTGCGCGATGTCCAGCCTCCCCGAGCCGCGCAAGCGCGCCTCATAACAAACGGCACGGTCCGCCTTTGGGCGGCCGGACGCCGGACTCCAGGCCGATATTCATCCCGCTGAGTCAATCAGCATTCGCGTTCGAATGAGACGCGAGGGAGCGGCTCGCCCCGTTCACCCGCGCATTGATTAAAAACACGCAAGTGGAGATTTGCAATGAAAAAAACATTGGGTGCGCTGCTCGCTTCGCTTGGCACATTAGCGTGCTCCGGGGCATTCGCCGAAGTATCTCCAGGCGCGCCAGCCGACTCGGCCGCTGTTCTGTACGCAACCGGCTCGCAAATGCAGTCGATCTTCAGATACTGGGGCGCCGGCCTGGGGCCGCAGACACTGGGTGTCGCGTCACAGCGTACCTTTGTCACGCTCTACGGGACGCTGGACATGGGCATCAACTATACGAAGGCCGGTCCATACAGCATCACGCGCGTGCAATCGGGCGGCGCACTGACGTCGAAGTTCGGTTTCTACGGACAGGAATATCTGGGTAATCAATGGACCGTGTTCTTCCGGCTGGAAAACGGATTCCTCGGCAACACCGGCGCGGTTCAGGATACGACGTCGTTCTTTAATCGCGCGTTCTATATCGGGATGCAGAATCCCATCTACGGGCAGCTGACCTTAGGCCGTCAATATACGTCGGCCGGTGCTGCGGCGCTCGGCGCGGATCCGTTCCTCGCCGTCGCGCACGAATCGGTCTATACGTATTTTCTCGGCGTCACGGATCTCGGTCTCGGTGCGAACGGCGACGCGCTCGGCCGCCTGCCCAACACGTTGCGCTATATCTCGCCGCGCTTCGGCCCATTCGGCTTCGACCTGAGCTACTCCCTCAAGGGCGATCAATCGATCGGGCCCGCCGTGCACCAACGCTCGGCAATGGTCTCTTATATCGACAAACGCGCGGTGCTGTCGATCGCTTTCGGCCAAAGCTGGTGCGACCCGTCGATGACGAGCAGTTGTGTCGGCGACACCCGAATCGCGCCGACCAAGCGCACCGACACCTATCTGGTCTCGCTGATGTACGACGTCGGCCCGTTCATCGCGCAAGGCGCCTATATCCGCTATGTGCCGCAAACCGCCGACACGGCTATCGCAAGTCTGTATCTGCTCGGTTTGCAAAAATGGTGGGGCGTCAACTTGCTGCGCGCTTCGGTTGCGTATCGCGATACGACGAAAGCTCAGGACTACGCATACGGCTCGACCATCGGTATCGATCATTTTCTGTCGAAGCGAACGTCTGTTTACGGACGCGTCGGTCTGATGCGTAACGGGCCGAACTCCAGCGTCACCTACAACTACGACAGCGGCTCGCCCGCACCCGCTCCCGGACGCACCGTGTCGAGCGTCACGCTGGGTATCAACCATCAATTCTGATCGGATGCGCGGCCCTGTCGCGCATCCATTTTGCGTCACCCTACTGAGGAGATAATCCGTGTCGAGCGAACTGGTTCACGATTTCATCGAGAGCAGAAAAGACAAGTACATCCAGCTATCGGACGAAATCTGGCAGTACGCGGAGTTGGGCTACACCGAACAGAAATCGGCTGCCGCGCATATCGCGTTTCTGAAATCGGCGGGCTTCACCGTGCGCGAGGGTGTCGCCGGTATTCCGACGGCGTTCGTCGCCGAAGCCGGCTCGGGTGGCCCGGTGATCGGCATTCTCGGCGAATTCGATGCGCTGTCCGGCCTTAGCCAGGAGAGCCTCGCGCTCAGTTGCTGCCCGTCGAACGAGATCGTCAACGGTAACGGCCACGGCTGTGGCCACCATCTGCTCGGGACAAGCGCGCATCTGGCGGCCGTCGCGGTCAAAAACGCGCTGGAGCGCAGCGGCATCGAAGGCACGGTTCGCTTCTACGGTTGTCCCGCGGAGGAAGGCGGCTGGGGCAAGACCTTCATGACCCGCGCGGGTCTGTTCGACGATGTGTCCGCCGCGATCACGTGGCACCCCGGCGTCGCGAACACGATCATGAATATCGAGAGTCTCGCGGTCAAACAGGCGTACTTCCGCTTCAAGGGTGTCGCCGCGCACGCCGGCGCGTCGCCGCACCTCGGACGCAGCGCGCTCGACGCGCTCGAACTGATGAACATCGGCACGAACTTCCTGCGCGAACACATGATCCCTGATGCCCGTGTTCACTACGCGATCACCGACGCGGGCGGCGTCGCGCCAAACGTCGTGCAGCCGAATGCGGCGGCGCTGTACATGATCCGCGCGCCGCGCAATCGTGATGCTCAGGAACTGTACGAGCGGGTCTGCAACATCGCGCGCGGCGCGGCGCTGATGACCGATTGCGAGTTGGAAATCGAGGTTCATTCGGCCTGTTCGAACCTGATGCGCAACACGACGTTGAACGAGCTGATGCACGCGAAGTTGAAGGAGTTCGGCGCGCCACAGTATGACAAGGCCGAACTGCAGTTCGCCGAGTCGATTCATCAAACGACGCGCCCCGACGAGATCGAAATGGCGGGACGAATGCTTGCCGCAGCGTGGCGCCAACCGAAGGCGCTGTTCGATGGCGTCGATGCACTCGACAACGACCGTCCGTCGAAGATGGGCGGTTCGACCGACGTCGGCGACGTCAGTTGGGTCACGCCCACGGTGCAGTGCATGACCGCATGCTTTGCGTTCGGCACGTCGCCGCATTCGTGGCAGTGGGTTGCCCAGGGCAAGAGCGCGATCGCGCACAAGGGCATGGTGCTCGCGGCCAAGACGATGGCCGCCACCGCACTGGAGTTGTACACCAGCCCGCTGCTGCTCGCGGCAGCGCGCACGGAACTGGCGGAGCGCCTGGCCGTTGAGCCGTACGTGTGCCCGATTCCTGAGAGTGTGAAGCCGCCTCTGCCGAAGGCAGCGGGCTAACCCGCCACAACGACGCGCCGTGAGCATTTTTGTCCCGCTAAGCTATGCCCTTGAAAGATGAACATGAGAACTGGGGGCACTGTGAAGTTGAGACAACTCGACGCGCTGCGTGCGGTCGCCGAGGCCGGCAGTCTGCATGAAGCCGCTCGCCGTCTGTTCCTGACGCAGCCGGCGATCAGCCGCTCCATCCGGGAGCTGGAAGTCGAACTGGGCATGCTGTTGCTGACCCGATCGGCGAATGGCGCCACCTTGACGCCATTCGCCCACCAGGTGCTAAAACGCGCACTCGTCGTGCAGCGGGAAGTCGGGCGTATCGTGGAAGACGCGCAGACAGCGCGCGGAGAACTCGGCGGGCGGCTCACGCTCGCGGTCACGCCGCCGGCGTCGACGCGCGCGCTCGCCGACTCGTTGATCGAACTGACCGCAGCGCGCCCGGACGTGAACTTGCAGGTGATCGAATGGCGCGCCGAGAATATCGCGGACGGTTTGCGAAACGGCACGATCGACGTGGCGATCTTTACGCAATACGGCGAGCCAAAAAACGCCACGTTCGAATGGATGCAACTCTACGATCTCGACGTGCAACTGACCATCGCGGCGTCCTATCAAGGTAGCGAAACGCTGTCGATCGAACAGCTTCACGCGCTTCCATGGCTCCTGCTGGATTCTCCCAACGACGAATCCGGCTTTGTCGCAACGCTGTTCGGGGCGCACGGTATGCCCCCGCCGACGCGCACGACGCGCTGTTCAGCGATGAATCTCTATCTGGACCTCGCGATGCGGATGGAGGCGATCACGGTATTTACGTCGCTGGCGATGCCATTGCTGTCCCAGCGCGTGGATGACGGCATGCTCAAATTGCTGAGCCTGAGAGAACCAATGCCCAGGATCGGCATGTACCTCGCCTATTCCAGCGGCGAACTGCTGACCGCCACCGCGCAGGATTTCATCCGGCGCCTGCGAACCAAGCTCGACGGCGATGACGAGGGACGCATGCCTGCCGGCATGCGCTACAGCGACACGCGCCTTGCCGTCGGCGTTCGCTAGGCCACGTGTCGGATCATCTCTCACGCACACCGCGCGAGAGATGATCCGACCATGAGGTGCCTGGTCGATGCTACATCGCGCTCGCAACGGCGTGCGCCGTTGCCGCCGACAACGTCCAGCCCAGATGACCATGCCCCGTGTTGTAGAACACGCCGCGCCGTTTCCCACGGCCCACCTTGGGCAACATGCTCGGAAGCATCGGCCGCAAACCCGCCCAGGGAATGACGCGCGAAGTCGATACTTCGGGAAAATATCGCCGCGTCCAGTCCACTAGCGGTGCGATGCGGTCCGAACGAATATCGCGGTTAAAGCCGTTGATTTCCGCCGTGCCCGCTACCCGGAAACGATCCGCGCCGAGACGGCTCGTCACGATCTTCGCACTGTCGTCGAGCAGGCTGACTGACGGCGCGTGCTGCTGACTGGTTTTGTCGTCGAGACAGACGGTGATCGAATAGCCCTTCACAGGATAGATATTCACGTGATCGCCGAGCATCGCCGCGAAGTCGCGGCTCTTCACGCCGGCGCAGACGACGATGCGCTCGAAGGTGAACGGCTGCGTTTCGCCTTCGAGATTGACCATCAGCGAAAAACGGCCTTCGGCAGGCTGCTCGATCGACGTGATCTGCGCGTCGTAATGGAATTCGACGCCGTGCCGTTCGCATGCCTGCGCGAGCCCGCGCGTGAACTTGTGAATGTCGCCGGTCGAATCGGACGGCGTAAAAAAACCGCCATAAAAATCGCCATGCAACGCGGGTTCGATGCGCTGCAATTCGCTTGCACTGACCGGGTTGCGCTCGAGGCCGCCTTCACGCAGCAGGTCATTCACCTTGCTCGCGGCGTCGAATTCCCTGCTGGTCTTGTAGATATGCAGAATGCCGCGCCGTTCCAGATCGAAATCGATACCTTCTTTTTCAGCGATCGAAAACAGATGCTCGCGCGCGGCGAGCGCGAGCCGCACGGTTTCGACCGTATTCGCGCGATAGTGCGGAATCTGCCGCAGGAATTCGCCCATCCACGAATACTTGTGCCACGTGGGTAGCGGATTGAGCAGCAGCGGGGCATCGCGCGTGAGCATCCAGCGCAGGCCCTTGAGCACGGTCGCCGCGCTGTTCCAGACTTCGGCATTGCTGGCGGAAAGCTGGCCGCCGTTGGCGAACGAGGTCTCCATGGCCGCGTAGCGGTGGCGTTCGAACACGGTAACGTGATGGCCGCGCTGCGCGAGCGCATGAGCGGTCGTGACGCCGGTAATGCCGGCGCCGATAATGGCGATTCGTGACATGACATGGTCCAGAGTGGTTGAGCATCGCCGATGTCGATTTCGTGTTGACTGATTCGAAATCGGCGTCGATGCCCCATCTGTCCATGTACCTGAGAGTTTCTTCCCGCGCCGGGCAAGCAGGCGGGGAATCCCCTTCGGTGGGCGCGCGTGCGCCGCTCTCCAGATGTTCCTGCTGCGCGGTCCTTTTGCCTGAGAGTTTCCGGGGCGGTTGCTCCGTCGGCGTCGTCGCGAATCCTTGACGATCTCTCCCGCGCTGCATCGCAGAACGGCTCGACAATACCGGGCAAAAATATTTACCGCAAGTCTTTCGTGCAATGGTCGGCGGTCTGGATCAATCGGTCACCGCTCATAGCGAGTGAGCAAGTGCGAACTCTCATTCACGCGCCAGTAATTCGGAAAGACCATTCGAGAGTCCGGCATTGAGCTTGGGTGGCGGTTTGGCGAAACTGCCGCTCTGAGCGCGTATCGTTGCGAGACGGGTCAATACTTGCGCCTGGCACACCCCACTCGATACGCCATCGACAACCGGCACCGGCAGAAGGTCCGCCACACTGCGCGCCAACCCTGCGAGCGGCGCGCCAGCCAGAATCAGCACGTCCGCGCCGTCTTCTTCCACCGCGCGGCGGCTCAATTCGACCAGATAGCTGCCGTGATCTTCCCGGACCGTGGCGGGGTCACGCAGCGGGCGATCGAGATGACGGATTCCCGCCAGCCGGCTCAACATGCCGTAACGGTCAACGCATTCCCGATACCAGGCGGTGATGCGCCGCGAAATCGCAATGATCCCGATCCGCTGACCGAGTTGCGCCGCGGTCATCAGCGCGGCTTCGGTCATGCCGACAACCGGCACGTCGAGTACTTCCCGCAATTCGTGCAGACCGGGGTCGCCGAATGCCGCAATCAGCAGCGCATCGTATTGGCCTTTGCGTTCCCCGGCGATGCTCGCCACGGCGTGCGCACCGAGCAGCGCCTCGAAGCGGGTTTCGATGTAGGCCACACCGCTTGCCGCTGTCGCCATCTCGATCTGCACATCGGCTGACGCGACGCGGCGAGCTTCGGCTTCGATCAGATCGGTGACGCCGCGTGAAATGTTCGGGTTGACGATCAGCAGTTTCATGATGGCTCCAGCCAGGTGTCGCCGCGCGGCAATATCGCCAACAGCAACGGTCATGGTGCGATAGCAGTATCGAGGCGCGAGCAGACGCCGCGCGCACTCATCCAAAGATGGCCTGCAGATCGACCTCAGTGTCCTCGGGCAACGAGAGATCAAGCGTCGCCTCGATGTGATCGAGGTGTCCGACCGCCGCCGCTATCGCCGCATCGAGTTCGCCCTTCTCCATCAGCCCGACGATTTCCGTGTGCTCGTGATTCGGACAGGCGGGCACGTTGGGGGAATCGAACAGCAAGATGATGAGACAGGTCAGCGAAGCGAGTTCGCGCATCAGCTTGGTCAGCGGCGGACTCGCCACCATTTCGGCGATCAGCAGATGAAATTCCCCGGAGAGGCGAATCACCGCGTGCTTGTCGCCCTTCTCGCGGGCCGCACGTTCCTTGGCGACATGCGCATGGAGACGCCGAAAATCCTCGGCCTTGCCACGCTCGACGAGGCTGCGGATCAGCGCCGGCTCGAGAATGCGCCGCGCCTGGAAAATATGGCGCGCGTCCTGCACCGACGGGCTTGCGATGAACGCCCCGCGATTCGGGATCGTGGTGACGATGCCTTCGTGCGTGAGCCGCGCCAGCACCTTGCGAATTCGCGTGCGGTTGACCTTGAACACGCTGGCGAGTTTTTCCTCGACGAGTTTGGTGCCCGGAATCAGCCGGTGCTCCATCACCGCGGTGAGGATGCGCTCATAGATCGCATCGGAATTGTCTTCCGCATCGAGGATCTGAGCGGCCGGCCGCGCCTTACGCGAGCCGACGGATTCTTTGTCGATTAGCACGCTGGGTGTTCTCCACTGACCAACGATGGTTTTGCGTCATTGCAATTGTACATTGTGACAAAAATAAACTTGATTGTGGAAACTTGCACCATTCATGTCACCAGGCACTTACAGCGAACCCAGTCCGCACGCAACAGGTGCGGAATGCGTTGATATAGCAATGTCTCAGCCTGCTCGACCCATCAACGAATGGGATTGCGCCCATTTTCCCCGCCTGCCCCATGCGCGCCGCCGCTCGCGGCTTTGAGCCCCATACAGAAGTCATGTTTGAGCTTGCCGATGTTCTCCAAGTGATTCATTGGCACACCTGTTGCTTAGTTTTGTCACAAACATATTTCATTTTGTGACAAAACGGAGTCCACCTGATGCGATTTGCCCGTTCCTCTCTCGCCGTCCTGAAAAGCGCTGCGCGCGTGCTGTTTGCACCTCTACTGGTCGCCGCCGCGCTTGCGCCCGCGGCCGGCCACGCCAAGGACGCCGAACCGATCAACCTCGGCTATGCCAAGTGCGCGCACTGCACACCGTTGTCGCTCACCCCGCAGTACGCCACCGGCGTCAAGCTGACGACAACCTCGTTCAATACGGGCAACGACGTGCTGACCGCGTTGCTCTCGAAAAGCATCGACATCGCACAGGTCACCTATCTGCACTATGTCACGGCACTCGACAAGGGCTTCAAGGTAGTCGGCGTCTCCGGCCAGATCAACGGCGGCTCGCAGGTGCTGATCGCCAACAATTTGCCGGTGCAAGCGGGCGACTGGGACGGCTTGAAGAAACTCATCATGCAGTACAAGAAGGACGGCAAGCCGTTCCGCGTCGCCGCGTCGCGCGGTAATGCGCAGGACATTCATATGCGCGGCGCGTTCCTCACGCACGGCATCGACATCAACAAGGATGTGCAGTTCATCAACATCCCGAATCCTTCGGACCACGTTCAGGCGCTGCGCCGGGGCGAAGTCGAATTGATTACGTCGGTCGAGCCGTTCGCCACGCAAATCCGCGAGGTCAAGGCGGCCAAATTTTTTGCGTTTCCGTATGACCAGGCGGCCGGCAAGCTGACCAACCTGATCGTCACGCGCCCGGATGTGATCGAGAGCAATCCGCAAGGCGTGCTCGAAACGGTTCGCGCGATCGTCAAGGTGGACGACATGATGGCCGCGAACAAACCGCTTTTCGTCGACACGATCCAGAAGGTGACGGGGCTCGACAAGACCATTGCAGCGGGTGCGGTCGACAACCTCTATCCGGACTACAAAATGTACCGCACGTCCGCCATGTCGATTGCGAAGATGATGCACGACCTGAAGTACGTGAATTCGGACGTCAGCGATGCGGTGCAGAAGAATCTCGACTACAGCTTCCTCGAGAAGGTGACCGGCAAACCCAAGACCGAACTCGGTTACTGATCGGAACGCGCACCATGCCATCCCTGTTTTCCTCACGTTTCTACAAGCGGATCGAGCGTGGCATCGTGCCGGTGCTGCTGCTGGCCGGGTGGGAGGCGTTTTCCCGCTCGGGCATCCTGCCCGCCGCGTTGCTGCCGGCGCCGTCGCAGGTCGTGCTCGCCTGGGCCGACTGGATTTTCAGCACCGACGGCAACACCCAGACCTACTCCGGCCACTGGCTCTTCGATATCGCGGCCAGTTCCGGACGCGTGTTCGCGGGCTTCGCGATCGCCACGGTGCTCGGCGTCGCCATCGGCATGGCGATAGGCTGGTCGCGTTCGATCGAATCGCTGGTCGAGCCGACACTGCAAACGCTGCGCCCCGTGCCGCCCGTCTCGTGGATTCCGCTCGCGATCATCTGGTTCGGCATCGCCAACAAGCCGGCGATCTTTCTGGTCTTCATGGGGTCGTTCTTCCCCGTGCTGCTCAGCACGATTCACGGCGTGAAAACGTGCGACCGCAATCTGCTGCGCGCAGGCGCGATGACAGGCGGGACGTCGTCGATGCTGCTGCGTCACATCGTGTTTCCCGCTGCATTGCCGAGCATCTTCTCGGGGCTGCGCATCGCGATCGGTTCCGCATGGATGTTGACCGTCACGGCCGAGATGGTCGCGGTGAAGAGCGGCGTGGGCTACGTACTGTGGGATTCGTACTACTTCCTGCGCTACGACATCGTGATTGCGTCGATGGTCAGCATCGGTCTGCTCGGGTTCGTGAGCGACTACGTCATCAAGCGGATCGGCGGGCGCGTTCTGCGCTGGCAACGCGGTTCCACTCTGCAAGCAAGGGAAGGTTGACAGCATGGCCCTCATCACAATCGACAACGTCTCTCGCACGTTCGAAGACAGCACGCGCAAGCAGGTGGTCACCGCGCTCGACAACGTAAGCCTCAAGGTCGAGCGCAACGAATTCCTGTGTCTGCTCGGCCCGAGCGGCTGTGGCAAGTCCACGCTGCTGAACATGATCGCGGGTTTCGACAAGCCTTCGTCGGGCACGGTGAGCGTCGGCGGCTCGGTGGTCACCGAACCGGGCGCGGACCGCGGCGTGGTTTTCCAGCAAGCGAACCTGATGCCATGGCTGCCGGTGTGGGAAAACGTCGCATTTCATCTGAAGATGCGGAACGTCCCCAAGCCGGAGCGCCGCGAACGCGCCCAGCGCTACATCGAGATGGTCGGCCTGAAGGGTTTCGAAAACCACTTCCCGAGCGAACTCTCCGGCGGCATGAATCAGCGCGTGGGTATCGCGCGCGCACTGCTGATGAACCCGGAAGTGATTCTGATGGACGAGCCGTTCGGCGCGCTCGACGAGCAAACCAAGATGGACATGCACGCCGAGCTGATCCGTATCTGGCGAGAGAGTCGCAGCACGATCGTGTTCGTCACGCACGGAATCGACGAGTCGCTGGCGCTGGGCACGCATGTCGCGGTAATGTCGGCGCGTCCGGGCCGCATTCGCGAACTGCTGCCGATCGAACTCGACCGTCCGCGCGATCCGACCAGCGCCGAATTCAACGACTACAAGCGCCACATCCTCGCGCTGCTGCGTCCAGAAGCGGTGACGGAGTTTGCGTGAGATGACGACCTTCATCACCGGCAGCAGCGGTTTCGTCGGTCTTGCGCTTGCCGAGCGCCTGGTCGCCGGCGGCGAAACGGTGATCGGCTTCGATCGCAGCGCGCCGCGCGCGCAAGCGTTGCAGGCGTTCGCCGCGCTGCCAGGGCGTTTCGTTGCACTGACCGGCGACGTGCGCGACGCCGACGCATTGCGCGAGGCGATGCGCATGCATCGGCCTTCGCGGCTCGTCACGCTAGCCGCGATCACCGCGGATGCACGGCGTGAACGGCAAATGCCGCAGTCCATCTTCGAGGTGAACGTGGGCGGTGTGCTCGCTGCCATCAGCGCGGCGGCTGATGCGGGCGTCGAACGCATCCTGCATGGCAGTTCCGGCTCGACGTACGGATCGAGCGGCCGCGCGCCGCACCCGCTCCTCGAAGACGTCACGCCGTTGTTGCCCGAAGGCCTTTACGGCATCTCCAAACGCGCCGCCGAGGACGCCGCGATGCGTCTTTGCGCATTGCGCGGCGTGCCGCTCGTGATCGGGCGGCTCGGCACGTGCTTTGGTCCCTGGGAAGCCGACTCGGGCGTGCGCGACACCTTGAGCGCACCGCTGCAGGTGCTGTCGAAAGCGCGGCGCGGCGAAACCGCCGTGCTGCCGCGCGCGGGCCGCCGCGACTGGCTCTATGTGCGCGATGCGGTCGCGGCGCTCATTGCGTTGCTCGAAGCGCCGCACTGGCCTCACAGCATCTACAACCTCGCGGCGGGTTTCGAATGGAGCGTCGCCGACTGGTGCGAACGGCTCGCGCAACGCTATCCGACATTCACCTGGCGTATCGCGGAGCAAGGCGAGTCGCCGAATATCGACTACTTCGCCGATTACGACCGCGCGTCGATGGACAACGCGCGGCTCATCGCCGATACCGGTTTTGCGCCGCGGTTCGATCTGAGCGAAGCGGAAGCCGACTTCCATCTCTGGACAACCTCGCTGGGCGCATGAGCGTCTGCCCGCCACCGTTCGAGTAACGTCATGACTCCACCCTCTCCCTACCCGGCCGCGCGCCTGAACATGGCCGGCAAGGCCTGCATCGTCACCGGCGCCGCATCGGGCATTGGCCGCGCGATTGCGCGGCAACTCGCCGCAAACGGCGCGACAGTCGTGATTGCCGACATCACGACGGACGTGATCGAAGGCGGCGAACCGACTGCCGCATTGATCGCGCGCGATGGCGGCCTCGCGCACTTCATCGCTATCGACGTCTCCATCACGGCCCAGGTCGAAGCGCTGGTGGCACACACCGTCGAACGTTTCGGGCGGCTCGACGTGCTGGTCAACAACGCCTGCGTCCGTCATGCAAGGCCGTTGCTGGAACTCGATGACGCGCACTGGCAACGTCTTCTCGACGTCAATCTGACGGGCGTCCTGCGCTGCTGCCGCGCCGCCGTCCGGCAGATGGTGCAGCAGGCGCCCGAAGGCGGCGTGCGCGGACGGATCGTCAATCTGTCGTCGCAGCACGGCATGATCGCCGCGCCGGGCGACCTCGGCTACGGCACGACCAAAGCGGCCATCGACTACATGACGCGCCAGATCGCTACCGACTACGCGCCGCACGGCATCGTCTGCAATGCGGTCGCGCCCGGCAAGATCCAGACCGGCGCGGGTGGCCGCGCGGTCGATCCGGAGGTCCTCGAGCGCGCAAACCGGCGCACGCCCTGGCCGCGTCCCGGCCATCCCGACGACGTGGCGCGCGCGGTCCTGTTCCTTTGTAGCGACATGTCGACCTTCACGACCGGCACCACACTGATGGTCGACGGCGGCTGGATGGCGGCATGAGCGTGACCGGTTCGCTGTGCGCGAGTCGCTCGATACGCATTCAGCGCAGTCCCGGACTCGCTTCTTCACTCCTCTCCCATTTCAATAACGGTCTATGAGTCGACGCATCCGCCTGGGCATTCTGACGCCCTCCTCCAATACTTCTCTCGAACCACTGACGCAGGCGATGATTGCGGGTCTGCCTGAAGTCTCCGTCCATTTCTCGCGCTTTTCCGTCACGCAGATCGCGCTCAGTGCCGATGCGCTAGGCCAGTTCCAGCACGAACGCATTCTCGATGCCGCACGTCTGCTCGCCGATGCGCATGTCGACATGATCGGCTGGAGCGGCACGTCCGCCGGCTGGCTCGGCTTCGCTCAGGACGAAGCGCTGTGCGCCGCGATCACGGCAGCGACGGGCGTTCCCGCGAGCACGTCCGTGCTCGCGCTCAATCGTGCGCTGAAGGCGTTCGGCATCCAACGGCTCGGCCTTGTCTCGCCCTACCTCGCAAGCGTGCAGCAAAAGATCGTGGCGAACTACGCGTCGCTTGGCATCGATGCGGGTTGCGAAAGCCATCTCGAGCTTCAGGAGAATTTTGCCTTCGCGCTGGTCGACGAGGCGACGCTCGACCGCCAGGTGGCCGACGTCGTCGCGCGCGGCGCGCAGGCGGTGGCGACGTTCTGCACCAATCTATACGCCGCGCATCGCGTTGCGCACTGGGAAGCGCAGCACGGCGTGCCGGTGTTCGACACTGTCACCACGGTCGTGTGGGACATGCTGCGCCGCTGCGGCATCGATACACGACGTCTCGCCGGCTGGGGCCGGCTCGTTCAGGAAATTTGAAATGCAAGACTTCGATACCGTCATCCGTAACGCCCGCGTAGTCACGGCCGCGGACATTTTCACCAGCGACATCGGCATTCGCGACGGCCGCATCGCTGCGCTGGGGCTGCAACTCGGTGCCGGCGCGCGCGAAATCGATGCGGCTGGACGACACGTGACGCCGGGCGGCATCGACAGTCACGTCCATTTCGACCAGCCGACCGGCGACGGTTCGGTCATGGCCGATGACTTCCTCTCCGGCACCACGTCCGCAGCCTGCGGCGGCACGACGACGGTGATCCCGTTCGCGTGCCAGCAGAAAGGCCATACACTTCGCGAGGCAATCGACGACTACCATCGGCGCGCGGGCGGAAAGCCCGTAATCGACTACGCGTTCCACCTGATCGTCACCGACCCGACGCCCGAGATTCTGCGTAATGAGTTGCCCGCTCTGATCGCCGAAGGCTACACGTCGTTCAAGATCTATATGACTTACGACGCGCTCAAACTGAGCGATCGCGAGATTCTCGACACACTGTCGGTCGCGCGCAGCGAGGGCGCGATGGTGATGATTCACGCGGAAAATGCCGACTGCATCTCATGGCTGACCGAGCGGCTGCTTGCCGCCGGTCACACCGCGCCTCGCTATCATGCGACGTCGCGGCCCATGCTCGTGGAGCGCGAAGCAACGCATCGGGCCATCGCGTTTGCCGAACTGGTCGACGTGCCGATTCTGATCGTGCACGTATCGGGGCGCGAGGCGGTCGAACAGATACGCTGGGCGCAAAGCCACGGTCTCAAGGTGTATGGCGAAACCTGTCCGCAATACCTGTTTCTGACCGCCGATTCCCTCGGCTGCGACGACAGCTTCGAAGGCGCAAAGTGCATCTGCAGTCCGCCGCCGCGCGACAGGGCCAACCAGCAGGTGATCTGGGACGGACTCGAAAACGGCTCGTTCGAAGTGTTCTCGTCCGATCACGCGCCCTTTCGCTACGACGGTCCGGACGGCAAGAAAGCGCATGGCGAAGCAGTCTCGTTCGACAAGATTGCCAACGGCATTCCGGGCGTGGAGACGCGCATGGCTTTGCTGTGGTCCGAAGGCGTGCGCACGGGCCGCATCACGCCGCAAACCTTCGTTGCACTGACCTCGACCAACGCGGCGAAGCTTTACGGCCTTTACCCGCGCAAGGGCAGCATTGCGATCGGCGCTGACGCCGATGTCGTCATCTGGGACGAGAGCCGCACGTTCCCGGTGGAGAATGCAAGGCTGCATCACAACGTCGATTACACGCCGTATGAAGGCATGCATCTGAGCGCGTGGCCTGCGCTGACCCTGTCGCGAGGCGATGTGGTGTGGGATGGTGAAAAGCCATGTGGCGAGGCCGGCCGCGGCGAGTTCCTGCCATGCGCACGGCCCGATCCGGCCAAGCCCCGCCGCCGCAAGACCGAACTGCCGCTGTAGCGCAGGCAGCCTCGAAGCTTGCCGGAGCCATTCAGCCGGCAAGCGCAGAACCCGATTGCGTCGCGCGCGAGGCCAAAACCGGCCTTGCGGCGCCGATAGCCGACGCAGAAGTGGGATGCCACGGGCGGCCGGGCGTTACTTCGGCTGCTATGTCCGCGCCACTGTGTCGGGCGATTTTTCCGACCGTACGCTGGCGAGTGATGCGCACCTTCACACCTGCGATGCAGACACCCGTGGGTTTGATCATTGTGCCCTATCGCGCGAGGAAGCTGGCAATGCAAGGGGCTTCTGTTAATCCGTCATCCCGCATAGGCGGCTTTCAGCGTGGCGATGTCGAGCTTCACCATTTTCAACATGGCCTCGAAAACGCGCCTGGCCTTTTCCGGATCGGGGTCGGCAATCATCCTGAGTTGATCGGTTGGCGTGAGCTGCCACGAGACGCCGAAGCGGTCTTTCAGCCACCCACACGCCTCGGGCGAACCGCCGCCCTCGAGAAGCGCTTCCCAATAACGGTCGAGTTCCTCCTGATCATCACAGTTGACCATGAGGGATACCGAGTGGTTGAACGCGTCGGATCCGTCGGCGCTCATCGCGATGAAGGGCTGCCCAAAGAGAACAAACTCGACGACCTTCGTGGAGCCGCCGCTCGGCACCGGTGTGACCCGAGTGATGCGCGAGTCTGGAAAGATCGCCGCATAGAAGGCGGCGGCCTCCTCGGCTTGTGTGGAGTACCAAAGAAAGGGAGTGATCTTTTGAATCGCCATGGCAAATCTCCTGGCAGTGTTGGAAGGCGCAGCACCGGCCGCGTGCCACTAGTAGGACGACGAAGGAAGGCCATCACAATCGACACGGCGAGAATGAAAGTTTCATTTCAGCTCAAGGATCGGACCGGAGAAGCCATCTACGATCCTTGGCATCGGGTTGAGACCAGGCACTACGTGGTCCGTGACGAAGACGCGTACCAAGGCCGCGTCTTCGGAGCCTGCGGAGAACGCCAGATAACGGTCTCCGAAAACACAACGCCCCGTTGTCCCTCTTACCGGAGGCCCCGGGGCGTTTTCATTCGCTCAAGTCACTCTGCGATGCGTTTGAAACTGACGTAGTAATCGTCGGTGTAGTAGCAGTCGCCGGTCTGCTTGCGCGGTCCACCACATATGATGCGGCGCTGCCCGCGATCCTTCGAGCCGGGCGTGCGAACTGTGTATGTGTGGTAGTAGCCGCGCTCGTGCTGCGGCAGCAATGCCGCACTGTTGCGGAACAGGACGCCGTCTTCGCCAAACGGGTAAGGGCCGCCCGCTTTGATCAGACGCAGTGTTTCGGCTGCTTCCCCAGGCAACTGCGCCTTGGTGACGGTGGCCAACGCGCCCGATGCGGCAGGTGCGACGCTCGCGGCCTGCCCTGGCTGAGCCGGCGCCTGGCCCGCGGATGCGCCGGCTTCCGGCGTAGCGTTTTGCGATCCGTCCTTGCCGCATGCCCCGAGGATCGCGCTCAAGGCGAGGATGCAGGAGAAAGCCCACGCTCGCTTCATGAAACGGTGTCTCCGGGTTGACCAGCATTCGACGACCACGAACGATCTAAGGGTATCTCCAACGGCAGAGTGAATCAATGTCCGGCCGGAAATAGAAAGTGCTGGCGCCGCTGGCTCATTCGCTTGAGCCGATCACGGCGCAATGGCCGCAACGATAGCGGGCACGAGGGCCACGCTTGCACACAGCGGCGGACCGACCCAGCCAGCACGGCCGTAAAAACTGCCGAATTCATCGGCTATGCACAATCCATCAGCATATCGTTCTGACTGCGCCTCGAATCGCCGACCCCGCCCCGCCGCGCCACGAGAGTTCGTAGTTTTCAGACGGACGGAATGACAACACACTCCCAAAACTACGTGAAGGCCAATTGTCGGACGATTTAATCGCTTCTAGAATTGACCCACGTCTTGCGCTCGACGGCCCGCATTCCGATCGAGCGCGAGCCAGCTCCGTCCAGACTCGGCAAGCGTCTGAGGAGCGGCAAAGAGGAACATGAAGTTCCAGCGGAAAATCTATCAATGAGCGAAACGGGCGACGAGCAAACCGCTTTATTCACCTTCGGCGATACCCAACTCGATCACGAAGACGCACAGGCGGCGACGCAGACAACGCTGATTTCCGGCGGCCACGGGCTGGCCGGCATCGGCCGCCAGTTGCTCGAAGCGCCCGGCAGCGAGGAGCGGCAAGCGCTCATGCGCGAGGTGATTCAGCGCGCGGGGTTCGACTCGCTCTGTTATTGCCGCATCGTGCGGATCGGCGAATTCGTCAGCCGCGCCGCGTGGTTCGACACCTACTCGCCACCCGGCTGGGCCGAGCGTTACGGACACGAGCAGTTCTTCGGCATCGATCCACGCGTGACCTATGCATGCCGCTTCGAATGGCCGTTCGCGTGGGATCTGGAGTCGATGTTTTCCACGCCGATGGCCGAGCGCTGCGAAGTCTTCGCGCGCCGCTTCACACACGCGATGAAGCAGGCAGGCCTGCATAGCGGCGTGAGCTTCGGGCTCGCCACCGGCAACGCGCTCGAGCACTGCATCGTCACGCTGTCGAGCGCGCAAACGGGCCGTACCAGGATCGCCGACACCACGCTCGGCGAAGCGTACGCGATCGGTGTGGGCCTGCACGCGTTCATCGAGGCGCGCGCGCACAGCCTGATGCCATCGCTGACGGCGGAGACGCTCAACGACGTGCAGCGCTCGATCCTGCGCTTCGTCACCCAGGGCTTGAGCGATCGCGAGATGGCCGAATCCCTGTCGATGTCGGCGCACAACATCGGTTATCACTTGCGGCAACTGAAGAAAATCTATAACGCGCAGAACCGCGTGCAGCTTGCGTATATCGCGGGCTGTATCCTCGGCGACTGACGCAGTACGCTCGCGGCCGCTGCCTCGCAGACGGCCGCACCACCACTTGGCTACGGGAAATCCGGCGGCGCCGTCCGCCGCGGCCGAGGTGTGTCCATAACGACAACAGGGGGAGCGTATGACATTTGGAATGGCGGTTCTCAAGGAGCCTGCGGGCCTCGCGGTGTGCCGCATGGCGATGAGCGGCTACGATCCCGAGCGGTCGGCGCCGGCGAGCGAAGCGGCGGGCAGCGCGCAGGCCGCCGATACCCCGGACATCTGCTACTACGACGAAGCGGAGTTGCTGGGCACGATCCGCCGCGACGAGTTGGGCGGCGAAACCCACATCGCGGCGCAGCTCGGCGCCGCCCGCAATCTCGACGAGAGAATGCGGCTCGTGCGCGGCATGCTGCGGCTGGTCGGCTTCAGCGAACTCGGCTATCTGACCGTGAAGCTCGACCCGCAGGGCCGCCCGGAACGGCTGTACGTGCCGCGCAGCTACCTGTCGGTGAATCTCGCGCCGCACTATTTCGCAGCCGGTTATCACCGCCACGATCCGCGCTTTAGCTGGGCGCTGGCCGACAACTCCCCGCACGTGTGGGATATGCGCCGGCTCGTCGAGGCGTGGCGCCGCGCGGGCTCACCGCCGGGCATGCGCGCGATGTTCGACGAAATGCGCGACGGCGGCATCGGCAGCGGCCTGATCTTCGGCCTGCCGATTCCGCACACGCGGCTGCGCTCGATCATCAGCTTCGCCGCGCCGAGCGAGCACGCAAGCTGGATCACGGACAGCGTCGTGGTGCAGTCCCTCACACTGGGCCTGTCGGTTCATCAGCGCTTCTCGGCGTATGTGCGGGCGATCAACCGGCGCGAATCGGCCGCCGAATTGTCCGAGTTGCAGATGCGCATTCTCGGCTTTCTCGCAGCCGGCCTGTCCGACAAGGAGATCGCGTTGCGCATGCACACCACCGCGCACAACGTCGACTACCATCTACGGCGGCTGCGTCAGAAATGCGGCGTGACCAATCGCACGCAACTGGCGTTTCTGGCGGGACAGTTGCCGACCTCGTGAAGTCACCGCGCGCCCGGATGAGGCGTCGCGTCGCCACCATCGTGCGCACGCCGATGCATGTCCGCGCCGGCCGGCCGTGTGCGCGAAGCTTCGCGGATCACCCTTCACGTATCGTCGCCGGTGGCCCACTTCAGCACTTGCACGACCTCGCGGAAATGCGCACGGTCGATGAAATGCCCGAGCGGCACCTCCTCGTACAGCGTTTCGGCGAGGCCCGCATTCGCTACGGTCGGCCGCAGCAGGTCCCGCGCGACCGCGCGAATTCTCTGCGCGGCCTCGCCTTCGCCGCGCGCGACCACCATCGGCAGCGACGGCGCGCCGGTATAGCGCAGCGCCACCGCGACCCGCGCCGAATACACCACCGCCGATGCGCTGCCCACCACGTCCTGCAGCGAATTGAACTGCAATTCGCGCGCGAGTTGCGTGCGGCGTGAGCCCATCTGCGGATCGCCTTCGGTTTCGCGGTACTCGCGGCGGATTTCATCGGTGCTCATCCTGAGCTGGCGCATGTGCTGCCAGCGCTGGTGAGCGTAGTCGAACGCGGCGAGCGCCGCGTACACCACCGCGGCCCAGCCGAACAGCGAGGCGAGCAACTTGCCGGCGATGCCGAGAATGTGCGCGGGTGCGGTAAAGCCGGCCTCGATCACCGCGCCGAGCGAACCGCGGATCACCGCGTAGATGATCGCGGCAAGCGCGAGCGTCTTGACCAGTTGCTTCGCCAGGTCGATCAGATTGCGCAACGAGAACATCCGCGCAAGTCCGGCGGCCGGATTGAGCCGGTTCAGGTCGGGCCGGATGCGCTCCCATGCCATCAAGCCGCCTACTTGCGCGAGCGCGGCGGCCGCCGCTGAAATGCCGGCCACGGCGCTCACCGCGAGTACCAGCATCGCCAAGGCGCGCACCGCCGCGCTGATCAGCGGCATGAGCAGCGCGCCGGGATCGGGCGAGGCAATCAGTTGCGCGGCGGCGTCGAGCAGCGAGTGCACGACGCGCAGACCGATCGGTCCGCCGCCAATTAGCAGCGCCAGCAGCGCGATGAACTGCACGGCCGCGACGAGATCGGCGCTGCGCGCCACCTCGCCTTTGCGGCGTGCTTCGCGCAGCTTGCGCGCGGTGGGTCGGTGGGATTTTTCGGCCATGCGGGCAAGGCGTTCAACGCGCGCGCATCGCTACAACGTCGCGCGCAATAGCGCAAAAAGCGGGCTATCCGGTGCAAGGAAGGCTTGCAACGAGCCGTACACGAAGTACAGGAACAACGCCATCATCAGAAACGCCAGCGAGCTCTTCACCGGCTGCGACAGCATGAACACATTCATCTGCGGCACCGCGCGGCCGATCAGCCCGAGACCGAGTTCGGCGAGCACCAGCACGAGGATCACGGGCGTGGCGAGTTTGACGGTGGCGCGCAGCATCGAGTCGGTCGCGCGGATCGCGAACTGGTCGAGCACGCGGTGCGCATTCGGCGTCAACGCGTCGACCGGCCACAGGCGGTACGACTCCAGGAACAGCGTGAGCATCAGATGCAAGCCTCCGCCCGTGACGAACAGCGTGATCGCGAGAAAGTTGAGGAACGCGCCGCTCGGGCCGCCCTCGGCGCCCGACACCGGATCGAAGAACGCTGCGTTGCCCGAGCCGGTCTGGAAGTCGATCAGATGGCCGACGCTTTCGATCGCCCACAACACCGCACTGAACGTGAAGCCGAGCAGCACGCCGATCAGCGCCTCCTTCGCGAGAATCAGCATCCACAGGAGCGGAGGAATCGCGGCGAGTTCGGGCACATCGACGATCGGCGATGCAAACAGCGCGATCACGACGATCAGGCCGTTGCGCACGAGTCCGGTGAGCACGCGTTCGCCGAACACCGGCACGATCAGCATCATCGGCAGCAGGCGCGGCATCACGAGCAACAGCGGATGTAGCGCGGCCTGAATCGCGGCGAAGCTGTTATCGCCCATCGGTGTCCCGGTCGCCGCCGCGGGGACTCCACGGTTCATCGTTCGCCGTGTGCGCGTCGTCCAGCAGGCTCGCCGCCGCCGTGCCATGCCGGCGCAATGCCGCTTCGTCCGCTTCGTCATCCTCACGGGCTTGCTGCGCGCGCAGCGCTCCGCGGCCCGTATCGTTTGCGACCCGTTCGAGCTTGTCGAGACTCGCCTGCGCGCGATTGAGCCGTGTCTGCAGCTGCGCGAGCCGCCCCTCTTCCTGCCGATGCCGCTCGCCCGCACGCTGCGCCTCTTCATGCGCGAGTCCGGCCGCGCGCATTCGCGAGAGGTCCTCGAATACGGTGTCCTGCAGCGCGCGCGGCGACATGCGCGCCTGTCCTGCGTCGCTCGTCACGCGCTGCGCGAGCGCATGACGGGCCGCCAGTTCACGCACCATCCGCGCGCGCGCATCGGCGACCGACTGCGCCGTCTGTTCGGTCACGCGATGCTGGCGCATCCTGTCGATCGCCGCCTTGCGATGGCGAATTTCGCGCACACGGCGCAAGGCGTCGAGCGTGGCCTTAATGGCGTCGGGCGATGTCATGGAGCGTCGCTAGCGTTTCGTCGAACGGCGCGAGCGCGTCGGCGCGCTGCGAGAAAAAAGCTTCGAGCGGCGCCTTGGCGCGCAACGCGGCGTCCGCGAGCGGATCGGCGCCCTCGCGGTATTCGCCGATCTGCACCAGCAACTCGATGTCCTGATACTTCGATAGCAGCTCGCGCACGCGAGCAGCGTCGCTCACATGCGACCTGCCTGTCACTTGCGACATCACGCGCGACAGGCTCGCGAGCACGTCGATCGCCGGATAGCGGTTCGCGGTCGCGACCTTGCGCGACAGCACGATGTGGCCGTCGAGAATCGAGCGGACTTCCTCCGCGATCGGATCGGTTTCCTCATCGCCTTCCACCAGCACCGTGTAGAACGCGGTAATCGAGCCGCGTTCGCCCTGCCCCGCGCGTTCGAGCAGTTGCGGCAGCACCGAGAACGTGGACGGCGGGAAACTGCGCCGCGTCGGCGGCTCGCCGGAGGCAAGGCCCACTTCGCGCTGCGCGCGCGCGAAACGCGTGAGCGAATCGACCAGCAGCAGCACGCGCTTGCCCTGATCGCGGAAATACTCGGCGATCGCGGTCGCCACATGCGCGGACTTCACGCGCTCCATCGCGGGGCGGTCCGACGTCGATGCGACGATCACGGCCTTGCCGCGCGCCTCCGGCGACAGGCTGTGTTCGAGAAACTCGCGCACTTCACGGCCGCGTTCCCCGACCAGCGCGATCACGATCACGTCACATTCGGCGCCCCGCGCGATCATGCCGAGCAGCGTGCTCTTACCGACGCCGGACGGCGCGAACACGCCGATGCGCTGGCCCACGCCCACGGTCAACAGCGCATCGATCGCCCGCACACCGGTGGCCAGCGGCGTATCGATGGTTTGCCGCAGCAGTGGATTGACCGGCTCGTTGTGCGCGGAAACCAGCGTGCCGCCGGCAATCTCGCCGCGTCCGTCGAGCGGCGCGCCGAGGCCGTTCAGCACGCGTCCGCGCAAGCTGGCGCCGACCGCGAAACGATGGCCGCGTCCCGACGGAATCACTTCGGTCGAAGGCGACAAGCCGTCGGTGGCGCCGAGCGGCGTCAGCAAGGTGGTCTGGCGCGCGAAACCGACTACTTCCGCGAGCATCGGCGGCGCGCCGGGCGTGCGCAGTTCGCAGATTTCGCCGAGCCTCGCATGCACGCCGGAGGCATTCACCAGCAGGCCGACCGCGCGGCTCACCCGGCCGCGCATGCGCACCGGGTTGAACTGATCGAGACCGTGTTCGAGTTCGGCGGCGAGCGCATGGCGATCGAGGCCGGGTTCGGCATCGAAACCGTCGCGTGCGAGCCCGCCCAACGTATCGGTCAGGCTATCGGGCGACGGCGCGGCTTCGCTGTCCGCGCCGCTGAGCGGATCGAACGGCGCGTCGCTCATGACGTGCGTTGCCGGATCGCCGCGCGCAGCGCGTCGATCTGCGCATCGAGACCAACGTCGAGCGTACCGGAGGGCGTCTCCACGATGCATTGCTCTTCACTCAGCCGGCTGTCCGTGACGATGCGAATGGGCGACGCCGTACCGGCCCCCGCCGCCATTCGTTCCGGCCACACCTGCTGCAACGCGGCCGCCACCGCGTCGCGGCGCGTGGGCGCCACCCGCACCACCAGAAACGCCTCGTCGCGCACCAGCGCATCGATGCGCCGTAGCGCCGCTTCGTACAGCACGTGCGGATCGCTCTCGCCGACGATCGTACGCACCGCCTTCACGACGATGCCGGCAATCGTGTCGCGCAAGCCGTCGAGCGTGCGAGCCGCATCGAGCGCGGCGCCGCAGGCCTGCTCGGCGTACTCGCGCTTGCCCTGTTCGACGCCTTGCGCATGACCTTCGCGCAATCTGCGCTCGTAGCCCTGCTGCGCTTCGTCGAGCATCCGTTGGCGCTCCGCCTGCGCGGTGGAGAGCAGCGACCCCGCGTCGAGCAGCGCCGAATACTCGCTCTGCTTGAGCACCTTGCGCTCGGAGAGTATCTGCAGGTTTTCGCTGGTGATCAGAAAAGCCAGTCCCATTGCGCGAGCCTCTCGGGTATAAGGCATAGAAAGATCAGTTCAGCCAGATGCTGCCGATGCACCGGACTCAGTCCGTACGCCGGCTGCTCGCTGACGCCGCGGGCAAATTTCAGGCGCATGCGTTCGATGATCGCGTCGCCCTCCGGCGCGACGAAGTCCAGCAGCAGACGCGCGCCGCGCTGACGGATCGCGTCGACGGCGGCGCGCGGCGTCTGGCGAAACGGTTCGAGGCTTTCGCCGATTGCATCGAACGGCGGCGCACGATCGAGTACGAACGGCATCGCGTTGTAGCCGAACGCGTCGACCAGCGCCGAATGCGTGCGCCAGTTCGGCGCCTCCTGCAGCCACGCGCGATGCAGCATCAAACCGCAGTAGGCCGCGAGCGTCGTCAAGGCGCTGCGTTCGATCAACGCGATACGCGAGACCAGGGTGCCGAAGCCGAAGGCGTAGCGATCCGCGAGTCCGCTTTGCGCGAGCAGATGGCGCGCCAGCAGCGCGCGCCCGCGCACGCCGAACGCCGTGAAATCGCGGTAAGGGGCCGGCCAATCCAGCGGCAGCCAGCTCGGATCGATATAGCGGTCGAGCCGCAGATTGAATTCCACCGCAAGCCGATGCAGCCGCGCGGCGCGCGCCGGGTGGTCGGCGTGTGACGCGGCGCGGCTGCTTTCGCGCGGCGCTTCGCGTGCCGTATCGGCGTCCATCTCACTCGCCCCGCGTGGACGAACCCGTCGCCAGCGACGAGCGCGCGCCCATCGCATTGGCGATGCGCGAGCCGAACACACCGCGCCGCGCGCCGATCAACACCACCACCCCGAACGTGAGCAAAAGCAGCAGTGACGCGAGCCACGCGAACGGCGTGCGCAGCATCAGCAGGTTCGCCAGCCTGTCGCCGCCGAGTCCCGCCGGACGCTGGCTGGCCGCACTGTCGGCTTGCAGCAACAGCGACACGTTGTCGTACGAAAGGCCTTCGATGCTATGCGCCACGAGCTCCTTGACCATCGGCGCGGTCGCGTGAAGATCGATGCCGGGCCGGTACTTGATGTACACCGCCGCCGACGACGGCTTGATCTTGTCCGACAGCGGATCGTTCTCCGGAATCACCACCTGCACATGCGCGACCACCACGCCGTCCACGTCCTCGAGCGTGCGCGCGAGTTCCTGCTGCACGCCGTAGATGTAGCGCACGCGCTCCTCGGCGGGCGTCGCGACGAGTCCCTGTTGCTGGAACACCTGGCCGAGACTCGCAAGCGGCTGGCGCGGCAGACCGTGCGTGCGCAGCACCTTCAACGCGTCGCCCATCGAGCCGCCGTCGACGTTCACCTGCCATGCCGACGCGCCGTCGCGGCTCTCGACACTTTCCTTCGACGCGCCAATGCCCGCGTCGGCCAGCACCGAAACGACCTGATTCGCGTCCTTCTCGTCGAGCCCGGACACCAGCTCCTGCTCGCAGCCGGCCAGACACAACAGCAACACGGCCGCGCCGAGCCATCCGACAATTCTCGTCATCGCCTTTTCATCCTGTGCGCGGGCCTGCCGTGCTGACGCACGCGGGACGTCCGCGTTCGCTTATGCGCGGGCACGCCTTGCGATGCACTGGGGCGCACCCTTCAAACGGCCCGCGTTCGGCCCTGCGTTGAGCCACGCATTGAGCCCTGCGTCTAGCCTTTATCCGGCGTCAACACCGAGCGCGAGCAATTGTTCGCCGCCTGCGCGGCCGACAGTGCGAACTGGCAGCCGTTGGCCGTCATCGACAGATCCCAGTTGTATTCCATCATGCGCGCCATATCCATGCCCCAGTCGCCGGTGGGGCGCAGCGCCTCGTGACGAATGTTGGCGAGATCGCTGAAGTGCCGCCCCAGGCCGTCGAGGTAGTTCACCACGCCGCTCGCCGATACCGGTGCCGACGCCGTGGCCGCGTCGACACTGCGCGCGCCGCCCATCTGCGCGGCGAATTCCTGGCCTTGCGCGGCGGGCGGCGGCCCGCCCTGAGGCTGCGCGGACGCGGTCCATTGCGCCTGCTGCGCGGACTCGGCGGCCGACTTCTGCACTACCGCTTCAGCGCCGACCGGCGCTATCGCTGATCCAGTCATGTTTCAGCTCCGTGCTTGAAAACTGCATTTCAGGTCATGCCCGACTGCTGTTGCGAGGCGAATGCCTGCAGCCCGCGAGGGCGGCTTCGCCACCGCGGGTACGTCACCCGCGTGAACGCAGCGCCGCCGCTTAGCCCTGTTTGCCCCGCGAGACCTCCTTCAGCCCAGCCGGCCCGCGCTCGAATTGGCACCCCCTTCCGCCGAACTCATGTTGTTCAACACGCTGATGGTCTGGGCGTGCGCCTGCCCGACCATGCCGATCGACTGCATCTGCATTTGCTGTTCGAAGAGTTTCTCCTCGAATGCCTGCATCTGCGACGTGTTGTCCGGCAAATTCGACGAAGGGTTGGTGCCGGTGCTGGTTACGTTTGACGTGGTCATGATCGCTCCTTTGACTAACGAAATGCCGCTCGCGCGGCGCCTTGCCCTCGCACGCCCGACTGCGGCCTGCGAGACACTCCTGGAAATTCGCTCTGCCCGGTGCTGCAGAAAACGGGTGCTACGAACTCGGCATCGCGACACCCGCCGCGGCGGGTGCGGCCGAGGACGCCGCCGGCGACGATGCCGCGCCCGGCGACGGGACCTCATGCGGCCCGAGCGCCACCACGAACCGCGTGCCGTTGCGCTCGAACGTGACGCTGCCCGATCCGATCGACGCCACCATCAAGCCGCTCGGCAAGGTCGCGCCTTCGAAGAAATGCCGCCCGTCGCGCGTCACCACATAACGCGTACCGGTGTCGTCGCCGTACACGCCGGCGATGTCCACGGGCACCGCGCTGCCGCTCGCCGCGATCAGCGGGCCGCCCGCGTTGTCGTCATAGACGACCTGGTCGGTCACCTCGACCGCCGGCTTCGCGTCGCGCTTGAAGTTCTGCACGCGCTGCCACACCGCCCGCGTCGCGACGCCGCTGATCGTCATACGCCCGCGCCCCGTGTAGGCCACCTTCAGTTGCGTATCGCTCAGCGTCTGCTGCGCTGTCGCGAGCAGATCGTTGACGACGTACACATCACCTAGCGTCACGCCGTCGAAGCCATCGACGATCGCCGCCACCCGCGCACGGTCCCTGGCGTCGCGCACGTAACCGTCCACCGCGATCGCGTTGCCCTGCCCCGGCTCCACCGTCAGCTCGGGAAACTGCCGCAACGCGCCTTCCACGTCGCGCATCCGCTCGAAGCGGCTTTGATGCGACCACCAGAACGAGCCGCGCGTCGCGACGGCCACATAGCTGCCGGCCGCGATCGCGAACGCGCTCCACAGCGCCAGCAGCGCGAACATCAGGCGGCGGCTGCCGAGCCCGCCGAGCCACGCCGGCAACACCACCGACAGCCAGTGATGCGATTCGCCGTGACGCTTGCCGCCGACCGCGCTCGCCGCGCCCGCGGGCACCACTTGCGCGCCGGCCAGCCGCTCGATGCCGAACTTCACGTGCGCGACCGTCACCGTGTCGCCGGGCATCAGCGCGCGCCGCATCTGCGCGAGCGGCGTGCCGTTCAGCAGCACCGGCGCGCCGCCCTGGTTCTGCACCGATACCGCTATCGACCCGACGTGCAGACACAGTTGCCGCGCGGCGATCTCACGATCCGGCAGAATCACTTCGCAATCCGCGCCCGTGCCAACCCAGTTTTCACCGAGCTTGAGCAACAGCGTGCGGCCCGACATCGGCCCGTTCAAAAAACACAGTTGCCATCCGGACGCGTCAGGGGTGCTGCTGACCATTGCTGTCTCCCGCACCGGGCGCGGCAGGCGGTGCTGCTTGCGGCGGCATCGGTGTCGGCGTCACCTGGGGCGTCATGACCGGCGCAGTCGTGACCGGCGTGGCGGCCTCCGAAGCTGCGTTCGCACCCGCTCCATTCGCCGCCGCCGAACTCGCCGGCGCGGGCGGCGGCGCGATCGTCTGCGCGCGCGCGGTCAGCGAATCGTTCGACGGCGGCACCACCACGTTCTGCATCAGATCCGACGTGTAGTTCTCCGGCGCGCCCGTCGCCGCGTATTCAGCCGCGGGCGTGACCACGCGCGGCGTGATCATGTAGAAGCGCTCCATGTGCTGGCCGTTCTTGTTGGTGTACTTGAACAGATGGCCGATCCACGGAATATCGGAGAGCAGCGGAATACCGGTCTTGTCGAAGCTCTGCTCATCGCTGTTGAAGCCCGCGATCAGGAGGCTCTTGCCTTCGTCGATCATCGCCTTGGTGACGATGTTCCGCTGCAGGATCACCGGCACGTTCGACACCTGCTGGTTCGTCACTTCGCCATCCTGAATGTCGAGCGACATCATCACGCGCTGCGTGCCATCCTCCACGATCAGCGGCGTGACCTTCACGCTCTGGCCAGTCGTGATGCCGTACAGCGACGAGTCCTGGAAGCCCTGCACCTGCACGTAGAACTCCGTGAGGTTTTCGAGCACCGCCTCGGTGTTGTCGAGCGTCAGCACCTTCGGCTTCGAATACAGCTTGGCGTCGCCGGTGCGGGCCAGCGCGTTGATCCGCGCAAGCAGATAGTCGCGCAGCGACCCTCCTATCGACGCGGTCAGCGCGAGGCCCACCGGCGTGGTGGTGCCGGTTTGACCCGCCTCGGTGGTGCCGGCCGCGAAGGTGAGCGGCGGATTGGCGCCGTTGCCGAACTGGAAGTCGCCGTGACTCGTATGCAGCCGCCAGTCGACCCCCAACTGATCGAGCGACTGAAGGCTGATATCCATGATCGTCAGATTGATTTCAACGATGCGCGGCTTCACGTCGAGCTGCTGGATCAGCGGCGCGTAGCGTCCCATGTGATCCGGCGTGTCGCGAATCAGCACGGCGTTGATAGCCGGATCGGCTTCGATTTGCGGCAACTGGTCGGCGCCGCCGGACGCGTTGAGATCGCCGCCGGGGCCCTGACTCTGACCTTGGCCCTGTCCGTAGCCGTCCATATAGCCGCCGGCATTGCCGCCATTCATGCCCGCGAGCGGAATCTCGATGCGCGGCACGTTGATCGTATCGCCCGAACTCAGCTTGACCTGGCGGGTGGGACCGCCCAGGCGCATCGCGCCCGCGCTCGGCGCGTTGTTGCTCGCGCCGCGCCGGTAGAGCTTGCGCAGAATCGTCGCGACACCCGGGATCGTCACCTCCTTGCCCGAGCGATTGATCACGAAGTCCGCAGCCCAGTTGTACTTCAGCCGATACGCGCGGATCTCCGCGTGGTCGGTGCTCGACGCGCCGTTGCCCACCGAGTCGATGGCCTGACGCACCAGTTCCACGTAACGGCGCGGCCCGGACACGTAGACCGTGCTGTCGCGATCGCTGATCTGCAACGGGAAGCGCCTGTCGGTAATCTGCATCGACTGCATCGCCGCGGCCAGGTTCGACGCCGAGCCGCGCGGAATCGGCAGCACCTGGGTTTGCGCGTCGGACGCGCGTTCGATGTACAGAAACGAGCCGTCGTAGTACCACGTCAAGCCGTAGGTCGCGCAGACGCTATTGAGCGTGCGTGCCGGCGTGTCGTTGAAGCGCCCGCTGATGCTGCCTTCCACCTTCCCGTCTATCACCGCCGTGGTGCCCTGGGAGGCGGCGAGTTCACGCAGAAAATCGGCCAGCGGCCGGCCGTTCGCGACAATTTCGAAACTGCGGTTGCGCCACTGCAATTCCGCTGCGTGCGCGCGCGAAAGCGGCACCAGCAGGCATAGCGCGAACATCAGCAATAGCGTGCCGCGCATGCGTATCACGAGAACCGGATGGATTGTCTTTTTCAAGTGAAAGCCCTGTGGCGAGTTGATCACGACATACCTGGCAAAACGACGAACACCCGTTCGAGCGCCTGGCGCGCGAAGATCAGCAACTCGCGTCCAGCCCAGCCCGCCAGCACGATTACCGTCACCATCACGACGATCATCCGCACCGACGTGCCGATGCTCGAGTCCTGCACCTGCGTGACGGCCTGTGCGATCGCGACGAACACGGCCGTGCCGGTCGCCACCAGCACCACGGGCAACGACAGCATCAACACGAGCAGCAACGCCTGGCGCGTGATGTCGAGAATCGCGGCAGCGCTCATGCGGTTTCTCCATGATTCGGGCCTGGGTCCGGCCCGGGTTCGGTTCGAAGTCAGGGTCGAGGCTCACCGCGCGCTTCATGCCGGGTTCTTCACCCAGCCGATCGTATGCAGCCGCACGTCCTCTTCGATCTCCTGGTACGACAGCACCGGGACATCGGGCAGCACCGGCTCGATCATCGACTTCACGTAAAAGCGCACCGCCATCGGCACCAGCACGCCGACACGGCGCTCGCGACCATCGCGCGCCGCGCTGCGCAGCGACTCCATCACCGCGCGGGTCTGTTCGCCGACGTTGTCCTTCACCTCGCGCGCGAGGCCGAGAAACACGCCCTGCGGCGTCTTCGTGATGGCCGCCTGCACGCGGTCCTGCAAGCTCTGTTCGAACAGCACGACGTCGAGGCTGCGGCTCACGCCGCAATAGCGGTCGGTGATCATCCGTTTCAGATCGACACGCACCTGCTCGACGAGCGCGATGGTGTCGTCGGGCTCTTTCGGTGCCCACGTAATGAGGCTTTCGAAAATCACTCGCAAATTACGGATCGGAATGTGTTCGAGCAGCAAACGCCGCAGCACTTCGGTGATCCGCTGCAACGGCACGAGGCGCGTGAGTTCGGCGATCAGCTCCGGATGATCGCGGCGCGCCAGATGCACGAGCGCCTGGGTTTCCTGAATGCCGATCAGCGCGGCAGGATTGGCGCGCACGATCGACTCCAGGTGCTGCGCGAGCACCTGTTCATGCGTGAGCTTGCCGCTATTGCCCGTCTGCGTCGCGGCGCCGCGCGTTGGCGGCGTATGAGACCCGAGCCACACGGGTTGCGTAAATGGCCCGAACGGTTCGCCGGCTTCGCGTCCGAGATCGGCGGGCAGTGGCGAGCCGCCGTCCCACAACAGCAACCCGGGCCGCAGATAGCCGGTCGACGCGATCACGTCCTGCAACAGGATCCTGTAGCTATGCTGCGCGAGCGCCGGATCGAAGCGTAAATTCATGCGCGGAAACACCGGACCGAGATCGACGTCGACGCGCGCTTTCGCGTCGGATAGCGCCGCCTGCAATTGCACCAGGTTCAGATGCGCGCGCAGATCCCGGGCGAACACGACCGCAAGCAGCGCGGTCATGCCGAGCGGATGCACCTGCGAGCCGCCCGCGCCGAGGCCCGCCTCGCTATCGGCGGGCGCATCCGCGAGCGTGATCAGATTCAGCGCCGGGATGGTTTTGCGCCGCCGCATCAGGAACACGCCGCCCGAGATCATCGAGCCTGCCAGCAGGAGAAACGACCACTTCGGGAAACCCGACACCGGCACGAAGGCCAGCACGATCACGCCCGCAATCAGGATCGCCCGCGGATGATTGGCGATCTGCGTGCCGATCTGTTCGCCCAGGTGCCGCTCCTGCGCATCGCGTGACGCGACCCGCGTGGTCACCACGCCCGCTGCGATCGACACCAGCAGCGACGGAATCTGCGAGGCCATGCCGTCGCCGACCGTTAGCACCGCATAACGGTGCAAGGCCTGCGACACGCTCATGTCATGCATCAGCGTGCCGACTGCGATGCCCGCCAGAATATTGATGAACGCGATGATGATGCCGGCGATCGCATCGCCCTTGACGAACTTCATTGCGCCGTCCATCGCGCCATGAAGTTGCGATTCCTGTTCGAGCAGTTCGCGGCGGCGCTTCGCCTCGTCAGACGTGATGATGCCGGCGCGCAGATCGGCGTCGATACTCATCTGCTTGCCTGGCATCGCGTCGAGCGAAAAGCGCGCGCCGACTTCCGCGACCCGCTCGGAACCCTTGGCGATCACGATGAACTGCACGATCGCGATCACCAGAAACACCACGCCGCCGACCACGAAGTTGTTACCGACGATCAGCCGTCCGAAGGTATCAATGACATGTCCGGCATTCGCCTGCAGCAGAATCAGCTTGCACGACGCGATATTCAGCGCGAGCCGCAGCAGCGTGGTGAACAGCAGCAAGGCGGGAAACGAAGAAAAGCTCACGGCAGAAGGCAGATACGTCGACACCGTCAGCAGCAGGATGCTCAGCGCCAGGTTTAGCGAAATCAGGCCGTCGAGCACCACGGTCGGCAGCGGCAGAACGAACAGCGCGATCACCGCCGCGACGAAGAGCGCGAGCAGCAAGTCGTAGTTGCGCGCGAGCGGCAAGCGCGCGCCGCGTTCGCGCCAGCCCACGGCTTGCGCGCCGTTCCAGAGCTTGTTGACCGTATCGAAAGGCATGAACGTGTGTCCTTCGCAAGCGCGCCGCTGTCGAGCGCGGCGTGCTGCGAGAACAGCGCTCCATGAAAGCCAATGGTGCAGTCAGTTTAATGACGGCGCGTCGTGCCGGCACCGGGAAAACTCGTGGGATCCGGTGGTTTGAACACGCTCATTTCGCGTCGCACTACGGAACGTTGTAGTGTTCCGCGTCCGCGTTCGACATTACATTGGGATCACGCATCCGGACATGGAGGAGAGCTTGAAATCGAGCGAATGCGCCGAGGAGAGCTACGTGATGCTGGACGGCAGGCAGCGCTGTATCGCCGACCTCGCCAGCAAGCCGTTGCTGGCGGCGCGCTCCGCCGTCGCGAACGAGCTGAGCGGCGCGCGCACGCCGGCCCAGCGGCGCCTGCTGATCAGCGCGATGCTCGGCGCGATCGGCTTCGACTGGCTGTGCTACTGGCGGCTCGCGCGCGCCGGCGATCTGATCACGCGCGCGCTTTATGTGCGCGAGTACGCCGCGCCGGGCTGGCCCGACCGCTACGTGGCGCAGCGCTATATCGAAGTGGATCCGCGCATCGCCTTTGCGTGCCGATACGAATGGCCGCTGGTGTGGGACCTCACGTCGCTCGCACAAGCGCCTTACGGCAAGTCCGCGCAAAGCGTCGAGCCGCGTTTGCGGCACCTCCTCGACGACGCACATGAAGCCGGCATGCGCAGCGGCATCACGTTCGGGCTCGCGAGTCCTTCGAGCCCGCATCAGAGCGTAATCAATTTCAGCTGCGCCAATCTGTCCAGACACTGGATCGGCGACCGCGTGATCGGCCAGGCTTATGCGCTCGGTCTCGCGCTGCATGAATATCTGCTGAGCCACGCCGCCATGCCCGACGACGCGCCGCCGCGCGCGAAGCCTATTTCGCAGGTGCAGCGCCGCATTCTGAGCGCGCTGACCCAGGGCATGAGCGACCGGCAGATCGCCGATCAGTTGCAGATGTCCACGCATAACGTCGACTACCACTTGCGGCTTTTGAAGAAACGCTACGGCGCACAGAACCGCGTGCATCTCGCGTACCTGGCCGGCCAGCACGACGCGCGATGAACGCCCCCGCGATGATGCGCGAAGCCCAGGCGTTCGGCGGCGATACCGCGTTGCACGCGCTGACGGCGCGCGCGGCAACGATCAGCTTGCTGGGCGACACGACGCTGTTGCCGCGGCTTGTACCGGAAGCCGCGCGCGCCTTGCGGCGCGCCTATGCATGGCCGCGCCCGTTCGCGCTCGAAGCCGGCGGGGCCGCCTATGCGTTGCACTGGGATTTCAACGCGCGGCTCGCCGAGGGCGCGCCGCGCCGCTACCGCTTTCGCCTCGGTCCGGCATCCGGCTGGCTGCTGCTCGAGCCGCTCGCCGAACGGGAGTTGATCGGCGACGCCGCCGATCCGGCCGTGCCCGATGCGATTCGCTGCGCACTGGTGGCCGATGCGTTAGCGCCGGTATGCAACGCGCTCGCACGGCTGACCCGCCACGAAGCCATGCTGCTCGCGCCCGAACACGCCGAAACACCGGCTGAAACAGACGGCGTCGCCGAGCTTCGTTTCTCGGTCAGCAAGGTGGGGCAGAACGGGGGCGCCGACTGGCGCACGCATGGCGCGCTGCAGTTCGACGACGCGCGCTTTCTCGCGCTCGCCTGCCCCGCGGATCCGCCGCCGCCCACGCTCGGCCCGCACGATTTCGACACGCTCACGGTGCCGCTGTCGTTCTGCATCGGGACGACGCGGCTCACGCAACAGGAACTGAAAGGCCTGCAGCACGGCGACATCATCGCGATCGAGCGCTGGAAGTCCGCCGGCGCGGGTCTCACCTGTCACGCGACGACGCGCGGCACACCCGGCATCAGATTGAACGCGTGCGTGCTGGGCGCCGCCATCACCATCGAACAGATTCAGGGGACAGCCGTGACTGCAGCCACGCCAACGCCGGATCAACACGCCTCACCGGGCGACGAGGACAACCCCGCCGCCGCGCTGCCGCTCGATTCGCTCGAAGTCACGACGAGCTTCGAACTCGAACGCCGCACGCTCACGCTCGCGCAACTCAAGGCATTGCGCCCGGGCTTCGTGCTCGAACTCGATCAGCCGCTGAATCAGGGGGTGATCCGCATCCTCGCGAACGGTACGCTGGTGGGACACGGTCATCTGATCGCGGTCGGCAACAAGCTCGGCGTGCGGGTCGCGGAACTTGCGCCGGGGGCCGCGCAATCCCCCGCGCCCGCCCACGCCTCCACGCAAGCTCATCCGACGGACGACCGGCACGATGGGTAATCTGCCGAATCCCGTCGCGATGGTGGCGCTGCTCGCGGCGCTCGGCATCGCTCCGTTCGCGGCATTGATGGTGACAAGCTACACCAAGCTCGTCGTCGTGTTCGGCCTGTTGCGCAGCGCGCTCGGCATCCAGCAGGTGCCGCCGAATATCGTGCTGAACGGCATCGCGCTGATTCTCTCGGTGTACATCATGGCGCCGGTCGGCATGGATATCGGCGACAACCTGAAGCAGCAGAATTTCTCGGTCGGCAGTCAGATGAACGTACAGGACGTGCTGCAACTGTTCGACGCCGCCGCGCCGCCGCTCAAGGCATTCATGATGCAGCACACGCAGGAGCGCGAACGCAGCTTCTTCGTGCGCTCGGCCACCAGTGTGTGGCCCGCCGCGCGCGCGAAGAATCTGCAACCGGACGACCTGCTGGTGCTGGTGCCCAGCTTCACGCTGAGCGAGTTGATGAAGGCGTTCCAGATCGGCTTCGTGCTGTATCTGGTGTTCGTGGTGGTCGATCTGGTGGTGGCCAATGTGCTGCTCGCGCTCGGCATGCAGATGATCGCGCCGACGACTATCTCCGTGCCCTTCAAGCTGTTGCTGTTCGTCACGCTCGACGGCTGGTCCGTGCTGATTCACGGCCTGATTCTGTCGTATCGCTGAGGCCGGCACCGTGACGCGCGCCGTACACCGGCTCATGCGGATAGCGGCCACGGCGCTCGCCGCCATGATGCCGCTCTGCGCCGCCGCGCAGCAGACCCAGGCAGTCCGGCAGAGCGATGCCGCCTCGGCCAGCTTCACCGAACTCGCGCGGACCTGCGCGCCGCATGTCGACACGCAGACCCTGGCGGCGGTGGTACGCGTCGAGTCGAGTTTCAATCCCTATGCGATCGGCGTGGTCGGCGGCCATTTGCAGCGCCAGCCGCGCAGCTACGCGGAAGCGGTCGCCACCGCGCATGGGCTCGAGGCGCGCGGCTTCGATTTCAGTGTCGGGCTGGGGCAGATCAACGTGCGCAATGTGCGGCGCTTCGGCGAAACCCTCGAGACGATTTTCGAGCCGTGCCGCAACCTGCGAGCAAGCGGTGCGATTCTCGCGCAGTGCTTTGCACGCTCGGCGAGGCAATCGCGCGACGAGCAAGGCGCGCTGCGTGGCGCGTTTTCCTGCTACTACAGCGGCAATTTTTCGACGGGTTATCAGCACGGCTATGTGGCGCGCGTGATTGCCAGCGCTTACACGAATGCGCGGCAAGCGGCGCACGGTTCGGATGCGGCAGCATTGCCGATACCGGTGGTGCCCGCTGCGGGCGCCGGTGCGCCGGCGGCTCGAACGGCTCGCGCGTCCGAATCGACGCCAACCGCCGCGGCCATGCAGCGTGTCTCGCAAGCGCAAGCGTCGAATGCGCAGCCGGTATCCGCTTCACCTGCAGGCGTCGCGCAGCGAGCCAGAAGCGCTTCGCGCGCATCCGCCGCCACGCAGGCATGCCGGGCGGCGGACGCGCGGCAATCCATCACGATACGTTGCGCCGATAATTCCAACCGCTGGTGCACGCGCTGCCTCGGCATGACGACGCTCGCCGCGCATTAGCGTCGGACCATGCCGGTAACACAACAGCAAGAGCGGCATCGGTCGACTCAATTCAACCGCAAACGTCCCGCCAGATAGGCCAGTTCGGCGCGATTGCCTACACCATACGTTTTGCGCAACAGCCGCAAGTGGTAATCGACGTTATGCACGCTCGTATGCAGCCGCAACGCAATCTGCTTGTCCGACAGACCGGACGCGACGGACAGCAGAATCTCGCGCTGCCTCTCGGAGATCGCCGTCGCCGTGGACTGCCGCGCGATGGTGCGCCGATAGCCGGCGGCAAGCTGATGAAGCGATAAGCAAAGGCTGAGCGTCTGCGCGAGGATGCTGCTGTCGATCCAGGTGTTGCTGGGGTTCATCGACGTGAAACTGACGATCACCTGCAGATCGGTCGACGGAACCGGCAGGCCGAGCATGATGCCCGAACGCATGCCGTCGGCGTCCATCTCCTGCAGGAAGCGATTGGCGCGCGGATCGCGTCCACGATCGCGGCATGCCCTGTTCAGTTGCGAGAGATCCCATACGACCGGCGGCGCATGCACGCGGCCGATCACGAGACGGGGATCGACTTCGAAATAGCGCTCCTGGAAGTAGTTGCCGCGAAATTGCGCGGGTATCAGCCCCTCCATCATGAACGCGCGCGCCACCCTGTCGCCGACGACCTGCAGCGTCACGTAGGCGACCGTATTGAAGCCGATGATCCGCATGAGCCCCGCGAACAGCCGCATGCGCTCCGCCGGCGTGGCCGCCGACGCAAGCTCGCGGATCAGATGCGATTGCGCATCCGGGCGGCGCGCGCTGCGATCCGCCGCGAGATCGCGATCCGTATGCCAGATCAGTTCGGGCGGCGCGGCGGCGGGCTGTTCACCGGCCACACGGTGTTCAGGATCGGTCGGCTTCGGCTGTACCGAAGAAAAGCCATGCATTGGACTGCTCCGGTGAACCTGAGAGTCAGACGGCGCACGGTCCGCCCGCATCACACTCTCTCAGCATATCTTCGTGAATTGAAAGTAACATCGTCGGACTTCCAGGCGCTTGTCGAGTGAACCATGTTTGATACCGTGCTTCTGCGATCCTTCGTGACCGTCGTTCAGGAAGGCGGCTTCACGCGCGCGGCGAACCGTTTGCATCTGACCCAGTCCGCAATCAGCGCACACCTGCGGCGGCTCGAGGAACAGGCCGGAAAAAACCTGCTTTTTCGCACGACGCGCTCGGTGACGCTGACGCCCGACGGCGAATTGCTGATGGGCTACGCCCGCGCCATCCTGGCGCTCAATCAGGACGCGCTCGCGCAACTGACCCGCGTATCCACCCAGGGTCCGGTGCGCGTCGGGCTGTCCGAGGACATCGTCACCGCGCCGTTAATGGCGGCGCTGCACGCGTTCGCGAACCGCCATAGCGGCGTCACGGTCGACGTCAGGGTCGGCATTCCCGCGCACCTGCTGCAGACCATGGACGAAGGCGAACTCGATCTGGTGATCGGCGGACGCTGCCACGACGGGCGCCCCGGGCGTCTGTTGTGGCGCGAGCCGCTCGTCTGGGCCTTCGCCGAAGGCGCCGCGCTCGCACCCGAATTGCCGGTGCCGCTCGCGCTGTTTCCCGAGCCCTGCCCCTATCGCGAAGCGGCATTGACCGCGCTGGCGCAGGCCGGCGTCGGCTGCCGCATCGCGATGGTCTGCCCGAGCAGCGCCGGTTTGCGCGCCGCGGCGCTGGCCGGGTTCGCGGTGATGCCCGCCGTGCGTGGCCAACTGGGTCACGGACTTCGGGCACTGACCGGCGAGCCACGGCTGCCCGCGCTGCCCAAGGTCGAATTCACCGTGTTCGCCGCGCCGCATGCCGCGCCCGCCACCGTCGATGAAATCTGCAACGCGGTACTGCCGACGCTTGGCGATCCGAACTAATTCGGCCTCGCGGCACTTGCCCGGCTGCTGCCAGCATGACGCATCAAAAATCGCGCGCCAACGTGCGCGCGGCGCTGAGTGCGGCGGCGCGGTCCGGCTCGCCGTCCGCTCCGAAAAGGGTTTTCTCCACCACGACCGACTGTACGTCCGTCACGCCGACGAACTTCAGCCACATCTCCATGTAGGGCCGCTGCAGGTCGTATTCGCGCGCCGGTGTGAAAGACCCCGGCGACGCGTAGTCCAGCCCGCGTGCATACACCACGGCCGCCTTCCTGCCGGCCAGCTTGCCGCCAAATCCGTTGCCGTCGAACGTGAACAGCACGTCTTTCTGCGAAATCACATCGATCAGATGCTTCAGGCGATACGGTATGCCGAAATTCCAGAGCGGCACGCCGAACAGCAGCTTGTCGGCCTCGTGAAACGGCGCGGCAAGCGCTTCGATTTGCCGCCACGCCGACGCCTGTTGTGGCGTCAGCGTGGCGCCGCTCAAACCGGCGTACTTCGCCGCCAGCGTCTCGCCATCGAACTCGGGCAGCGTGAGCGCCCAGATGTCCATGGTCTCGATCGCGTCGCCGGGATGCGCCGTTCGATAGGCGTCGAGAAACGCATTGCACACTTCTATGGATGCCGAATGCTGCTTGCGCGGCGAGCATTCGATGTACAGCAGCTTGGTCATAACCCTACGCTCCGCTCCTGGATGAACCCGAACACCGGGATCGGGACGACAGCGTCGCCCGATGCGTAGAGGGTATGACCTGAGTCCGGTCCAAACAAACGAAGAAAAGCGGCTCGATTAAGTGAGTTTGATGATGAATGGCGTCTGGCCCCATGAGGGGATTGCCTGAAGCGCACTATCTGAACATCTTTGCGATGAAATTAAAACTACGGATCTTCGCTGAAACAGGCGATTGAAACGGCGCACGACAAGCGACCGCCCGTCATGCGGGACGCGAGGGGCGCGCGACGAACCGTACGAAGCCGCGCGCTAGTGTTGCGGCAACGGCACGTTCACGTGGTCGCCCGGCACGATCAGGTCGGGATCGCGCCCGTCGCGCGGCTGGCGCGCGCTGAAGGGGTTGCCGTCGAGCAGCGCCCAGTCGAACTGCGGATTCGGCGGCTCGAGCCTCGTGAGCGGTTCGCCGTTCGCGGCGGCGATGCCCCACAGCGTATCGCCGGGATGGACCGTCACTATGCGCACTTTGGGTGTCGGGGTGGGCATGGGGGTGGGCGTGGGTGTCGGAGCAGGCGTAGGCGTCGGCGTCGGCGTTGCCCCCGACGGCCCACTGCCCGGCTTCTTTTTCTTGTCGTCCGGCGGCACCGGCGCGCTCTGGTTCTGGAACAGCGGCGCGGCGACCCCGATCACGCTCGACGCGAGCGACCCGATCCCGAGCGCGAGCAGCACGGCAGGCTTTTTCCGGAATTTCGAATGCGACTCGACGCGCGCCGGCAGGCTGTCGTCCACGTTCGTCAGCTTGACCGGCTTCCTGCGCGCGCTGACGGTGGGACGGCTGGCATCGCGCGTCTTTTCGAGCAGACTGTCGCTCAGATCGCCGGGCTCCTTGCGCGACACGACGTAGGCATCGGTATCGAGGAACTTGCCGTGCGAGCCGGTCACGGTCAGCGACTCGGTGCTGACTCTCTGGCGCGGCAGGAACCCGCCGTTGCCATCGGCTTCATGCCAGTACAGGCCGCCGTCCGCCGAATATTTTGCATACCCAACTATATCGCCGGTTTCCAGCTTGCCGGCAGTCGACGGACGGAACACGTAGATGTGGTCGCCGCCCCGCGCGACGTAGTTCGGATAGTTCGCAAGCGCAACATTGAGCCCGCTGGTCGCGAGATCGGTGACGATCGTCATGGGCGATCCATGACGTTGAGCGGTCGCTACCGCATCGGTGAGATAACCGGCCACGAACATGTTGGTGCTCAGGGGCGTCAGCACTTTGTCCGAGAGCTTCCTGATCCTGGAAGACGGCTCGTGCGGCACACCGCCCGCCCGGGCACTCGATATATCCAGCGAACCGTCGACAATCGAACTGCCGAAGCCGATGGTGTTGAACACCGCGCCCCATTTGCCGAGGCCGCCGGCGGTGCTGATCTTGTGCACCGATAGCAGCATGCTGCCGCCCCAGGTCGCAATCACCGTCATCCGGATGCCGCCGCCCAGGCGGGTCGCCGAATGCAGACGGCTCACATCGGTCGTGGCAATGCCGCTTTCCTGCTTGACGATGTCGAAGTAGTCGTCGAGCGCGGTGTTCACCGTGTCCTGCGTGACGCCGGTTTGCGCTTCGCTTTTCGCCTGCTGCACGATGCCGAGCAGCGTCGACGTATGCGCCCTGACGCGCTCGATGGTCGCATCGGGCAGCCTGCGGGCGCGCATCCCTTTGCTCAGGAAGTTGAAGTGCGAGTTGATGATTTCGCACGCGTCATCCAGCCGGCCGTTGCGGATTTCCTCCAGCACGTGTTGCTGGAAGTCCTTGCCGAGCTTGAAGATGTTCATGAAGTAGCGCAAACCGGAAGAAGCCGGCCCGAGATACGGGTCCAGGAAACGCACGCTGCCGGCCCGGTCGTACAGGAACGCGCTGGTGCCTGCAAGACCGAACAGCCCCACGGCGCTCGCGGCAGTCTGCAGGTTCTGCACGGCCGAGCGATCGGACGCCTGGAACCACGTCACCTTGCCGTTCTTCACCTTGAAGTAGCCGAGCGGCGGACCCGCGCCGTCCGGCGCATAGGCGTACAGCCGCTCCTTCTTCGACACCTCGCCGTCGGCCACCATCTGCTTTGCCTTCGGCAAACGGAATTCATTGGCGTGGTCGAGCGGCGTTTGCAAAGCCTCGCGGACCGAGCCGGTGCGCTTCACGAAACGCAGTCCCTTGTAGTCGGCGGACAGGCTCAGATCGGCGGCACGCTCCGATGTCTGGACCCACGTCACCTTACCGTCCTTGCCCGCCTTGAAATAGCCGAGCGGCGCACCGGCACCGTCGGGCGCATAGGCGTAGAGGCGTTCCTGTTTCGGCACGTCGCCCGCCGTGCCCCACTGCTTTGCCTGCGTCAGCGTGATTGCGTTCGCCGGGTCGAGCGGCGCCTTCAGGCCCTTTCTGAGCGAACCTTCCCGCTTGACGAAATGCAAGCCGTTGAAGTCGTCGGTCAGAGCGGGACCCTCTTTGCTCGCGGGCAGCGAGATCGGCTCACGCGGCTTCAACGATTCGGGCTTCGGAAAGAACGCGGCGGTCACCGGCGCATTGTGTCCCGTTGCCGCCGCACCGCGTCGCAAGCGCTGCGCGGCCAGCACCGCCTGGGTGATGCGGCGGCGGAATAAACCCGCTTCGCCCTCAGGCAAGCCCGTCGCTTTTTTCCAGCCGAGGCGGCCGGTCATCACGACCTGGGGCGGCGCCTCCTGATACGCAGCCGGCAAGGCGGCCGGAGCGAACGGTTCGTGCGTGTATGGCGCGGCTTTTTCGCGCGCCGCGATCTGCCTCCTGATGTTGGCGATCACCACTCGCGCGGTTTTTTTGCGTTGCGTGAGACTGCCTTCGCCGTGCTCCTTCACCACGTCGAGAATCTTTTGCTCGAGCCCGTGATTGTCCAACTGGTCCTTGAGGAAATCGACGCTGCGGCGGTACTCCCAGTCGCTCATCGAGCCGTAGGCCGGCGCGGTCTCGTCGCCGTTCTTGAGTTCGTCGAGCGCGCCTGCCACGTCGCTCAGCGGCTTGAACGGCGTCTGTTCGCCCATGTTGTCGAAACCCATCGCCGAGTCGAGGTCGATGAAGAACGCCGCCGGTGCGCCGTCGGCGGTAGTGAGCCCGATGTTGCCGAAGGTTTCACGGCTCGCCGGCATCGCGCTGCTGCGGTTGCCCGCCACCGACACGTTCTGCAACGCGATATGGCCCGCCGCCGTCGCGAACACGCCGTTGGTCATCGAACGCTCGGGGTCGCCGAGCACGGCTTTCGCGTTCGTGGAGGACACGTCGATCTCGGCAAACGGCGTCATGATGCCGTAGTGCAGGACGCGGGTGTCGGGGTGCCTGAACGTGACGAGCCGCATGTCGGTCGCGCTGCCGTCGCCGTACATCGCGCGCATCAACTGACTGGTGGCGACCGCATTGCGGGCGCGCCCCTCGCCGGTGTCGCCCGCAACGCTCGCTTTCCACATCTGCTTGACGAGCCACAAGCCATTTGGGAGACCGAACTTTCCGGTGGTGTCGCGCATCACGCTGCCGGGCCACAAGCCGCCCTGCTTGGTTTTTTCGTCGACCAGGCCGTGTTGCTCGACCGCCTTGGTCAGCGACGAAGGCCGGCCGGAGCGCCCCTCCAGATTCGCGCGCGCGGCCTGTTTCGACGCCGCGCTCTGTTTCGCCCCCGCGCTGCGTTTCGCGGCGGCTCCGCCCGCGCCGCTTTCGGCCGCGCCGGCGACCGGCCATACCGGACGCCCGCCCACTATGCCGATCGCGCGCACGCCATTTCTGTTCACGGCGGCGAAGCCTTCGGGCAAGCCGTATTCGTCGATGCCGACGAGCTTGCAGGTGGTCCGGCCGGTGGCCGGATCGCGCTGCGCGACGGCGAACATGTCGACGCCGGCGGGCTTGACCTGCTCGCCGTCGGCGGTCGTGACACGCACTTGCGTGTCGAGCGCATAGCCGAGGTCCGACATGCGCGCGGCTTGCACGGGCGTGCCGCGCTCGACCGAATCGCGATTGGCTTTGACACGTGCGAGGAAGCGCTGCAACGTGGACGCCGGCCCGGTTTCGGCGGACAGGCTGGCGGCGTCTACGTACACGTAGTTCGACGGCGCCTCGCTTTGCAGATGATCGAACACACGCGTGAGTTCGGCTTCGCCGAGATGGACCAGCGCGTTCGCTGCGTTCGCGGCTCTGGTCGCGTCGGCCGGCGTCACCTCGTCGCGCTTTGCGGACTCTGTACCGCCGACAGCATCGCGACCGGCGTCGGGTTCCGTCTGCGTCACCGCTTCGGTCAACACGCCCGGCGCGGATTGCGCCGCGTTCTCGACGTTGCCGTTTGCCTCTTGCACCGCCTGCGAACTCGTGGCCTGTTCACGCTGATAGCCATGAATCTCCGGCACGAAGTCCTGCTCGGGCGCCTCGGGCAGATGCAGGTACAGACGCGTCGCCACCTGCGGGTCGTTGGCTGGCACGGCGATATGCCCGGCGGGCGGATGCAGGAGCAGCGCGCCCGTGCCGCGTATGCTGTTCTCCGTCATCGATGCGATCACCGGCGCCTGCAGTTCGTACGCCAGTTCGCGCGCCCATGGAAAACCGCCTGAGCCGAGGTAGCACCCGGTCAGCAACACGCCGTCGCCGGGTTGGTAGGCGGGATCGTTCATCAGTTTGCGCACGAACGCTTTCGGCGAGATCGTCTGGTTGTTCGCGCTCACCGCAGTGGTATTGTCCTCGGCGAAATTGGCGGGTGTCGAACCATGCGATTCCGCGATGCTGAAACCGGACACTTTCAGATACTTGCGCGCCGCCGCGTGTCCGAGCAGGTTGACCACACGCGAGCCCGGCACCGGGCGCAATTCGAGCGCGTTCAACCTGATCGGCTGCGCGCCGCCCGGCGAGAATTTGCCGCTCACATCCGGCTCGATCTCGAAGCGCGCCAGGCGTCGCGCCGGATTCGGATCGACGCGCCGCCAGCCTTGCGCGTCGCTCTCGCCAAGCCGTCCATACACTGGCGCCTGAATCAGGTCGGAGAACTGCTGCAGCAGCGCCGCGTCGCTGCCGCTGTGCGCGCCGTCGAGCGCGACCGGCGTGCCGGGCGCATAGCTGAACTGCGCGAGTTCTTCCAGCGCGACGGTCATGTCGAGCGCGCTCGCGGCCGAGCCGCTGCGCGGATCGACGATCGCGCCTTCGCGCGTCGGCACGCCCCATACGTAGACCTCGGCGGGCGCGCGGGCGCGGGTCATCGGCTGATCCGCGCCGGCGCCCCAAACGTGGGTCACCAGACGCGGTTCGACATCTTGCCAGTCGACGGCCTCGTCTCGTGGGGTCGCGGGTAAGGCCGATGCATCGGCATTGCTTCGCGAGCCGTCAGCGCTCAGGGCGCGTTGCGGTTCGTCGCGCGCAGCGGTCGCAGCGGGTTTCTCGCCGCCGAAACGCAGATAGCCGGCCTCCGGATCGAGCGCGTCCAGTTGCAAACCGGGATTGCGCAGATCGACGCCTGAACCGTCGGCCGTCACGAACTCGGCCTTCACGTCGGTCAGGCCAGCGGCTTCGAATTGAGCGACGGTGTCGTCGATCGCGGCGCGCGGGTTGGGCTCATCGAGCAAGCCGCTCGCCTGCCTCAACGTGACCGAACCACCGGGCTGCGTCACGCGCGCGACGTCGCCGAGAACGCCGGGGCGCTGCGTCAACGCATCGACGAAGCGGGAGCCGAGCGCGACCGAGCGATAAGTACCATCCGGAATCGGCGAGAAATCGAACGCGGGATTGTCGAGCGGCAGGTCGGTGACTTGCGGCGTGGGGCGCTGCGTCGCTCGTTGCGTCTTCGGCGTGGTTTGTTGCGTCGTTTGTTGCGTCGTATCCTGTGCCGCTTCTTGCGCCGTGCGGCCAGCTTGCGGTTCGAAATCAGCCGGGCGAGCGCTCGCCGCCCCTGTCGCATCGGCAAGCGCCTGCGCGCCGGCCGGCCGGTTCACGGGCTCGGCCCGGAATGCCTTCATCAATACCTTCGACGAGTCGACCTGACCGGTCAACGCGCTGCTGCCGCGTACCGTGACCGTGCCGTCGGGCTTGATCAACAGAATGTCGGGCGGCGCCCACACGGTGACCGGCCGCTGCGCGCGCTGCGCGAGCTGTTCGGCGAGCCGCTGCGCGAACGTGCTGGTGGAGCGGCCATGCGCGCGCGCCGACGCGCGCGTCGGGTCCGCGTTCGTCGAGCCCGAATAGCACGAATAGAGCGTCACATCCTGGCCGTCCGCGAGCAGCGGCGCGAGGCCTGCCGCCACATCGTCGACCGTGACCGGCAAACCGTCCGGCCCCTGCATCTCGTTGGCCGAGATGCCATGGCCCAACACCACGTGATGATCGGGCGGCGCCATCACGCCGCTCGCGCCGCGCGCATGCAACGGATCGCCAGGCGGCACGAGCGAGGTGTCGACCGGGCGCAGAAACTCGGGATGGTCGCCGGCGGCAATGCCGGTTACGTCGTTGTAGCCGTCCTGCCATACCGGCGCCTTGCCTTGTGGACGAGTCGTCAGAATGCCGGCGCCGCCCGGCATGACGGTGCGTTGCGTGTAGTCGAGGTTGGTGCGGTGAATGACCGTGCGTCCGCCGCCGTCGAAATAGCTGTCGTCCAGTGGGCTTTGCCGCCCTCCCGCCGTCTCGCTGCCGGTGGTTGCGCTGCCTTGCGCGGCATCGCCGTCCGCCTGCGCGTTCTGCTGCCGCGCGGCCCATTCGTCGCGCGTGAAGATCGCGGTGGGTTCGAGCACGAACGGTTCGGCCGCGTCGGCGGATTGGGCGAGTTGGGTGCCGGACACCGTCTCGGACTCGCTAGTCGGCGACAAGCGCGGTGTATGCAGCACGCCGTCGTCGACCTGGATCGTGTGCGGCGAAGGTGACAGCACGCTTTGCGGCATACCAGCGCCGGCGTTCGCTTGCGCGTTGGCCTGCGCATTGGCCTGGACCGTGCGCGCATCGGCCTGGCGGCGCGCGTGCTGATCCGCTTCGCGCTGGGTGTCCGCATGACCGCGAGCGGCGACGAAGCCCACGCCCATCAAGCCCGCCGACGACGCGAATTGCGCCCAGTCCTCGCCGGTCGCCGCACCGTTCGACGTCGCCAGCCGATGCCCCTGCAACACCAGCGAACCGAGGTTCGTCGTCAGCGCGCTCACGCCGATGCCGCGAAGCGCGAGCGCGGCGGGATTGGCCACGCGCAGCGACGCCACCCGTCCGAGCAGTTGCACGAGCCGCTCCAGATGCAGCCGTTCGAGCGGCGTGAGCCGCGCATTCCAGCGGGCGAGCGTGGCGGCGTCGAGCGACAGGCCGAGCGGCGCTTCGGTCGCACGCGACACGCTCCTGAAGAGGCTCAGCGAACGCGCGCGCGCCGCCGGCGAACCGGCGACCCAACGTTCTAGCGCAGCCGGAGCGGCCTCGAACTCGCGCAGCGAGCGCGCGCCGTTGTTGGCGGCGCTGGCTGCCGCCGCTTGCGCCGGCGTGGCGTCGTGCGCCAGTTTGACAAAGCCCGTGGCATCGGCGAACGCGCGGTCGGACATGCCCACGCGCGCCATGATTTTGGCGGTGCGGCCCGCCAGTCCGCCGACGCCCGCGACGCCGCCAAACGCATTGGCGCCCAGCGCCAGCCAGTTGGCGCCGCTGCCCCAGCCGCCTTTGGTGATCGCCATGGTGTGCAGCGTCTGAACCGTGCCGACCGCCGCGCTCACCGCGAAGTACGCGTCGGCGAGATCCGATAGCACGATGAGCCACAGTGCCGCGGTCTCCGGCTGCACCATCGTGGTCAGCAGGCCGGCGGCAACCGTGACACCAATCTCCAGATCGACCTTCAGATGGTCCCAGTCATACCAGTGATCGTCCGGCTTGTAGGTGGTCCAGTAAGCCTGGCCGCTCAGCAACGCGCCGTCGCTGCCGAGCACCCAGTGCGGCTGCGCCATCAGCAGGCCCTTGTCGAGCCCGGTATGCGCCTGCCAATCCGAATAGCCGTGGCGCACGGTCGTATCCGCCGGCCCGACCTCGATTTCGTTGCCGCGCGCGTCGATGCCTTCCATCACCGCGGCTTGCAGCGTCGCCGCGTCGTCCTTGCCGGGCTCGCGCTGGTTCCACCACTGGATCGACAGCGACGTGAGCGCGACCGGCGCAAGTCCGCTCGGCCGGCTGACGCCCTCGCCCGTCATCAACTTGTTGACGATCTCGCCGAGCGTGGTGTGCTTGTGGCTGGTTTGGTCGTACACGACCTCGTTGGGGTCGTACTCGGCGAACTGGCCGAGCGCGAGCGCCTGTTCATCCTGCAAGGAGCCGGGCGTATGCGTCGGGCCGTTGCTGCTCTGCGCCGCGCCGACCGCGTTGAGCAGGTCGTCGTAACTGGTCACCACCTGCATGCCGTCCTGCGCGCCCAGCCCGGCCACATGGTTGCCGGCCGTCACCACGGGCGTGGCTGTCGGGCCGGTCGGCAACGGCGCGTCGGCTGCCAGCTTCACCTTCGGATCGTTGACGTCGATTGGCTTGACCGGTTTGCCGGCGTCCTTGAAGCCGGTCTCGCGCGCGATTTCCTTGCCGACGTCGCTGTTCGGATCGTCGTCGAGCATGTCCTGCGCGAGCTGCATCGAACCGTCTTTCCTGTCCTTGACGTCGCCGAGCCCGAACCCCTGGCCTTCCACGACCGCGACTTCCCCCGCGGCGATCACGGTCTGGTTGTAATCCGACGACGTATCGATGCTGCCGAAGCCGCCCTTGTCGAGCGGCTTTTTCATCAGCGCTTCGATGCCTTGGCGCAGCTGCGTCATCTGCGGATTGGCGGCGCCGCCGCCGGCTGCATAGATGCGTGACACCGCGTCGAGATCGTTGGCCTTGGCCGTCCATTGCAGCACGTCGTCATGGTTGGCGTCGCCCGCGAACTTCGCCTGGTAGAGCGCGGCGGCGAGATCTGCGCTCGTCGAGGCGTGCATGAAGTCCGCGACCGCATTCAACCTGTCTTGCGGATCGTCCTTGCCGCGCACCAGCGAATCGATTTGAGAAAAGAGCGCCTGCGTCTGCGGATCGCGCACCGCGCCGTCGAGCAGTTGCGGATAAAACACCGTGCCGGCATAAGCGGACAGTTGTTTGCCTTCGGCGGCGAAGCGTGTCTTCGCGTCATCGCTGCCGTCGTTGCCCGCGGTGCACGGAAGGAACGCCCCCGCATCGACGATCGTCTTCAGCGCATCGCTTTGCAAGCCGGTGATGGTCGCGTCGCCCATCACTTCGTCGTAGAGCGGGTCACCTTTTTTCATGCCGCCGAGCTGCCGGCTCAACGCATTGGCGGCCGCGACATCGCCCGCGCCCGCGCCGCCGCTGTGCTGCTGCGCGTAGCGCGTCTGCTGGATCACCTGCTGTGCGCCGAGCGCGAGCTGCAACTGGTTGAACGCGGCATCGAGCGCCTTGCTTTGCTTCGAATCCTCGCCGGTGTATTGCGCCGCTTCGATCTGCGGCGCGAGCACCTGGGTTTCGAGCGCGAACTGCGCCTTCCACATCATGTCGATGTAGTCGGGATCGGTTTGCCACGCGCTGTCGGTGGGCGCGCGGCCGGCGGCGGCGTTCAGCGCAACGCCGAGGTCGTCGTGATAGGTTTGCAGCGCTTTGGCCTCGGCCTGCCGCAACGTGGCGTTTTTCGGATCCTTGTCCAGCGCGGCCTGCGCGTTCTGATACTTCTGGTAGTCGTCGTTCACCTTGCCGGCGGCGCTGTGTAGCGCCTTTTCGTCCGGCTTCAGGTCATGCGTCATGGCCTGGGTGGCCTTGTCGAGCGCTTCCGGCTGCAAGACGCCGAGCGCCGCCAGTTCCTTCGACGCCGCCTGGATCGGGTCGCTGTCCTTGCCGGTGGGGTCCTTGTAGTAAGCCGACAGATATTTCGGCGCGTCCGCGGTGAGCGCAGCTTGCGCAAGCGCATTGTCGGCGTGGGCCTGACCGCCGAGATAGGCACGCGTCGCGACAAGCGCCGCTTTCATGCTCATGCCTTCGCTGAGCAGTTGCGACAGGTAATCGGAGGCCGACACCGTGCCGGGCGCCGGATCGCCTTTTTTCAAAGGCGCATCGGGTGCGGCCGCCACCTTGCCGCCTTGCACGGCATCGGTCGCGCCGCTGAGCGTGCGGGCGTCGAACAGCTGCATGGTCGACAACTCGCTCGCAGCTTGCGCGACGGGGTCGATCGTGTCGACCTTGGTGCCGGCTTTCAGCTTGCCGGCGTTGTCGGTGAGCCACTGACTGCCGTCGGCCTGTGCTTTTTGCAACAGCGCGGCCTGCGCCCAGGTGGCGTCGCTGATTTCCGGATGGTCCTTGCGCCCTTGCGCGAGCGCCTTGTCGAGACTTTGCTGATCGACGGGACCACTGCCGAGTCCGCTGCTCAACGCCTGCTGAGCCTTCGCCAGTTGCTGCGCGTCCTGCGGTGCGGTTTGCACCGGCGCGGGACTCGGCTTCAGTTCGAGCGGCGCCTCGAGCTTTTTCGCGAGCGCGCTGTTCGGGTCGCCGTCGATGAGCGCCTGATAGGCCGATAGCGACGAGCCGTCCACCCGCGCGAAACTCACCGTGTCGAACGACGTTTGCGCGTAGGTGGCGCCCGCTTTCTTCAGCCGCTCGATCTCGTTCAACTGCGCGTTCAACTGCGTTTTCAGCGCCAGCATGACCGGCTGCGCGTCGGCGCTTTTCGGGCCGCCGAGCGCGTCGACGATGTTACCGAGCGGGCCGTAGAACTTGTCGCGGTCTGCGATGGATTCACCCATCGTCGGCGTGTCGATCTGCCCGCCGTTCCTGGTCAGACTGTCGATCTTGCCCTGCAGATTCTGCCGGTACAACGCGACGGCCAGCTCCGGCGACGCCTGCTTGACGCTCGTCAGCAGGTTCGCGATGTCCCGCAGGTTATCCGGCGTGCCGACCTGCTGGATGTCGTGCTTCGTGACCGCGGAACCGAGCGTCGACTTGAGCAGATCGTCGTATAAGACCGTGTTCCGATAGCCGGATAGCGCCTCGCCTTCGGCCTTTAGCGTGTCGGTCGCGTTGCCGCCGTGCGCGCCTTCGACGTCGTGCAACGCGGCGGCTTGCAGCGCCTTGGTGCGCGCGTCGCCGGTGACTTCGGCGTAGAGCGGATCGTCGCTCTTCAGACCTTGCAAACTCCGCGTCAGTGACTGCGCTGCCTTCAGATTGCCGGGGGCCGCGCCCGAGCCGCGCGCCGCCTCGGCTGCGTCGAGTATCTCGGCGGCTTTCAGGGCGTGCAGCACGTCGGCATCCGGCGGCGCGTCGGTTACGCTCTTTGCGGTATTCGCATCCGTCACGGCCTGTTCGGCCTGCCAGCGCCGGTCGATCTGCAACAGGTCGCCGCGCCAGTCGTCGCCGGTCTCGCCGACGGCGGCGTTCAGTTCCTGGGAGAGCGCCTCGTGGTAGGCCGCTTCGTCCTCGGCGATCTGTTGCGCCGATGCATGGCTCGCCTTGTCCTTCTGCAAGCTCGCGTACGCGCCTTGCGCCGCCTTCGCGGCGGCCGGCAGAGCGGCGGCGGGTTTGACGTCGACCGTCAACGCCTTGAGCGCCGCCTGCTGCACCGGGCTCGTGAAAATCTTCAGATCGGCCAGTTGTTGCGCGGCGGTTTTCAGTGGGTCGCCACCGCCGTTGCTCTTCGGGTCCGCCACGATCTGGTCGCCCTTGATCGCGAGCGCCGCTTCGTCGAGCGCCGTTTCGTTCTGCTGGTTGCCGCCTAGCTGCACGCGCGCCGCGTTGACCGCCTCGGGCAACGTCATACCGCCGTCGAGGCCCTTCTGAATCGCCACGCGCGCGTTCGTCGCGCTGACCGGCGCGCTCGCGGCGTTGCTCTCGACGACGAGCGGACTATCGCTCAGGGATTTGGCCGCGGCGTCGAGCGTGGCGTTATCGAATGCGTGCGTGAGACCGACCTGGCTGGCCGCTTCGGTAATCGCGTCGACTTTCGGCTCGTGCGCCTGCGGCGCGTGCTGATGCGCCGCGTTGTATTGCGCCTGCATCAGGATCACGGCGCGCGCGAGCGCTTCGCGGGTCAGTTGCGCGTTGGCTGCTTCGGCCTTCTTGACGGCGTCCTGCAACGCCGATGCATCGCCCGGCGACTTGTCGCCCAACGCCTTTTGCACCGCCTGCTGCGCGGTGGACACGTCGTGCGCCGTCGGCGGGGGCGGTGGCTTGGGTGCTACGCCGCCGCCTCCGTCCATAGCCATCAGCATCGTCGTTCTCCGGGTCGAGCGGCACCGCCGCACCATGCCGGGCGCGCGCGCAGCAGCCAAGCTGCCCGCACGGCGCCTTCTGGAGTCTCAGGCTAGGCGATAGGTTGAATGCCGTCCATACAGGAGATTCGTAGTCCCGCCGTGAATCGTGGGGCGCGCGCTGAAGGGGCTGAAAGCGCGCCGCCAGCCGGCGCGAAGTCACGGCGTTTGCAACGTCCCGTCTTTCAACCTCGTCTGCGTCCACGTCGTGACGCTGTTCTCGCACGGATATTTCGCCGCCTCGGCTTCGTCGATGTCGACGCCGAGCCCCGGCTTGTCATTGGCGTAGACGTAGCCGTCACGGAACGCGGGCAGACCCGGGAATACGTCGAGCAATGCGGCCCTCGGGCCTTTGAGATCCTGGATCACGAAGTTGGGCGGCTCGGTCCCGGACCACTCCTGCACGCCGAAATTGCGCGAAGCCAGATCGATGTGGATGTTCGCCGCGTGCGCCATCGGCGACATGTCGCCGGGTCCATGCCATGCGGTCCTGACGCCGAATTGCTCGGCGAAGATCTGCAGCTTTCGCCCCGCGGTAATGCCGCCGATCTGACTCAGATGCACCCGGATGTAATCGATCAGCCGCTCGGTGATCAGAAAGCGCCATTCGTGCGGATTGTTGAAGAGTTCGCCCTGAGCCAGCGGCGTAGTCGTCTTCGCGCGCAGCTGCCGCATCCATTCGCCTTCTTCCAGCGGGATCGCGTCTTCGAGGAAGAACAGATCGTACTGTTCCAGTTCGCAGGCGAAACGGATCGCTTCGACCGGTTTCAGACGTTCGTGCACGTCGTGACACAAGGCGACATCGAAGCCGATCTTGCTGCGAATGCCGTCGAACAGTTTGAGCGTCTCGCGCATGTACTTCCTGCTGTCGAGATATACACCGTCGGCCGAACCCGACGGCGCGCCCGAAGGTGCCTTGCCATAACCGCCACCGCCATAGCCGCCGCTCTGACAGCGAATGTGCGTGATGCCCTGCTCACGATACTTCTGGATGTTCTCGCAGAGTTCGTTGAGGTCGCGGCCATCGGCGTGCCGGTAAATCGGCACGCCTTCACGGCACTTGCCGCCGAACAGCTGATACAACGGCATATTCGCCAGCTTGCCCTTGATGTCCCACAACGCCATGTCGACGCCGGAGATCGCGTTGTTCTCGATCGGCCCGTTGCGCCAGTACGCGTTCTGATGCATCAGTTGCCAGAGTTCCTCGATGGCCTCGGCGTCGCGACCGATCAGCAATGGCCGCAGATACTCCTCGATCAGGCACTTCACCGCGACGTGCCGGTAGGCGAACGTCGCGCATCCGAGACCGACCAGACCCGGCTGATTCGTCTCCACCTTCACGACGATCAGGTTGATGCCTTCCGGCGCGGTCAGGACGACCTTTACATCGGTAATCAGGGTTGCCATTTTCAGCCTGCTAAAAACGAATCAAGGAAAACAAAGCGGCCCACGCGGTGCTTCACGTGCGATGCAACGACAACGGCGCCTCGTGTTTGGCGCGCTGATCGGAACGCGCGGGCACGGTGATCATCAGGATCACGGAGAGCAGCAAGCCGGCCGCCATAAAGATGTAGGAAGCCGCCGGGCTGCCGGTCACGCCGTTCAGATAGCCCACCACCCACGAACCCGCGAATGCGCCCAAAGCACCACATGCATTGATCAGGCCGATCGCGCCGCCAAGCACGTTACTCGGAATCAGCTCAGGCACCAGCGCGAAGAACGGGCCATACGGTGCATACATCGTGGCACCCGCGACCACCAGCAGCGCGAACGAGATCCAGAAATGCGAGCCGCCGATCAGGTACGAGGCGACGAACGCAACGGTGCCGACGAGCAGCAAAGGCCATACGAACAGCTTGCGGTTACGCGTCTTGTCCGAGAGCCACGACGCGAGCAGCATCAGAATGATTGCCGCCAGATAGGGCACCGCCGCGAGCCAGCCGACCGAGACGATATCGATCGTCGACGCGGCCTTGAGAATCGACGGCAGCCACATGATGAAGCCGTACACACCGATGCTCCACAGCGCGTGAATCGCGCAGAACTTCATCACGATCGACGAACGGAATGCCGACTTGTAGTCGCGCACCGGTGCGATATGCGCCTGCTCGGCCTTCAGGCGTGCGTCGAGTTCGATCTTTTCCGCGTCGCTCATCCACGGGGCGTCGGCCGGACGATCTTTCACCGTGAACCACCACACCACGGCCCAAACGAGCGCCGGTGCGCCTTCGAAGACGAACATCTCGCGCCAGCCGAAGCTGCGCACCAGATAGCCCGACACCACCGACATCCACAGCACCGTCACGGGGTTGCCGAGAATCAGGAACGTATTGGCGCGCGAACGCTCGCTGCGCGTGAACCAACGGCTGATATACATCAGCATCGACGGCATGACGGCGGCTTCCACCACGCCGAGGATGAATCGCAGCGCCATCAGCATGGGAATGTTGCTGACCATGCCGGTGGCCGCCGCGCACACGCCCCACAGAATCAGGCTGAAAAAGATCAGTTTCTTGACGCTGTTGCGCTGCGCATAGATCGCCCCGGGCACCTGAAACAGGCAGTAGCCGAGAAAGAACAGCGAACCGATCAGCGACGACGTGCCGTGCGTGATGCCGAGGTCTCTGTCGATCCCGGCCGCCGCGGCAAAGCCGTAGTTCGCGCGATCGAGATAGGCGAGGCTGTAGGTGATGAAGATGATGGGCATCAGATACCACCATCTTTGGGGTGCTACGGGCTTGACGCTTTCCATGATGTCTCCGGATCGGGTACGGCGCATCCAACAATTGACTACGCGATTGACTGCGCGCGAGTTGTTTTCTTGTTCTGCTGTGCTCGCGCGGACCTGCGTTCGAAACGGCTTCAGAGCACGGCCAGCCAGCCGCCGTCCACGTAAATGATCTGGCCGTTCACATAGCTCGAGGCGGGCGACGCGAGATACACCGCCGTACCGACGAGTTCTTCCGGCTTGCCCCAGCGTTGTGATGGGTTGCTGCTCTTCACCCACGCGTCGAACGCCGCGTTCTCGATCAGCGGCTTGTTCATGTCGGTCAGGATGTAGCCCGGACCGATCGCGTTCGCCTGGATGTTCGAGACCGCCCACTCGGCGCTCATCGCGCGCGTCAGCATCTTGATGCCGCCCTTCGCCGCCGTGTACGCGCCGACGGTCGCGCGCGCTGCCTCGCTCGTGAGCGAACCGATGTTGATGATCTTGCCGCCCGTGCCGCGCGCGATCATGCGGCGCGCGGCCTGCTTCGCGACGATGAACGCGCTGGTCAGGTTCGTGTCGATCACGCGCTGCCAGTCGTTCAGTTCAAGCTCGACGAGCGGCTTGCGGAACTGGATGCCGGCGTTGTTCACGACGATGTCGATCTGCACGCCGTCCTTGTCCCACTGCGCGAAGGCCTCGGCGACGGCCGCTTCGTCGGTGACGTCGAAGGCACGGCCCTGCGCCTTGTAGCCCGCGCTGGCAAGCTTGCTGACCGATTCAGCGACCGTGTCCGCCCGCGTGCCGTTGAGTACGACGCTGGCCCCCGCTGCCGCCAGTCCCTCGGCCAGCGCGTAGCCGATACCGCGTGCCGAACCGGTGACAAGCGCCGTGCGGCCGCTCAGATCGAATAGATGAGTCATGCTGGGTCCTCTGTGTGATCAGGAAAAAGGCGCGAGTGCGCCCATCGCGACGGGGCTACGCGTCGCGTTTCAAATGGGTTGGATCCACTGTTGGCGAAACCGGACTGCGTCAGGTCAGGCCGCCTGGTTGTTGGCGGTGCGGTTCAATGCGGCGCGGTCCTCGAAATCCTGCTCGGCGCGTTTAATCAATGTCAGCACTGCCTGCTCGGCGGCTTGCGGATCGCCCTGCTCGATCGCGACGCAGAGCGCCTCGTGCATCGGCAGCGAACGGGCCGGGCCGCCCTCGATTTCGGAACTGAGTTCGAAGCTGGTGCGCAGGATCGCCGACAGCGCGTTCTGCATCTGCTGGACGAACTGGTTGTGACAGGCGGCAAGGATGGCGCCGTGAAAAGCGAGGTCGGCGGGAACATATTCGCCCTGGCCGGCGACCGCACGCTCCATCGCCTTGAAGGCGCGGCGCACGGCGATGCGATCTTCCGGCGTCGCGCGTTTCGCGGCGAGCCTGGCCGCGTTCGGCTCGATGATCAGGCGCAACTCCATCAGATCTTCGATGAGGCCCGGTTCGATCGCGCCGGCGCGCGCCCGCCAGGTGATCACGTCGGGATCGAACAGTTGCCATTGCGCGCGCGGCAGCACGATGGTGCCGTAACGGCGGCGCACCTGCAGCATGCCCTTGGCCGAGAGCGACTTCATCGTCTCGCGGATGGTGATGCGGCTCACCTGCATCTGCTCGGCGAGAACGGGTTCGGCCGGCAGGATGTCACCGGGCATGAACTTGCCTGAACAGATCTGCTCGCCGAGCTGATTCAGGACCTGCCTGTGTAGCGTTGCCACGATTCACTCTCTAGGTCATACGTATGATGTAGAAAGATAGGCGCGGCAAATCGTTTATGCAACCAGGGTTGACCCGGTAAGCGAACTCGCGAGGTGGGGGATCGGGCTTCCAGCCAGCCTGTGGCGTTCGCCTTGCGCCAGGTCGGACTGCAGTTCGACACACATCGGCTGAGACTTGCAGCCCAGGCTGGGCTACGACGGATTTTCCGGACTGCAGCGTCATCGTTTTGCAGGTTGGTCAATCGACCGCTTGCTGAAGGACAGGCTGCTTGTTCGAAGGAGGCAGGCAGTTGATGCCTTGGGTCAAACCACCTCTCTGCGGGCCATTTTCTTCATGTGAGCACGCGGCAGCAACGGCAACGGCTCGACTTTCCCGACCACGAACAGATACGACAACGCGCCGACCACGCATAGCGAGCCCGCGACGATGAGCGGGATCACGAATGAGCCCTTCGTGATCGCCAGCATGACGCCTGTGAACGTCGTGATAAAGATCCCTGCGAGGTTGCCGGCGAAGTTCTGGATGCCGCCAAGCGACGCAACGTGGGCCGGCGTCGGGGCGACTTCGCCGACCAGCGTCCAGACGTTCGCGCCAGCGAACGACAAGCTCGCGTAAGCCAGCGAGAACAGCGCAAGGCACGCCCAGATGCTGTCGACGTACGCCGACAGCGCGATCGACGATGACAGCAACATGCCAAGCACCAGACATGTCTTGCGCGCGGCCGTCGCGCTCCATCCGCGCTTGAACAAACCGTCGGACACCAGGCCGCCAAGCCAGCCGCCGGGAATCGCCAGCAGCGCCGGGAGCATGCCCCAGGTCCCTAACGACGCCAGCGAGAAACCACGCGCCTGCAGCAGATAGCTCGGAAACCAGGTGATAAAAAAGTAGATCGCGAAATTCAGGCAAAACAGGCCGATCATCATTCCCCACACCGTCCGGTAGCGAAACAGGTCGAGCCATGAGACCGAGCCGGCGGTATTGGGGGTGGCTAGCGTGGCAGGCAGCCCGCGCTGCGCGAGCAGCGCGTCGACCGCATCCGGTGCAATGGCGCGGTAGCGCTCCGGATCGCGATAGATGAACCACCAGGCCGCAGCCCAGACAATTCCGAGGCCGCCCGTGATCACGAACGATCCACGCCATCCGACGACGGAGATCAGCCAGGCAACCAGCGGCAGGGACAGCGCCGACCCCACGCGCGAACCGCTGTCGAAAATACTGCTCGCGAGGCCTCGTTCGCTTCGTGGAAACCAGTTGAAGGCCACCTTCGCAAACGATGGAATCGCCGCGGCTTCCCCGACCCCAAGCATCAGCCGAACACCCACGAGCTGCGCAAGACCACGCGCCGCCCCTGTCGCGATCGTGAAGGCCGACCACCAGCCCACGGCCAGCGCGAGACTCACGCGCACACCGACCTTGTCGATGAACCAACCGGCGGGAAGCTGCAGAAAAGCATAGGTCCAGAAGAACGCGCTCAGCACGAGCCCCATGCCGACCGCGTCCAGACCCAGCTCCGCGCGAATGCTCGGCGCGGCGATCGCCAGGTTGGCCCGATCAACGAAGTTGATGACGTTGGCGAGGAAGCACATGAAAATCATGGTCCATCGGATGCGTGGCATGGAAGTCTCCGTCGTGGCTATTTTTGTTACGCCAGTTGAACCGTTCACTGGCGTCTTTGTTGAAAGACAGATGGTGAGAATCGAGTTTCAGGACAGCTTCTCGATGGCTTCCCACAAGCCGTTGATATAGACGGCGCCCAAAGCCCGGTCGTACAAACCGTAGCCCGGCTTGCCGGTTTCGCCCCAGATCATGCGGCCATGATCCGGGCGGAAATAGCCAGTGAATCCCGTGTCATGATAGGCCTTCACGATCGCGGCGATATCCAGCGAACCGCAACTGGACAGGTGGGCGGACTCTTCGAAATCGCCCTCGGGCGTGATCTTGACGTTGCGGATATGCGCAAAGTGGATGCGCCTCATGGCGCCGAACTCACGCACCAGCGCTTCCACGTTGTTCTGCGGTCCGGCGCCAAGCGAGCCGGAGCACAGCGTCAACCCGTTAGCTTCCGAGTCCACGATCCTGACGATCCGGGCAAGGTCGTCACGGTTCTTCACGATGCGGGGCAAACCGAAGATGGGACGGGGCGGATCGTCCGGATGAATGGCCATCTTCACGCCGCTTGCTTCGGCGACCGGAATGATCGCTTTCAGGAAATACTCCAGATGCTCCCAGAGCCGGGCTTCGTCGACTTCGCGATAGTCGGCGAGCAAGGCCTTCAATTCTTCGGGCTTGTAGCTCGAATCCCAACCAGGCAGCGCAATGCCGTTGTTCGGGTCGATCTCTTCGATTTCCTTCGTGCTGAACGCGAGGCAGGTCGAACCGTCTTCCAGGGTTTTCGACAGTTCCGTGCGGGTCCAGTCGAATACCGGCATGAAGTTGTAGCAGATCACCTTGATGCCGGCGGCCCCGAGGTTGCGGATGGTCTGCTGATAGTTCGCGATAAGCCGATCACGGCTCAGTTTGCCGAGCTTGATGTCTTCGTGCACGGGCACGGACTCGACCACTTCGAATCGGAGACCGGCCTGCTCGATCGTCGATTTCAAGGCCGCTATCTTTTCCGCGGGCCACACCTCGCCGACCGGTTCGTCGTAAATCGCGGACACGATATCCGTCATGCCGGGAATCTGGCGAATGTATTGCAGCGTGACGGGATCGGACTCGCCGTACCACCGGAAAGACATCTTCACGACTTCACTCCTTTCATTGATTGCGCGGACCTTGATGCATCGAGGACGTCAACGCAGTGAGCCCCTGATGGCTGCGGATTATGATTGGTTGACCACTTTCATACGATAGTGGTTTACCAGTGTGCCACCTCGCTACCCGCGTATTTTCGGTACTTCCAGCGATATTCAGCATTTCTGATGCCGGACAGAATGTGCTGCCTTTCTGAATTGGTGTACCATTTTTCGGATGAACGCGAAGTTCGCTTTCGATACGTCAATTCACGAGCAACTCAATGACTGACCTCTCCCTCCAACCGTTCAACCAGAGACAGGATGCAGAAGGCGCGGACCGTTCCTACCTCGGCCTCGCGAAGCAGATTCACGCGTTGATCGCGGCGGGAGACTTCGCGACGGGATCGAGACTGCCTTCTGAGCGAACCCTGGCGGACAAATTCAACGTCAGCCGCACGCAGGTGCGCGAAGCGATCATTGCGCTGGAAGTCCACGGTGTCGTCGAAGTGCGCGGCGGTTCAGGGATCTATGTGGCGACAGACCTGGGTGCGAGACCCGTGACTTTCGAGTTGCCACGCGGCCCGGGGCCGATCGAAACGCTGCGGGCGCGGGCGTTGATCGAGTCCGAAGTAGCGGCCCTCGCAGCCACCGAGCGCAAAGACAGCGACCTCGATCGGATTTTTTTCGCGCTCACTACGATGCGCGAGAACATGCACGACAAGCAGGCCAACGACGCCGCGGACCGGCAGTTTCACCTGTGTATCGCGCAAGCCACCGGCAATACCGTGCTATTGCACATGGTCACCGCGATGTGGGACTGCGCGCGCAGCGATCCGCTGTGGGAAAAGATCGAGGAGCACTTTCACACGACGGCTTTGCGGGAGGCGTCGCAGGAAGACCATCAGCGGATCTTCGCCGCCATCATGGCCCGTGATCCGGCCGCGGCTCGTGAGGCGATGCAAACCCACCTGGCGCGCGTGGTCAGCGAGTTTACGCAAGCCTGGCGTTGAAACTACTCGTCCCGCCGGGCCATGCTGCCGTGATATGCGCAGTTTTCAACGCGCAACGGTCGTCGGCGAAGACCGACGACCCCAATTGCTCTTCGCCGATGCGCACGGTCGGACCGGCGCATGTCCGCCGGTTCTCCAATGGCGTCCGTCAAGTCGACCGCGACCGCGAAGATTACGTCAATGCCTGGGCGTAGCGCGCTTCGTTGAGATCGGAGATCAGCGTCGGGCCCTCCGGTTGCCAGCCCAGACGCGCCTGCGTCTGCGCACTCGATGCCGGCATATCGAGCGCGGCGAACATCGCCATCCATCCGAAATGCGCCGGCGCTTCCTCACGGGCGATCGAGACGACCGGCACATTCAGGCCGCGCCCCAGCGCCTGTGCAATCTCAAGAACACTGACGCCCTCTTCACCGACCGCGTGATAGCGCGCACCCGCTTCACCCTTCTCGATCGCGAGCCGGTACAGCCGCACGACGTCCGAAAGATGCCCCGCCGGCCAGCGGTTTTGCCCCTCCTCCACGTATGCGCAAACGCCTTTCTCACGCACCAACTGGATAAGCGGTGTGATGAGGCCCTGCCGGTACGGGTTATGCACTTGCGGCAGGCGCATCACCGACACATTGATCCCCGAGTCGAGCAGCGCGTTGCCGGCCAGCTCCGATCCGATGCGCGGGTTCGGGTGCTGGGTGTTGAACACGTCCTCGGTGGCCGGTTGCCCGTCGCTGCGGCTGCCGACGCCCGTGCCGGACGTGATGAGAAGCGGACGATCGGAGCCGGCAAGCGCGGAGCCGAGTGCCGCGATCGCATGCTTGTCTTTCTCGCAGTTTTCCACGAAGCGGGAGAAATCGTGGTCGAACGCGAGATGAATGACGGCGTCCGCCTTCTCGGCGCCGCTACGCAGGCTGGCGGCGTCTTCGAGCGAGCCGCGATGGACTTCGGCGCCCACCGCGCGCAGCGCCTGCGCGCCCGCATCGGAACGAGTCATACCGATCACTTGATGACCGGCTTCGATGAGTTCGGGAACCAGCGCCGAGCCGATGAAGCCGGTCGCGCCTGTCAGAAAGATACGCATTGGGAGTCTCCAGGGTGGTCACCCATGCACTATGCGATCATCCGCTATCCTGTTGAAGTAGTGACTTTATCCCGGTAAAACGACTAACAGGCTCCTCATGTCAGTGAACGCCGCCCAAACCCTTGGGGATTTCCTGCGCAGCCGCCGCACGCGGCTCGATCCGGCCAGCTTTGGCTTCTCGGGCCGCAGGCGCACGCCGGGACTCCGCAGGGAAGAAGTGGCCCAACGCGCGAACATCAGCTCAACCTGGTACACGTGGCTCGAACAGGGTCGCGGCGGCGCGCCCTCGGCGGAGGTGCTCGAACGCATCTGCGCAGCGCTGATGCTGACGGACACCGAGCGCGAACATCTCTTCATACTGGGTCTCGGGCGGCCGCCGGAAGTGCGTTCCCGTAGCGTCGACGGCGTGAACCCGCGCCTTCAGCGCGTGCTCGATTCTCTCGACGCGAGCCCGGCGATCATCAAGACCGCAACGTGGGACGTCGTGGGCTGGAATCGTGCCGCAGCCGTCGTGCTCACCGACTACGGCACGCTGGCGCCGGGCCAGCGCAACATCCTGCGCTTTCTGTTCGGCGACCCGAACGTCCGCGCGAAACAGCACGACTGGGAGAGCGTCGCGCACTTCGTCGTGGGGGCGTTCCGGGCGGACGTGGCGCGTGCCGGGCTTGCTTCCGAAGTGGGCGATCTCGTGGACGATCTGTGCCGCACCAGTCCCGACTTCGAGCGCATGTGGCGGGAAAACCAGGTGTTGAGCCACGGCGAAGGCGAGAACGTAAAACACCTCCTGCATCCCAAGCTGGGGCCCATCGAGATGGAGTATTCACTGTTCGCAGTCGATGGTCGACCGGACCTCAGTATGCTTGTGTACACACCGCTCGACGCGCAGATGGCGGAGCGCATCCGCACTGCCGTTGCGCAACATCGATTGATGGCGGCCTGATGTCGAGCTGGTAGTCTGAAGTAGAGCCGTGCTCAAGTCCTGCCGCAAACCTGCAAGATTCTGAACGGCGCCTCACATAGGCCGTACAGCATTACGATATGCGCCGCGGATCATCCGCGGCGCATGTTTCGACGATCCCAATCAACTCGATCCCACGCCCCCGCTGAACACGACCGGCAGAGGCGTGGTGCTTCAGGCCGAAGCCCGATCGAAGCGATCGAGATTCATCACCTTCACCCAGGCAGCGACGAAGTCGCGCACGAACTTCTCCTGACCGTCCGCGCTTGCATAGACTTCGCCCAGCGCACGCAACACGGAGTGGGAGCCGAATACCAGATCCACGCGCGTGCCGGTCCACTTGGACTTGCCGGTCGCGCGATCGCTTGCCTGGAACAGGTCGTTCGCCTCGGACTGCGGCTTCCATTGCGTGCCCATGTCGAGCAGATTGCGGAAGAAGTCGTTGCTCAGCACGCCCGGACGATCCGTGAACACTCCATGAGCTTCCTTGCCCGCCTGAACGCCCAACACGCGCAAGCCGCCGACCAGCACCGTCATTTCCGGTGCGGTGAGCGTGAGGAGTTGCGCCTTGTCGACCAGCAGCGCCTCAGCCGAGGCGGGGAACTTGCGCTGGAGGTAGTTGCGAAAGCCATCCGCCAGTGGTTCGAGCGCGCCGACCGATTCCACGTCGGTCTGTTCCTGCGACGCATCCATGCGGCCCGGCGCGAACGGCACCGTCACCTTGTGCCCGCCCTTCTCCGCGGCCTGCTCGACGCCCACGCCGCCCGCCAGCACGATCAGATCGGCAAGCGACACCTTCTTGCCGCCCGACTGCGTACCATTGAACTCGCTCTGAATGCCTTCGAGCTTCTTGAGCACCTTGGCGAGCTGTTCCGGCTGGTTGACCGCCCAGTCCTTCTGCGGCGCGAGACGAATACGCGCGCCGTTGGCGCCGCCGCGCTTGTCCGAGCCGCGGAAAGTGGAGGCCGACGCCCACGCGGTCGACACCAGTTCGGCAACCGAAAGCCCCGAAGCCGCGATCTTCTGCTTGAGCGCGGCGACGTCAGCATCGTTCACAAGGGGATGGTCGACCGCCGGAATCGGATCCTGCCAGACCAGTTCCTCGCTGGGCACTTCAGGACCGAGGTAACGCGCACGCGGACCCATGTCGCGGTGCGTCAGCTTGAACCAGGCGCGAGCAAAGGCGTCGGCAAACTCGTCCGGGTTATCCATGAAGCGGCGCGAGATTTTCTCGTACACCGGATCGAGGCGCAGCGACAGGTCCGTGGTTAGCATGGTCGGACGGATTTTCTTCGACGGGTCGTGCGCGTGCGGAATCGTCTCCCCGCCATTTTTCGCGACCCACTGATTCGCGCCGGCCGGACTTTTCGTCAGTTCCCATTCGAGGCCGAACAGGTTCTGGAAGAAGCCCATGCCCCACTGCGTGGGCGTGCTGCTCCATGTCACTTCCAGACCGCTCGTGATCGTGTCGGCGCCCCTGCCGCTGCCGAAGCTGTTCGTCCAGCCGAGGCCCTGATTCTCAAGACCGGCCGATTCGGGTTCGGCACCGACGTTGTCCGCCGGACCTGCGCCGTGCGTCTTGCCGAAGGTGTGGCCGCCGGCGATCAGCGCGACGGTTTCCTCGTCGTTCATCGCCATCCGGCCGAAGGTCTCGCGGATATCATGCGCCGCCGCAAGCGGGTCGGGGTTGCCGTCCGGGCCTTCCGGGTTCACGTAGATCAGGCCCATCTGCACTGCACCAAGCGGATTTTCCAGATTGCGTCCCGCGTCGGTGCGGCTTTTTTCGGTGCCGTGGAGTTCTTCGTCTGCGACGATCACACCTTCGTCGTCGTTGTCATTGCCGGCTGCGCCTTTGCCGTAGCGGACATCGCCGCCCAGCCAGGTTTTTTCATTGCCCCAGTAGACGTCCTGATCCGGCTCCCACGTGTCTTCGCGACCGCCGCCGAAGCCGAAGGTCTTGAAACCCATGGTTTCCAGTGCGACGTTGCCGGTGAGGATCAGCAGGTCGGCCCAGGAAAGCTTCTGGCCGTATTTTTGCTTGATCGGCCAGAGTAGACGGCGGGCCTTGTCGAGGCTCACGTTGTCCGGCCAGCTGTTGAGCGGCGCGAAACGCTGCTGGCCGCGTCCAGCGCCGCCGCGGCCATCGCCGATGCGATAGGTGCCGGCGCTGTGCCATGCCATACGGATGAAAAGCGGACCGTAGTGGCCGAAGTCAGCCGGCCACCAATCCTGCGAGTCGGTCATGAGCGCGGCGAGATCTTTCTTGACAGCCGCGAGATCGAGCGTTTTGAAAGCTTCGGCGTAGTTGAAGTTCGGATCCAGCGGATTCGACTTGCTCGAGTGCTGGCTCAGCAAATCCAGCCTAAGCTGTTCCGGCCACCAGTCACGGTTCGTCGTGCCGCCACCGGCGGCGTGTTGGAACGGACACTTCCCTTTGTCAGACATGGATATCCTCCTGAAGGTCTACAAATTATGCTCTTTCGTCGGCCAATCACCCAGACCTCGGTCGTGCACAGGTGATAAGGGAATAATGTAGAGGATTGTGGCAACCGCCAATCGTTAAAGTTGATCGGCGCGTTAGGTAAAGTTGATCGGCGTGTTAGAAACCGGCAATCGCGGTTGTGGCACACCGCCTGGCAACGCGGGCTTGGCAAGCGGCATTGAACGGATGCTGTAGCGTGTCAGGTTCTGCACTGATGCGCATGAACACTGGCTGAAAATATTCTCAATTACGCGTACGGCGGATTTGAGTCGTCGCCGACACGAAACGTGTTGCGCGCGCGTTGCCTGCGGCTTGCGCGTAATCCGCGCGCCGGGACACTTTCAGAACGCTTCATTAGGCATCGAGCCGATTTGAATTCACGAATGTGTCACACGCACCGTGCTCGGAAGACAGACGGATTTCAGGTGAGTTCGGTGAAGTGGTGCCAAGCGGCGAAGCGTGCGGCCACCGCCGGGTACTCCCAGCTGTCACTGGGCGTATCGGCTAAGGCTTCGCCTCGATTCGCTTCGAGTCCGTGGTCACAGCGAGGCGGCTTTGTACCGAGACGAGTTGGTCATCCGTGGTCGCCACGAGCCATAGACGCGCGTGCTCCGCGATAAGCCGATTGTGGTCCTTCAGCGGGCCCATTGCGCTGGCCGCCTTCCACACCACCGGGCCGATTCGGCTACTCCTGCCCGACGGCGCGCCTACCAGCAGGCAGTAAGGTCCCAGTGGCAGCGATACAAACGGAAGCGCGGGACTGACACCTACTCGCCAGTCGATGAACGGCGTATCGCTGATCAACAGCGGCATGGACAACCCATACAGCACACTGAAATCGTACAGCGCCAGTTGGTCCCGCATACCGGAGTAAATGCGCCGGACGTCGTCAACCACTGCCGCCCGGATTTCGTCGTCGAACATGGGCTCCTGCGTGTAGCGGGCCAATGCTTCCCGAGCTTGCCATTGATAGGCGCTGAACAGGCCGAGTTCCACGCAGTCCTGCACAGCGCGCTGAACCTCCGCGACCGAGCCGCCCTCCTCTGGCTTGCCCAACTGCGCAGCCCGCAAAAACCGCGCGAGTCCCGCGTCCTGGATCGCGGGACCATCCACGGATGCATCGTCTGCAACGTCCTTATCAAGCGGTACGTAGATATATTTCTCGGCCGCGAACCGCGATTTCTTGCCTTCATCAAACTTGATCTGACCATCAACGCAATCCAGATAGCGAGTGCCGATGTGGCCATGCTCCCAAACCCAATTCTTCAGAAGCGGACGTAGCGGATGCAGTTTGTCTTGATCAGTCATTGAAGCCTCCAGGTGCCCCAGTATAGTTCCTGGTCGTCGATCGCTCGCTGGAGACCTGGATGATCCACTGCCCTCAAGTACTTTCCGCCACGAGCAGATCTTCGATCATGATCGGCAACTTGCGCACGCGTACACCGGTCGCATGATGCGTGGCGTCGGTAATCGCGGCCGCGATCCCCGCAAGGCCGATTTCCGCGATGCCGCGTACGCCAAGCTCATTGAACACCGTGTCCGGATGATCGAGAAAGGTCACGTCGAGTTCGGGCGTATCCGCATTCGACGCGATGATGTAGTCGGCAAGGTTGCTGTTGATCGGTGCGCCCGTCCGGGCGTCGTACATCGTGTGCTCGAACAGCGCCATCCCGACGCCCATCACGACTGCGCCTTCGATCTGGTTGCGCGCAGCGTGCGGATTGACGATGCGTCCTCCATCGATCACCGTGACGACACGGCTCACGCACAACCGCGCGATCTCCGGCTGCCACGTGACCTCGGCGAAATGCGCGCCGTATGAATAAATGGAGAAGCGCTTTTTAAGCGGATCGTCGAAGCCGCCCGTGGCGCTGCCACTTCCCGACGCGGCGCGCATTTTCGCTGCTTCGAGAATCTGGACGAACGGCACGCCGCGCTCCGGCGCATCTTCCTTCCGATGCACACGTCCCGCGCTGAACGCGAGCGTATCTTCTGCCGCGCCTTTGAATGGCGAACCGTCGACTGCCGCGGCACGCGAGAGCAACAGCCTGATTGCCGAACGCACCGCGTCGAACACCGCCGGGACCACCGATGCCGTCACCGCGCTACCGCCCGAAACCGGTCCCGGTGGCAACATCGAATCGCCGAGACCGACTTCGATGCGCTCGAGTGGAATGCCGGTCTCTTCCGCCACCAGTTGCGCGAGCACCGTGTACGTGCCGGTGCCGATGTCCTGCGTGCCGCACACCACCCGGGCGCTGCCGTCCTCTCGAAGATCGACGTTGGCCGCAGCGGAAAAGCGCACGCCCGGCCAGACACAGGCGCCGACGCCCCAGCCGAGTGTCAGGCCGTCGCGCCGCATCGATCCGACGTCCGGCGTGCGCCGTGACCAGCCGAACCGCTCGGCGCCAGTGCGCAAACACTCGACGAGATGCCGCGACGAGAACGGCAAACCAGTGCTTTCGTCGGTACGCGGTTCGTTGCGCAGCCTCAACTCGACAGGATCGAGATTCAACTCGCGCGCCAGTTCGTTCATCGCCGATTCGATGGCGTACAGGCCAGGCACGGCGCCGGGGCCACGCATCGCCGTGGGAGAGCCGACGTTACGGCGCGCGAGGCCGGAGGTCACGCGCAGGTTCGGCGTGCTGTAGATGACCGGCGTGACTTCGCCGCAGCTTTCCTGGTATTCGTCGGCGATGGCGGTGTGATTGACGTAATCGTGCCGCAACGACGTGAGCTTGCCGTCGCGTTCGGCCGAGAGCCGCACGCGCTGCTGCGTGACCGGACGATGGCCGACGTTCTGGAACATCATCTTGCGGCTCACGACCAGCTTCACCGGGCGACCGGTCTGACGCGTCGCGGCGGCCGCCAGCAGCGTGTGCGGCCACACCCACAGCTTTCCACCGAAGCCTGATCCCAGGTAACGCGAGATCACGCGGATCTTTTCCTTCGGCACGCCGAGCATCTGCGAGAGCGTGCCGAGGTGGATCGAAATGGACTGCGTCGTCTCGTAGAACGTGTAGTTTTCGCCGTCCCACTGTGCGATCGACGCGTGCAGTTCGATCGGGTTGTGCGTTTCGGTCGGCGTCGCGTAAGTTGCGTCAACGCTCGCTGCCGCCGTGTCGAACGCGGAATCCGGATCGCCGCGCTCGTTCTCGACCTTGGGTTTGCCGTCGGGCTCGAGCTCATCGCGCACGTCGTGCGGCGTGAGTTCGTAGCTCGCTTCGATCGCCGCCGCTGCGGCGCTCGCGGCCTCGAAGGTGTCGGCAATCACGAGCGCGATGTACTGCCCGTAGTAGCGAATGACGTCGTCTTCGAAGGGCGGCCGCGCTTCGTCGACATAGCCGGTCTCCATCGAATTGCCGGAGATCCGGTAGAAGCGGCCGATATTGCCCCGATGCAGCACCGCGTGGACGCCGGGCATCGCCTCGGCGCCCGCAATGTCGAGCGACGTAAGCCGGCCGCTCGCGATCGTGCTGCACACCGGCACCGCAATCAGCAAGCCGGGCAGATCGACATCGGATGTATAGGTTGCGCCGCCGCTGACCTTCAGCGGGCCGTCGACGCGCGCATGGGGCCGTCCGATCACGGACAGCACGGAGTCGGGCAAGGTGGTCATGGTGCGTTCCTCTCGATCGGCGGTTCAGGGCGTGGCCGTAGCCTGGCTCAGTGCGTGGACGATGCAGCGCCGCGCCAGTTCGACCTTGAAGCCGTTCTGGCTTTGCGGCTTCGCGTTCGCGAGTGCGGCGTCCGCGGCCTTGCGGAAGGTTGCAGTGTCGGGCGTCGCACCTTTCAGCACCGCCTCCGCTTCGAGCGCATGCCATGGCCTGGTGCCGACGCCGCCGAGCGCAACGCGTGCATGCGCGATGCGTCCACCGTCGAGCGTCACGACCACCGCAGCCGACGCCAACGCGAATTCGTACGACGCGCGATCGCGCAGCTTCAGGTAAACCGAACGCGCACCCACTGGCAGAGGCGGCAGTGTCACGTGCGTGATGAGGTCTCCCGGGTCGAGCACGTTCTCGCGCTGCGGCGTTGCGCCGGGCAACAGGAAGAAGTCGTCGATCGCGATGCTGCGCGCACCGCTCGTCCCTTCGACATGAATGGTCGCGTCGAGCGCCGTCAGCGCGACATTCATGTCCGACGGGTTCGTGGCGATGCACGCGTCGCTGGTGCCGAGAATCGCCAGCGTCCGATTGAATCCCTGGATCGCGGGACATCCCGAGCCCGGATCGCGCTTGTTGCATGGCATCGCGGTGTCGCGAAAGTAGACGCAACGCGTGCGTTGCAGCAGGTTGCCGCCGGTCGTTGCCATGTTTCGCAACTGAGCCGACGCGCCCGCAAGCAACGCCTGCGACAGCACGGCGTAAGACTCGCGAATCAGCGGATGCAACGCCAGGTCCGCATTGCGCGCCGTAGAACCGATTTTCACGCCGCCGTCGGGCAGCGCTTCGATGCGCTCTAGCGGCAGACGGCTGATGTCGATGACACGCGTGGGCCGCTCGACGTTCAGCTTCATGAGATCGAGCAATGTCGTGCCGCCGGCGAGAAACCGGACTTGCGCGCCTTGCTGGGCCGTCGCCGAGGCCGCGGCTGCGGCGATCGCGTCAGACACACCGTTGGCGCGTGATAACTGGAACATGTCCATGATGGCGCTCCTCAGGACTGGCCGCGCACGCGCTGGATCGCCGCGACGATGTTCTGGTAGGCGCCGCAGCGGCACAGATTGCCGCTCATCGCTTCGCGCACGTCGGCGTCGCCGGGCCCGACCGCTTCATCGAGCAAGGCAACTGCGGACATGATCTGGCCCGACGTGCAGTAGCCGCACTGGTAGCCGTCGCATTCTACAAACGCGGCCTGCATCGGATGCAGCGCATCGGGCTGGCCGATACCTTCGATGGTCGCGATTTCGTCGCCGGCGTGAGTGCCCGCCAGCGACAGGCACGCATTCACACGCCGTCCGTTCACGTGCACGGTGCACGCGCCGCACTGACCGTGATCGCAGCCCTTTTTGGTGCCGGTGAGGTGCAGATGCTCGCGCAGCGCGTCCAGCAGCGTGGTACGCGGATCGAGCAACAGCTTGTAGACGTTGCCATTGACGTTCAGTTCGACGGGCATCGCCGTGTCCGCGGAAGCATGGCGACTCGTTCGGGTCGCGGCGCTCTGTTGCGGGGTGTCGGTGTTGGAAGCGGTCTGTTGCATCGTGCTTTCTCCTCGTGGGAAGAGCGGCCGGAATCTGCGTCTCTCGAGGTCGACACACGCGGAAATTGGGGCCGTTATAGATCGATGGCGGATTGTGGGGCGTTCAGGGACCGAGCGACGAAGTCGCGTGCCGCGAGCGCAAGCGATAGTGCAGCAAGCGTAATGCCTGCCTGAGCAGGGGCCGAAAATTAAAGGGCGTTGTGTGCCGCAGCAACTGGGAAATCGGGTGGTTGGCCCAACGGGCAGTGAATTCGGCGTGTAGATAACCGCCCTCCCACAGTCACGCGGCGAAGCACGTCCAAAAAAATCTCCCCACAGCGCCGGTCAATTTCGGCGTCCTGCGCAACACATCTGGACGCCTGGTCATTCATCAGTACGCTTTGCATCCCGATACTAGCACTCACGAAACTCCACCACGACGGACCGCCGAACGTGCCGGCATCACCACAAGGAGACTGCGGCTACCGATAGCCCGCGCATTTCGCAGATCAGCTTTTGATTTGCCCGATCGTCGCGCGGGCATGCTCGGAGTGCAATTCGCGGCGTCATCAAAAACAGGCAGCAAAACCACGCCTTCCCGTATCGCTGCCTTTTGCCTCTCAGGAGTTATTCATGTCCGCTGTTGATTCCTCTCTCTCGTCCGTCGCAGACTTCGCCGCCGTCAAGGTCCGGCAACAGGCAACATGGTCGACGGGCAACTATGCCGTCATCGGCACCACGCTGCAAATCGTCGGTGAGAATCTTTGCGAAGCGCTCGACTTGCGCGCCGGCAGCCGCGTGCTCGATGTCGCCGCAGGCAATGGCAACGCGACGCTTGCCGCCGCGCGCCGCTGGTGCGACGTCACGTCCACCGACTATGTCGCCTCGCTGCTGGAATCAGGGCGTACGCGGGCGCAAGCTGAAGGGCTGCCCGTACTGTTTCAGACGGCTGACGCCGAGGCACTGCCGTACGAAGATGCTTCGTTCGACGTCGTGATGTCGACGTTCGGCGTCATGTTCACCCCGGACCAGGAGAAGGCAGCTGCCGAACTCGCACGAGTCTGCAAGCGTGGCGGCCAGATCGGTCTCGCGAACTGGACGCCGGAGAGCTTCATCGGACAGGTCTTCAAGACGATCGGCAAGTACCTGCCTCCGCCCGCGGGCGTGGTGTCACCGGCGCTCTGGGGTACGAAGGCGCGACTGGATACGCTATTTAGCGCAAAGGCCCGGCAGATCGTCGCGACTAGCCGCTATTTCTCGTTTCGCTACCATTCACCGGCGCACTTCATGGAAGTGTTCCGCACATATTACGGGCCGATGAACAAGGCCTTTGCCGCACCGGACGGTGAGCGGCAGACCGCGCTTCTCGACGACCTGATGACATTGATCAGTAGTCACAACCGGTCGGGCGACTCGACGCTCGTCCTGCCGAGCGAGTACCTCGAAATCGTGATCGAGCGGTCATGAGAGAAGTCGGGTGGGGAGCCGCTGCTTGCTCGACGTCGGCTTACGGCAAGAAATTTGGCCTGCTTACGTGGATGCGGCTTACCCGCGCTCGCTGACTTCGTCGCGTCCGCGAGCGCGACGGAGTCGGCACGCCGATCTGCATGTCAGCGAGCCGGACTGTAGCTAGTTCAAGCCTCAATCCCGCAATGTAGGTCATGAGCGTTCTCCCGGCTCATGCTTTCGCGCGTGCAAACGGTTCAACGAGATTAGCGACTGGTTGCTCTCGCACCCATGAGTCAGAACCCCGCGGAGAGCAGGAGCAGTCTATTCAAACGATCACGCGCTCTTAAGGCGTAAGAGACACCGTCTGTCTGTCGTGGCTTCCTTTCACACGGGTAAGCGAGTGATGTTCGTTGGTGAGCCAACCCCCGCTCGCGCCTGTGACATCCGTATCGCAACGCGCGACGCGCGCTTCGCGTTGCCTGAAACAAGGTGGGGAATTCTGCCAGGCGGCGGGGGCACGCAACGACTCGGCAAGATCGTCGGCCTTGGCATTGCGATGAAAATGATCTTGACCGGCAACGAGATCAGCGCCGATTTTGCGCTGAACTGCGGGCTGGCAACTGATCTGGTCGACAGGCGGGAGCTCGAAAACGCCGCACTCGCCATCGCCGGGCGGATCGTGAAAAATGGCCCCCTGGCGGTGGTATCCGCTCGGCAGGCGCTGCTTGCGAGTTTCGAAGTCTCAATGAAACAAGGTCTGGCCAAAGAAGCGGAACTGCAACGCAATCTATTGCTCACTGAAGATGCGACTGAACGGGTCGCCGCTTTTGCCGCACGACGCCAGCCGACATATAAAGGCTGCTGATTTCGACGACTGGCGGCGCGGGAGAGAGTCGTATCACACGGCTCGTACACGCGCCGCCTGGCCCCTCCGAAGGCTCACACCACCCCGCCACCCGCGCGCACCACCGCGACAGGCTGCGCCAGCGCCAGATGACGCAGCAGCTTGGTCACCATCACAACCACGATGCCCGCGAGAATCACGAAGAACACCGCGAGCGGCGTCAGAATTTGCACCGACACGAAGCCGGCCAGCCCCATCATCGCCGACGACACGAGCAGCAGCGCGCACCCGAGAATCGCGCTCGTGAGCCCCGCGATGTGCGGAAACAGCGAGTTGCCCTTGGCCATCAGCGTCGGATACATCGCGCCTGCGCAAAAGCCCATCACGAGCACAGGCGTGGCGAGCGTCCACACGCGCAGGCCGATCGTGAGCGCAAGCACGAGCATCGCCACCGCAGCGGCCGCCATCAGGCGCGCACCGATGCGCAGCCGCTCTTCCGCGCTCGGCAGACGAGGACCGTGCAAGCGGTTCGAGAGGCCGCCAAGAAAATACATCATGCCGATGCCGAGCGCGAGGTAGCCGAAGAAGGTCGGCGGCTTGTGCAGTGTGTTCTGCACCATGAACGGTCCGATGATGTTGAACACCAGCAGGATGCTGTAGCACAGACCCTGTGCAAGAAAGCAGCTCTGGAACACCGGACTCGCGAGCACCTTGCGCGCGTTCGTGACCAGCGTGCGCGGTTCGAGGTGCACGGGCCGCGGCAATGTTTCGCGATAGCGCCACAACAGCGCCCACATCACCAGCGAATAGACCAGCAGGAAGACAAGGCAGGCTCGCCAGCCGAACCACGTCTGCAGATGGGCGCCGATCACCGGCGCCACGATCGGCGCGAGCCCCCACGCAATCGACATGTAGGTGAATGCGTGCATCAACGCCTGACCCTTGAACGAATCGGTGATGATCGCCTTCGCGAGCAGGTTGGTGGTGGCGATGCCGAAGCCCTGCAGGCAGCGTGCGAAGATAAACATCTCCAGGTTCGGCGCCGCCAGCGAGAGCAGGCAGCCGATCGTGTAGATGACGAGCCCGAACCCCAGCACAGGCTTGCGGCCATACGCATCGGCGACCGGTCCGAAGATCAGCTGGCCGAACGCGTAGGCGACCATATAGCCAGTCACGCTCGTCTGGATGGCCTGCGGCGAGGTGGCGAAGAAACGCGCCATGGCGGGCAGCGCAGGCACGTAGATATCGATCGCGAGTTGCCCGGCGGAAGCGAACAGGCAGATCAGAATCAGCAGGAAGCGCGGCGAGTTCGGTGCCAGGGCGGAAGTGCCGGCGTGGTGGGCGTTATCGTGGGTCATGACTGCATCAATGGGGAATGCCGGTGGCGCGGCATAGGCTGGTTCGAAAGCCGAACCGGACGTGCGCGCGGTGTTATTGCCCGCTATTGTGCCTGTGGTTGCGCGCAGACGCGGGATTTCCCTGGTGGGGGAGTGGGATGCGCAATGGCGCGAGGTGGTTGATATCGCGCTCACATCGCGCCTCAGGATCGCCAGGCGTCGCGTGACAGGGCGGCGTGCTGCATCGAACGGCTCACTTCATCGCATCGCAATCGCAGCGATTTCCACGACCGTCCTCATCAGCTCGCTGGACACGCTGCAAGGAATACGTCAGGGCACTGTCATCGACCAACGCATGCCCGGCATTCTTCCAAAAATCCAATCAATCTATTTGGTCAACGCATAGATGCTTCGCCGTTGGGTGACCAGAATGTGAATAACCGGCTCAGGGGCCGGTGCCGTTTATCGCGGCTACCGGTTCAGAGTACATTATTCAAATCAGGAGACACCATGGCAGAGCAAGACGCCCGGACCCGGATCGACAAGGTCAAACAGGCGCGACGCGCACTCATATCCAGTTGCGTGGGGACCTCGGTGGAGTGGTACGAATACTTCATCTACGGCACCGCCGCCGCGCTCTACTTCGGGCCGCTGTTCTTTCCGAACAAGGATCCCGCCATTGCGCGGCTCATCGCCTTCGCGTCGTTCGGCGTGGCGTTTCTCGCCCGTCCGCTTGGCGCCTTCATTTTCGGCCACCTGGGCGATCGCATCGGCCGCAAGTCGACCATGATCTTCACGCTCGTGCTCATGGGTGTGGCGACCGGCGCCATTGGGCTGCTGCCGACCTACCAGCAGATCGGCGTACTCGCGCCGGTACTGCTCGTTTCGCTGCGTCTGCTGCAGGGTCTCGCGGTCGGCGGAGAGTGGGGTGGCGCCGTACTGGTGGCCGTCGAGAATGCACCGCGCCACAAGGTCCGTCTGTATGGCGCCGCGCCGCAGATGGGCAGCGGCTTCGGCCTGTTTCTCTCGACCGGCGCAATGGCGCTCGTCGGCCTGCTGCCGCCCGAAGAACGCCTGGCATGGGGATGGCGCGTGCCGTTCATCGCCGGCTTCGCGCTCGTGCTCATCGGTCTGATCATCCGTCTCGGCGTCGCGGAATCGGAAGACTTCGAACGCGTGAAGGCCGCCGGCCGCCGCGTAAAAATGCCGATTGGCGATCTGCTGCGTCACGCCAAGCTGCCGACGCTGGTCGCCACCGCGATGTCCGCATCATTCGCCGTGGTCTTCTACATGGTGGCGACGTACTTCGTGTCATACGCGACGTTCCATCTCAAGATGCCGCAGGCCACCACGTTCCGACTCGTGATGATCGCCTCGCTTATCGATCTGATCGCCTTTCCGATCATCTGCTCGTACGCGGATCGTATCGGCGCACACCGCGTCTTCTTCTTCGGGACGCTCTTCGCCGTGCTGGGCAGTGTCCCGCTGTTCCTGACGCTGAATACGGCGAGCCCGCTGCTGGTCGGCATCGCACTGTCGCTCACGATGGTGTGCGGACAGGTCACGACGTATGGCGTGGTCGGCAGCATGAGCGCCGAGCTGTTTCCGGCGGAGTACCGTTATACCGGCGTGGCGGTGTCGGGCGCGATCGCCTCGATCCTCTTCAGCGCCCCGACGCCGCTTCTCGCCGAGTGGCTGATGCGCAAGACGGGCTCCTGGCTCTACCTCGCGGGCATGGTGTCGGTCGCCGGGTTCATCGCGACGCTGGGCGGCATCGGCTATATGAAGCTGCGCCACCGCGCTCACTCGGTGGGCTACGTCGGCGAGCGCCTGCACGCGGCCACTGAGCCCGCCGTGTCGGGTGCACCGGTCATCGGTAGCAGCACGACGTAAGCTGTCCCGGACATCCGCGCCTCTCGCATGGCGTCACGGTCTGTCGGCCGTGACGCCATTTTCTTTGGCGCGATGAAAGCCGGCTAGCTGCGGACACGGCTCGAATGTCACGCGCAAACGTGTGCGCCGAACGCGAGAATCGAAGCACGAAAGTTCAGCAGGAAAAACGGCTTGGATAAAGCTCCGCAAACAGGAGAGGCCGACAGCTTACGCCGCCGTGCCCGCACCCTGCATCAACGCCTCGAATTCCCGATGGAGATGCTCGCGAAAGCTTTTGATCGCACTGGTCGGCACCGCTTTGCGCGTGACGATGCTGCCGTAGCAACGCGTCGCCTGGAAGTCTGCGAGTTCGAGCGTGGTGCGATTGCGGCGCGCATTCGACTCCGCGAGCGAACGCGGCATGAAGGTGAGAAAGCCGCCGGTGTCGATCATGCCAAGCAGCGTGGGCAGCGTGGCCGCAGTCGTTGCGTCGAACACGGCCCCGCGTTCGTCGAAAGCCTGCGTGAGCCGCTCGCGCAGATCGCTGTAACGCGCGAGCAGAATCAGCCGGTAAGGCAGCAGCATTTCCACGGTGACGCTCTGCGCTTGCGTGATCGGATGAGCCGCGGGCGCCATCAGCACCACCGGCTCCTCGGCCAGCGGCTGGAACAGCAGGTTGTCGTAATCGCCATCGACCGCGGCCACGCCCAGATCGGCCGCGCCGTCGGCGACCGTCTTGAGCACGCTTTCGTACGGCATGTCCTTGAGCTGGACACTCACATCGGGAAAGCGCTCGCAATAGGAATGGATGATTTGCGGCAGGAAGGTCGCCGCGATCATCGGCGTCGCGGCCACCACGACGCGATTGCGCGCGGCCTCGGAACGGCCGCGGAACTGGCGTAAGACGTCATAGAGGCCACTGAGCGCGTCGGTGGCCGCGGCTTGCAGCAGCCGCCCTTCTTCGGTGGGTTCGACGCTGCGCGTGGTGCGCACCAGCAGTTGCACCCGCAACACGGATTCCAGTTTCTTCACCCGGCTGGACGCCGTCGGCTGTGAAATGCAGAGCCGCTCCGCCGCTTTGCTGAACTGCCCCTCTTCGAGCACGACCAGAAACGTTTCCAGCTCGGGAAGGTGAAAGCGAAACGAGGGATTGTCCATGAGGTCGGGCAAGAGTCGATGTTCGCCGGACGCACCAGCGTCCAGCGCCGCAGCCCCCAAACAGATCGGCAGTACCGCGTTGAAGTTGTAGCGGCGATGGTAGCACGCAGCCTACCCACGCACCCACGTCGGAAACGCCGCGCCGCGTAGGGAAAAACACGTAGGCGCGAGCGCCGCGGGCGCACAGCCGAACGCTCGCCACGGATACAGCGCACCCGCGCCGCACGGCGTATCGGGGCGGGTTGCCGATGCCGGCTACGCTTCAGCCAGGTGCTGGGCCAGATGCGTCAGGTATTGCCCGTCGCAGAAGGCGAGCGGCGCACGATCACCGCGAAACAGGTTCTCCACCAGACCGAGAAACACGACGTGATCGCCACCCGGATACGTCGCCATCTTGCGGCACTCGAGATAGGCTGCAGCACCACGAATGATCGGCAAGCCGTCCAGCCCCGCGTCGGTTTCGAAGCCGTCGAACTTGTCGTCGCCCGACTTCGCAAAACGGTCCGACACGTGGATCTGGTCCACCGCCAGGATGTTCACGACGAAGCGCTCCGTGTCGCGAAACGCCGGATGGCTGCGCGAGGTGGTCGACTGACTCCACAGCACGAGCGGCGGATCGAGCGACACCGAGCTGAACGAGTTGGCGGTGACGCCGTAACGCCGCCCGTCGGCGCCCAGCGTGGTGATCACGGTGACACCCGTGGTAAATGCGCCGAGCGTTTTGCGCAGGCTCTTGCTGTCGATGACATTCATGTTTTCTCTCCCGCGTTTCAGGCCATGTCGGCCGCACCGCAGTACGCGACCAGTTGCGCAATCGAGACGAGCGCAATACCGTGCGTGACGGCGAAGCGCACCAGATCGGGCCGCCGCGCCATCGTCCCGTCTTCGTTGACCACTTCGCACAGCACGCCGGCATAGCCGCGCCCGGCGAGCCGCACGAGGTCGTAGGCCGCCTCGGTGTGGCCGGGGCGTTCCATCACGCCGCCCTCGCGGGCGCGTAGCGGAAAGACATGACCGGGACGCACGAAGTCGTCCGCCACCGATTTCGGTGCCGCGAGCGCCGAGATCGTCGCGGCGCGGTCGGCAGCGGAAATGCCCGTCGTTACGCCCAGACGCAAATCGACGCTCACCGCGAACGCGGTGCGAAAAGGGTCGTCGTTGTGCTGGACCATCGGCGGCAAACGCAGGCCGTCGAGCACGCGCCCAGGCATCGCGACACAAATGAGGCCGCTCGTGTGGCGCACCATGAACGCGAGCTTTTCCGGCGTCACGGCATCGGCTGCGATGATCAGGTCACCTTCGTTCTCGCGATCTTCGTCGTCGACTACGAGAACGAACTCGCCGCGCTCGATCGCACGGACTGCCGCCGGCAAGTTGTCGAACGCAGGCGTCGCGGCGTCGCGCAAATGCCGCGTCACCAGGCGCGCCGGCTTCGGCATCGGCGGCTCGTACAGCGGATGCCGTGCGTCAGCGGCTTCGTCGAGCCGACGGGAAACGGAGCCATCGCGCTCCGGGAATTCGCACACGTCGCGACATTCCGCGTCCGCGTGTGCCTCCATGATGGAATTGGCGTCTTGCATAGGGATGACCTTGCCTGTCTGTCCGTGAGAGTCGAAGTCGGTGGCGCCGCGCATCACAGCGGCACCTCGATATCCAGCAGAGGTGCATGCTGCTGCGCGCCGTAGATATCCGTGTCGCCGATCGCGCCCGACGCGATGCGGCGTGGCAGCGTAGCCTTCCACGCGAGCGCCGGCGGGTATTCGGTAAAGCGCACCTGCTCGACATCGACGTGATACAGCGACGCAATGCGCTGCGCCGTGATGACACCCGTCGCCCGCACTTTTTCATACAGCACCGGGTCGTCGAACATGATGTCGAGTGTGATGTGGAACGGTCCCGCGTTCTTGCTCTTGCAGGCCTTCGCGATGTCTTTGAGCCGGGCCATCGTCAGACTTCCTCGTATTCGATAGGGAACATCTCCAGCGGATCGTCTGGAAACACGACGTGCTGCAGCATGAATTCGTAGACCTCGCCGCGCTCGATGTCCGACGGCGAGAATGGGAACGCCATGTTGCCCTCGCGGCACATGCGCCCCGCAAAGTCGGAATGCAGCAGCGTCACTCGCGCGAGCGAGAGCGCCGCATTGGCGACCTCCTGCGTCTTGCCGATCACTTCCGCGATGATCGCCATCTCGACCGGCACGACATTCGCCGCCGGCTCCCATGCGCCCATCACGCCATTGCGGCCATAGGCGCGCAGCACCAGTTGATAGTCGTCTGCGGAGATGCCGAGCGCAGTGACCTTGGTGCGCGTCGATTCGCGCACGAAATCGAGGAACGTGTCGATCTGCGAGATCAGGCCAGGATCGCGCGTCGCGGCAAACGTCACCGTGCTGAAGCCGACGCTGCGCACGCCTTCGAGCTTGATCGAATACGGCTGCGCCTCCCAGCGCATGCCCGAGACGCGCACGACGCGCTCGGTCACGGCTTCGATCCGGCAGTGCGTCGTGTCGACGAGGCCGCCCGGTTCGTAGCGGATCACCGGACTCGACGTCTCATGCAAGGCCTGCACAGCGACCGACAGCGGCGTGCAGCGCAGTTCGGGATTCAGCGGCTCGGCTTCGACATAGTCCTCGCCCACAGTCACGAGCAGGCAATCGTGCTTCTTCGGAATCGCCGCATTGCACGCGCATTCCAGCATCTTCCCCGCGTACCACGACGAGGCGGCCGGCATGCGGTGATGCATCGCCAGCGCGACCCACGGCGACGGATCGGTGCCGCGTCCGCCGAGAATCACCTGCGCGCCCGCTTCGAGCGCGGCGCGATACGGCTCCGGGCCCATCATGCCGACGATGCGCCGCGCGCTGTCGAGCGCGGCCGCGTCGAGCGGCGGTGCGTCGTCGAGCGCACGGATGCGGCCTTCGCCGAGCCGGCGCTTGAGGTAATCCTTCGGTTGTTCGGCGTGGACCAGCGCCATTCTGAAATGCAGATCGTGCTCACGTGCGATCTCGCGCACGATCCCGGCACAGACCTGCAAATGCGGCTCACCGCCCGCGCCGCCCGCGGTGCCGACCATCATCGGCACGCCCGAGGCGATCGATGCGCGCAACAGCAGCGACAGGTCGCGCTTCATCGCGAGGCGCGTGTTCAACGTCTTGCCCGAGCCGAGGTAATACGGGCCGGGGTCGGAGCTGCCGCCGTCCACACCGAACATATGCGGCTTGCGCTCCATCGCCGCGCGAATCGATGCCTCCGGGAAGCCATACCCCAGGATGCCGCTCGCCGACATCATGCGTACTGTCTTGGACGTCATTTCGACGGGTTCTCCTATGTAGTTCTGTGCACGCGCGTATCACGACGGATTGCGCCAGTCGCCGGCGCGCGGTTTGCGCAAACCCAGATGGCTGCGCAGCGTGCCGTCCTCGTATTCCTTGCGGAATACGCCGCGTTTTTGCAGTGCGGGCACCACAAGCCGCACGATGTCCTCGTACGTGCCCGGCACATAGGTCGCCGACAACACGAAGCCGTCGCAGGCCTTGTCGAACCATTCGATCATCTGCTCGGCCACCTGCGCGCCGGTGCCGACGAAGCACGGACCGTCGCGCAGCGTGCCGCGCCCGGATGCTTCGACGAAGTCCTTCACCGACGGATTGCGCTTGCCGCTGACCTGAACCACCTTGTCGCGCAGGCTCTGCCACGACACAGCGGCGAGCTCTTCATCGGTGAACGGCTGGTCGTAGGGACGACCGGCGAAATCGATGTTCAGCGTTTCGCCGATCATCGTGAGGCCGTCGATCGGACGCGACAGCGAAGCGATCAGGTCGTGCTTCTCGCGCGCTTCAGCCTCGGTGTCGCCGACGATGAGCTTCACTTCGGCGCAGATCTTCACCGAGCCCGGATCGCGCCCCGCCGCCGCCACGCCCGCCTTCAACGCCTGGTATTGCTTGATGCCGTTTTCGAGCGTCGGATACTTCGCGAAGACGACTTCCGCCCAACGCGCGGCGAAGGCCAGCCCGCGCCCGCTCTGCCCCGCCTGCAGAATCACCGGGTGACCTTGGGTCGAACGCGGCACCGTCAGCGGGCCGCGTGAATTGAAGAAGCGTCCCTTATGATCGAGGCGCGTCACCATCGACGGATCGGCGAAATAGCTCTCCTGCTTGTCGGCGACGATCGCGCCTTCGCGCCAGGTGTCCCAGTGGCCCATCACCACTTCCATGAATTCGTCGGCGCGGTCGTAGCGAACGTCGTGATCGAGGTGCTCGTCGGCGCCGAAGTTCGCGGCCTCCGAGTCGTTCATCGACGTAACGACGTTCCAGGCCACGCGGCCCTTCGTCATCAGGTCGAGCGTGGCGAACAGACGCGCGACGTGGAACGGTTCGTAATATGTCGTCGAATACGTCGCGCCCAGACCGAGGCGGGACGTCACCATGCCCATTGCCATCAGCACCGAGGTCGGTTCGAGCTTGATCGCGCGCACGCCGTACCGAACGGTTTCACGATGGCCATTGCCATAGATGTCGGGCATCGCCAGGCGATCGTCGAAGAACGCCATGTCGAACTTGCCCTCTTCGAGCGTGCGGGCGACGCGCTGGTAATACTCAGGAGACAGATAGTCCGTCATGCTCGACGGATGCCGCCACGAGCCCGCGTAGTTGCTGCAGTTTTGCGCCTGAAGAAATGCGACCAGCGCCATTTGCCGTGGCTTTGCGGAATTCATGATGTAGTTGTCCTCGTGATGAATTGGGCAGTGGGATGCACGGAAGCAAAGGTATTCCCAAGCGGGTGCCGAGGACAATTTGCACAGTCGGATAGATCTATAGGCATATCGAATGAATCGCCCTCTATGGAGGCCGCATCGATTTGGGTATGCTGGTCGCCAAGCCTGATTCGCGCCTCATTCCATGCTTCCGGACGAATGAATCCGCCCCGTGCGCAGACATTCATCCGCTTGACGAATAGATGCAGCGAGCCGCAATGACCGCTGTCACCGTCATTGCGAACACCTTGGCCACTTCCTTCGGAGGAGACATTTCGTGAACGCTTCAACGCAGGCCGCGCACGCCGCACCGGCCGCCGTCCGGGAGAACCCGCCGCTTCTGCAAACCCGCCATCCGCACGCCGAATGGCTGGCAAGCGGCCAGGAGCCGACGCTCGAACCGGAGCGGCGGATCATCGACCCGCATCATCACTTCTCGCATCACTGGGGCGGGTACGGCCTCGACGATCTGCTGCGCGATACCGGCGCCGGTCACAAGGTCGAGAGCACCGTGTATGTGCAATGCGGCTGGGAATACCGGCACGCCGGTGAAGAGAGGTTCAGGCCGCTGGGCGAAACCGAAGCGGTGGTGCGGCTCGCCGAAGCCGCGCACGCGCGCGGCCCGCAGACCGACGTCGCGGCAGGGATCGTCGGCTATGCCGACCTGCTCCTCGGCGACGCGGTCGAGGACGTGCTGAGCGCACAGATCGACGCGGGCAAAGGCCGTTTTCGCGGAATTCGTGTGGCGGCCTCGCGTCATGAATCGTTTCAGCATGGCGTGCTGTCGCGGCCGCCGCTCGGCCTCTATGCCGACCACGCTTTTCGTGCCGGCGTGCGGCGTCTCGCCAAACTCGATCTGACATTCGACGCGTGGGTCTATCACACGCAACTCCTGGACGTAATCGATCTGGCTCGCGCGGTGCCGGAGACGACCATCGTGCTCGACCACATCGGCGGGCTGCTTGGCGTTGGCCCGTATGCCGGCCGTCAGCAGGCCGCGTTCGACGAATGGCTGCCGATGCTCGCGCCGCTCGCGGCATGTCCGAACATCGTCATGAAGATCGGCGGGTATGGCACGACCGTATTTGGCTACGACTTCATCAGCCAGCCCGCGCCGCCGTCTTCGATCACACTCGCGGACGCGTGGGGTCCCACGGTGGACGCGGTGATCGAGGCCTTCGGCACGAACCGTTGCATGTTCGAGAGCAACTTCCCGGTCGACCGCGCGTCCGCAAGCTACGCCACGGTGTGGAATGCCTTCAAGCGGCTCGCGGCCCACGCGAGCGAGTCGGAGAAGGCCGATCTGTTCTACGACACCGCCGCGCGCACCTATCGGATCGGTGACGCCGTGCGCGAAAACTGACCCGCGACGCGAGCGCATCCGCTTACGACACCACGCATTCATTCACGCGATGACGCAGCCCGGCCCGCTTGCGCCGGGTCTGCATGCCGTCGCGCCCGTTTCGAGAGAGACCATGCATAGCACCTCCGTTCTACGCCAGCCCGCCGGCAATATCGCGCAAGCCCTGGCGACTTTCGCGCACGACCTGACCCTCGCTGCGATCCCCGAGACTGTTCGGACCAAGTCCGCCCATCACATCGTCGATGCGATCGGGCTCGCGTTTGCTTCGCATCACTTTCCGTTTGCCGGACCCGGCCTGAACGGCATCCGTGCGGCGGCGGGTTCGGGCAACGCGACCGTGATCGGCGTCGATGTGCAACTGGCTGCGCGCGATGCGGCGCTCGCCAATGGCTATCTGATACACGGACTCGACTTCGACGACACGCATCCCGCCAGCATCGTTCACCCCTCGGTCGCATGTCTACCCGCTGCACTGGCGCTGGCCGAATCGACCAACGCAAGCTGGGGGCAAATGATCACCGCTTACGTTGCCGGAATGGAAACCGCGATCCGCCTGGGCCGCGCGGTGAAGGGCGGTTTTCACCACGTCGGCTTCCACGCGACAGGCATCGTGTCGCATTTCAGCTCGGCCGTCGTCGCGGGCAAGCTGCTTGGCCTCACGGCCGAACAGATCGTCTGCGCACAAGGGATCGCGGCGAGCACCGCGTCCGGGGTGCAGGTTTTCCTCGAAAACGGCGCATGGACCAAGCGCATGCACCCCGGCTGGGGCGCACTCGCCGGCATCACGGCGGCGCATATGGCGCAGGCCGGCTTCGCAGGTCCGCAACGTCCGTATGAAGGCCGCTTTGGCCTCATCGACACCCATCTACAAGGTCTCGCCAGCGAGGTCGATGCCGATTCGATCGCCGAAGAACTGGGCTCGAACTGGACGATGCTCGACACCTCGATCAAGCCCTACCCGGTGTGTCACTTCATTCATGGCTGCGCCGAAGCCGCGCTACAATTGCGCCGCGAACTCGGCCCCGACGCGAAAATCGAGCGCATCGTGTGCGAATTGCCCGAAGCCACGCTTCCCATCGTCGCGGAACCGGCGAGCGCCAAGGTCGTGCCGAAGAGCGACTATGAGGCCAAGTTCAGCGCGCAGTTCGTCGTGGCCGCGTGCTTCGCGCGGGAGCGCTTCACTCTCGCGGAACTCAGCGACCAAAGCCTGCGCGATCCGCACATCCTGTCACTCGCCGCGAAGACCGAGTGCATCAAAGAGGCCGCTTCGAACTTCCCGAAATACTTCTCGGGCGCGGTAAGCGTCACGCTCGCCGATGGCCGGACGCTGCGGGCGCATGTGCCGATGAATCTCGGCAGCGGCGAGCGTGCGTTGTCGCTCGACGAGATCGTTGGTAAATTCCGCGGCAACGCCGGTTTGAGATTCCCGGCGCAAGGTGTCGACACCGTACTCGACGCCTTGCTGTCGGCCACGCCCGAGACGCCGGTGCGTGACGTTATGCGTGCGCTCGGCTGACACTGGCACGTCGGGGACATCGATACTCCTTCGCAGCGCCTCTTTCGTAGCAGCGGCAAAGCCCGGTTGTTGAACCCGCCGGGCTTCATCGTTTTCGTGCCCGCATCCGCACGACGCTTTGTCGCCGGTCGCGCTGCCTATAGAATCTCCCACCATATCGGGCCTGCGCGGCGTCGTCCGCGAGGCCGCTCCTCCCGTCATTCTGCGTTCACAGGCGATACGTCATGGACATGAGGCATCTGCGCTCCTTCGTTGCGGTCGCGGAAGAACTGAGTTTCAGCCGCGCCGCGGAGCGTCTGCACATTTCACAGCCACCGCTTTCGCAGCACATCAAGGCGCTCGAAACGGAGATGGGCGTGCAACTCTTTGCGCGCACCAAACGCGAGGTCAAACTCACCGACGCCGGCGCGGTCTTTCTGCGCGAGAGCCGGCTGCTGCTCGATCAGCTGCGCACCGCCGTCAATGCGACCGTGCGAACCGCGAATAGCGATGCGGGCGCGCTGCGCGTCGGCGTGGCTACGGCCGCGCTGTTCAGCGTAATGCCGACGTTTCTCACGCTGATGCGCGAGGCGTTTCCGCATGTGGAGATTTCGGTGAACGACATGCAGTCGCAGGATCAGGTCGTCGCCGTCGCGCAAGGCGTGCTCGATCTGGGCATCGTTCATGTGCGGCCGGATCGGATGAAACTCAGTCACGCGCCGATCTTCAGCGAGGCGCTGGTCGCCGTCGTACCCGATCACCATTGGCTAGCGACCAAACCGGACTTCAAGCTCGCGGATATGGCCAATGAAGCGATGGTGGGACTGTCGCGCGAACACGGTCCGGCGGTTTTCGATGCGATCGTCGCGTGTTGTCACAAGGCTGGCTTCAGCCCGGAAATCCGCCATACCGCCCGCAATCCGCTAATCATTTTCCAGATGGTGCATCTGGGCTTTGGGCTGTCGCTCGTGCCGCGCGCGTATGCTCGCAGCGCGTTTCCGGGCGTGCGGTTTCGAGAACTGCCGATGACGGCCGGCAGCGTGCGCATGGAAGCGATCTGGTGCGAGCGTCATGCGTCCGCGTTAACGCGCAAGATCGTGGCGTCGATTCTTCCGCGACTGGCGGGAGACGAAAGCGAGCCCGCCTGAGCGGGCCACGCTCGCTTTGGCATTCGGCCCGCTCCAATCGTTGAAGTCGGCCGCCGCTCGTCACTCAGGCTGCGGATTTCGCCTTCCCGCTCGCGCGGCCGTCGACGATCTGCACGATCGCCGGATGATAGTTCTGACCGAAGCCGGCATCGCGAGCCTCGCACAGCAAATCGTAGGTGTACTTCGCGATGTGCGGTTTGAAGTCCCCCTGCTCGGCCAGCGTCAGCGCGAGGCCGGCATCCTTGATCGCATACAGCAGCGGGAATACCTTCTCCGGGAACGTGTCGGCGGCGAGCGACTTCATACCGTGATTGCGCAGCACGAAGCTGTCGGCCGAGCCCTTGGACAGCAGGTCGAACAGCACCTGGCCGTCGAGCCCCGCGCGCCGGCCGATCGTGATGATTTCGGAGAGCGCGTTCACCGTCATGAAGACCATCATGTTGTTGAGGATCTTCACCATCTGGCCCGCGCCGACATCGCCGCAGTGCAGGATGTCGCTGCCCATGCATTCGAGCAGCGGACGAATCGATGCGAACAGCGCTTCACTGCCGCCCACGGTGATGAGCAAGGTGCCCTTGACTGCCGCCTCAGCGGTACGGGCCACCGGCGCATCGGCGTACGCGATGCCGTCTTTCGCCAGCGATTGCGCCAATGCTTTCGTGCGCGAAACGTCGCTCGTGCTCATGTCGACGATCAGGCGCAGCGTGTCGCTGGCCCTGCGCAGTTCCGCGCATACCGTCTCGACCTGATCGATCGACGGCAGCGACAGGAACACGACGTCCACGTTCCTCGCGAGCGACGCAATGCTGTCTTCAGCCGTAGCGCCCGCATCCACCAGTTTGGCGACCGCTTCCTTCGACATATCGAATACATGGACCGGCTGACCTGACTTGCGCGCGAGATTCGTGCACATCGGCCCACCCATCACGCCGAGGCCGATAAATCCGATTCGCTGGTTTTGACTCATGGTGTCTCCTGATTATCGTTGTCGCGGATTGCTTCGAGGACAAAGACGCGGCGCCCAATCCGTCGGCGCGCCGCGAACGTCTTTACGTGCGGATGGCGAACGGGTCGCGAACGCCGTCCGAGTAGTCGATCATCACGTTTTTGGTCGTCATGTATTCGTGCAGGCCGGCCTCGCCGCGCTCGCGTCCGATGCCCGATTCCTTGAAACCGCCGAACGGCGCTTGCGCGGCCAGCGCACGATACGTATTGACCCAGACGCTGCCCGCCTGAATCGCTTTGGACACGCGCATCACGCGCGAGATATCACGCGACCAGATACCGGCCGCGAGGCCGTAGCGCGTGTCGTTGGCGATCGCAATGGCTTCGGCCTCCGTATCGAACGGAATGATCGCGAGTACCGGGCCGAAAATTTCTTCCTGCGCCAGTTCACTGCGATTGTCGATATCCGCGAAGATCGTCGGCTCGATGAAGTAGCCTTGATCGAGGCCCGGACCGCTGGCCCGTTTGCCTCCCGTGACGAGGCGCCCGCCCGCGTCCTTCGCGGCGTCGATCGCCGCGAGGATGCGGCGATACTGCGGTTCGTTCGCGACCGCGCCCATCTCGGTGGCGGGGTCGAGCGGATCTCCCATGCGGATCGCGCGGGCGCGCGTCGCGAGCCGGTCGATCACCTTGTCGTACACGCCGCGCTGCACTACGAGACGCGAGCCGGCGACACACGTCTGGCCGGTCGCACCGAAAATGCCCGCCAGTGCGCCGACGACGGCCTTGTCGAGATCGGCATCGTCGAAAATGATGTTCGGCGACTTGCCGCCCAGTTCCAGCTTGACCGGGATCAGCCGGCGGCCCGCGGCGGCGGCGATATGGCGGCCCACGTTCGGGCTGCCGGTGAAACTGACGAGCGACACGCCGGGGTCTTCGACCAGCGCGCGGCCAGTTTCCGCGCCGCCCGTCACGACGTTGAAGACGCCGGGCGGGAAGCCCGCTTCCTCCACCAGCGACGCGAATTCCAATGTCGAAGCCGACGCGTGCTCCGACGGTTTGACGACCACGCAATTACCCGCCGCGAGCGCAGGAGCGAGCTTGTTCGCAAGCAACGCGAGCGGAGAATTCCACGCCGTGATCAGACCGACCACACCGTACGGTTCGAGCGACAGGTAGTCGAGCGTATTGGGCTGATCGAGCGGCAGCTGCTGGCCGAACAGCTTGTCGGCGTAGCCCGCGAAGTAACGCAGTTGACGGCCGACCCACAGCATCTGCGGACGCGTCTCGCGCACGATCTTGCCGTTGTCCGTGCTTTCGATGGTGGACAGGCGATCGGCACTCGCTTCGATCAACGCCGCGAGCTTGTGCATCAGCCCCGCGCGTAGCACGCCCGGAGTGTTGCGCCAGCCGTCATGAAACGCCCGGCTGGCCGCGGCGACGGCGCGCGACACGTCGGCCGCGCTCGCATCCGGGATTTCGGCCCATACGGCGCCGGTGTAGGGATTGGTGCTCGGCAGCATCCGATTGCCGGTCGCGTCCTCGCGCCGTCCGCCGATATAGAGCTGGTATCGCTTGACCACGTCGTCTCCTGGTTTTTATGTGGATCACCTGCATGCGTGCCGCGCATCGCGCGACACGCCAATGAAGGGAATCTTCAAACGAGGGAGATCTGGCGTCCAATATCGAATTTGAACTTCTGTTATTTCGATTCGATTGGATTGTGATCGTGTGAGAGGTGCAGACGAACAAACGGCGCGGCGGCGCAAGCCCGCAGACCTTCCTGCAAAGCTTTCGCCGCCGCGCCGCGTTACGCTACGCCGCCTTTGAACTTACTTGACTGCCTGGATTTCGTCGGCGAGCTGCTTCATTTGCGGAGTCTTTTCGTACTTCGCCCACACCGGCTGCATCGCCTTCACGAAAGCCGGCCGGTCGATCTGCGATGCGGTGACGATCGTCGCCCCGCCTTTGGTCACCAGCTTGCCCGCGTCGGCTTCGCGCGCGGTCCACAGCTTCACGTAGTAAGGCACCGAGTCGGCCGCAGCCTTCTTGATGATGTCCTGTTCCTGCGGCGACAACGTATCCCAGACCTTCTTCGAGAACACGAGGACTTCCGGCGTCATCGAGTGCTGGGTTTCGGAATAGACCTGAGCGACCTCGAAGTGCTTGCCCTCTTCATAAGTCGGCAGGTTGTTTTCGGCGGCATCCACCAGACCCGTCTTCAGGCCCGTGTACACCTCCGCGGTCGGCATCGGCGTGGGGGTGCCGCCCATGGCGCGGATTTCGTCGACCATCAGATCGGACGGCTGCACGCGCACCTTGAGGCCCTTCATATCAGCCGGCGAATGGATGGCGCGCTTGGCGTACATCGAACGTGCGCCGCTCTCATAGAACGTCAGCGCGATCATGCCCTTCGCCTTGAAGGCGTCGAGAATCTTCTGGCCTTCCGGGCCGTACATCACTTTGCGGAAATGATCGATGTCGCGGAACAGGAACGGCAGCGAAGGAATCATCGACTCGGGGACGATCTCGTTGAACGCCGCACCATTGGCGCGAGTCATGTCGAGTGCGCCGATGCGCACCTGATCGATCGTGTCGTTTTCCGAACCCAGCGCGCTGTTGCCGAAGACCTTCACGGAATCCTTGCCGCCCGTCGCCTTGTTGATCTGCTCACCCATGTACTTCACGGCCATGTTGGTCGGATAGGTGTCGCCATGGACGTCCGCTACGCGAAAGACCCGCGCTTGTGCCGAACCGGCGCTGAATGCCAGTAAAGAGGCCGCAATAATCATCGGGAAACGGGAAGAGGCGAATTTCATTTTCATCATGACACTTCTTAAAATAGATCGGCCAACGGATTGCGGATTCGACGACATGGTTTGAAGACGCCGCACGGCGGAAAAATCGCGATGTTTTGTTCAGTTGCGTCTCTGAAAAGCACATATGTTGTACGACGACTTACAAATTCTATAAAGCGCGGTTTGACTTGTACAGACCGTGTTTACCCGCTGAGAGAACGCGATTCTTCATGAACGGGTCATCGTTTATCGTCTCGATGCCCGTCGCCTGCAGGCGGAAAGAGTGAAATTGCCGCGGAATCAGAGCCCCACCGCGATGCCGATGTCATACGATGACTGTGCTCTGTCGAACGGGAGCAGTTTCATCGAATTCAGGGAGATGCGGATAAATAAAGCAATTCGCCAAACCCGTTTATTCGCGTGCGCAGAGTAATGGATAAACAGCAAACGAGAAGCCGCAAGAGTCGCGGGCTGACCATTGATTTCACACTGCCGAAGACGGAAGACCATTACCCCGATTGTGCCACCGGCGCGCGAGCGAACTCCGTTTCCTTCACGGCTTCGGCCAGATAGTCGACGAAGGACGCGATCCGTGCCGATATCGCGGTGTTGCGATAGTAGACGGCATGAATGGGTTGCCGGACTTCCTGGGTCTGCCGCGCAAAAAGCTGAACGAGCTTGCCCTCGCGCCGGTCCCGTCCCGTCATGAAGTCGGACAGGCAGACGATGCCCGCGCCCTCCAGCGCCAGCTGCCGCAATGTTTCGCCGCTGGACGAGGCGATGCCCGGCTCGATCCGGTATAACTCGTTGTCGGCCCCGACGATCGGCCAGACGTTGAGCGATTCGGGTTGAGTAAACCCGAGCAGCGAATGCCTGACGAGTTCGTCCACGCGCTTCGGCTGTCCGTGCTTCTTCAGGTACTCCGGCGCCGCCAGAACCCGTATCCGGCTGCTGCCGACCGGACGGCTGTGCAGCGTCGAATCCTTCAGCTTGCCGATACGGATGGCGACATCGGTACGACGCTCGAGCAGATCGATGATGCCTTCGTTGCTATTCAGTTCGAGTTCGATCTGCGGATACAGCGCGCGGTAGCCCGCCACCAGCGGCACGATCACATGGAGCATGAACGGCGTCGCGGCGTCGACGCGCAGACGCCCGGAAGGCCGTTCCCGGCGAGCCGCGAGCTGCTCTTCGGCGCTTTCCACCGCATCGATGATTTCGCGGGCATTTTGCAGGAAAGCCTTGCCCTCTTCCGTCAACTCGAGGCGCCGCGTCGTCCGGCGCAACAGCGTGGTTTTCAGCTTCTCTTCGAGCCTGCCCAGCGTCCGGCTCGCGCCCGACACGGTCTGGTCCAACTGCTCGGCCGCGGCGGTGATCGAACCTGTGTCGACCACCGTGGCAAAGGTCTGCAATTCGTCGAGGGTAACTTTCATCTTTGACTTGAAATCAAAAGTGTTTCGTTTATAGACGAGTTTCCCCGCAAAAGTAAACAAGGCACACTTCGCCTCCATCGACGAACTTGGATAGAGGCGCTTCACCATGAACCCGTCATCACACGTGTCGGACAGCGCGACGCGCGCGACGCTGTCACTGCTCGCGCTGGCCGTCGGCGCTTTCGGTATCGGCACCACGGAATTCGCGCCAATGGGCCTGTTGCCTGTCATCGCCGACGGCCTGCACGTCACCATTCCGGCAGCGGGCATGCTGATCAGCGCCTATGCGATTGGCGTGATGGTCGGCGCGCCGCTGATGACACTCGCGCTGGCGCGCTGGTCCAAACGTAGCGCACTGATCACGCTGATGGGCATCTTTACGATTGGCAACCTGCTTTCGGCGATCGCCCCGAGCTATCTGACGCAGCTGCTTGCGCGCCTCGTCACGAGCCTGAACCACGGCGCGTTCTTCGGCATCGGCTCCGTCGTCGCCGCGAGCCTCGTGCCGCGGCACAAGCAGGCCAGCGCCGTCGCAACGATGTTCATGGGACTGACCATCGCCAACGTCTGCGGCGTGCCGGCCGCCACGTGGCTCGGCCAGGCCATCGGTTGGCGGATGTCGTTCGCGTCGACGGCGGGCCTCGGCATTCTCGCGATGCTCGGACTCTGGATGGCGCTGCCGCGCGGAGAAGCCGGCCGCATGCCCGACATTCGCCGCGAACTCGCGGTCCTCACCCGCCCGGTCGTGCTGACCGCCATGGCCACGACGGTGCTCGGCGCGGGCGGCATGTTCACGCTCTACACCTACATTGCGCCGACGCTCGAGCAACTGACGGGCGCGTCTCCGACGTTCGTCACGGTAATGCTCGTGCTGGTCGGGATCGGCTTCTCAATCGGCAATATTGCGGGCGGGCGCCTCGCCGATCGCTCGCTCTACGGCAGTCTGATCGGCTTTCTGGTGCTGCTGATTGCCGTGATGCTCGCCTTTCCTGTGGTGGCAACGACGCACTTCGGCGCGGCCGCCGCTGTACTGGTGTGGGGTATCGCGACATTCGCCGTCGTGCCGCCGCTGCAACTGCGCGTGATGCGCGCCGCCGCGCAAGCGCCGGGGCTTGCTTCATCCGTCAACGTCGGGGCATTCAATCTCGGCAACGCACTGGGCGCGGCGGCGGGCGGTGCAACCGTGTCGGCCGGCTACGGCTATCACGCAGTGCCGTTGACGGGGGCGCTCATCGCAGCCTTGGGTCTCGCCCTCGTGCTGATTCAGGCGGCCCGGCATCGTGCCGACGACGCACCTGCGCAACAGGCCGAAATCCAGCCGACGTTCGATTAGCAGACAAGGCGCTTTGCGCGCTTCGCCTCAGTTCCCGATGACGACCGTACAGGACGATCTCGCTTCACTGACCACGGCGAAATGCGCGGTGTGATAGCGCGGCGTGATAGTGAGAGCCACCTATGCGCGAAAGCGCACCGGCAGGTTGCGATGAACGGGCGAGCGGAGCGACTTCGGCCCGTTGAGGCAGCGTTACGTGATCAACGTGCGATACAACTCGTTGGCGCGAGTCAGATGTGCGCGCATGGCTTCCGATGCTTCGTCGCCATCATGTTTGGCGATTGCATCGACGATACGCTGCTGCTCGGAAAGCGTCAGTTCCTCGGCACCCGGCGCGCGGACAAGCGGCCGATAGTATTCGCCGGCCCAGCGAAACAACGATTCGACGATCGACGGAAAAATCGGATTGCCGCTGATCTTCGCGATCTCGCGATGAAACGCCATATCGCGTTCGATGAACTCTTCGAGATTGACCATCGACGCACGATGCTGGGCCACGCTCAATTGCAGCCGCGCGACATCTTCTCCGGTCGCGCGTTCGGCGGCCATGCGCGCGGTGCCCGTTTCCAGAAAGAGCCGCGCGTGCTTCAGATGCTCCAGCATGTCGGGATACGTGCGCAGCAGATGCATGGCGCCGCCGGCAATCTGTCCGATGAGCCGGTCCGCCGTGGGCACGACCACGCGCGCGCGTTCACCGTGCACGATCTCGACGATGCCCGAGCGCTCCAGCGAAGCACGGCGTGCGCAACTGGCACATCTATATCGGGCTTGCCTACACGACAGGCGTCCGCGGTTCGATATTGAACTCGACTACAACCTTCTTCAGCGTGTTGCTCGCCCATTTTATTTACAGGAACGATAAGATTTCGCCGCGCAAAGCTGCCGGGTGTCTATTGGGATTCGCGGGCGTAACGCTCGTCAATCTCAGCGGCGGCATGCTTGACTTCGCATTTACATTGCGTGGCGAAGGCTTCATCGTTATCGCCGCCTTTGTTCTTTCCGTCGCGTCGATTTACAGGAAACGCGTGTCGCAGGGCATGGACGTCATGGTCATGACCGGCTACCAATTAGGATCTGGCGGCATTGTCCTGTTAGCGATGGGTTATGCCGCGGGCGCAACGCTGCGCGAATTCACGCCGGGATCGGCCACCTTGCTGGGATATCTGGCAGTCCTTTCCGCAGTGGCTTTTACTTTGTGGAGTTTGCTCCTCAAATACAATCAGGTCGGCAAAGTCACCGTTTTCAATTTCCTGGTGCCTGTGTTCGGCGCGGCGTTATCGGCGATATGCCTGAACGAGAACATCATGGATGTTGAAAAATCTCGTGGCGCTCGTTCTCGTCTGCAGCGGAATATGGCTGGTGACGCGTGTGCCGCAAATGCGTTCCCGTTATTCGAAACCGGCGGCCACTTTGGCTGATGCTCAAGGGTGCGGCCGAAGCCACGGCTGATAACAGGATTGCGCGAGGCCGCAACCCGTTGCGGCCTGCTATCGTCCTTCAGAACGGTCACTCAAATCCGGGGGAAAGGCACTCGACAGTGCGCAAGTAATGAATACCGCGCGTTGATCGAAGGCAACCCTGCTTAACTCCTCGTTCTTCTGTCCTCGTTCTTCTCAAGGCGCCAGAGCTTGGCGGCTTCAACACTGTCGGCGTTTTTGATGGCACGCTCGCCAACGCCAACGCGCCCTCCCAGGTTCACGCCACAACCAGTTGACGCAAATACTCGGCCGTGCGGCTCTCCTTCGCGCGCGCGACTTCAGCCGGAATGCCGCTCGCCACGATCGTCCCGCCGGCGTCGCCGGCTCCCGGGCCGACGTCGATCACCCAGTCGCTTTGCGCCGCCACCCGCATATCGTGCTCGACCACCACCACGGTATTGCCCACGTCGACGAGGCCCTGCAATTGCACCATGAGCCGGTCGACGTCGGCGGGATGCAGGCCGGTAGTCGGCTCGTCGAGTATGTACAACGTGTCGCCGCGCTGTGCGCGCTGCAGTTCGGTCGCGAGTTTGATGCGCTGCGCCTCGCCGCCCGACAGCTCGGTGGCCGGCTGGCCGAGGCGCAGATACCCGAGGCCAATGTCGCGCAGTACGGTTAGCGCCCGCATCACGCCGGCTTCCTCGGCAAAGAAACTGCACGCGGCATCGACCGTCAGGTCGAGCACCTCGGCAATGTTTTTATCGCACCACGTGATTTCCAGCGTCGCACTGTTGTAGCGGGTGCCGTGGCAGGTCGAGCAAGGCGCATACACGCTCGGCAGAAACAGCAACTCGACGCTGACGAAGCCTTCGCCTTCGCACGTCGGGCAACGGCCCTGCGCGACGTTGAACGAGAAGCGCCCCGCGCCGTAGCGACGCTTGCGGGCGGTGGGTGTGTCCGCGAACAGCTTGCGCACGTGGTCGAACAGGCCCGTGTAGGTGGCGAGGTTGGAGCGCGGCGTGCGACCTATCGGCTTCTGATCGACGCGTACGAGCCGCCGCAGCGCGTTCATGCCCTCGACGATGTGGCCGCTCGTGGGCACCGTTGCGCCGGCGAGCAGCGGATCCTGTTCGTCTTCGTCCGGACTTTCGATGATCCGTCCCAACCGGCTCGCGACCAGTTCAGGCAGCGCCTGGCTCACGAGGCTCGATTTACCCGAGCCCGATACGCCCGTGACAGTCGTCAGGCAGCCGAGCGGAAACGCGGCACTCAGCCCGCGCAGATTGTTGCGCGTGATATTGACGAGCCGCAGCCAGCCCGCGGCGTCGCGCGGTGTGCGATCGACGGGGGCGGGCGGCGCGAACAGATGCCGGCGCGTCTGCGACGCTTCGACCGTCGCGAGTCCCGCCGGCGGCCCGCTGTAGACCACATGACCGCCCGCCTCGCCCGCCGCCGGACCGACGTCGACCAGCCAGTCGGCGCGCCGCATCATCTGTAAATCGTGCTCGACGACGAACAGCGAATTGCCCGCCGCTTTGAGTCCTTGCAACGCGCTGAAGAGCGCTTCGCCATCGGCGGGATGCAAGCCGGCCGATGGCTCGTCGAGCACATACACGACCCCGAAGAGTTGCGACGACAGTTGCGTGGCCAGTCGCAAGCGCTGCAATTCACCCGACGACAGCGTCGGCGTGCTCCGCTCCAGCGCAAGATAGCCGAGACCGAGGTCAACCAGCGTGCCCAGGCGTTCCAGCAATTCGGCGGCGATGCGCTGTGCCGCGACGCGTTTTTCTTCCGAAAGGTTCGGCGTGCGCCGCACGTCGGGCGACGCCTTATGCGCCGAGCCGCCCGCGGCAACCCGCTTGTCGACGGCGTCGCGCATCGCGCTTTTGCTGAGCACGCCGCCCTTGGCCTTGGTCACCGTGGCGGGCTCCGGCCATTCTCCGCGCGCGATCGGTTCGAGCAGCGTGGCGAGCCCCGCGAGCGGCAACTGCGAAAACTCGCCGATATCGAGCCCGGCAAATTTCACCGAGAGCGCTTCTTTCTTGAGCCGTTTGCCGTGACAACTCGGACAGCCGCTGCCGACCATGTACTGCGACACGCGCTTTTTCATCAGCGCGCTTTGGGTGTTCGCAAAGGTGTGCAGCACGTACCGGCGTGCACCGGTAAAGGTGCCCTGATAGCTCGGCTCGTCCTTGCGTCTGAGCGCGGCGCGGGTTTCCCTGGGCGTCAAGCCGGCGTAGACAGGCACGGTCGGCTGTTCATCGGTGAAGAGAATCCAGTCACGATCTTTTTTCGGCAAGTCGCGCCATGGTGTATCGACGTCGTAGCCGAGCGTCACCAGGATATCGCGCAGATTCTGGCCGTGCCACGCCGGCGGCCACGCGGCAATCGCGCGCTCGCGGATGGTCAGCGAGTCGTCGGGCACCATTGATTTTTCGGTGACCTCGTACACGCGCCCGAGCCCATGGCATGTCGGACAGGCGCCTTGCACCGTATTCGGCGAGAAGTCCTCGGCGAACAGCATCGGCTGCTTCGGCGGATAGTCGCCGGTGCGCGAATAGAGCATGCGCACGAGGCTCGACAGCGTGGTCACACTGCCCACCGATGAACGCGCACTCGGTGTGCCGCGTTGCTGTTGCAAGGCGACCGCCGGCGGCAACCCTTCGATTGCGTCGACTTCGGGCACGCCGACCTGTTCGATCAGGCGCCTCGCGTACGGCGCAACCGATTCGAAGTAGCGCCGCTGCGCCTCCGCGTACAACGTCCCGAACGCGAGCGACGATTTCCCCGAGCCCGACACGCCGGTGAACACGACGAGCGCATCGCGCGGAATCTCCACGTCGACGTTCTTCAGGTTGTGCTCGCGAGCTCCACGCACGCGGACGAAGCCGCTGGCGGCGCCTGAGGGCACGAGGGGCGAACCGGGTTTGGTGCGGATGGCGTCCATGTCGATCGATAGCGGATGAGCGCGATGCCTGCGGGCTGTGCGAACGCAGATGGGAACGCACGGAGCATGCCAGATCTAACGCGAGATGGTCGGACGGGATGGCAATGGTAGGCGAAGTAACTCGCGGACACGCCACGCTTCAGGCGCTTGAGCACCGTTTCGGCATGCCTGCTTCCGCCTCGCGGGGGCCATCCACCTTGCTCGCCAGCAATATTCAGCGGCAACGCCAACGGTACCAGCCAAAGCCACCTCAAGCAGGCAAGGCGGTGTAGCGCAGTTCGCAAAACACGTTCAACCGTGGTTATCGATCCATGCCCGGCACCACTCGAGCCCAGCCAGGCGCGCTCCCTCGTCGGTTTCAAACGTGCCGAGCACGCCTGAACCTTCGACCAGCTTGCCCGCGCGCATGATGGTGCCGCCTGCCGCGTACCCGCCATCCTGAAGAATGGCATGGCCCCAGACGGAATAGCCCTTGTAGATTTCAGGTTCCACTTTCGCTCTCTGCATTGACGTGCTGTCGCTTCATTCACCAGGTTACCGGAACACGGCGACGCGGAGTGGGCTTTTCAACCACGTGCAGCAAATTGCAGAAGCTACGTCGCGCACAACCCGTAACCAGCGATGACGGCCTCGTTCATTTCAGACACGCAACACGTTGCCTTCCGGCGTAATCAGTCTGGGTATGTCGAGGGAAGGCGGGGCGGCCGGCTTCTTCGCCGTGACAATGGGCGTGCGTTTGGGCGGCGCGGATCGCGGCATCGGGTCAGCCACGCGCCGCGGCAAAACCTTTGTGGCGTTGCGGCGGGAACTGGCGGCACTGTGAGCCTTCGGCGCGCACTTGCCGGCGGCAATACCCGCACTACCGATACGCGCCTCAGGCGGATTCCAGATTTCCACGTAACGCTCGCCGGCTGTTACGGTCGACGCGATAGTCAGCAGCAGTACTCCGGCACCGAGCAATCGAAACATGTCTTCTCCGTCTATTTGCGTGCGATTAAGGATGGCACGACTTCGCGGCACCCATGCACGAGCCGTCACACCCATCGCAGTCATGCCGGTCGCGCACCGCCCGGTCCACCGGCCAGTTATTCGTTGCGGCCGCCATGGACGTTCCCACCTCGTGCCCGTTTTCGCTGGCATAAAACGTCGGCTCACCGGCTTTCCCGCGACGAATCGCTTCGTCGATCTCCCGCTCGCCAAACGCCGATTTCATCTCGGCAACAAACGCGGCTATTTCCGGCATCGGATGGCCGACCGGCATCCGCACACGCATGTCCATTCGCTGCCCCCTGAAAAAAGAGCGGGTTCACTGTCTCGACGCTCTGCGCAAGACACTGTACATTCATACAGGTATTTTCGCAAATGGGAACTGCGGGGTCGTGGGTGGCCGGTGCCGGGCTGCCGGTGCATCGCCGGCTGATTCGCGTTGGTGAACGTGTCGAGCCAGGCGCAAAGCGCGGTATCGAATAGGCCCTCAAGGGCGAGGACTGTGAGTTTAATGGCGTAAGTGTCACCAAATCTGGCATTTACGACACTAGTGCCATGGCCGCTTCCCATCTACAGTGACGTCGATCCGAACGCCGCCCGAAGGCGCAGCAGCCTGGCCGCACAAGCACAAGCACAAGCACAAGGATAGCCATGAATCGCTCAGCCCAACTTGCCCTCGACAACCCCGTCTGGTCTGCCCTAACAACCAGACAGGCGCATCTGCGCGAGGGCGACCGGCTCGCTTTCCGCTACCACCCGGATATCGCGCCGTTTGCAGGCGTCGAAAGTGAAACCGAAGCGGCTTTTCAGGAACTCGGCGGGCTGCTGCCGTCGCCGCAACAGGTGGCCATGTTGAGCCTCGCCCCATTGCCGCAGATGGAGGCCGTGCGCTGCGAGCACATCGGCGTCGTGCGTCAGATGGTGGCGACGGGCGAGCCAGCCGGCGGGACGAACGACGAGGTGATCCGCCTCACCGACCTCGACGCCGCAGACATGCTCGAGCTGGCTCAAAAGACCAAGCCCGGTCCCTTCGGCAAACGAACGCATCAGATGGGCCATTACATCGGGATTCGCGACGGCGGCCGTCTGATCGCGATGGCGGGCGAACGCATGCAGCTCGACGGCTACGTCGAGATAAGCGCGGTTTGCGTGGATGACGAGTATCGCGGCAGAGGTCTCGCCGCTCGCCTCATGAACATCCTGCGTCGGGAAATCAGGCAACGCGGGGACATTCCGTTCCTGCACGTGTTCGACGACAACCACTCGGCAATCGCCTTGTATGAGCGCCTCGGATTCGAGATGCGTCAGACGTTCCTCCTCTACCGGATCAAGGGCAGCGATCCGGCTGCGGCGTGAGGGGAAGGCGGAACAGCGTTCGCTCACACCGGCCGTGCTCGTCGCACGGCCGGTGTGGAAATCAGCGCGACGCACCACGCCGGACATCAGGCAACTTTCAGCACCACCCTGAAGCGCGCCGCGCCGCTCATCATCCGGTCATATGCTTCGGCCGCACGTTCGAGCGGAAACTCCTCGATCATCGGCTTGACGCCGGAGAGCGCGCTGAAAGCGAGCGTATCCTGCGAGTCGGCGGACGTGCCCGAGGGCCAGCCCTGAACCGAATTGCGGCCCATGATGAACTGGGCGATGGGAACCTCGACCGGCTCCTCTGAAATGCCGACCATGATCATCTTGCCGTTCAGCCCCAGCCCGCCTACCGCTGCGCTCATGGCTTTTCCGCTCGTGACCGTCGCGAGAATGACCTTCGCGCCGCCGAGTTCGTTGAGCTTTTCGGGAATGCTCTGCGTCGTGCTGTCGATGTAGTGGTGCGCCCCAAGTTCTTTCGCCAGCGCGGCCTTGTCCTGTCCGCGAGCGATGGCCACCGTGTTGAAGCCCATCTTCCGGGCGAACTGCACGCCGAGATGCCCCAGCCCGCCGATACCGAGAATGGCGACCACATCGCCGGCCCGCGCGCCGCTATTGCGCAATGCATTGAACGTCGTAATGCCCGCGCAGAGCAACGGCGCGGCATCCGCATCGGACAGGTCGTCCGGGATGCTGGCGAGTGCTTCCACCGGCGCCACGACGAATTCGGCATAACCGCCGTCGTAACTGATGCCCGGCACCTGCGCTTTTTCGCACAGGACGAAGTCGCCCTGACGGCAACGGGTGCATCGCCCGCAATGGCCGCCATGCCAACCCACACCGACCCGCTGCCCGACGCGCCATCCGTCCACGCCGCTTCCGACGGCATCGATCACGCCAGCTATTTCATGGCCCGGAACCCGTGGAAATTGCAGACCAGGCCACTGCCCCTCCTTGGTCAACGAATCACTGTGGCAAATTCCGCAAGCCTGAACCTTGATGCGGACCTGGCCCTCGCCCGGTTCACGAACCTCCAGCTCGACAAGCTTCAATGGGCCCCCTGCTGTTTCCACCTGTACAGCCTTCATCCTGGACATGAGCTTCACCTCGGTAGTCATCGATGTGTTGGCATGCCGAGGGGCGATCTGCTTTGACAGCCCTCGGCGTCAAAATGAACACTCTGCGTTCTCTCGGCGTGAGGCGCGGGATCGCTGTCCTCGGCGCGAGAGCGTGAGCTCATTGACCATAGTTGAAAATCCGGCGGAATCCAACTGGTGGGGCTAGCTGGCCGACCTCGCGGCGTCGCACCATGAACAAGATCGCAAAATGCGGAGCCGCCGATACTGGGATGACACGAGGCCATGCCGCGTGAAGCTTTGGGGAGGGAGGACAAACGTGTCGGCGCAGCCGAACAAAACTGGAAGACCGTATCGCGCAGGGCGCAGATCGTAGCCTGAGTGCCTGGAGTCGGGCAATGCCGTTGAAAAGATCCGCTCACGCTCTCGCGTGAAGCGAGGCATGGTCTGGGCGACGAAACACCGCCCAACCATGCGTTCCCGCTCACACCCGCCAGGCCGCGCCCGCAGGAAAATCATGCTGATCGAGCGACGCCGCGTGCATTTCGATGCTGTAGCCGGGCCGCCCCGGCGGCATGTAACGGCCGTTGCGGATCACGACGGGATCGACGAAATGCTCGTGCAGATGATCCACGTATTCGAGCACCCGGTTTTCCAGCGAGGCCGACACGCAGATATAGTCGAACAGCGAAATATGCTGGACGTACTCGCACAAACCGACGCCGCCCGCGTGCGGACACACCGGCACACCGAATTTCGCCGCCATCAGCAGCACGACGATCACTTCGTTCAGGCCGCCCAGGCGGCAGCTGTCCACCTGACAGAAGTCGATCGCCTGCGCCTGCAGCAGTTGCTTGAACATCACGCGGTTATGGCAGTGTTCGCCGGTCGCCACGCCGATCATCGGCTTTAACCGCTGGCGGATCGCCGCATGTCCGAGAATGTCGTCGGGACTCGTGGGCTCCTCGATCCACCACGGATCGAATTCCGCGAGCCGCCGCATGTTCGCGATCGCTTCATCGACATCCCACACCTGGTTCGCGTCCATCATCAGCTTCAGGTTCTCGCCGATTTCTTCGCGCAGGATGCGGGCCCGGCGCATGTCTTCTTCGAGGTTGCCACCCACCTTCTGTTTGAAATGCGTCCAGCCCTGCGCGACGCCTTCGCGCGCGAGCCGGCGAATCTTGTCGTCGTCGTAGCCGAGCCAGCCGGCCGACGTCGTGTACGCGGGATAGCCGTGCGCGCGCATTTCCTGTTCGCGTTCGCCGCGCGTTTTCGCATGACGATGCAGCATCGCGATGGCTTCCTGCGGCGTGATCGCATCGGTCACGTAACGGAAATCGAGGCAACGTACGAGTTCTTCCGGACTCATGTCGACTAGCAGCTTCCACACCGGCTTGCCTTGCGCTTTTGCCCAGAGGTCCCAGGTCGCATTCACGACGGCCGCGGTCGCGAGGTGGATCGCGCCCTTGTCCGGGCCGATCCAGCGCAACTGGCTATCGGAGGTCAGCTCACGCCAGAACGCGCCCATGTTCGCGGCGATATCCTCCAGCGTTTTGCCGACGATCAGTGGCGTGAGCGCCTGCACCGCGCTCACGCAGATTTCGTTGCCGCGTCCGATCGTGAACGTGAGGCCATGGCCGGTGAGCGAGGCCGGCGAATCCGTTTCAAGCGTCACGTAGGTCGCGGAGTAGTCCGGCGCGGCGTTCATCGCATCGGAGCCGTCGAGTGAACGCGAGGTCGGAAAGCGGATGTCCCGCACGGACAGCCTGGTGATCGTCGTCATCTGAACACGCTCCTGGGGTCACTGCGATCGGCTTGCGCGCATGCACCTTCTATGAGCGCAGGCGGCACGCATGGGTGCGCTGCAAGTTCAACGTACGGTCTTTCGCGCGCGATACGTGGGCCACAAGAACCACCGGGGCCATGAAAGCAGGAAGGGCCGCACGCCCTTCCCCGCTCATCGCGCATCGGCGCGCATCAACGCACCGCGGTCAATCGTAGAGCACGGCGGCGATCTTCGGATCGCTCATATTGGTCTTGTCGTACCAGAAGAAGCCCGTATCGATCTTCGGGGGCAGCTTCTCGCCCTTGAGCGCCTTCACCGCCGAGTCGACCGTGCACTTGCCGATGCCGACCGGATTCTGCGTAATCGCGCCGAGCATGAGCCCCGAACTGATGTTCGCTTTCTGCTCCTTGCCGGAGTCGAAACCGATCAGCACGAGTTTCTTGCCCGCTTCCTTGACGCCGATCGCCGCGCCTTCCGCCGAGCCTTCATTCGCGCCGAAAATGCCCTTCAGGTTCGGATTGGCCTGGATCATCGCCTTGGCGATTTCCGCCGACTTCAAATGGTCGCCGCCGCCATACTGCACGGAGACGATCTTGACGTTCGGATGCTTTTTCATCTGATTCAGGAAACCGTCGCGGCGATCGACACCCGTGCGGCTCGTCTGGTCGTGCACGATCACGCCGACCTCACCGGCATTGCCGATTGCCTCGGCCATCTTGTCGGCGGCGAGCGCGGCGGCGGCCACGTTGTCCGTCGAGCAGGTGGTGAGCGGAATGTCGCTGTCTACGCCGGAGTCGAACGCGATCACCGGTATTTTCGCGGACTGCGCGCGCTTGAGCAGCGGAATCGCCGCCTTGCTGTCGAGCGCGGCGATGCCGAGCGCCTGCGGCTTCTTCGCGAGCGCGGCCGAGAGCATGTCGATCTGCTTGTCGACCATCGCTTCGGTTTCCGGGCCCTCGAACGTGATCCTGACTTTGTGCTCCTTCGCCGACTGCTCGGCGCCGGATTTGACGGCCTGCCAGAACTGATGCTGGAAGCCCTTCGAAATAAGCGGGATATAGACGTCATCCGCATACGCGAGATTCGCCCCGCCAAGCAAAGTGCCCAGCCCGACCACGACACCGAATATTTTTCGATTCAACATGGAATTTCTCCTCCTAAGGTGGACCATCTACCTTCAGCCGCTGAGGAAGCCTTTTTGCGCTTCCCTTCTTTGAAATTGTCCGGCTCAGCGTCAGCTCTTCCTGCGCCGCAGGATGTCGGCATAGACCGCGAGAATGATGATGAGGCCTGTCACGACGATCTGCCATTCCTGAGCGACCGACATGATGCGCAGCCCGTTGGTCAGCACGCTCATGATGAACGCCCCGATGATCGTACCGAGAATCGTGCCCGAGCCCCCGCTCAACGACGTGCCGCCGATCACCACCGCGGCGATCGCTTCGAGCTCATAGCCCTGGCCGAGCGCCGGCTGGGCCGAATTCAGGCGCGACGCGATGAGCAACCCCGCAATGCCGCAGATCGCTCCGCTCAGGCCATAGATGGCGATCTTCCATCGATCGACGTTCACACCGGAAAGACGCACCGCTTCTTCGTTGCTGCCGAGCGCAAACGTGTAGCGGCCAAGCGCCGTGCGATTGAGCGTGATCGAACTGGCGATCGCCAGAAAGAACAGAATCAGCACCGCGTTCGGAATGGGCAGGCTCGGCAGCAGATAGCCGATGAACGAATCCTGCGAAATCCGATAGAAATTTTCGGTGTCGGTGAAATAGATCGGCTTGTCGGCCGAGACCACGAGCGAGAGCCCTTTTAACAGCATCATCATGCCCAACGTCGCGATGAAGGGCGGGATTTTCATTTTCGCCGTGAGGGTCCCCGAGACGGTCCCGCAGATTGCGCCTGTACCGATCGCGGCGAGGACGCCGACCCACATCGGCAGATGCCAGTAGGTGAGAAACACGCCGCAGATGACCGCCGTGAAAGTCATCAACGTGCCGACCGACAAATCGATGCCGCCCGTAATGATCACGAACGTGCAGGCAATCGCCAGCACGCCGTTGACCGCCGTTGCCTGCAGAATGCCGAGCATGTTGTCCATCTGCATGAACGCCGGCGAAGCGAAGCTGAAGAAAACCAGCATCAGGATCAGACTCGCGAACGCGAGCAGCTTCTGCAGCGCGGTCGGCGAAAAGACGCGGGCGCGCAGGCCGGAATAACGTCCTTCTCTCGCGAGCGCCGATGTGTCCGATGGCAATGTCATAGTGGCCTCTGGCGGTTCATGCCGCCGTTTTCAGGGTTTCGCGCTGTGTCGCCAGATGCATGATGCGCTCCTGCGTAGCTTCCGCGGCGGAGAGTTCGCCGGTAATGCGCCCCTCGCACATCACGATGACGCGGTCGCTCATGCGCAGGATTTCCGGCAACTCCGACGAGATCATCACGACCGCTTTGCCTTCGCTGGCGAGCGCGCGCAGCAGCTTGTAGATTTCATTCTTCGCGCCGACGTCGATACCCCGTGTCGGCTCGTCGAAAAAGAGCACGTCGCAGTCACGCTCCAGCCATTTCGCAATCACGATTTTCTGCTGATTGCCACCCGACAGCAGCCGCACCTCCTGCGCCGCGGAGGGCGTGCGAATCGCCAGCAGATTGATGAAATGGCTGGCTGTCCTGCGTATCTGCGCGCGCCGCAGAAAAAAGTTGCACGTCAGGAATTTGCTCAGATTCGACATGACGATGTTCGATTCGACGTCCATGCCGGTCGCGAGGCCGAAGCGCTTGCGGTCTTCCGACAGATAGCCGATGCCGCGCTTCACCGCGTCGCTTGGACTGCGGATGATCGCCTTGACGCCTTTCACGGCGATCTCGCCGGATTCGATCGGATCGGCGCCGAACACCGCGCGGGCCACTTCGGTACGGCCCGCGCCCATCAATCCGGCAAAGCCCAAAATCTCGCCCTTGCGCAGCGTGAAGCTCACGTCCCTGACCAACGGACCGGCATTGAGGTTTTTGACATCGAGTGCGACCTCGCCCTTCTCCCCGGTGCTGTGCGACGGTTCGATATCGGTCAGGGTGCGCCCGACCATCATCCCGATGATCGCTTCGACGCTGGTGTCCTGGGCGGCGACGGTGGCCACGTATTCGCCGTCGCGCATCACGGTGACGCGATCGGCGATCTGCTTCAACTCATCCATCTTGTGCGAGATGTAGATGATGCCGACGCCCCGGCTCTTCAGTTCGCGGATGATGCGAAACAATTCGGCAATCTCGGCGTCGTTGAGCGCCGAGGTGGGCTCGTCCATGATCAGGACGCGCGAATCGAAGGACAAGGCCTTGGCGATCTCGACCATCTGCTGCCGGGCGACCGTGAGGGCGCCGACTACGGCGCGCGGGTCGAGATTCACGTGCATGCGGGCAAGGATGTCGCGCGCCTGCGCATTGAGCTTGTCTTCGTCGAGAAACAGGCCGAAACGCCCGCGCGGCTCGCGACCGACGAACATGTTCTGCGCGACGCTCAGGTGATTCATCAGTTGCAGTTCCTGATGAATGATGCCGACGCCCACGGCCTGCGCATCGCGTGGGCTCTGGAATTCGACCGGCTGGCCGTCATAGAGGATTTCACCCGAATCGCGGGTGTAGACGCCAGCGAGGATTTTCATCAGCGTCGACTTGCCGGCGCCGTTCTCGCCCATCAGCGCATGGACTTCCCCCGCCATGAGCTCGAACTGGACTTCGTGAAGCGCCCTCACGCCGGGGAAGCTCTTGTTGAGCCTTTTGACGGAAATCAGCGGGGTCACGGCGCGGATCGGACAACGATTCCACTACGGCCGCGTGCCTCGACGCGACGCGCTGACGGCCCGAGCGCCGGGCGCCCCCCGCTTACATGAATGAAATCGCAAAGAGAAGCCAGACACATTGCTGGGCCCCCGGAACCGATGTGCCACGATTTTACGACGCTGCCGAACAGGGGCTCAAGCCCAGGCATTCCCCAGTGTCGGGGGCTCTGTCCCTGCACAATGGACTTGAAGAAAATCGGCAATAGACTCGGGAATTATCGTGACGAAGCTGGCTCCCGGTTTTACCCGTTGTTTGTTCTGCTACTCACAGCCAAACTTGTTTCGGCGCCGGATCATTTACGCCAAACTTTTAAAACATTCAACCACTCACCCGCTGTTATGGCGCAATTTCGTGCCGCAGTTACTATAAGCAAACCACGTCGCCGGTCACACGGTCGGCCAAACCTTCAATGTACATCCGGGTTCCGCGGTCGCATAGCAACGCGCGTCGTGCCGTTTCGATGCAGCCCCACAGTTTGGGACGCACGGTGCATCACGCGGGCATTCGTCCATTCGGCAACGGAAGCTGGATCTGAACAACGCGACGACCGCAAAGCTGCGCCATCGACCGCCAAGAATTGGCCGCATCCTCTGCCGGTTTCCCGCTGCGCAAATGCCTGCCCGCCTCGGCCAGGCTCGCGCCTCAGTGGTGAACGGGCCGCGCCGGGGAACCCATTGGCCGAATCACTGCCGCCGCTCGCGCCTGGACTCTTGCCGCGGACGAAGTCGTTTCACGTGGACTGGTTGCGCGGTCGTACCCGTTCATCTCTTCATCGATGACGAAGTCCGCGACTCTCCTCGCGTCCATCGCGTTGCCGTCCACGTCGGACCACTCACGAATCGCGCGATTGACTCTGGTGAGTGCCCCAACCGCAAGTAGTACGGCGTCGGTCTCGGTGATCTTGCCTTCAAGATCATCTGCGAGGTAGTCCGCAACGCGTAGCGCCGCGTCGATCAGATTGCTGTCGTCAATCAGGTCCGTCAATACCGCATGAACCACTGCGAGGCAGGCATCTTTGCGTGCAAGTGCGATATCTGTCATGAGGTTCTCCAGAGTCGAGGTGACTGGTTAGCGAACTTTGGCTGCCGCGTCGTTGAACGAAGCGAACGCCACTGCGCCCCTCACTGCGACGGCCACGGCAGCGGCGATATCAGGTGCAAACACAATTTACTCCGAGTTCTCCCGCCTGCCTATCGCATGCGCCACGCGCGCTCGCCTGCGGGGTTTCAGCGTACGTCTGCACACGCCTCTATCAGACCTTCACCTCGTTCTCCAACAGCTGATTCTTTTCGAACGCCGAGACGTTTTCGAGCGTGGTCTCGCAGATGGTCGTCAATGCCTCATGCGTCAGATAGGCCTGATGTCCAGTCACGATAACGTTTGGAAACGACACGAGGCGTTGAAAGACGTCGTCAGTGACAATCTCGCTGGAGAGATCGCGGAAAAAGAGGCTGCCTTCCTGTTCGTACACATCGATTCCAAGCCCGCCCAGCTGCCCGGTCTTCAGTGCGTCGATCGCGGCCTCCGTGTCGAGCAGCCCGCCGCGGCTCGTGTTGATCAGTATCGCGCCCGGCTTCGCGCGCTTGAGCGTTTCCGAATTGATGATGTGGTATGTCGCGGGGGTGAGTGGACAATGCAGCGAAATGATGTCGGCGTTCTCCCCAATCTCGCCCGGCTTTGCATAGCTCAGACCGAGCGCCTCGAATTCCGCCGAGGGTTGGGGATCGAAACCGATCACCTCGCAGCCGAAGCCGAGCATGATCCTCGCGAACACGCAACCAATCTTGCCCGTTCCGACCACCGCAACCGTCTTGCCGCAAAGGTCGAAACCCGTCAGACCGTCGAGCGAAAAGTTCGAATCGCGGGTGCGATTGTAGGCACGGTGCACCTTACGGTTGATCGCGAGCAGAAGTGCCACCGCGTGCTCCGCTACGGAGTTGGGCGAATACGTGACGACCCGCGTCACCTTTATGCCGACCTTTGCGGCAGCCTCCAGATCGACGTTGTTGAAGCCCGTGCAGCGCAACGCGAGCAGACGTGTGCCACCCTTGTGCAGCGCGCCCAGTACTTGCGCGTCCGCCTTGTCGTTCACGAAAATACAGACGGCGCCGTAGCCGGCGGCGAGACCGACCGTGTCCATCTCCAGCGAAACGTCGAAGTAATGCAACTTATGCTCGCCGCGCTTGTTGGCCTCGTCGAGATACCGACGTTCATAGCGTGTCGAGCTGAATATCGCCACTTCCATGATGGACTCCTTCGGGATCCGTAATGCGAATTTCCTTCGCCCGTGACGCGGGCACGTCTAGCCGGCTGCAATCGCAATCGCGATCTGCACGAAAAGCACCTTGACGATGGTCATCGACGGAAAAATCATCGCGTACATGATGTCGGGCTGATCCGTCGGCGCGACGCGGTTGGCAAAGGCGAGAATCGCCGGGTTGCCGGTCGCGCCGCAGATCACGCCGACGGACGTGTCGAACGACAGCTTGAAGATCCACAGGCAGCAGATCGCCGTCACGCCGACCAGCACCAGCAGCGTAATGGCGCCGTAAAGCAGCAGCAGCGGCCCGGCAGCGCCCACGGTCGCGACGAATTTGGGTCCGCAAGCGATGCCCACCTGCGCAAGGAAAATCGTCAGTCCGAGGTTGCGCAGGACGAGATTCGCCGAAAGCGGCATCACCCAGACGAACGGTCCGCTGCGACGCGCCTTGCCCAGACACAGCGCGACCAGCAGCAACGCCGCGAGACCCAGGCTGAACGCGCCGAGACCGGGAAAGCGCAACGGGATCGCACCGACCAGCAGGCCCGCGGCCGCGCCTATGCCGAGGCAAATGAAACTGAGGTCGGCCGTGCCCTTGATCGAATCGCCGAAGAACGCGCGCACGCTCGCCTGATGCGCGCGATTGACGAGCAGGCCGACCCGGTCGCCCGCTTCGAGAATGAGGTCTGGACTGGACAGCAGATCGGTATCGCCGCGCCGCACATGCGCGACCGCGCAGCTCACGCCGTCCGGGTAGCGCAGACTGCCAAGCGGCATTCCGATGACCGCTGGATTCGATGCGAACACGCGCATATAGTCCAGATCTTCCCGATGACTCGCCATTCGCCCAGGTTGCAACTCGCCGCACAGCGCCGTTGCTTCGCCGAGCAGGCGGGGATCGGTGGCGGTGACGAGGAGGACGTCGTCAGCGCGCAGAACAAAGTCGGCGGTGATCAACTGGTTGTGATGCGCACGCCGCACGGCCGCGATTGCCACACCGGCAGGCAGCCGTGTCAAAAGCTCAGACACCTTGAGACCGAAGAGACTGGCATTGCGCAGCGCGATTTCTGCACTTTCCAGCAACTTCGCAGGCGGCTTACGTATCTCGACTTTCAGGGCCAGTTTCAGCGCGTAGATGAATAGAATCGGCCCGGCCACGCCGAACGGATAGGAGACGCTATAGGCCACGGCGGCATCGCTGCTCTTCATCGATGCGATGGCAACCTGCAGGCTCGCCGTGCTGGTGCCGCTGCCCGCGAACATGCCGAGAGCATCGGCGAGCGTAGCGCCGAAATGGATGAAGCCGCACGCTACGAGACCCGACACGATCACGCCGAGACACGCGGCTGCATTGGCCTTCATGCCCTCCCGGCTGGTGAGCCCGCGGAAGAACTGCGCGCCATACTGAATGCCGATGCCATAAAGAAACATCAACAAACCGAGCGTGCCCAGCAACGCAGGCGGCGTAGATTTCGGCGCGAACGCGCCGAGCGCCAGGCCAACGAAAAGCACGGCCCCGGAGCCCAGAGCCACGCCCTTCACATTGATTTCGCCGATCAGGTAACCGACCGCAATGGTCAAAAAGAGCGCGAACAGCGGCTGACTTTCGACGAAAGCTCTGACTGCATCCATGCTGCCCCCAGATGATCGACAAAGCGACCCAGCAGTACCTAGGTATTAAAGTCGCTTTACCGCGCACCGTCCAGCCCGATTGTTGACCTTCGTCGCGATTCAAGCACTACGACACTGCGCGCTTCTACCCGGCAGGCACCGCGTTCGACGCGGGCCGTTTCAACAGCCGAAACAATGTCCGCCGGTGCTTCCGCGGCCGTATCGACCATCCGCCGCCAGTTCGCGTCGTCGAGGGCGGGAAGCTCTGCATCGCGCGCATCCGCGTTCATGTTGAGGACGACGTGCAACATGGGCGTGCCCGGCGCATGTCCCGCGAACGTGCCGGGATGCCGAACGCCGCTCGATGGATCGCGCGTGAAGCCGCCGACATGCATCTCGTAGATAATCGCGTCGTCGAGCGTGCGCACGGCCACGTCTTTGCGCACGTCCAGCGGTTCGGTAACGATCGCTCTAAAAAACGCATGTCCGGGCTCGTGCCCCCCGGCAGCGGACTCGCGGTGCCAGCGGCGGTCGCTAACCGCGCGCGCGGCGGGATCGAGCAACTCGTGGCGGCTGCTAACTTCGTCGTCGAGCTGCGGCACGCCATGATGGCCATAGGCGCGCCACGTGTAGCAGCACGGCACAGGAAGAGCTTCGATCAACACATGCCAGAAATAGAACGTGCGGTTCCTTTCGGACGTGAGCCCGATGATCTGAAACGGCTCGATGCTATCCGTCGATGCGTAAAGCAGCAGTTCGAGGTGAGTCGCGTGCCGGCAAAAAACGCAGAAGTTGACGCCGTCCGGCACGACCGACGCACCGAGCGGAAATCGCGAACCGGGCCGTGCCTGATAACCGCGCGTACTGTCGACGTTAGGACTGAGCAAGGTCGACCCTCACCGCCCGCGCGTTCCAGATGCGCTCGCAATACTCGTTGATCGCGCGATCCGACGAGAACTTACCCGAGCGCGCCGTGTTCATGATCGACATTCGCGTCCAGCTGCGCGAATCGCGCCACGCGTCGCTGACGCGTTGCTGACAGGCGACGTAATCCGCGAAATCGGCCAGCACGAGGAACGGGTCCGCGTGCAGCAGATTGTCGACGAGCGGCCTGAAGACGTCGCGGTCGCCGCGCGAGAAGCGCCCTTGCGCGATCTGCGCGAACGCTTCGCGCAAGTCGTCGTTGGACTGCACATAGTCGGACGGGCGATAGCCGTTGCGCTTGACCTCTTCGACCTGCTGCGCGGTCAAGCCGAACAGGAAGAAATTGTCGGCGCCCGCTTCTTCGCGGATCTCCACGTTCGCGCCGTCGAGCGTGCCGATCGTCACCGCGCCGTTCATCATGAACTTCATGTTTCCGGTGCCCGATGCTTCCTTGCCCGCTGTCGAAATCTGTTCGGACAGGTCCGCGGCGGGATAGACCCAATGGCCGTTCTTCACGTTGAAGTCCGGATAGAAGACCACTTTCAGGCGCCCGTCGATCACCGGATCATGATTGACGACTTCCGCGATGCCGGTGACGAGGCGGATCATCAGCTTGGCCATCGCGTAGCCGGGCGCGGCCTTGCCGCCGAAGATGAAGCAGCGCGGCGCGATGTCGAGCGCCGGATTGCGGCATAGCTGGTGATACAGACTGATGATGTACAGCGCGTTCAGATGCTGGCGTTTATATTCGTGAATGCGCTTGACCTGAATGTCGAACAGCGCGTCCGGATCGACGTCGATGTCCGTTGCGCTCGCGATCCGCGCCGCGAGCGCGGACTTGTTGTCACGCCGGATCGCGCGCCACGCTTCATGAAAGCCGGCATCGTCGGCGTGCGCGGCCAGTGCGTCGAGCTGCGCGAGATCGGTGCGCCATTCGTGGCCGATCGTTTGATCGAGAAGTTGCGCGAGCCCAGGGTTGTTCAACATCAGGAAGCGGCGCGGCGTCACGCCGTTCGTAACGTTGAGAAAGCGCTGCGGAAATACCTCGGCGAAATCGCGCAGCACGGTTTGGCGCAGCAGATCCGAATGCAACGCGGCCACGCCGTTGACCGCATGGCTGCCAACCGTGGCCAGGTGCGCCATGCGCACTTTCTTGTCGCCGCGTTCGTCGATCAGCGACATGCGCGTGACGCGCGCGTCGTCGCCAGGAAAATCGCGCCGCACGTCGTCGAGAAAGCGGCGGTTGATTTCGTAGATGATTTCGAGCGGTCGCGGCAGCAGACTTTGAAACAACGACAGACCCCAGGTTTCGAGCGCCTCGGGCAACAGCGTGTGATTGGTGTACGCGAAGGTGCGCTGCGTGATGCCCCACGCGGTATCCCACGCAAGCCCGTGCACGTCCAGCAGCAGACGCATCAACTCGGCCACCGCGATCGACGGATGCGTATCGTTGAGTTGCGCGGCGAACAGGTCCGCGAAATGGTCGATCGGCGTGCCCTTCAGTCCCGTCAGCCTCAGCATGTCCTGTAGCGAGCATGACACGAAAAAGTACTGCTGCGCGAGCCGCAGACGCTTGCCCGCTTCCGGCTCGTCGTTCGGATAGAGGACCTTGGATAAGGTTTCCGACACGACCTTCTCCTGCACCGCCTCATAGTATTGGCCGGCGTTGAAATCCTGAAAGTCGAACGACTCCACCGCTTCGCTTTTCCACAGCCGCAAGACATTGCAGGTATCGACACGATAGCCCTGCACCGGCAGATCGCAGGCGACGCCCTTCACCTGCCGCGCCGGTATCCAGCTCACACGCAGGCGGCCTTCGCCGTCGGTCCGCTGTTGCGTGTATCCGCCGAAGCCGACGTAGTGGCTCACATCCGGCCGCACGATTTCCCATGGGTTGCCGCTCTGCAGCCATTTGTCGGTCACTTCCACCTGCCAGCCGTCGCGAATCTCCTGATCGAAGATGCCGAACTCGTAGTGAATGCCGTAACCGATCGCCGGTATTTCGAGCGTCGACAGCGAATCCATGTAGCACGCGGCAAGGCGTCCGAGTCCGCCGTTGCCGAGGCCGGGCTCTTCCTCGATCGCGAGCAGCACGTCGAGATCCTGGCCGAGCGCGTGCATGGCTTCGCGCGCTTCGTCTTGCATGCCGAGATTGAGCAGGTTATTGCCGAGCTGCGGACCGATCAGGAACTCCGCCGACAGATAGCAGGCAACCTTGACGTCCTTCGCCGCATAGACTTTCGTCGATGCGGCCCAGCACGCGAGCATGCGATCGCGCACGCTGAAGGCGAGCGCCATGTACCAGTCGTGCGGGCTCGCAATGTCCGGATAGCGCCCCTCGCGGCAAATCAGATTCCTCACCACGTCGTGCTGGAACGCGTAGCCGCTCACGTCGAGCGACGCGGCTTTCGCGTTCGACGCCGCATCTGCTACGGAAACGTCGCTCATCGCTTCTGCCCTCGTATTTCACGCCGGGGCTGGATGGGCCGCCGGCTCCCATTGGATCGCGCCGGCGAGGTTCTCCGCGCCGAGTCCGACCACCAGGTCGATCGCGCCGTTCTTCAATGCTTGCGTCGCGGGCACGCCCGCCGCCTTCAACGCGGCCGCGTCGATCCTCGATACGTCGGATAGTTCGACGCGCAGGCGCGTGGCCGCGAGCGCGTCAAGCTTGATAATGTTGCCCGCCCCGCCGAGCGCCGCGCGAATCTTTTCCGCTCGCGCGATCTCCTGCGCCGAGCTTTGCGCTGAGCCTGCCAGCACCGCAGCAGCCGTAGCGCCAGCGCTGGCCACGGGTTCGCCCGGTGTGACGGGCGTGCCAGCCGGGGCGAGGTCGGCGTCGCTGCCTGCTGTCTTCAGATACTCCTGCATGTCGGTTTTCAGGTTCTCCGACAGCGGCCCGAAGATCGCTTGCACGCCATTGCCGACTCGCATCACGCCCGCTGCGCCGAGTGCCTTCAGCTTTGCTTCGTCGACGCGCGCGGGGTCTTTCACGGATATGCGCAGACGCGTAATGCACGCGTCGAGACTGGTGATGTTCGAGCGTCCGCCGAACGCATGCACGAGTTCTCGCGGACGTCCGCCTGTGCCGCTCGCGGCGAGCGGTGCGGTTTCGACGGTGTCGTCCTCACGGCCGGGCGTCTTCAGGTTGAAGCGCGTGATGAAGAAGCGGAACACACCGTAATAGATCACCGCGTAAATTGGACCGAGAATGAACACGTACCAGGCGTGCGTGCCCTTATTGCCGACCAGGTTGAACATCAGGAAGTCGATCCCGCCTTGCGAGAACGTGAAGCCCATGCGCATGCCCAGCGTGTTCGCGACGAACTGCGCCGACGCCGCGAGGCACGCGTGGATGAAGTAAAGGACCGGCGCGACGAACAGAAACGCGAATTCGATCGGCTCGGTGATGCCGGTGAGGAACGACGTCAGCGCGGCCGAAATCATCATGCCGCCGACGGCCACTTTCTTCTCCGGGTTCGCGCAGTGCCAGATCGCAATCGCCGCCGCGGGCAGACCGAACATCTTGAACAGGAACGCGCCCGCGAGGATGCCTGCGGTCGGATCGCCCGCAAAGAAGCGCGTGATGTCGCCGTGCACCGTGTTGCCGGTCGTCGGATCGCGATAGCTGCCCATTTCGAAGAAGAACGGCACGTTCCAGATGTGATGCAGGCCGAACGGAATCAGCAGACGCTCGACAAAACCGTAGACCGTTGCCGCGGTGCGCGGATCGGACACCGCCGCCCAGTGCGAGAAGGCCTTGATGCCGCTGCCGATCGGCGGCCAGATGAAGGACAGGATGCCGCCGAGCACGATGGCGCCGATCGCCGTGACGATCGGCACGAAGCGCTTGCCGGCGAAGAAACCGAGATACGACGGCAAGGTGATCCGGTAGTAACGGTTGAACATCCACGCCGCGAGGCCACCGGCCAGGATGCCGCCGAACACGCCAGTCTGGATCGACGGGATGCCCATGATCATGTCGGGCTCGATGCCCTCGACCTTCGCGATGACGCCAAGCGTCGCCGTCATGACCAGATAGCCGATCGTCGCGGCAATGCCCGAGACACCGTCGTTCTCGGTGAAGCCGAGCGCGACACCGATCGCGAAGATCAGCGGCAGGTTCGCGAAGATCACGTCGCCCGAATTCTTCATCAGCGCGAGCACGACCGCCGGCACGTAACCGTGGAAGTCGGTCGCGCCGAGACCGAGCAACAGGCCGGCCACCGGCAGCACCGCGACCGGCAGCATCAGCGACTTGCCGATTTTCTGCAAGACTCCGAACGCATGTGAAAACATGGCAGGTCTCCTCTTGATCCGCTCAGTCGGCAAAACGGGAAAGATGCGCGCGGACTTCCGCGGCGGTGCCCAAACGCAGCACGTCGGCGGCGAGCTTGCGGGCCTCGGTCATCGTCAACCGCGCAAGCTGGGCCTTGACCGAACCGATAGTGGGAATACTGACCGACAGTTCGTCGATGCCGAGACCCGCGAGCACGGGCACGGCCATCGCATCCGACGCGATGCCGCCGCAAATGCCGACCCATTTGCCGTGCTGGTGCGCGCCCTCGACCGTCATGCCGATCAGACGCAGTACCGCGGGGTGAAGCGCGTCGGCCTGCTTCGCGAGTTGCGGATGACCACGGTCCATCGCGAGCGTGTATTGCGTCAGGTCGTTCGTGCCGATCGAGAAGAAGTCGACTTCGCGCGCGAGTGGCTCCGCGATCAACGCGGCGGCCGGGACTTCGATCATGACGCCGACCTTGACGCTCGCCGAGTGGTCGCCGGCTTCTTCGAGCAGGATCCTGCGCGCCGCCCTCACTTCCTCAATCGTCGCAATCATCGGGAACATCACGTGCAGATTGCCAAGCGGCGCTGCGCGCAGGATCGCGCGCAACTGCGTACGGAAAATGTCGGGACGGGCGAGGCTCACCCGCACGCCGCGCAAACCGAGGAACGGATTGTCTTCCTTCGGCAGCGGCAGATACGACAGCGGTTTGTCGCCGCCGACGTCGAGCGTGCGGACTACGAGCGGACGTTCGCGGCCGAGCGCTTCGGCTACCGCACAGTATTCGGCAGCCTGCTCGTCTTCGGACGGCGCGGTGTCGCGCGCATCGAACAGGAACTCGGAACGCAACAGGCCCACGCCTTCGGCGCCCGCCGCCACCGCGTCGCGCGCTTCCTGCGCGTTGCGGATGTTCGCGACGACTTCGATGCGGTGGCCGTCGGCTGTCATCGCGAGCTTGCCCGCCGCGAGCTTTTCGGCTTCGCGTTTGGCGGCCTGGCGTCCGATGCGTTCGTGCGCCTGCGCCAGTTCGCCGGCGCTCGGGTGGCGCCGCAAGCGGCCGCCCGAACCGTCGAGCACAACGGGGGTGCCGTCGGCCAGTTGCAGCGCGCGTGCGTCGATACCGCAAATCGCGGGGATGCCGAGCGAACGCGCGAGGATCGCAACATGGCTCGTCGCCCCGCCGGTCGTCGTGCAGAAGCCGAGCACCTTGCTGCGATCGAGCGACGTAGTGTCAGACGGCGACAGTTCTTCGGCAACCAGAATCGAGTCCTGCGGCACGTCGATCTGCGCCTGCCTGACGCCCGCGACCAACGCGAGCACCCGTCGGCCGACGTCGCGGATATCGCCTGCGCGTTCGCGCAGCAGCGGGTTGTCGAGCTTCTCGAGCATGCTCGCCTGCTTCTGGAAAGCCTCGCGCCAGGCGAAGCCCGCGCCCTTGCCTTCGCTGATGCTGGCGATCGCCATATCGCTCAGGTCGGGGTCGTCCAGCAGTTCGAGATGCGCAGCCAGAATCTGCGCCTTCGACGCATCGGCGAGCGTCGCTTTCAGCGCTTCGATCTGCTGACGCGCCTGGTGTCGCGCCGCTTCGAGTTGCGCGCGCTCGAGTTGCGGCGACTCGCCCGCCTCGTTCACGTCGATCACTTGCTGGCGGAACTGCACCACGTTGCCGACGGCAAGTCCCGGCGAAGCGCAGACGCCGGTGAACTCGTCGGCGTCGGCGTCGGCGTCGGTGGCTGCGGCGCGGGTGGCGATTGGCTCGGCGGTTGAAACCGCAGGTGCTGAAGTTGCCGCAGACGCGGGGGCGTCGCCGGGCTTTTCGCCAGAACCGTCGGCGAGCAGCCGCGCAAGCACGCTCGCCGCTTCCGCTGCGTCGGGTCCGCGGGCCTCGACGCGCAGCTTGTCTCCGAACGTGCTGGCGAGCCCCATGATCGCGACGACCGACTTCGCGTTGACGCTGTCGCTGCCGCGCAGCAGGCGGATTTCGGACGTGAACTTCTTCGCTTCCACAGCGACGACGGCAGCGGGCCGCGCATGCAGGCCCGCCGGATTCGGCAGCGTGATTTCGCCGGAGAGGATTGCGCCGCCCGCGCCCGCCGTCTCCTTCTCCGCGACGCTGCCGACCAGCTCGACATACAGGGCCGTGTCGGTACCCGCGTTGACGAGGCCTTTAGCGGGCACATAGCGGGCGACGAGTTCGCCGTTGGCGATCACCATCTGCGTGAGTAGGCTGCTCGCCTTCGCGCCGACCACCACGGGGTCGAAGCGGATCAGCGGTGTGCCAGCCGCGACGGTATCGCCTTCCTTGACCAGCGGCATGAAGCCCTCGCCGCGCAATAGCACGGTGTCGAGTCCGATATGCAACAGGACTTGCAGTCCGCTGTCGCCGGTGATCGTCAGCGCATGGCTCGCACTGTGCAGTTGCGTGATTTTGCCGGAAAGCGGCGCCAACAACTCATCCGACGTCGGATCGATCGACACGCCGTCGCCGACCAGCTTCTGCGCGAAGACCGGATCGGGCACGCTAACCAGCGGCACCAGCACGCCCGAAACTGGCGCGCTCAACGCGATGCGCAGGGGACGCTCAGGAGCTTTCATTGCGACGACTCCTTATGCTTTTAACGCTCGTCTGAAAGAGTTTGATTCGAGCCATGCGCGCGAGAGATGCACGGCGCAGACTGCGAACCGCTCAATACGGCCACACCCATTCGGAGATCTCGGGGCTATCGGTGCCGTGCTCATGGGCGTAATTCATGTTGAGGATAATCGAATTCCTCATGTCGTCTCGCAGATGCGCGGTTCTGCCCTGCAAGCGCGGCACGCGGTCGAGCACGTCGAGCACGAGGTTGAAACGGTCCACCTTGTTGAGGATCGCGAGTTCGAGCGGCGTATTGATGTTGCCTTTCTCCGTGTAGCCGCGAACGTGCAGATTCTCGTGATTGCGAAAGCGGTACGCGAGCTTGTGAATCAGCCACGGGTAGCCGTGGAAATTGAAAATCACGGGCTTGTCGACCGTAAACAGGCTGTCGAACTCGCGCTCGGTAGAGCCGTGCGGATGCTCGGTCACCGGCTGCATCCTGAACAGATCGACCACGTTCACGAAGCGCAGTCGCAGTTCGGGCAAACGCTCGCGCAAAAGCGGATTGTCCCTGAGATAAATCATGCCGACCGAGAGGTAATTGCAGGCGCGCCACCACGCGTCGATGCATCGGAGCTCATCGCTGGATAGCGCGGCGCGGTACGACGCGTCCGATGCGCGGTCGTTGCTCATGCAGACCTCTCCTGTCCATGCAACCTCTACCCGAGGTGAACGGAGAAGCGTCGGGCGCGCTGCGGTGGCGCTGCCTTTTGTGCAGGACCACATCGAGCCTGGCGGTGGGTCCTTTGCATGGCGGCTCCGGAAAAAAGAACCTGAAAACGCTTCTGACAGGAGCATATGTTACTGAGCGCAGATTGCAAGAAGCGAGCGCGTTCTCCGGCGCACATGAAACATGCCTTTATATATGGCACATGACGCGCTTTTGCAGCCTTTGTTTTATCCGCTTAGCGAAGCCGCGACAGCTTTTTCGCACGATGACACCGAAACGCCCGCGCTTGACGACCGCTTCCGCATGAGTTCATTGATGCGTAGCGGATAGAAGCAGCAGAGACGCTTCATCACTGCAGGTGTTGCGCGAATTGCGAAGCCTTGCGCGGTGGCCCGCTCGCAATCGCGCCTTGTTGCCGATGCATACTTTTTCTGTCGTTAGAATTCCGCCATTGTGACTTGTCTGCCGTGGTCAACGACAGCTGGTCGAGGAAGGTCGGGGATTTCATTGCGATCCAGGCTTGAGCCTGTGTCAAACCGGGGCGACATGGGCCGCTTAACGCAGCTTGCACCCGAACAGCGAAAGGTGCTTCTGCTCACCACGCTGCTCTTTTTCACCCAGCACCCCGAACTCGATGGGCGAGCGCGTATAGAACACGTGCACTCGTTCGCTCTTGACGGTGTCGAGCATGCGCTGCGCTTCATCTTCGGTAACGGCGAGGATGACCTGCAGGGGTTGGTCTGCGAGCTTGAGCATATGAGCGGCATGATGCGCACCCGCATGGCCCGTGCCTTCCGCGCAATTGATGACGGTCGCGCCGTGAATGCCTAGCTGCTTCGCTTCGTGAAGAAGCCATTCGCACACCGTACGGTGGCCGTGATGGCGGTTCTGTTCTGTATAGAACGTCAGTTGGTAACCGTTCATATCTTCCTCCACCACTCGGCCCGGAACCGCCACATGACCGCTACGGCCGAGCAGGACTGGTCGGTTCAGGCCAACGGAGTCCATCACTCATTCTAGTGCATCGACCTGGCGACGTTGCATGTTGCATTGCGCCACTCGCGGGGTGCCGTGTCGCGTGTGCGCGTCGCATTTCACCGGCTGGATCGCGCCGGCTTCGAGCGGGATGTTGTCTCCGGCGGGAGTCACGCTGAAGTCCATCAGCTCGCTCCGTCCGCTCCGAGCGTGCCGTACTCGACCGGCGCGCGCGTGTAAAAGAGACGCACGCTGCCGCCGTCGAGCTTTGCGAGCAGTGCGTCGATGTCCGCATCGACGGCAATGATCGTCACGGCGACCGACTGTTCGGCCAGCTCGAAAAAGCGAGCCGCGTGATACTTGCCCTTCACATCGACGCTTTCGGCGACTTCGACGACCGTCGCGCCCTGGATGCCAGCGCCCCTGGCCTCATCGAAAATCCATTCGACGATCGACATGTGCCTGATCCGTTGCCGCTGGTCGGTTGCGTAGATTGTGAGCTGGCTACCAGTCATGATTCCCTCCCGCTGTCCGCTCGACTCTCGCCATGAATACACTTGCCGGAACACGAAGCGGCGCGCGTGCAGCGCGGCCTACTGGGCGGTCTGCTGACGTTGATACTCCTCGTGCTTCATTTGCATGTAGTCAGCGCGGCTGACTTCGTGCAATTGCCGCGGATACTGCTCGGTAGCATCGAACCAGTCGGCGAGACGCTTGTCGAGGCGGGCGTTGGGCGGGCTGGAAAGCGCACCCAGATAGGCATCGATGGCGAGGTAATAGCGCATGGTATTGCGCTCCACCAGACCGCGCACGCCGCCGATGTAACGCTTCTCGCCCGTCGACGAATCGGGCGCGGAAGAAAAGCCGACCTTGTCGCTGCCGATCGTCGCCAGATAGGTTTTCATCGCAAACCGTCCCGCCGCACCGTAACCGTAGGCGTAGGTCAGGTGGATAAAGGTTCGGCTATCGCCCACGGGTATCGCCTCCAGCACGATACGGTAGTCTTTGGTGCTCAGCGGACCCGTAGCGGCGCTGAGCTCCACGCGAACATAATCGGGACTGCTCGCCGTCGCGCGATAGTTGAATTGCACGCGGTAGGACGAGGAAAGCGACTCCGGCGTTTTCTTGCCGATGTTCACCGAGAGGACCGTGCCACTGGCGCTCGTCGCTGCATGGCAGTACTTGGTGTTCAGATGCAGGATCAGCACGTCGCACCAGTTGGCCGGGCCCTGAGCCGGGTCGTTGAGCGTTGTGTTGAGCGTCGAGAACGGATGGTTGAGCACACCGTAAATCTCGCCCTGGAGTGCCGAAGGCAACTCCTGCGATTCGAGGTAGAGCGGTCGTTGGAACTGATTGTGCGCGAGCTGCTGCGTCAGGCTCTCGTATTTCTCGCGCAGGCTCGCCGCGCGGTCGTCTGCTTGCGCGAAGGCGTTCTGGCACAGGCAGGAGAACACCGCCAGCATCGCAGCCGCCAGCCACCGCCGCGCTCTCCGTGTGCCTACAGGGGATTTGGCAAGCCTGCCCATGGACGTACTCCTACTTTTGATTCGGATCGCGACGGCGCCGGGCGCGGATCGTTGCGCGCCGGCTACCCTCCTATTTTTGCAGGCGGCGGCGTGGTTTGTATATCCGTAATCACCGCCGCCCTGCAAGCCGGTACATCGTAAGAAAGTCACCCGGGTGGAAGAACGGCAAAATAACGTCTACGATCATTGAGGAACCGCACAACCTCTTAGGAGGATTCGTCATGAAGAATTTCACTGTGGCCGTGCTGAACATTCTGTTCGGCGCAGCAAGCATCGCTCCCGCGATGGCACAGACGTCTCCTCCTATGGCATCCAGTCCGCCTGCGCCTCTCACACGCGCTGACGTCAAAGCCGACCTTGTCGCCTGGCGTGCTGCGGGATTCAAGCCTCCAACCAACTTTGAGCACTATCCGGCCAATGCTCAACAGGCGAGTCGAATCGTCGCCGATCAGCGCGCGCGGGCGTTGGGTCAGCACTAACGGGATTCGAAGGGGCCGCCGTGCCGCCGCTTCTCCGATGGCGGCACGGCGCCAAACAGTCGAGTGCGCTCATCGACCGGGAACAAGGGCGAGTACTCGAAGCGGACTGCCGGAGCCAGATTGAATTTTTAGCGGCGCGGAAAGAATCACGGCTCCAGTTGCGGGCAATTCATCCAGATTTTTCAGGCACTGCAATCCGTAACGGTTGGCGCCGTGCATCAGCGTATGGCACGGATACGGAACTGGCCAGGCATAGGATTGGCCCGCGTCGGTGTTAATCGTTTCTACGCCAAAGCCATGGACGTGCCGCTCGTGGATCAGCCACTCCACGGCTTCCTGGGTCGGCCCCGGCGTGTGTGCGCCGTCCTCCCTCAGGTTGACGAATTCCGCCGGGTCTGTCCGCCTCGACCAGTCGGTGCGGAACAACACCCACGCAGACGCAGGTATCTTGCCGTGCTGCGACTCCCAACGCTCGAGGAATTCCTTCGTCAGCAACCAGTCGGGATTAGCCGCGACCTCTTTGCTGGCGTCGATCACGACCGCCGGCGCAATGAAGTGATTCACTTCAATCGTGTCGACCGCATTGCGCGCGTGATCCTTGCCGCTCACCCAATGAACCGGCGCGTCAAAGTGTGTCCCGGTATGCTCGCCGCACGAGAAGTTGTTCCAGTACCACCCCGGGCCCCTTTCGTCATACCGGCTAATCTGCTCCATCTTGAACGCCCACACCTGGCCGAATTCAGGCGGCAATTCCAGGGCGGGGAAATCGGGGGAAAGTGTCTGCGTCAGATCGACGACGCGAACGCTTCCGACCGAGATTTCCCGGACGAGTTGATCGAGAACTGTTGTCATAGGGAATGTGTCAGTTATATCCGTGATAGGTGAACCATCGTCGTGGGCTGCGCGAATCGTCCAGGCACTCATCGTTGTCGTGCTGTCCCAACCCTCTGATAAAAAAATATCGCACTACTTAGCCTTCTCTCTTCACGTGGGGTGGAATCGACCGCGTCGGACCGTCCCCGGCGCCTGACGCTCAGGCCAACGCGTGTCGCCCGAGCGCTTCCTGCAGCTTCTTGCCGTGCTCGTCGGCGAGTGCCGCTTCGCGCAGCTCACGCAGAGTGGCGGGCGCCAGCAGCGCACCCGCGCGGGCCACGGCGGTCATCACCTTCTCGTAGTTGGCCAATCCGCGCGCGTGCGTGTCGCTGTAGCCCTTGACGAGCCGCTGGCATTGGACGACCTCGACGGCAAGCGCCGTATTGCGTTGCGCCGCTTCAAGCACCTGGCTCAGCCAGTGTTCGATGCGCGCATTTTCCATCTGGTAGCGCAGCGTGGCACGGCGCCAGCCGCGCATGCGCGACACCGCGTAGAGCAGCAGGTAGCCGCGCAGCGAGCTGGTGGTCACGATTCGGCCCGCCTGCGTGAAGCGGCGCACGAGGCGATGCACCCAGTGCGGACGCATCAGCCATCTGCCGAGCGACGCAGGCAACGTCTCGCAGATTTCCTCGATCCGCGGATGCATGAACTCGTTGATCGCGAGGAGTTGGTCCACTTGTGCGCGCACTTCGCCGCGTACCCGCTCGAAGCGTGAACCACGCGTCTTGAGATCGGCCACACGAATGGTGTCCTCGTACGACATCCATAGCGCCAGGTGGCGCGCGGTCTCACGCACGAGCGTGATGTCCTGCTGCCTGAGCCCGCGGCCTACGTCGGCCAGGCGATCGAGATAAAGTCCTGCGTAGTCAGGGTCCTGGTAGTCGATCAACCGGCGTACACCCTCGGTCACCATTGGCTGAACCTCGGCGGGGAATTGAGTGCGAACGCGTTCGACGAGACCCGCCACCTTCGAGTCGCGTGGCTTCACGTCCATGCCGCCAGTCGCAAATTCTGTGTTGTCGTCAACAGGTTGTCCGGCTTCGTTCGCCTTCAGGTAGGCCACGCCGAACGCATGCAGGCTCGGCTTTACGCCCACGCCGCCACGCTCGATCGTCGCCTCGAACTGCTCGCGGCTGAACGCCAACACGCCCGTGCCGGCCAGCGCGCCGAACAGCACGGCGCTGATCACGCTGCCGCAGGCTTCGGCCGCCCGGGCCATGTCGAAGCGCACGAAACGCTTCGCGGCCTTGCCCGCATGCGCGATCAATGCGTCGCTATCCACTCGCCCGTCGCCCATCGCGGTCTTCTCGGCAATCGAATAGACGCGGTGCGTCGAGGCCACGAGCGTGGTGCGATCGGGCGTCACGAGACCGCGCTGCACCGCACGCCCGGCTTCCATCAGTTCGGACGCGAGCACCACGTCGACGTCGCCGGGCAGCGGCATCAGCGCGAGCACTGGCGCGCGGCCGGCACGGTCCGCGAGTTCACATGGAAACAGCTCGACGTAATAGATGGTTGCGCCGGTGCGTTGCGCCACACCCGGCACCGAGGTGGTCTGCGCGTAGTAGCCGTTGTGTTCGCCGAGATCGACGATCCAGTCGGCGAGTACGCCACCGCCCTCTCCGCCCATGGCGAGAATGGCGATTTTGATCGGTTGGGCTTTCATAGTGGAACTCTCGTTGATCAGAACGCGTAGCGCGCGCGGCGCGCAGCCTCTCGCCGCTGCAACCAGCCGATCAACCCGTCGCGCACGCGCTGCCGCAGACGGTCGACGCGGGTCGGGTTGCTGACGATCTGCGCACGGTAAAACGACGGGCACAGCACGGCGGCATGGGACACTTCCCCGCACAGTCCGCAGCCCACGCAGCTATCGAGCACGGTGGCAACCGGATCGGTGCGCAACGGGTCTGGGTTCTGCTTGACCGACAGCGACGGGCAACCGGACAGACGGATGCACGAGTGATCGCCGGTACAGGTATCCGAATCGACACCAAAGCGTTCGCGCACCACGCGCTCGCCGGCCGCGATCGCCTTGCGCACCTTCGGCTTCTCGCGGCGTTGCTTGTTCAACATGCACTCGCTTTGCGCGATCAGCACCTTCGGGCCTTTGGTCTGGGTGGTGAGCGCTTCCTTGAGCGTGGCCATCATCGCCTTCAGGTCGTAGGTGCGGCGAACGGTGCGCACCCAGTCGACCCCGACGCCGCGCACGGCCCGCTCGATCTCGTGCCCGGTGCTGCGGGTCGGATTGAGCGCCGTGGAGGAGAGGATGTCCTGTCCTCCGGTCGCCGACGTATAACTGTTGTCGACGATGACAGTGAGGTTGTCGCTTTTGTTGAAGACGGCGTTTGCGATCCCGCTGGTCAGGCCGTTGTGCCAGAACCCGCCGTCGCCCATGACCGAGATCGCCCGCTTGTCCGCCGGTGCGTTCAGTGCCGCGGCGCTCGCGCTGCCGAGGCCGTAGCCCATCGTCGTGCTGCCGAGATTGAACGGCGGCAGAATCGAAAACAGATGGCAGCCGATATCCGCGCTCACGTGGTGCGTGCCCAGTTCGCGCTCGACCAGTTTCATCGCGGTGAAGATCGGCCGCTCGGGGCAACCGGTGCAAAAGCCGGGCGGCCGCGCATGGACGTTTTCATCGAGCAGCGCGACCGGTTCCGGCGCAGACGCTGCGGCGGCAGCGGGCGCCGACACGACCGGAATCACCTTGCGCGCGGCCGGCGCGACCGGCTCCGGCGCGAGCATGCCATAGCGCTCGAAGAACGCGCGCAGACCCTTCATGACCGTCGCCGTGCTGTATTCGCCGGCGAGCGACAACATGTCCTTGCCGTGCAGCATGGTCGCGCAATCGGTCTGGCGCAGGATCGCGCTGGCGTTCTGCTCGACGAAGTTCGGCTGACCTTCCTCGATGACGAGCACGGCGCGCTTGTCCTGGCAGAACCGTTGCCACTCGGAATCGACGAGTGGATACGCGACGTTCATCACGTATAGCGGCACCTTCGACTCGCCGTACACGTCAGCCAGACCGAGGCGTTCGAGCGCGCGCAGCACGGTGTTGTAACTGCCGCCCTGCACGGCGATGCCGATCTCGGCGCCGTCCGCCTGGAAAAATTCGTTGAGCTGACGTTCCTCGATAAACTTCACCGCCGCGGGCCACCGCTCGTTGATCTTCTCCTGCTCGTGCAGGAAGCTCGCGGGCGGCAGCACGATGCGGCTCACGTCGCGATTCGGGTTTTCGAGCGCATCCTTGATCGAGAACGCCGAGCGGCGGTTATCCGAGGCGATGAACTGCCCGTGCACGTGACACGCGCGAATGCGCAGTTGCAGCATCACCGGCGTGTGGCTCGCTTCCGAAAGATCGAAGCCGTCCTTCACCGCCTGGACGATGCACGGCAGGTTCGGTCGCGGATCGAGCAGCCAGATCTGCGATTTCATCGCGAAGGCATGGCTGCGTTCCTGCATGATCGAGGAGCCTTCGCCGTAGTCTTCGCCAACGATGATCAGCGCGCCGCCCGTCACCCCGCCCGAAGCGAGATTCGCCAGCGCATCGGAAGCGACGTTGGTGCCGACGGTGGCCTTGAAAGTCACCGCGCCGCGCAGCGGATAGTTCACCGAGGCCGCGAGCGAAGCGGCTGCGGTGGCTTCGCTCGCGCTGTTTTCGAAGCGGATGCCGTGATCGCTGAGGATGTCCTGGGCGTCGGCGAGCACGTCCATCAGGTGCGAAATGGGCGCGCCCTGATAGCCGGCCACATACGCTACGCCCGACTCCAGCAGCGCCTTGGTCACCGCGAGAATCCCCTCGCCGCTGAAAACCTCGCCCGCACCCAGGCGCAGCTTCTTCACTTCTTCGACAAATGACCGCTCGGCCATGACGTTCCTTGTGGGTGATCCGATTCAGGCGTTGGCGGCGTTAGCGACCACCGATTGCGCGAGCCGCTTGCGATAGAAGAAGTACACCAGGGAAATGGCGATCAGCCACGGCACGCCGACGATCCAGGAGATGTTCCAGAATTCGGTGTCCAGCCCCATGGTCACCAGAATCGCGCTCAGCAAGGCAATGCCGGTGATTTGCGCGATCGGGAACAGCGGCATGCGCACCGGCAGCGTGCGGCCTCGCCATGCGCGGCGAAATCGCAGGTGAGTGGCGAGAATCACGATCCACACGAAGATGCCGCCGAACAACGCGATACCGAACAGGTAGTTGTATGCGAGCGGGCTGAAAAACGACACCGCCGCTGCCGCCAGCACGCCGGCACCGGAAATCAGCGTAGCGACGAGCGGCGTGCCGTTCGCGGTCAGCGAGCCGATCCAGCGCGGCGCGTAACCGCCGCGCGCGAGCGAGAACAACGTGCGCGAGGACAGGTAGATGTTGGTGTTCATGCTCGAGAGCGCCGCCGTGATCACGACGAAGTTCATCAGCCCCGCCGCGTGCGCGATACCTGCGTGCGCGAAAAGCTTCACGAACGGACTTTGCTGCACCACCTTCGCACCGGCTTCGGTCCAGGGGAGATAGGCGACCATGAGACCGAGCGCGAGAATATAGAAAAGCGTGAGGCGCCCCACCATCGATCGCAGCGCATGCGGAATGGCGCGTGCCGGATCTTTCGCCTCACCCGAGGTCACGGCCACGATTTCCACGCCGTAGAACGAGAAAATCGCCATCAACACGCCCATCCACACGCCGCCGAAACCATGCGGCATGAAGCCGCCCGGCAAGCCGGTGAGATTGTGCAGGCCGATTGCGGGCGTCCCCGTTCCGAGACCGAACACTTTCGCGACGCCGACCACGATGAAGCCGAGGATCGCCACCACCTTGATCAATGCGAACCAGTATTCGAACGAGCCGAAGTTCGTCACCGACCGGCAGTTGACGTAGACGAGCGCGATGCCGAACGCGATGGACCACAGCCACACCGGAACGCCTGGGAACCAGAAACCCATGTAGACGCCGACGGCGATGGCTTCGCCGCCGACCGCCACCACCTCGATAATCCAGTACGTGTAGCGCACGACGAAGCCGACCCCGCGGCTCAGGTACATCTCCGCGTACGTGCCGAACGAGCCCGCGGTCGGATGCGCCACGGCCATCTCAGCGAGGCTGAACACCATGATCACGGCGATCAGCGCGGCGATCGCGTAGCTGATCAGCACCGCCGGGCCGGCGTAGCCGATCGCAATGCCGCTGCCCATGAAGAGGCCCGTGCCAATTGCACCTCCGATGCCGATCATCGTGATCTGGCGCTGCGTCAGGGCCTTGTGCAAGCCCTTTTCGCGTGCAGTAATACTCGTCTCTTCCATGTCGCGTTCCCGTGTCCGTGTAGTGGTTGTGCTGCGTCAGTGGGTCAGCCTGCGGGGAGCAGCGTCGACAGCGTGTCGAGCGCCGCATGGGAAGTCAGCATGCCGGGTGACATGCGCACGGTGCAGCCGCGCGTATCCACCAGAAGTCCGTGCTTCGCCAGAGAAACTTCGAGTTCGTGCGGATCGACGTGCGCCGGCAAATCCGCCATCACGCTGCCGCCGCGCTGCGCATCGTCGCGCGGTGAGCGCAACCGGTAGCCCTTGGCATCGGCCAGCGCAATCAACCGGTGCGACAGCGCAAGGTTGTGCTCGCGCATGCCGGCCGCCGCGATCGAGAGCCGCCACGCGAGGCCCGGGCTCGAGGCGACGAACGGCAAAAACGATGGCGTGCCGTTGTCGAAGCGGCGCGCATCGGCGGCCAATGAGAAGCGCGCGAGGTCCCAGTTGAATGGGTCGGGTTGGCTGAACCAGCCTTGCACGAGCGGTGCCATGTCGCTGTCGAGCAACTCCGGATTGAGGTACGCGAGCCCGGTGCCCGGCGCGCCGCACAACCACTTGAGCGTGGTGCTCGCGACAAAATCGACGGCCGGCTGCGTGACGTCGAAATCGAGGATGCCCGCGCCCTGGGTGATGTCGACTGCGGTCAGGCTGCCCTGGGCCCGAGCGTGCGCGGCGAGCCGCTTGACGTCCGCCCGCTTCGAAGCGGTCGACGTGACCCAGGTGACGACGGCCAGCGCCACATCGTCCTGCCAACGGGCGATGAATGCCTCGTCGGTCACGAACGCTGCGCCGGGTGCGACCGGCACCGTGTCGAGCGTAAAGCCCAGCACGGGCTCGAGCCCGCGCAGCATGTAGTGCAGGCTCGGGAAGCAATCCCCGGCAATCAGCACGCGCCGGCCGGCCAGACGCCGACGGCCAAGCGCGCCGACGAAGCGCGCGAACGCTTCAGTGACGTTCTCCGACGCGAAGACGGCATGCGACGGAGCGTTGACCAGCGTGGCCCACTGATCGAGCACCTGCCGTCGAGCGGCGAGACCGTAGTCCCAGCGCTGGAGATCGGGCCGGCACCAGCTCGACGCGAAAGTGTCGAGCGCGCTGCGCATGGCGTCCTCCTGGCCGGGAAACATGCCGACCGAGTGGTACAGCAGCCACCCCTCGCGATCGGGTTCGGCGGAATAGGTCATGAGTCGTTCCTTTCAATGTTTCGACGAGCGCGCTTTAGAACAGGTGGCGAATGCCGACGGCAGCGCCCGTCTGGTTATTCTTGCCAGGCAGCTCGGTGAACGCGCCGCCGCTGACGTGGTTGTAGTCGACCGTCGCATAGACCTGGGTGCGCTTGGACAGCGCGTACTCGGCCAGCAGCACGCCGGTGTAGCGCTGGCCGGTGTTGCCGCCAAGGCCGTTGATGTTGTGCATGTCGTCGTAGTACGCGGCGCCCGTCAGGCTCAAGGCCGGCAACGCCTGATAGGTGATGCCGGTGTAGAACGTCATGTCGCGGCGTTTGTTGTCGGCGAACGAGCCGGTGGTGACGGTGCGGCTCGGATCGTTGAGCGCGCCGTCGACAAAGCCCGTGCCATCCTGGCCGCCCATGTAGCCGACGAACAGCGTGGCGAGGCCGGCGGAATACTTCGCGGCCGCGCCCCACATGCGCTGGATGTTGTTGCTGAGGTCGCGCGTTTCCTGGTACGTACCGCCGAAGCTCACCGGACCCAGGTCGTAAGACGCGCGCACGCTCCAGGAGGAGTTCCTGCTCAGGCTGCCGGCCTGCTGACCAAAGCCGTAGGTCGCGCCAAGATGCAGGCCGCCGAACTGCCCGGCGTAGGTCGCGGCATTGTCGATGCGGCCCACCGTCATGAAGAACGGCCACGAGTTCGCCGTATAGTTGCCTACGGTCAACGGATCGAAGTCGCCGAAGAAATTGAATGCCTCCGCGCCCTGGCGGCCGAGCGTGAAGGTGCCGAGTCTGCCGGACAGCCCGACGTATGCGTAGCGGCCGAAGAGTCGCCCGCCCTGGTTGAGACTGCCGTTCTGCGGATCGAAACCGCTTTCGAGGCGGAACAGCGCCTTCAGGCCACCCCCGAGGTCTTCGTCTCCCTTCAGGCCCCAGCGGCTGTTGGTGATGGCGCCATTGGTCAACTGCACCTGGTTGTCGTTGGCGGCATTCGAATTGTTCGTGAAGCGCACGCTCTGGTCGACAATACCGTAGAGCGTGACGTCGCCTTGCGCGAAGGCGGTCCCCGTTAAACCGATTCCCAGGATTACCGTTGCGGCGTGGAGTTTGCGTTGCATGATTGACGAGTCTCTCTTGTTGGATGGATAACCGGCCCGGCGATGACGGCCGATCACGAGTGCTGCAAAATCCTGGCTGGGCGGACTGGTCTAGGGCCGCCGGCGCAATAGTGGTTCGAGTCGATCCATGGCTTCGATCAGGCTGGCGTCGCTGCGCGCATAGCACAGGCGGATCTGGTGCGCCGACTCCTCGCCGAACGCGATGCCCGGCGCGAGTCCCACCCCGGCCTCGCGCACGGCGCGCTTGCAGAATTCGAGCGTGTCGGTAATGCCGTCGATACTGAACATCAGATAGAACGACGCGCTCGCCGGCATCACGTGCAGCCCCTCCAGCGTGCGCAGACGATCGAGCACGATTCGCTGGCCCCCACGGCAGCGCGACACGAACGATTCGACGATCGGCTCGCCCTCGTCGAGCGCCGCTGCCGCGCCTGCCTGCAGGAACGCCTGCCCGCCACTGGTGTTGAACTGGATCAGTTTCTCGAAGGTGTCGAGCATGGCGCGCGGATACACGAGCCAGCCCATACGCCAGCCGGTCATCAGCCACGCCTTGGAAAAGCTGTTGATCACGAACACCGGATCGTCCGGCGTGGCGATTTCAAGCAGCGAAGGCGCATAGGGCCGGTCATAGACGATGCGCTGGTAGACCTCGTCGGCAAGGATCGAGATGCCGCGTGAACGCGCGAATTCGAGCAGCGGCTTCTGCTGGTCCGCTTCCATCATCCAGCCGGTCGGGTTGCCGGGCGAGGCGTAGTAGATGGCTTTCGTGCGTGCATCACAGGCGTCGAAGAGCCGCTGCAGATCGAGATGCCATCCGTCAGCGCCGCAGCTGAGCGGTACGCTGCGAACCTCGGCGCCGGTGATCGTGACGGCGCGCAGAATGTTGGGCCACGACGGCGTCACGCACACGACGTTGTCGCCCGGTTCGATGATGGCTTGCGCGACGAGCATCACCGCATTCATGCCACCGCAAGTGGCGGCGATGCGCTCGTCTGCCACGCGGATTCCGCACAGCCTGTCGTAGTAGGCGCGGATCGCCTCCCGCAATTGAGGGATGCCGCGATTGGCCGAATAAAAGGTGTGTCCGGCTGCCAGCGCACGATTGGCCGCGTCGCAAAACGCCTGCGGCGTCGGCAAATCACTTTCTCCCGCCCACAGACCGATGACGTCACTGCGGCCAGCGCCCAGGCGCCAGACGTCGATGATGGGCGAATCCGGCATCGTTGCGATCGCTTGTCTCGTGATACTCATGGCGTCCTCAGCGTGTTCTGATCGATAGGAGAGGCAGGCGTCTCGCATGAGCGGCGAACCTCTTCTCCAGCCGTCAGGAATCCTTGCTTGACCAATTCAATGTCATTGGCGCACACGGCCATCCGGTATCCGCTCTCCAACGCGCGACGCGCGGCGCTTGCGTCGCCGGTGAAGATGCCGCACGGCAATCCGCGCGCCGTGGCGGCACGTAGAACCCGCTCGCAATCGCGGCCGATTACCTCGCTATCGCTGGTGCCGCGCGACAGACAAAGATCGCCGGTTCCGATGAACAAATAGTCGACGCCCGGCACCGCGGCGATGGCTTCGACGTTCTCGACTCCCTCGACCGTCTCGATCATCAGGCCGATTGCCACTTCGCGATCGGCGGCCAGCATCGCTTCGAGCCCGGCCAGCAAGGGGCGCACACCGCCGGCTGAACGCAGCCCCGCCGGCGGGTAGCGTCCTGCCGACACGGCCCTTCGTGCGTCGGCCGCCGTTTCAATGAGCGGCACCAGCACTGAAGCGGCGCCGGCATCGAGCGCCTGGGCGATGGCGCTGTGCAAATTTTCGGCGCAGCGGGCAATCACCGGCACCTGCGCACCGACGGCGCCAATCGCCGATTCGAGCGCGCCGCGCTCCCACAAGCCATGCTGAAGATCGAGCACGAGTGCGTCCGGCTTCGCATGAGCGGCAAACTCCGCCATTGGTGCGCTTCCAAGCGCGAGCCATATCAGCGCGAGGTGTCGTTCACTGGCGAGGCCCGGCTTCAGCGAGCGAAAGAACATCGGTCGAATCCTTGGTTACCAGTTTGGTCCACCGAGCCGTTTCCCCGGTCTGTTTTTGCAAACTGAATTCAGTTTTTAGGTTGTCGAGACGTTAAGGTGGAAAAATTTAGATGTCAACTAATTGCGGGCGCCAGATTTGGGGCGAGGAACGGCGTAACCCTTATCTATCAGGGGTGGATGATTTGCGGGAGCGGGTTTTCACTGATGCTCAAGGAGCGGACGGCACCTTGGACGAGCACCTTGACAATCGCCATACAAGACAGCGAAGATGGGCGAATTAGAGAATTCCGAATTCAGATTTGGGAACCGCTTATCATGACAACGCAGGTCGCAAAAGTTGCGAAGACGCCCAGTCGGACTGAGCTCAAACAGACCACGCTGACCGAGACGATTTACCAGGAGGTTCGCGCTCGGCTACAGCGCGGAGACATTGCGGCGAACGAACGCATTCTCGACTATGAGATAGCCAACGAATTCGACTGCACGCGCATGCCTGTTCGTCAGGCACTCCTGCGACTGGTCAACGAGGGATACCTGGTCGGGACCACGCGCGGCTTCGTCATGCCCATGCTGACGAACGCCGACATCCATGAGATTTTCGAAGTCCGCCGGCTACTTGAACCGAGCGCGGCGGCCGGCGCGACCGCTGCGCTGACGGATAAGCATGATGCCGCGCTAAAGCGTGGCTACCAGAACGCCCGTCGAGCATATGAAAAACAGGACGGCGTCGCCTTGATTGCCGCCAATGTGGAGTTTCGCGATGTGTGGCTCGGAGCCGTGCAGAACAGACGGCTGCAGGAGACCATCAGACGCTTCACCGATCACGCACAGCAAGTCAGATCGCTGACGTTGACTGACTCATCCACCCAGAAAATCGCGCTTGATGGCATGCATGACTTGCTGAACGGCTTCCTCGAACGTGACGCGAAACGCGTCAGGACAACGATGCTCGAATTTATCCTCAATGCCGAGCAACGCTATTTCGTGTTGGTGGAAGGCCAGGATTGATGACGGGGACACGGCGCGGGTACGCTCTCTTTGCACTGCTCCTCAAGACGACCCCGATTCGCCGGTTCGTCGATGCGTTGCCACAGCCGATAAAAGAGAACATCAAGCGTTTACACCCCGGCGTGCGTGGCCTATGAACAAGCCGATCCTGGAGCACGCGCAATGGTGGCGCACGGGGCTGGAGATCGTTCTGATTACGCTCGGGTGCGCCGTTATCGCCTTGAACTATTACGTGCTGCTCCAGCCGAACCAGATTTTGCCTCCCGGCCTCGGGGGACTTCTGGCGTTGGCCTCCCGTCAGTTCGCGCTGCCGTTCGATGTCGTCTATTTCGCCGTCAATATCCCGCTGTTTCTGCTCGGATTCCGTGTAGTCGGGTTACGTTTCCTTCTGCTCAGTCTGGCTGGGACAGTGGCAATGTCGTTCTTTCTCAAGCTCTTTAGCGGCGTACCGGGCATTCATGGGCTAGTGCTCGGCGCGCTGCTCGGGGGCCTGCTGAACGGCGCGGCAATTGCCGTCATTCTGATGTGCCGTGGATCGACCGGCGGGATGGATATCGTCTGCGTGGTGCTGTCTCGCGAGTACCCACGCTTCAGCATCGGCCAATTTTCACTTCTCTTGAATACGTTGGTGATCGTGACTTCCGGGGCTTTCCTCGGATGGGCGAGTATGTTGGCGACCCTGATCGCCATATTTCTCGCAGGAAAGGGGGTGGATTGGGTGATGCAAATGGGCAGTCGTTGGCAGAGCGGTGTGTAGTAGCGAAAGAGGCCGAGAGAATGAGTGACACATTCGCGAGTGTCGTCCAACTTGCGCCGCTCACACCGCTTCCAGATACAGGCGTCACGCGCAACTCATCCGTCGGTCGATCTGGTGATGCCTTCCCACACGTCAAATTCTGCACCGAGCGACGAGAGCTTTTCCCGGACCAAGCCGAGTGCATCACTTCCCAGCAGAAGATGCGATGGCGGCTCGTCGCTTTCGATAACGGACAACATGGCACGTGCAGCTTTCACCGGGTCTCCGAGTTGCCTGCCGCTTTTCTCCTCGCGTCCCTTTCTGATCGGATCGAACAGGGAATCGTAGTCCGGAATCGAGCGCGGCGTTCGCACCATCGATCGACCCGCCCATTCAGTACGGAAAGACCCAGGTGCCACGGCGGTCACGCGGATGCCGAACGGTTTGACCTCCTTACCGAGGACCTCGGAAATCCCCTCCAATGCGAATTTACTGCCGCAGTAATAGGCGATGCCCGGCATGGTGATAAAGCCGCCCATCGATGTGATGTTGAGAATGTGACCGCGTCGTCGCTCGCGCATAGACGGCAACACACTCTTCATGACGGCAACAGCGCCAAATACGTTGACGTCGAACTGCCGACGCATGTCGGCAAGCGATGACTCCTCCATGACGCCTTCGTGGCCGTAACCGGCGTTGTTCACCAGCACGTCTAGTGGCCCCACGTTTGCCTCGATTTCGTTGACGACATCGCCGATTGAATCGAAGTCGGTTACGTCAAGTACCCGGCCGAATGCGCTTGTGGCGTTAAGCGCCTCGAAGCTCTGCTTTGCCTGCTCGCTGCGTACCGTGCCGACGACCCGATACCCGGCGGCGAGCGCTTCTTCGGCCAGTGCGCGTCCGAAGCCGCTACTGACACCCGTAATGAGCATGGTTCTGGTGGTTGATGACATGGCGAACACCCCTTGGACTGGTTTGGAGGGTTGCATGTTATTCTGATAATTCTTCGAAAATCAGACCGGATTCTCTGCATTTATTGCCTATTTCTATGAGCAAAGCGGCCCGCAAGGAGAGCATTGGCCAATCTGTTGCCTCGGCCAGCGCACGTGAACAACGCCGGATGGTGACGCTGCTGACCGCGCTGGCCCCGCAGGAAGGCTACAACCTGACTGCGTTGCGCGATGTGCGTATTCTGCGATCGGACCGCGCGTTGTCGCGCACGCCAGTGCTATACGATCCCGGCATCGTGATCGTCTGCCAGGGTAGGAAGCGCGGATTTTTGGGCGACCGGGTCTATGTGTACGACGAGCAGCACTATCTCGCCGTCGCGGTGCCGGTCCCGTTCACGATGGAGACCGACGCGACGCCCGAGTATCCCCTTCTGGCCCTGTACCTGCATCTGGACTTTCAGGTGGCGGCCGATCTCATGATTCAGATCGATCATCATGGTTTGCCAGGGGCGGGCGACGTGCCGCAACCCATGATGTCGAGTCCAATGGATGCGTCGATGCGAGCGTCTGTGCTGCGCTTCCTGGAAGCCATGAACCAGCCACTTGAAGCCGCAATCCTTGGACCGGGGCTGGTGCGTGAACTGTATTTCCGTGTTCTCACCGGCGCACAAGGCAACGCCATGCGCGCGGCTTTAGCGATGCAAGGGCAATTCGGCAAGATCGGCAAAGCGCTGGAGCGTATCCATGCGACCTATGCAGAGCCGCTCGACCTCCCTGGTTTGGCCAACCAGGCCGGAATGAGCGTTCCTACGTTCCACAGCCACTTCAAGGCCATCACGAGTACATCGCCGATGCAGTACGTGAAGTCCACCCGACTGCATCAGGCTCGCTTGCTCATGGTGCGCCAAGGCATGACGGCTGAGGCGGCATGTCATGCTGTCGGCTATGCCAGCTCCTCGCAATTCAATCGGGAATTCAAGCGGCTTTTTGGCCGAACGCCGGCCGCAGAGACGAAACGTCTTCGCGAAAGCTTCGCGCTGCCTCCAGCCTTTCCGGAGTCAAAGTTCGTCTCGTCGCATTGAGAGCAGGTGCTTGCGGCTCACTGATACCACTCTCAGATGAAGGCTTCGTTTCGCCCGTCAAGTTCTGTGGCTGATCGTTGGCATCGCGCTGTCTTTGCGGCGTTGGCTGAATTTGCCGGCGGTTGACACAGCGCTCAACGGGAAGATGCACATCTACGAGACTGGCGAACGACATCCGGATCGAGGGCTGTGGGGGCGTCTACGGGTGGCTGCAGGCGCCGGGGCCGCCCTTTGACGGCCGGTGCACACGATTGTGGGCATGCACACCAGGCAGCACCGACAAATTGCGGATTGTTGACGATCTATAAACAACGGCGCAATCGCGCGACGGTGCATGTCCCCTCGACAAATACGATAAGGAATGTCCTTGCAAGTCGATTCATATTGACTAGTCTATCGAAATCGCGAAGATACTCAGGGTGAGAGTTATTATGAATTCATTGAAGAGCTTCGGCCACTTTCTCTGGCTGGTGCGTAAAACCTGGCTGACGAGAGGGGCGCGCTTGTATTATTCACAGTTTGGCGAAGACGCCGTACTGCGCGAGATAATTAGTCCGACATGTGTGAAGGGCGTTTATGTGGATGTAGGCGCCTATCACCCAATAAAATTTTCGAACACATACGCGCTATATAAGCGCGGATGGCGGGGTGTCAACATCGATATGGATCCGGTGAAAATCGAAGCATTCAAGCTTGCGCGGGCGTCCGATATCAATGTGTGCGCGGCGATTTCCAGCGAGAAGGCAGTCAAGCAAGTCTACAATTTTTCGAATTATGGCCTCACTTCCACTCTGGATGCAGATGTAGCTGCTGCCGAAACTACCACTCCCACGTCGGTTCGTAGTGTCGAGACCACGACGTTGGACGATGTCCTGGAACATAGTCGTTACTCGGACGATGAGATTGATTTGTTGTCGATCGACGCTGAAGGTCACGATTATCATGTATTGAAATCGCTTGATCTATACAAATACAAACCCAAAATCATTATCATCGAATCATCGTCAGTCTCGATGAGAGAAGTCATAGAATCAACAGTCTACAACTATCTTGAGCAGAGGGGTTATCGGCTGGTCAGCTGGACCCATCTTTCTCTGATTTTCCGGGTGAACCAATCCAGGATATTCCGGTATCAGTTATAAAACCGGATTTTTGTTGGTGGCGGCCATTTGTTAATCAACAGCTGGGGCTTCCTGGTGTTTGTCCGGCACTTTTCCTGAGAATAGACGAGCCGGGAAATCCAGCCAGGTGAATTAGGCCAAGATACCTGGCCTGCCGCGAGCAACCGCGCCCGGCCCACGGCGAACCGCGCGGATGCGGACGTCGCTCATCTCGCTGAACGACCAACGTCCGCCTTGCACGCCGCCAGGTATCGTGGACAGCTACCGCTTACTGGCAGTTCGTGAGAATAGTCCGTCACAACGCAATGTCTTCCCAGCGCTTGAGTTGCCCATACCCTCGTCGGCACTTGCGCATCCGTAACGATGCGCCTCGCGAAGGTATTAGTGTCCCGCGCGCTCGACAGCTGCGACGGTGTAGGCCGATTGTATTAACTAGCGCCTGCCGGCCGCGAAACTGGAGAGAGCCGAGCGCAATGACTCCGGCTCCCTATGCGATCGATGCGCTTGCACGCTTTGCGCATACGTTTATTCGCGGCTGGCTGCCATGTTTAACCGCTATTACTTGCCAGCGGCCGGCGACACGACGCTCGGGGTCGCCAGCGTGTTGTTGCTCTTGGGAGCGCTGGACGTCGAGTTGCTGTTCGTGCTATTCGGCAGGCCCGAATTCGGCGACTTGGCGGCCATGCCACTGTCCGAGTTAGTGGCGCCTGGCGCGCCGTAGCCGCTCATTGCGCCGTTCGTCGGGTTCACCTGATTCGCCGGGCCAGCCGTGCTGCCTGACGAACCGCCGCCGCTCGGGCCTCCGGCCGTCTGTGCATAGGCACCGCCCGACAGGGCGAGTGCCGCGACGGCCGCGAGTAATGCCTTGGCTGTCTTGCTCATGATCCGTCCCTCCTTGATCTAAATGGAAAATAGGCGCAGACGGTGGACCGCCTGCTTGATCAGAAGTCCAGCAAGCACTATGCCGCGCGTTCCTGTCCGCATCGAAACGATGTGTATCGCAGCGCGTGCTTCGTCCGTGCGTGGCGGCTCCACAGCCGGCACACACCGCCGAATATCGCGAGATCGTGAAGCTGGCGGCTACCGCGACATGACTGCGCGATACCAGGGACAATGTAAAACTGCTAATGGTCCCGTTTGCAGAAGCACTGCGTTAGTAATTGATGCGGCGAGTGCGCGGCAGTGCTCGACAAAATCCATATAGCGGGACGTAAATGCGGATCCGCAACGGCAGGGCTAACGATTTTCACGGATAATTTCACCTACCCGAAAAAAAGATGCGTTGCCCTAATGGATACGAGTCACACGGAGGTTCCAATGAATGAAACCAACGCTCGAGAATCCGCTGAATATCGTCATCTGGCTGCAGCAGTAGTCGAAAATGCTTGTGGACGCGCGATCGGTGCTTGCATCGACATGATGCAAGCCGCCCAAACGATAGGCGTCCATGAGCAACTGGGCGACGTACGAGAAGCTCTCGTACGACTCCAGGCAGCAGCCAAAGCAGCACGAGGCGATGCCAAGCGAATGCTTGACGGCTGATGAGCGGACCTGCATCCGGCGGCGTTCGACTGGCGCTTCTGACCAGATTGAGAGCCTTGCGCTGAACCACTACGCTACTCCGTGGACGCCCATCCCGTCGGTATCTCGTCCAGTCATATTGATTGGGGCGTCGGCACCGTCTGACGCAACCTCGTCCCCGCCCAGTCACCCGGAGTTCGCTGCCTTGGCCGCGACATCGAGTTCGTCCTCAAGTTGATGTCGCCGTGTCCAGTCGCGACCGCCATGACCTAAGACGATCACAGTCCGAAGCCCGCTACGATACTGTCTGCCCAGCTAAGGGGGCTCAAAAAAGCAGGAGCAAGGATTGTCGGCGATCTGACCTTCCATGCCGATAAACCGTTGCTGGCCGCACTGCATCCGGTGACCAGACGCGTCGATCGTGTCGCGCGCACGTCCAATGCAAAACGCATAATTGATCTTACAAGAAACAATCAGCTTTCCGCCATCGCGCAATAGCGCATGGTCTTTTATCGAGAGTAATGCAGTTCAGTTAAAAGCTTAAAGTTCACGCGAACAGCGCCGATAAATAGTTTGGCCGTGTCTGAATTTTCCATGAAGGTGACCTCCATCCAAAGACACCGGCCAATGGCGGCCCCACTCTCTAGCCACAAATAAAAGACCATGAATAACAAAACACTTTCAACTTCCGCACTCGCGGGCATTATCGTTGCAACAACGCTGATTACAGGCTGTACTTCGCTTCCGAAAACAGATCTCGCCAGCAGCAATCGTGAAAAGCTCCATTCGATCGGCGTGCTGGATGTCACCGAACCGCATGGAGAGAGCGTAGTCAACCTCGGTGGTGCTGCCGGAGCATTTGGATTGATTGGCGGGTTGGTGCAAGCTGGGATCAACTCCAATCATACGAGTACGTACACGCAGCACGTGGCGAGCGAAAAGATCGCCTTCGCTCCCGTCGTCAACGATGGCCTGACAACGCGACTGTCCAGTAACGGCTATGAAATCGTTGCGTTGCACGACCAGCATGTCAAGCTCTCAAGCGACGGTAAGTCCGACGACTTTTCCGGTGTCACGACCAACACCGACGCCATCCTGAGCGTGTGGATCACTTCGTTTGGTTACGTATCTCCGCCGGAATCGAGCGATTTCATTCCGTTGGTCGTCGTCCGCGCTCGCCTGCTCGACTCAAAGTCCAGGCAAGACATGTACTTCAAGACATTCGCCTGCGGCTGGGATATCAAGGCCAATTCTGTTCATGTCGAAGCGGACGCTAAATATCGCTATGGCAGTTTCGGCACCTTGATCGACCAGTTCGATCAGTCGGTCGCAGGCCTCAAGGATTGCGAGCAGGCAGTTGTCGCTGCAATTGGGCAGGATCTGACGAAGCAGCAGTGAAGACAGTGACGAGTGCAGCCAGGCTGGCCAGGCTGCACGTGGCAATCGAGGCCCCGCGTACGAAGCCGCGACGCGCATCTGTGTCGGCGGCCGCGAGCCCACATGTATCGGCTCGCATCTCGAATCTTGCCGGCCAGACTCGCCACGCCCTTTCCGGCGATCGGTAGGCCAGCCCCCTCATTCGTCTCATGCACGCGCCTGAACGCCTCTCCTGACACGCGAGTGAACGGCGATCGATCGTCACACAGAGGTCGGCAAGAAGTCAGAGCGCCGCCGCCTCTTACTGCGCGGCGCCCGCCCACAGGTTCGAGCCGTCCTACCAGCGCTGGTGAACCTCAGGCGCTATATAGCGCTCATAGACTTCGCGCACGCGTTGCATTGCCTCGCCGGACAGCGGCGCAAGGTTCGCAGCCGAAACGTTCGACGCCGCCTGGGCCGCGTTCTTACTACCCGGAATGATGACCGAGACGGCCTCTTCCATGAGAATCCACCGAAGCGCCAGCTGCGCCATCGAGGCATTCACCGGTACAAGTCCGCGCAGTTCGTCGACCGCTTTCAACGCGATGTCATAAGGCACGCCGGAGAACGTTTCGCCGACGTCGAACGCCTCGCCATGGCGATTGAAAGCACGATGATCGTCCGACGGAAAAACCGAATCCGCAGACATCTTGCCTGTCAGCATGCCGCTCGCCAGAGGCACTCGCGCAATGACTGCAATGTTCTTCTTTTGCGCCTGCCTGAAGAACAGGTTGGCAGGGCGTTGCCGGAACATGTTGTAGATGATCTGCACCGAAACCACGTTGGGATACTCGATCGCTTTCAACGCTTCCTCGACCTTTTCGACCGACACACCGTAAAAGCGGATCTTGCCGGCCGCGACGAAGTCATCCATCGCAGCGAACACCTCGGGACGGTAATAGACCTCCGTTGGAGGACAGTGCAATTGCACCAGGTCGAGCGTATCGACGCCCAGGTTCGACAGGCTCCGGTCGATGAAACTTTCGAGCTCACGCTTATTCGTGTAGCCACTCGTCACGTGCGGGTCGAGCCGGCGACCGAGTTTGGTGGCCACTATGGGACGCTCGCCGCCTCGCTGCCGCAACACGTCCCGGATGATCCGTTCCGACCGGCCGTCGCCGTAGACGTCCGCCGTGTCGATGAAAGTCACACCGCTATCGAGCGCGGCGTTTAACGCGGCCTTGGCGTCGTCTTCGGCGACACCGCCCCACGAGCCGCCAATCGCCCATGCTCCAAACCCGATTTCCGAAACATTCCAACCGGTACGGCCAAATTTTCTTTTCGAAAGCGTCATGTGAGTACTCGTCCTGTGTTTTGCGAAGTTGCGTCGTTGGCACTTCAATGAGCCGCGCTGCGTTCATATCGGCGGCTTGTTTATTCGTAGTGTAGCAAGCAGGGGCAGGATGCAGGCGTAGTGTATTTTCAGAATTCAGGTCGCGCTGACGGTTATCGCACCTGGACGTTGAAGTCGAGGAGGACCTGGGCCGTCGAGCGCTCCCCGGGATCCGTCAAACACGTTGGCAGGAACGGAGCATCCTGAAGGCTCGGCATGGGTAACGTCTCCCGTTTCGCGGAACATCTTCGCCAACCTTCGGCAAGGCAACGCGATGAGGGTTAATCGGCCACGAGTGCCGGCGCCAAAGCGACAACGCTTACAAAGTTACGCAAAGCGGAGAAAAGCACGGATGACCATGCCCATGTAGTTCGGACAGCTGATCTTCAGGATCATTGTCCTGCATAGTGGGCAGCGCCGTCCATCTTCCCTTGATGTTTGCGCCAACCTGCCGGCGGCATCCCAAACTCGCGCTTGAAAGCCCGGCTGAACGCCGCCTCCGATTCGTAGCCAATCTGCTCCGCGACGGCCGCGAGCGATTTGCTGCCGATCAGCAGTTCCTGCGCTGCGATCTGCATGCGCCACCGCGCGAGGTATTGCATGGGCGGTTGTCCGAGCAGATCCGTGAAGCGTTGCGCCAACGCGGAACGCGACAGCCCGACCTTGCGCGCGAGTTCATCGACGGTCCAGGGGCGGACTGGCTGAGCGTGAAGCAACGAAAGCGCACGTCCCACGAAACGATCGCGCACGCCGGCCAGCCATCCTTTCTGGTCAGCAGGAAGTGCTTCAATACAGCTTCGTACGGCTTCGACAAACAGAAGCTCCGACAGCCTCGCAAGGACGATCGTACCGCCCGCCCGCGAATCCGCCACCTCGGCGGCCGCAAACTTGAGCGACGACTCCAGCCACGCGCCACGAGGGTCGTTGCGCATGTCTATCTTGAAGAGCCGCGGCAGCGACGAGAGCAAAGGGTTAGAGAGCGTATCGTCGCAGGCAAGGAAGCCGCAAATGATGCGGGTGGACGCGCCACCCCCGCCGTGGGACAACGTCATCACTTCGCCGGGCGCGGCTTCCATTTGCCCGACCAGCAGCGTGTCTGCCGGCGTAGGCGGAAGGTCCAGCGCGCTGCCCAGCAGATGCGCTTCGCCTTGCGGCACGACCAGCAGTTCGCCGGCATTCAGATGAAGGGCCGACGCAGGCGCGCCCGCCAACTGCGCCCAGCAGCTTCCCTCTATGATCAGATGATACGAGATGACCCGCTCGGAGCGGGGCAGAAAGGCCGCGCAGAGCGCAGCATCGGTGCGCCCTATCACGCACCACGGCGCGGTGAAGGTGCCGTTCAGGTACACCGCGCCGCTCAGGCGAACGACGCGCAGCACGTCGGAAACTGCATCCATATGTAGCTCGCGTGAAGTGCGGCTCCCCGAACAGGAGACCAGGACAGGTAGTCGTTTTTTCAACCTGGTCGAGGTGTCAATACTATACCCGGCGTCGTCGCCGACAAATCCCTTACGGGGTTTTCACTACGCCTCGCGGATGATCGCTCGATGCCCTTGCTTGCTTATATAAATCACACGCTTGCATAAGACGATCGGACAACGATTCCGGACGCCCGGCAAAGAGCGGGCCGAACTCCGGCAATACGTGGACGATCGGGCAGAAAACATCGACGCGTAGGCAGGACGGCAACGCCTTGCAAAAGGCAAAGTTCATCGCAGGACGGGACGGATCAGCGCCAGTCCCTTCGCAGCGAATTCTTTTGCTGCTGCACCACCCCATTTGTGCCGACCATCTCACGCCACGTGATCTACAGGTTCCGCGCAAACGACATAGCGTGAGATGCCGATGAAACGCCTGATCAGCCTTGCGATGTACCACCCGTTCATCGCGTTGTCCGCGTTCTATTTGACCAACCTGATGTGCAACGTCGACTACAGTCTGTCCGGCGCACTGCTCGTTCTGGCGGCGAAGTCCACGTCCCGTTTATTGAGTCTGTTCAACAAGGGATAGCGCCGCGCCGATCTTCCAGATTCCTTCGCATGGTCAACTCCGGGTCCGCCGCGACGCCGTCACAGCTCGAACGTGCCGCGATACGTCTCATCGGCATCCGCGCGGGTGTTGATCTCAACGAGCACCCCGCCGGCACTTCGCAGAAAAATCGCGAGCCGCGCTCATGCCTGAACACGTCGGTTCTCGCCACGACACCCGCGGCGAGCATTTGTGCGTGCAGCGCGCGAACCTCATCAAGCGACGCCAGTTCAAAGCCGATGTAAATTTGTGCGGCCATTCAACCGGATGGCATCAGGTGACCGAGCGCGACCAGTCCGCTCGCGTGATCGAAGGCCGCCAGCGCGTCGTGATGGAAGCGCTCGTTTTCACGCTGCATCAGCGCGATCGTCAACGCGTCCTTGCCAGGGAAGTACTGATACAGCGAGCCAATGCTGACGCCTGCGCGCTCCGCGACCGCGTTCGTGTTGAAACCTTCAAGCACTTTCGTTTCGCAGGATCCGATCGTCCAGTGCTCCCGCTCACCGGGGCCCGGCCTCGTGCAAATGTCTGCAACCGAATCGGCGCGTCGAACTGATGAGCTTCGGTGCGGACGATCGGCGCTGGGCCGACCGATACCGGTAATTCGCGCACCAATGTTTGATCACTCGTCGCATGAACATCCGGCCAGCGCCTATTTGTCGTCGACGCGGTTGCCCCAAGGATGGTGTATTTAACAAATATTTACTCCTGCGGGGCGACGGAATCGATACACTGCTCGACTCTCGCTTCAACCGCGCATCTTCAATCCAGTCAATAGGCCAGCACTCTACGTTCTATGAAAACAAAGCAATTCGTTATCCTCACGCTCTGCGCAGCCACGGGCATTTCGCCCGGTGCGTTCGCACAAAACAATTCGCGAGGCGGGCCCGACAATCACGGTCCGTATGCCGGTCATCAACAAAACGCCCGATACGTGGACAACGCCAATCATGGCGGACCGGACCATCGCCCTGGCCCCGACCGGCAACCTCCGCATGCAGACAACGACCGTTTCGACGATCACGGTGGCCCGCGCGGATGGCATCGCGGCGATCATCTGCCGTCCGATTACCGCGACCACCAGTACGTCGTCGACAACTGGCACGAGCATAACCTTCAGGCACCCCCGCGCGGCTATCGCTGGGTGGGTATCAATGGAGACTATGTGCTTGCCGCCGTCGCAACCGGCGTGATTGCGCAGATCGTTCTTAGCCGCTGAGTCGATGGATTAATGAAGAAATGAGGAGGCGTTCCGGTTGGCGCGTCCTCGACAATCGGCGCGAATGCAATCGCGCCGGTTTTAATTCCGAATAAACCGATTCGAAAGCCTGCCCTGCTTCTTCCTGTCGTCGCGATTGCAATCGCCATCTAGTTCCGCCAGCGCTTGCCACTGAACCCGCGAACTTACTTGCCGTGCAGATGCAAAAGCACGTCACGCAAGACAATCGCCTGGTTATGCTCCTCATCTTTGGCGCCATAGACGAGCGTGATCTGCTGACCGGCAGAATCGCTTAGAAGTTGCCGCATCCGCTCGCGCATCTCCTCGCCGCCAAGTTCGTCGCGATAGCGTTGCTGAAAGGTGCTCCACCGTTTCGGATCATGCCCGAACCATTCGCGCAACGCCGCGCTCGGGGCAAGTTCACGCGCCCACTGGTCAAGCTTGAGCGTCTCCTTGCTACGTCCGCGCGGCCATACCCGATCGACGAGAACTCGGTAACCGTCCGCCGGATCCGGGTCGTCATAAGCGCGCTGGATGACAATCTTCAGATTGCTGGTGCTCGCATGCGGCATAGGCTTCTCCGCTAAACAGATTGATCGATAACGCTTACGCGAGTTGGCCCGCTCCAGCCGCGACCGCTGCCACCCTCGTGCGAAGCATCGGCACCACTTCGTGGTCGAACCATGGGTGATGCTTGAACCACGCCTGATTGCGCGGCGACGGATGAGGCAACGGAATGAAAGCCGGTCCATAGTCCGCCCATGCCCTCACTGTTTCCGTTAGCGACGGCCTGCGGCGTTCGCCGAGAAAATGACGCTGCGCATACTGGCCGATCAACAACGTCAGCGCGATGTTATTCAACCTCTCCAGCAGGCTATCCAGCCACAACTGCGCGCATTCGCGGCGCGGCGGCTTGTCGCCACTACTTCCTCTGCCCGGATAGCAGAATCCCATGGGAATGATGGCGAACCGCGTCTCGTCATAAAACGACGTGGCATCGACGCCGAGCCAGGTACGCAGACGCTCACCGCTGGCGTCGTTCCAGGGAATGCCTGAAGCATGCACCTTCGCACCGGGCGCCTGGCCGACGATCAGAATGCGGGAGTCGACCGTGGCGCGTACGATGGGCCGCGGACCCAACGGCAGATCGTGCTCGCAGACACGGCAGGCACGCACGTCGGCGAGAAGGGCGTCAAGGGTAGGTCGTGCGGGCTCGTTCACGTCGGGGTATCTGGTTGTGGCGGGACATGCGGCTCGGGATAATGCTGCCGAAAATCCTGAGGAGCGATGCATTGCGGGTCGCGGCCAGCTTACGCGGAAGGCCAGCTCCGCGGCACAGGATATCGCCGTAGGCATTCTCCAGAATGTGCCGCCCTGCACTCACCGCGCGATCACTCATTCTACAACCGCCACCATCGAGGACCTGTTATTTGCCCAAAAAACCGACGGGCCCGAAATGTGCAATGCAGATCTTGTGCGTGGCAGCACGCAGGCCAGTTGCCATGACAATCAGATGAAAAACACGCGCCATACCGGCGCAAGATCGTCCGAATATCGCCCTGAATACAGGAGATCATCATGACCGGCAAATGGTTTTCGCGCTTCTCGAGCTACCTCTCCACAATGACCGGCAGGCCCTCCACCTTTGTGCTGGCCGCCGCTCTGGTGCTTCTGTGGGCGATAACCGGCCCACTCTTCCATTACAGCGACACGTGGCAACTCGTCATTAACACATCGACCACGATCGTCACGTTCCTGATGGTCTTCCTGATCCAGAACACTCAAAACCGCGATACGGCCGCGATGCAGATCAAACTCGACGAGCTGATTCGCGCGATCGAGGGCGCACACAATGCCCTGCTCGATCTCGAAGAACTCGAGGAAAAAGACCTGAGCCGGTTCCGCAAACATTATGAAAAATTGGCCGAAGAAGCGCGCACGGCGTTGCGCGCCGGCGGCAGTGACACCGACTCGCCGTTTATCGACAATCGCGATGAAGGGGATAGAAAATGATTTTTTGCGATCTTTCGTCACACGTCCGCGACGATGCTCAGTGCGGGCTATGCGTACGCGCGGAACCGGCGACGCCTGCGCGACGTACAATCAGTTCTCGCTCGGCGCCGACTATGCGGTGTCGAAGCGCACGGACTTCTATCTCGTCGCGGCTTACCAGCATGCGAGCGGCGATCAGCGCGACACCAACGCGGACGGCACCAACGGCGGTCTTGGCGAAGCGACCGCCTCGATCGACTCGTACGGCAACCAGTCGAACACCAACTCACAGGCGATCGTGGCGCCCGGTATCCGTCACCGGTTCTGATCAGGCGTTACGATACGCAGGCCTGCTTCCGCGCCAGAGGCCCTGGCTGACCGCCGGTAAAGATTCATTCAGTTCCAGCAACATCTCAGTGACACAGTGCAAAGGTCCCAGCCGGGGCCGTCGCGAATGGTGATGAAAGGAGAAATGCAATGAAGGCAATTCACGCAATCAAGCTGGCTGGCGGCGCGCTGCTCGTAGCGGTTTCGTTCCAGGCCAACGCGCAGACGAGCGACGCGGCGCCAGCCGCCGACACGAGCGCGCAGAGCGCCAAGAGTCAGCACAAGGCAGACCGCGCCGCCAACCGCTCACTGGGACGCAAGGTGCGCAACGCATTGTCGAAGGCGATGGGTGTTACCGCGTCGCACATCACTGTGCGCTCAGCCGGCGGTGCGATCACGCTGCAGGGCACGGTGCCTGAGGCGGCCGACAGTCAGAAAGCGGAAGAGATTGCGACGGGTGTAGCGGGCGTCACGTCGGTCAAGAACGCGCTGTCGATTCGTCCTGAGGGGACGTAAGCGCCATTGGCAGGTGCGTTGCTGTGCGTGAGCTTGATGTAGGCCATGGAACGCGTTGGCGCTTGCCATGACGAGCGCTCACGCATCCCGCGCGAGGATTATCAAGTTGAGCGTGACGCGGCTTCTCAACCGCGGCGCGCAACGTTGCGCCCGTTATCCGCGTCGCAGCCTTCTAACGCTGCGTGTCATACAGGCGATCGGGAACGAACAGCGCCGTGATGCCGCTCAAAAAGAAAACCCCGCCCACCACCAAAAAGCCGATGCCGATTGAAAACTGCGTCGCCAGATAGCCAATCACGATAGGTGCCGCACCGGAGCAGAAGCGGCCAAGGTTATAAGACCCGCCTACTGCCGTACCGCGAATCGAAGTCGCGAAGCTCTCGGACATGAAGGTGCCCACCGTGCCCAGCGGCACGCCGTACAGAAATCCGAAAAGCAGCATCAGATAAACAATGTTCTCCCGCGTATGCCAGAAGATGATGACGGGGAGAAAGAGCGCCGCGCCGACGCAACCGAGCACGTACACACCGCGCCGGCTCCAACGGTCGCCCAGCCATCCGGCGAAGATCTTGCCGATGAAGGCGACCACGAACGTCCCGATCATGTACCCCGCCATCGCGCTGAATTTCACATGCAGTTCTTTTTCAAGGTAAGTCGGCAACCAGTTGTTCAGACCATAAAACCCGGAGAGCGAGAAGACGGAAATCAGGGTCCACAGAATGAACAGGGTTCGTGATTGCCGACTGCTGAAGATCGCGTAATAGCGGTTGTCGACGAGTCCGCGTTCGCTGCCGCGCACGGCGGCGCGGCTCGCCAGCCAGTTTGCCGGTTCGGGCACGGCGAACTTGATCGCGAGCGCGAGCAGCACCGGCAGCGCCGACACGTAATAGAGCGTGCGCCAGCCGTAGTGCGGCAAAATCCAGTTGCTCAGCGCAATGACGACGATATAGCCCGCCGAAATGCCGGTCTGCAGCACGCCGAGAATCAGCGAGCGCCGCACAGTCGGCACGTATTCGGCGACGAGCGTGGTCACCAGCACCATGCAGCCGATGCCGAGCGAACTGATAAACCGCACCACCGCGAATTCCACGAAGTTATGGGTGAGCCCCAGCAACCCCGCGCCCAGCGAAAAGAGCGCCAGCGCCCACGCCACGACCCGCACGCGACCCAGCCGATCACTCGCCCAGCCGCCCAGAATCCCGCCGATCGCCATCCCCACCAGCGTCAAACTTCCCAACGCGCCGGACTCGACATTGGTGAGTCCGAATTCGTTTTTGATTCGCGTGAGCGTCAAGCCGTACATCATCACGTCCGCGCCATCGGCCAAGAGCGCCAGGTAACCCAGGATGAAGACGAGCAGCCAGCGGCTTTGCACTTCTGATGTGGTGCTCAACGTGGTCGGTGTGGTGGAAGCCATGGTTGTTGTTATCGTTAGAGAGACGTGGCGCCATCAGCGCAAGCTTGCCGCCTGAGCAAAGCGGGCGCAAGGAAGCTGCCGATCAGCAGGCCCATCGCCTCATGTCCGCGCGTGTACCAGCCTTCGACATGCGTCATGTTCATCGTACCGATGCATTCTCCGCCGTATGCTATCGGGATGTTCAGGATCGAGCCGAGCCCCATGCCGGTCATCACCGCGTGATCGTCGAACGCGTCGCGAATGTGTTGCGCGGTTTCCGCGCGGAACGGTTCGAGATCCTCCAATATCTGTTTCGACCACGCCGTGCCGCGTTTTTTTTTGCGCCCGCCAGGCGGATAGACATCCGGCATGTTGGTATAAACGCGCTCGACCTCATGGCGCCGCGCATCGTAGGACATGATGGTGAACAGCTTCGCGCCGATTGCGCGCGCCGCCACCGCGTGAACCGCCCGGAAAATCTGCGCGGGCTGGCCCCTGATGCGCATGGCCATGGCAAGGCTTTCGAGGTCCGATAATTCCAGCGCTTTCATGGCGGGCAGTGCGGATTCGATCTGCGTGGCTTGCATAGTCGGTGTGTCGAAGTTGAGAAATGCCGGCGGCTCAACCGCGCATTTCAGTGGAGTTGAGCGGGCCGCGAAGGTCCGGCGCCGCCTCGGCGCCTTCCACTTCGATGTCTTCGAGCGAACGGTTGCGGGTCTCGATACCGAGGAAGAAAACCACGCACGCGCCGATCAGCAGCACCGTCGTGGTCATCCCGAACACCCCCAGGAAGCCGAGTGTGGGATAGACGAGGCCGACCAGAATCGGCGCGCTCACCGAGCCGATCCGGCCGAACGATGAAGACGAGCCGGTGCCGGTTGCACGCACGGTCGTCGGAAAGACTTCGGGCGTGTAGGCATACACGCCGGCGAAAGCGCCGTTCATGAAGAACGACAGTGCGATGCCCGCCGCCATGATCTGCAGACCCGTGTGCGAGAAGGCGAGCACGATCGCCGCCATCCCGCCGAGCAGCATATAGGACGCGACTACCGCCTTGCGGCCGATCCGTTCATTGAGCCATGCCGCCGAGAAATAGCCCGGAATCTGCGCACCATAGATCGCGATCGAATAGCCGAAGCTTTTCGTCATCGTGAGCCCTTCCTTGAGCAGCAGGCTCGGAATCCACGAGAAGAACGAGTAGTACGCGAACGCGACGGAAAACCACATCAGCCAGCTCACCGCGGTCGTGCGCGCGAGGCGCGGCGACCACAGCGTCAGCACGTTCTGCAACGCGCTGGTTTTGATCGGCGCGGCAGCGGGCAGCGTCGCGCCGACCGAGGCGGGCGCCAGACGAATGCCCCGGCTCGCGAACCACGCCTCGATCTCGCTGACGATGCGGTTCGCTTCGCCGCGCCGTCCCTGGCTTTCCAGCCAGCGCGGCGACTCGGGCAGCGTCCTGCGCCACCAGAGCAGCATCACGACCGGCAACGACGTCGCCACCGCGAGGTAGCGCCAGCCGTCGGCGAAGTTGCGCACCACGCTGAAACCGAGGATGGCGGAACCCAGATAGCCGAACGACATGAACCCCACCAGCGCGCCGCAAAAGATGCCCCGGTAACGCCGGGGCACGAATTCGGCGAGAAACGGCGCGATCACCACCGTCTCCGCGCCGGAGCCGAAGCCCGCGACGATGCGCAACGCGAAGAACGTGTGCCAGTCGTTGGCGGTGGCGCTCGCGAGCGAGGCGGCGCAGTAGATCGCCAGCGCCGACATCATGATGCGGCGCCGGCCGATCACATCCGCGAGCACGCCCGACAGAAACGCGCCGAAGAAGTAGCCGATGTACGTGCTACTCGCGACGAGCCCGCTCTGGGCGCTCGTCAGATGCCACAGCTTGCTCACGACCGGCAGCAGAAACGCGAGCGAGGATGAATCGAGTCCATCGAACATATACCCCAGCCCGCCGATGAGCAGGAGCTTGCGATGAAAGCCCGAGATCGGCAGTCTCTCGAGGCGGGCGGCGACAGCGGACACGGCGTTTTCTCCCAAGGAATGGATACGTTTGGCGGGCCGCGAAGCCTATCGGCCGACAGCGTATGCCTGCATCTGACGCGGTGTCGCCGCGCCGCGCATCAAGCCGTTGCGGATTCCCACCGCGCAGACGCGGCCCAACGCCCAAGGCTCGGCTACGGTCAGGTCGTGTCCCCGCGCGCGCAATTCGGCCAGCGTGTGTTCGGGGAAGCGCGCTTCGGCGGACATCTTGCCGAGTTGCATCGAGCGCGGATAGAACGAGCCGGGGAAGTGAGCAGTCTGGAACGACGGCGCATCCGCGGCAGCCTGGAAGTTCATGCCGCCGTGTACGTGCCTGAGGAACAGCTGGAGCGACCATTGATCCTGCTGGTCGCCGCCCGGCGTTCCGAACGCCGCGTAGGGTTTGCCGTCGCGCGTGACCAGTGTCGGTGAGAGCGTCGTGCGCGGACGGCGGCGCGGACCGAGCGACGACGGCAAGCCCTCTTCCATCCAGAACATCTGCGCGCGCGTGGTCACGTTGAAACCGAGACCGGGCACGGCGGGCGACGCCTGCAGCCAGCCGCCCGACGGCGTCGCCGACACCATGTTGCCCCAGCGGTCCACCACGTCGAGATGAACCGTGTCGCCACGCAGTTCGGGCAGCGGCGCGAAGGTCGGCTCGCCCTGGCCGAAGCCGCCGGACTGCTGCTTGCCGGCGTTGGCCATGATCAGCGCGGCGCGGCGCTCGCTGTCCTCCAGCGCGCCGGGACGGAATTCGAACGACGCGCGCGCGGGATCGATCAGCCGACGGCGTTCGTCGTTGTAGGCATCGCTTAGCAGCGTCTCCATCGGCACGTGCGCGAAGTCCGGGTCGCCGTAGAACACGTCGCGGTCCGCAAACGCGAGCTTCGAGCATTCGATGACGGTGTGCACGAAGTCGGGGCCGAGCGGGTCCATCGCCGCGAGATCGAAGCCCTTCAGCAGCGCGAGCTGCTGCAGGAACATCGGCCCCTGCCCCCACGGGCCCGTCTTGTGGACCCGCAAGCCTTGATAGTCATAGGAGACCGGGTCCTCGTAAGTCGGCGCCCAGCGCGCCAGATCATCCGCGTCGAGCAGGCCATGATTGCGCCGGCCGGACGTGTCGAGCACCGGCGTCGAGCGGAAATACTGGTCGATGGCGTCGGCCACGAAGCCGCGATAGAAGACTTCACGCGCGCGTTCGCACTGCTCGGCCCGGTCACGGCGGGTATTCGCTTCCTGCAGGATGCGCCGGTACGTGTGCGCAATCGCCGGATTGGCGAACAGATGATTGGGCTGCGGCGCGTCGCCGTTGCGCAGCCATTGCTCCGCCGAGGTGGGCCATTCGGTCTGGAAGAAGTCCTTGATGGCGAGTATCGACGAGGTCATGCGCGGCAGGACCGGATAGCCGTTTTCCGCGTAACCGATTGCGTAGCCCAAGACCTCTTCGAGCGGCAGTTGCCCGTAGTCGCGCAGCATCGCCATCCATGCGCCGAACGCGCCGGGCACCACGGCCGGCAACAAGCCCGTTCCCGGCACGACCTCCAGCCCCAGCCCGCGCATGCGCTCGATCGTCATCGCCGCCGGCGTCACGCCTTGCCCGCACAGCACGCGCACCCGGTCCTCGCGCGCGCTGTAGAACACGACCGGCAGTTCGCCGCCCGGTCCATTCAGATGCGGCTCGACGATCTGCAGAACAAAACCGGCTGCGGCGGCCGCGTCGAATGCATTGCCGCCTTTCTCCAGAACGGCCATCGCGGACGCGCTGGCGAGCCAGTGGGTCGAGGCCACCATGCCGAATGTACCGAGCAGCTCAGGACGGGTTGTAAACGACATGCACGACTCCTTTTGCGACGAACGGCAATCACGAAATGAACCAATAAACAAAGGTTCATAAAAAATAACACGCCAGAATAAGGCTAGGCACGGCGGACTTCAGCCCCGTGTTAACCCGATATTCGCCCAATAATACAAGATAAAAAAATAATCACCGCAACTTCGGCAAGCTTGGCGTTTCTGCTATCTTTGATACCAATGTTCATTGGTTCAACAAAAAGCAGGGAGAGTCCATGCTGGACAGGTTGCTGGAATACATTGCCGGGCATCAATTGCGGGACGGCGATGCGCTGCCGCCCGAACGCAAGCTCGCCGAAGACCTCGGCGTCAGCCGACGCGAACTGCGCGCCGCGCTCGCGTCGCTGGAAGCGTCCGGCCAGGTGTGGCGCGGCGTCGGCCGCGGCACTTATCTGGGTGCGCGGCCGCTGAAGTTCGCACCTACCCTGCGCGGGCTTCGCGCGGGAGCGAGTCCGGCGGACATCGCGGAAATGCGGCTGCTGTTCGAGCCGGCGCTCGCGCAGCTTGCCGCGACGAAAGCGAGCCGGGACGACTTGCTGGAGCTGGAAAAATGCGCGCGGAAAAACGCCGCGGCCAAAACGGATGAAGAGTGGCAGCAATGGGATCACCGGTTTCATCTGCTGATCGGACAGGCCACCCGCAACCCGGCGCTCATCGCGTTGATGGAAGTGATCAACGGCATGCGGGTCAAACCGGACGTGCGCGAGAAGACCGCCGCGCAAACAACGCGACAATTCTTTGCCCGCCAGCATCAAGCGCTCGTCAGCGCGATGAAGGCACGCGATGGCGAAGCGGCGGCCCGGTCCATGCGCGAGCATCTGCTGAGCGTCCAGGGGCGCGCTTCCTCCGGGCGGGACGACGTGCCCGACGGCGCGGATTGAGGAAGCCGGCGCAAGACAGACTCGACACTCGGGGCGGGCACTATGGAAATAATCGGATAGACCAGTTAGAGTTTGAACAGGCAAACGGACCCGTCCGTTACGCCGTCTTTTATCAGTCCGCTTTCTCGTGGCACTCGTAAAACGCATATCACCAGCCAGCGGCATGCCTACGCCGCGGCACGGAGGCGCAAGCAACTGACTGGTTTCCGGGCAAGACAGCGCGTGGCTGTGCAAACAGTCACCGGGACGAGCGCCATTCAGCCGGCCCTGGCCGCCGCGGCGCATCCCGACAAGAACTCGACACGCCGATCCGATTTGCGCTACCGAAGGAGAAAACGATGACGCCATCCGACTCGCTCGCGGAACGCCGCGCGCTCGGCCGCCAGGCGCGCAAGGACACGCCGCGCAGCGCGCACGCGAAGATCGGCAACACCGATCGCGATCCGGTCGGGTTGTTGCGCGAGAGCAGCGAGGGACGCGTCGAGGCGCTCGTTCCACTGCGCTATGGCCGCATGCTTGCCTCGCCGTTCACGTTCTATCGCGGTAGCGCGATCATTCAGGCGCATGATCTCCACGCCACCGCCAACAGCGGCTTTCATTTCCAGATCTGCGGCGACTGCCACCTGATGAACTTCGGCGGCTTCGCGACACCGGAGCGAGCACTGGCTTTCGACATCAACGATTTCGACGAAACCGCGCCCGGGCCCTGGGAGTGGGACCTCAAACGCCTGAGCGCCAGCTTCTATATCGCGGTAAGGCATCTCGGGCACGGCGACAAACTGGCCGACGAAGTCGTCGCGCTCGCCGTGCAGAGCTATCAGCGATGGACCGAAAATTATGCGGCGCTGAGCCCGCTCGAACTCTGGTACGAACTCATCACGTTCGATCGCCTCGAACGGACCGTGACCTCGGACGATGCACGCCAACACGTGCGCAACAGCGTCGAACGCGCATCGCGCCGCACACACGAGACCATGCTCCCCAAGCTCGCCAGCCACCGCGACGGCGTCTGGCAAATTCGCGACACGCCGCCCAGCGTGTTCCACGTACACGGCAAGAGCACGCTTTTCACGCACGACGACGACTGGCTCGGTCTCGGCGACTGGCGCGATCTGATGGGGCCGATCTACCGGCATTACCTGAAGTCCCTCGGCGTGGTGCGCGGCAATCTGCTCGCGCACTTCTCGATGCAGGATGTGGCGTTCAAGGTGGTCGGCGTCGGCAGCGTGGGCACGCGATGCCTGATCCTGCTGATGGTCGATCCGCACGAGAAGCCGCTGTTCATCCAGTTCAAGGAAGCCTCGACGTCCGTCGTCTCGCGGTATTTCGACGCGCGGTCCCCGCGGCACCACGGGCAGCGGGTGGTCAACGGCCAGCGCCTCATGCAGGGCGCGAGCGATCCGTTTCTCGGCTGGACGTCGGGCCCGTTCGGGCGGCACATCTACGGGCGTCAGTTGCGTGACATGAAGGTCTCGGCCACGCTCGAGCTGTTTTCGAAGGAGACGTTTCGCGAGTATGCGAGCCTGTGCGGCTGGGTGCTCGCGCGAGCCCACGCGAAAGCCGGCGGCCAGGCGACCGAGGTGGCCGGCTACCTCGGCAACGGCGACCAGATGGCGGAAGCGCTCGTCAGCTATTCGCGCGCTTATGCCGATCAGGTGGAACAGGACTACGAAAAATTCCGCGACGCGTGCCGCAACGGCCGGCTTGAAGCGCGTACCGATGCGGACATGGCCGCCGATTTCGCAGCATAAAGCCCAGGACCCGGAGGTCTAGCCATGGCAACGTTTCGTGCAGCCCTCGCGGTTCTGCTTCTGGCGCTGCTGTCGGCCTGCGCGAGTCTGCCGCCGCAGACCGGGCGAGTCGAAACGCATGCGATCGAACCGTCGGACAGCACGCGTCTGGGCACGGCTTTCCTGCCTCAGGTGCGCCAGCATCCGGACCAGACGGCGTTCCATCTGCTGCCCGATGGCGTCGACGCGTTGCTCAGCCGCATCGCGCTCGCCGATGCGGCGGACCGCACGCTCGACCTGCAGTACTACATCTGGCACGACGATCTGACCGGCCGGCATCTGGCGAACGCGGTGCTGCGCGCGGCGGATCGCGGCGTCAGAGTGAGAGTGCTGCTGGACGATCTCGGCACCGGCGCGGACGATCAGGTGTTGCTCGCCATCGCGTCCCATCCGAACATCCAGATACGGCTGTTCAACCCGGTCGCGAATCGCCGCTTCAAGGTGCTGGGCTCCGCCATGGAATTCAGCCGGGTGAACCGGCGCATGCACAACAAGTCGATCATCGCCGACAACGAAGCGGCGATCGTCGGCGGCCGCAACATCGGCGACGAGTACTTCGGCGCGTCCAGCGACGTCTCGTTCGGCGACCTCGACGTGCTGACGTATGGCGCCGTGGTCCGCGACATCTCGAGCGCGTTCGACCAGTTCTGGAACTCGGACGCGGCGTATCCGATCGAGCGGCTGACGGGCCATCCGGCCGACCCCGGCGCGCTCGCCGCGTATCGCGCGAAGCTGGCGGCGTTCGTCGCTTCGCAACGCGATACGCCCTACGTGACCCAGGCCACGCACCGCTACGCCGAAATCATCGCCATGCGCGAAATCGACGTGTCCTGGGGCAAGGCGACCCTGCTCTACGACGATCCCGCGAAAATCACGCGCTCGCCGAACGATCCGACCGGGCATCTGCTGTCGCAGTTCAGGACCCTGAGCATTGAACCGCAGAAAGAGATGCTCATCATTTCGCCGTACTTCGTGCCTGGAAAGGAAGGCGTCGCGTGGCTGCGCAAGGAGGCCGGCCGCGGCGTTCGCGTGACCGTCCTCACCAATTCGCTGGCGGCCACGGACGTGGCCGCCGTTCACGCCGGATATCAGCGCTATCGCAAGGACCTGCTCGAGGCGGGCGTGCATCTCTACGAGTTGAAGCCCGCGGCGTCCGAAGACCCACGGCATAAAAAGACGATGCTGGGGTCGTCGAAAGCCTCGTTGCATGCCAAGACCTATGTGTTCGACAAGTCCGGCATCTTCATCGGTTCGATGAATCTCGATCCACGCTCGATCACGCTGAATACGGAGATCGGACTCTATTGCGAAAGCGATGCGCTCGCCTCGGAGGTGGTGAACGGCGTCGAACCGAAGCTCGATCAGATTGCGTGGCGGCTCGAAGAGCGCACCAACGCGAACGGCACCGTGCGGATCGTCTGGATCGACACGAAGGCGGACGGTACGCAGACGGAGGGCGACGAGCCGGGCGTGTCGGGTTTGAAGCGCGTGGGGATCTGGTTCCTTGGGCTGTTGCCGATCGAATCGGAGCTTTAAGGAAGAGCGCGTATGGGCCATTGCCGGAGGCGGGCGCCATGGCATGCGCAAGCGCATTGCGTGGCACGCCAAACCGCGAGACTGGCTGGCTGTCAGGCACGAAGGCAACCTGTCTCATCATCCCATATACGACGTGCGTCGTCCCTCTGCACGCCATGCCGACCGCAAACTCCTTTCCCGATAAAGTGTCAAATTCCCGTGTCCTCACACACGCGAGGTACGTCATGCAGACACACACCCAGGGCCATGAGATGAAGGCTCTTTTCGTGGCACGATCCGGCATCGCGGGTTGCGCGTCGAACCTGGCCGTTGCGGCGCTGTGGCTCACCGGCTGTATCTCGCGGACTTGCCGTTATGAACGCCCGGGCGGCGGTACGGGGTCGATCTCCGGCGCCGCCCGTCACCACGATTCGGCACGCCACCCGCCGGATCGCAGCGACGCGTTCGCGATCAGCAGCAATGCGGCGCCGGCAAAGCCGCTTGCGACATGCTTGAGCGCATGACCGGCGACCAGATGATCCGAGAGCGCCCACACCTGCCAGTCGAGCGTTTCAAAGACTTTCGCGATCGCATAGAAAATGATGACCAGCCACCAGCCGGACAGCGCGTCGACTTTCCGTATGAGGGTCATGCCGACGATGAGCGCGAGCCCGCCGAACTGCAGGATCGCATAGGGCCACAGGCTGTCGAATGCCTGCCAGTAAACCACGGTGCCCACCGAAACGGCGACGAGTATCAGCATCTGCACCCAGCCCACGCGCTGTTTGGTCGCCGACGTCCACAGCATCGCCAGAATGCCGGCGAAAACGATCGTCATCGGAAAACGATCCCATACGAGCGTCGCGTCCGTCGGCATCTCGTGATAGTAGGCCGAGCCGAATGCCGTCAGGATCAGCCCGAGGGACGCCACCAGCATCCCGGGAAATTGCGCGGGTTGACGCGACGCGTGCCGTATCACCCAGAGAAGATTGAGCAGGCCGGCTACCAGAATGACGAGGTTCGACAGCACGTCCGACGCGTTGTGAAGCACGCCTATCGAGCGCTCGTCGGCGAAGTGATGATAAGAAGCCGGCTGCGACAGAGGCCACACGGCTTGCAGCGCCGTGCCAATCGCGAACAGCAGAACACTGCCAAACAGCAATCGGGATACCTTCACTTGCGCGACTCCTGATTGTGCAAACCGCTCGATTGATCTTTCGCCACGCGATGCCCGAACGGAGCCAGGGTTGCTCCCCGTTCGATTTTGCGCGACCCGCCCATACCATCAGGCAAACCGATTTACGCAACCGGAAGACCGCCCCGCGAATATCAGCAATCTTCCAGACATAGTATTCTGATCGCACAATGCAACGCACGGGGTTCGGCGCGAGCCTTCATGACCGTTCGCGCATTGGCCGGTGATCAGCGGTAAATGTCATTGCGATATTGCCATGTTTGCATGGCTCGCGTAATGGCCTGCCTGATTGTAAAACCAGACAGACGACAATGGCCTGAAGGACACTATGGATCGTATGCGAGCGCTGAGACACCACCCGTTCCACGCAATTCGTCGATCGACTGGCGGGATTTCAGCGTTGCTGCTATGCGCAAGCCTGCTGACCGGCTGCGCGTTGCCCTCGCTCGAAAACCGTACCGAGTCGACTTCGTTGACGCCCGCGCAGGCCGCCTCCACCGATCTCGGCCGCGCCGTCGGGCCCGCGCTCGCGACACACGCCGGCCTCGCGGGCATCTACCCGCTCTCCGATGCGCATATGGCGTTTGCCGCGCGGATGGACCTCATCCGTTCGGCGCAACGCACGCTGGATATCCAGTACTACATCTGGCGCAACGACCTGACCGGCACGTTGCTGCTCGAAGAAATCCACGAGGCCGCCGACCGCGGCGTGCGCGTACGGCTGCTGCTCGATGATCTCGGCATTCCCTCTTCTCTCGACCCGACGCTCGCGGCGCTCGAAGCGCACCCGAACATCGAAGTCCGCCTGTTCAATCCGTTCGTGGTGCGCAAGCCCAAATTCATCGGCTTCCTGACGGATTTCCCGCGCGCCAACCGGCGCATGCACAACAAGTCGCTGACCGCGGACAGCACGGCGACGATACTCGGCGGCCGTAATATCGGCGACGAGTACTTCGATGCCACCGACGGCATCGTCTTCTCCGACCTCGACGTATTGGCGGTCGGACCCGCCGCCGCCGATGTCGCGCGGGACTTCGACCGCTATTGGGCCAGTGCGTCATCGTATCCCGTCGAGCGGATTCTGCCGCAGGCGGGCGCCGGTCAGCTCGACGTGCTCGCGAGCAAAGCGCAGGCCATCGAGCGAGACCCCGCGGCGACGGCCTATATGGAGGCGTTGCGCGGCCCGCATGTCATACAGAAGATGCTGGACAACACGTTGCCGTTCGACTGGGCCACGACGCACATGATCAGCGACGACCCGGCGAAAGGCCTGCGCAACGCGCCGCCGGAGGCACTCATTTCGCATCAGATGCGCGAAGTGCTCGGCGATCCCACCCGGGAAATCGACGTCGTGTCGCCGTATTTCGTGCCGGCCACGACCGGCACGCAGTACCTGACCGGCCTCGCCGAGAAGGGCATCACCGTGCGCGTGCTGACCAATGCGCTCGAAGCGACCGATGTCGCCGCGGTTCACTCAGGCTACGCGAAGCGGCGCGTCGAACTGCTTAAAGGCGGGGTTCGTCTCTATGAATTGCGGCGTTTGCCGGGCAGTCATCATAAGAAGGAGCAGTCACCGGGTCCGTTCGGCAGTTCCGGGTCCAGTCTGCACGCGAAGACTTTCGTGGTGGACGCGCAGCGGGTGTTCGTGGGGTCGTACAATTTCGACCCGCGCTCCGCCTATCTGAATACGGAATTGGGCCTCGTGATCGACAGCCCCGAATTGGCCAGCCAGATCGAGGCGACTTTCCTCGCATATGTGCCGCAAGTCGCCTATTCGGTACAGCTCGATCCGAATGGGAAGATCTTCTGGATCGAGCGAAACGGCGACACGGAGATTCGCCACGACACGGAACCCAATACGACCTGGTACGGGCGAATGGGTGTCTGGATGCTGTCGATTCTTCCAATCGAGTCGCTTCTATAAACCTTTAATGGGGGGCAATGAGGGGCCTCCAATAAGGGGTTCTGATGATCAGGCTTTCAGTTACCATCTGAATGCCTTGCAAATAGCAGTGGGCGTTCGACGTTGACCCGATCGGGCAAGGGTTGCGTTCCTCTTTTGATCCCATCTGTCTATACTGCCCACTGGCCGACGTACAGAAATCAAAACTTTCTGGAGGGGTATCGATGTTCTCTCGCAAACCTGGCGATCAAGAAGGCGCGGATCATCCATTTGCCTGCTTCTGTCAAAAGTCCGAGATCGAATTTGCGAATAACCGCATCAGCACAGGTCTTACGCGGCGTGGCTTTGTCACCGGCATGGCCGCCTCCGCGCTGATGCTCATTTTGCCGAAGCTCGCGAGTGCGCAGACGGCGCCTCCACCTGCCAGTCCAACACGCCCTATTCTCTTCACGAATTTCCGGCTATTCGACGGAAAAACCACCACGTTGCGTGACGGGCTCTTTCTGCTCGTGGACGGCAATCGCATTCGTACGCTCACGCAGAGCAAGCCTGCCGTTCCCGACGGCACGCAGGTGATCGACTGCGGCGGCCGTGTCGTGATGCCGGGCCTGATCGACATGCACTGGCATACGATCATCGCCGCGTTGCCGCTCCCGGTCGTGCTCACCGCCGATATCGCCTACGTGCACCTCGCCGCGAGCGCCGAGGCCGAGCGTACGCTGATGCGCGGCTTCACCACGGTACGCGACGCGGGCGGCCCGGCGTTCGCGTTGAAACAGGCCATCGACGAGGGCCTCATCTCGGGTCCGCGCATTTATCCGTCCGGTGCGATGATCACCACCACCGGCGGTCACGGCGATTTCCGCTCGCTGACGGACCTGCCGAGAGCGGGAAGCAGGATCAGCAGTTCCGAGCAGACCGGCGGCAGCATCGTTGCAGATAACGCCGATGAAGTTCGCCTGCGCGTGCGCGAGCAGTTCCTGCAAGGCGCATCGCAGATCAAAATCGTGGGCAGTGGCGGCGTCTCCACCCCTCGCAGTCCGCTGGACATGCTCACTTTCACGGAGCCTCAATTGCGCGCGGCCGTCGAAACCGCCGCGGACTGGGGCACCTACGTGATGGTGCATGCGTATGTGCCGCATGCAGTCCAGCGAGCGATCGCGGCGGGCGCCCAGTGTATCGAGCACGCTCATCTGATGGACGATGCGACGGCGAGTCTGATGGCGAAGAACGGCACCTGGTTGAGCATTCAGCCATTCGTCAGCGAAGAAGACACGGTTCCTTTGAGCGGTCCGAGCAGGGAGAAGATGCTCGCCGTTTTCGCGGGCACCAACAATGCCTATACGCTTGCCAAGAAACACGGCATCAAAACGGCATTCGGCTCGGACCTGCTGTTCTCACCGGCACTCGCCACGCGTCAGGGCACGATGTTGACGCACCTGCTGCGCTGGTACACCGCCGCCGAAGCGTTGAAGATGGCCACGGGGGCCAACGGCCAGTTGCTCGAACTCTCCGGTCCGCGCAATCCGTATCCGGGCAAGTTGGGCGTGATCGAAGAAGGTGCGTTTGCCGATCTGCTGCTGGTCGACGGCAATCCGGTCGAGAACCTTGCGCTCGTCGCCGATCCGGCGAAGAACCTGCTCGTCATCATGAAGGACGGGAAAATCTATAAGAACACCCTCAGCGCGTGAGCGCTCGCCAACTGCGCGGCAGTGTCTTTCGGCGCAATTGGCGAGACCTGAGTTACCGAAGCAATCGACAATCAGAACCGCCGGAAGTCCCGGTCACGCAGAGGGTCGGGAGTGCGTTGCGTTTCACGCAACACACCGCTGGTGTCGAACGAAAAGTTGAACAACAGATGCGTGATGTTGTTCTCCACGTAGCGATACGACCACACTTCCCGTTGTGAGCGACGGAAAAAAGCGGTCTGCACGGGCTGGCCGAAATTGATCAGTACGTCTTCACGTGTCCATTTGCCGATCACCGCGCGATTGAATTCGCTGATCTGCAATACCTGGCGCACGTTCACTATCTGGCCGGATGAATCGATGTCGGCGGCGACTGTCGTCGTGCCCATCGGCTGGGTCGGCCACATGAGACGGCGGCCGCCGTCCGGCAGTTGATGGATTTCGCGCGGCGGTCCCATGCGGGCAATGATCGCCGACTGATCCTGGCCCGCATGGAATTGCTGCCACGGCTGTACGCACCCTGCCAGCGTCAGCGCCGCGACGCAGATCACCGCAGCGCGACGCAATGGCATGGATCGCCGCGCCGCCGGCGCGGCGTAATCGGCAACACGAGCAAAGCGGGTTAGCATGGATTCCTCCAGTTACGTCGCGTAGTGCAGTGAATGCACCTGAAATCTCAGTTTCGCCGATTTCATTCGCACGTCACCTTCACGCCGTTCTCGTGTTTCGAGGTGACGCCACGGGCGAAGCTCAAAGCCTGGGGGTATCGCCGATTACTGCACCAGCCGCGCTCGCAGGCGCGCATGCTCCTCTGCCGAAATCGATCCCGCCGCTTTCAGCCGGTCGAGTTTTTCCAGTTCGTCCGCGGCACTGAAACCCACCACCTGACGCAGGTCTTCGCGAGCCTGTTTGGCGCGCGCCTGGTCGCGCTCGGCCATGCCCCGGCCTTGCGTCAACAGATAAGCGAATATGCCGATATAAGGCAGGATGATAAGCAGAATGACCCAGCCGACTTTCCCTAAACCAGAGACGTCACTGCGGCGGAACAGATCGCCCGATACCGTGATGAGCAACCAGAACCACAGGATAAACATGAATACGGAAAAGACGTCGGCCAGAAAATTCGGGAATGTGAAACCACCGTTAAAAAGCATTTCTTGTTCTCCAGTCATTCGAATTACGATTGAAAGGCACAAAAGCTATCCACGTATGGTCGCTTGCTATGGACGGCTTACGCGGTCGGCACAGTAGCGCTGGCAATTTACCATGAGAGCTGGTCAATTGTTCAGGTCTTTCTCGACGAACGGTATGAACGGCGCGGGTGGCGGAGACAACAGGTGCAAGCCGCTTGCTGGTCTTTCGGCAGGTATTCCATGAAGATCGAAGGCGAGCGGCCGGGGGGCATTGCGGCGCACTGAGTCGACGGGGCGTAACGGTATGCGCGTTTCATCTTCGTCCTCCTGTTTTCGCAGTTTGATGCCTACCCGTTTAAACTTTATAACTTATATCGGCATGATGACGCGAGATTTTTTTAGAGACGCGAGTACATTGCGTTGCCGCGCCGAAAGCCGATCGGGCCGCTTGCACTCGCCTACCCGGATACGCGCATACTTCCCTAGGTTGTGCACCACGATTACGCATCTCCCTGAGAACTCCTATCAATGAACATCTTCGATGAACAGAAGATCGACTGTCATAACCATATCTTCGATCCCGCACGTTTTCCTTATCGATCCGACACTGCCTATCGCCCATCGATGCAGGAGATCGGCACTGCCGCGCAGTTCACGCATGTGATGGATGCGTGCGGAGTTCGTCATGCATTGCTGGTCGGTCCGACGAGCGGCTATCGCACCGACAATCGCTGCATGCTCGACGCGATCGAGCGGGGCGGCGATCTTTTCAAGGGTATCGCGGTGGTCGATCACGCCGTGAGCCGCACGGAATTGCTCGACATGAAACGCGCGGGCGTGGTGGGCATCGCCTTCAATCCGGCGATGGACGGCGTCGACTCGATGGCCACTGCCGACGCGCTCTTCCGTATGTTGACCGAGCTCGACATGTTCGCGCAGATCCAGACCGTCGGTGATCAACTGGTCACACTGCAAGCGCTAATCGAGCGGACCCGGACACGGATACTCATCGACCACTGCGGTCGCCCCGACCTCGCGGCGGGTATCGAACAGCCAGGCTTTCAGACGCTGCTGCGGCTTGCCGACAATGATCGCACCGTCGTGAAGATTTCCGGACTGCAGAAGTTCTCGCAGCTTGACTACCCGTATGAAGATGCGCAGATTTTCGTGCAACAGCTTCTTCGCACGTTCGGACCGGACCGTTGCGTCTGGGGTTCGGATTGGCCTTTCCTGCGCGCGCCGGCGCGGATGGATTACGCACCGCTTCTGACGCTCGTGCAACGCCTGATTCCCGATTCCGATGCGCGTCGGCGTGTGCTGTGGAGTACGCCGTGCCGGTTGTTCGGCTTCAGTGCGACGTGAGGCGTTGAATCGGCGGTTGGAATAGCGCATGGCAAACCAGCGCGTAGCTAGTAGCACGTAGCCGTCGCACCGTAAGTACCGGCTCCCCACTATCCAGCATCGTTCTGCAGATACTTATGAGCGAACGCAATCGCCATGCTGCCCTCACCCACCGCGGACGCAACGCGTTTAACCGGACTCAACCGCACGTCCCCGCAAGCAAATACTCCCGGCACACTCGATTCGAGCAGATAAGGATCGCGGCGATGAGACCAGCGTCCGGCCTTCACGACATCGTCGCCGGTGAGCACATAGCCGCGTGCATCGCGGGCGATTTCCCCGGGCAGCCAATCGGTCTGCGCATCGGCGCCGATGAACACGAACAATCCGCCGCAATCGTGCCGGCTCACCTCTCCACTGAGTGCGTCGCGCACATCGATCGCCGCCAGATGCGTATCGCCGTACGCGCCGACAACCTCCACCCGCAATTGCACCTTCACGTTGGACTTGCCGCGAAGCTGCTCGACAAGATAGCGCGACATGCTCTTCTCGAGCGAATCGCCGCGCAGAACCAGCGTCACCATGCGCGCGTGATTGGCGAAATACAACGCAGCCTGGCCGGCCGAGTTGCCTCCGCCGATCAGATAAACGTCAAGTCCGTGCGTAGCGCTCGCTTCGCTGCGTGACGCACCGTAGTAAATGCCTTTGCCGATGAAACGGTCGAAGCCGTCGATCATCAGACGCCGCCACGTCACGCCGGTCGCGAGAATGATCGTCTTCGCGCGAATCACGTCGCCGCCGTCGAGATGAACGTGCCGATTGTCGACGTCGATCCGGGCCACCGAGCGCGTCACCAGAATCTCGGCGCCGAGCCGCCTCGCCTGCTGCAATGCACGGCTTGCGAGTTCGTCACCGGACACGCCGTTCGGAAAGCCCAGGTAATTCTCGATACGCGACGATGTCCCCGCCTGCCCGCCCGGCGCTTCGCGCTCCAGCACCACCGTGCGCAAACCCTCGGACGCGCCGTACACCGCCGCGGCGAGACCGGCCGGCCCGCCGCCGATGATCATCGTGTCGTATTCGGCGAGGCGGGGCTGTGTTTGCAGGCCCAGCAACTCCGCCAGCTCGCGTGTCGCGGGCCGGTTCAGCACGCTGCCGTCGACCAGCCGCAGCGCGGGACAGTCCTCTTCCGCCGGGGCCGGCCCCGGCCAGCGCGCCGCCAGTTCGGGCGCGTCCACCGCGATCCAGTCGTAGCTGATCTGGTTGCGGGCCAGGAACTGGCGCAGCGCCGTGCAGGCGCCGTCCCAGCGGCTGCCGACCATGGTCACGCGGATCTTGGGCGGTTCGGCGGAAAGACCCTGCAAACCGCCGATGCGCTCCCGTGCGAGCGCCCCCATTTTCAGCGCAACGTCGGGTGACGCGGCGGCCAGCACGTAGTAGCGCTGCGCGTCCACCCGCATCACACGCGAGGGCTCGGCTGCCCGATAGGCGCCCGGAAACGGCGAACTCAGCGCGAGCGGCACTTCGCCGAAGAGGGTTCCCGGCAAGCGCCAGCCGAGCGTGCGCTCGACGCCGTCGAAGGTCTTGATGACTTCCATCTTCCCCGCGAGAACGACATACAGCGCGCGCTCGCCGCCTTCGTGAACCGCGAACTCACCGGCGCACAGATGGAGATCGGCGGACGTGTGCGCGAGATGCGCCAGTTCGTCGTCGTCGAGGGTGGCGAACAGGGGCACGGTGCGGATGTCGTCGATGGTCAGCATGGTCTCGTCCAACGGGCAAGTGAAGTGAAGCCCGGACCTGGTGATGGGTCCGCAGCGGGCACGACGCCGTAAAACTCCCCCTACCGATACTGCTGGACTAGCTATGTGACCGCATACCGCAAGCAACGTCGCGCGGCAAACGGCCGGCAGACCGGCGCAGTATAGAACGTTCTACAAGCCCAGGCCGCCACGCAATGGCGTTCCCGGCATGTTCAACGCGCGCGGGGATTCGACGTTCACCGCGTGTCCAACCGCGCGACAAACCTTGGCCGATCGCCGCGAACCATCGCTAACTTCGCGGCAACACTTCAGGACCGCAAAGGAAAGATCAGTTTCGCGGCCGCCAGTCCGAGCGCGCCGCCAAGGAGCGTTTCCCATGCGCGTGCGGCAAGCAGCGCAATCGAATGCTCACCGCCGATCGCCAAGGTCACGATCAGCGTGAAGGCGAATGCGCCGGAGGCGATGTCGTAGCGCTCGGGCAGCGCCATCGCGTAGACGATCATCGCGAGCGCGGCGGCGACCCAGGCCAGCAACGGCGCGTGCTCGACGAGCGGCAGACACACCAGACCCAACGGAACACCGATCAAGGTGCCGATGATCCGTCGACGCACCCGCGCCGCCGTGCCGTTCGCCGAGCCCGCGACGACGTAGGTGCACGCGGTGATCGCCCACGCCGACTCCTTGAGGCCGATCGCCTCGTTCAACGCGACCACGATCAGCGCGCCGCTTGCCGCCTGCAAGCCCATGATGAGTTCGGGCGCGAGTCCCCAACGGTCCGGCATATCGACGGGTGACAGCACGGTGGTCGCCGGACGTTCGGCCGGCCCGCTGAGCATGCGCGGAACGATCGACGCGAGCATCGCGATCAGTGCGGCGACGGCGAGCGCCGGCAGGTCGGCGAGCGTCAGGTGCGCGCCGTAGGCTAGCAACTGCCCGATGTAGACCTGTGAGCCGATTCCCGCGCCGAGAATGCCGAAACGCTTCAGATAGCCGACAAGGAACGCTCCCGTTACGAGCGTCAGTTCGGGGCCCGCGCTTGCGATGGCCTGCAGGAGCGGCGCAAAGCCGATGAACATTGCCGCGCCTAGTGCGGCGGCGGCGCACAGAAGCGTCAAATCCCGGCTGGATTCGGGCCGCGTGACACGCGCCTCCGACACACTTGCCCACAGCGCGAAGCCGGCGGCCAGCGAACCGACGGACATCGCGCCGGGTAGATTGTGCATGATGTCCTGCAATGTCCCGAGCGCCGCCGCAATGCCGTAGGCGGTGACGAGCCGCAGCCCCTTGATCCGGCGATGCATACCGGGATCGACCTGTTCCAGCCACGTGATGGCCGATCCGAAGGCCGTGAATTTGCGGTCGGTATGGGCCGGTTCGGCTGGAATGCACTCGTTCGACGTACAGCTCTGGTGGTCGGCGCTGACCGGCTGTTCGTTATCCTCGGAAATCGATTCTTGTTTCACGGCAGGCGTGTGGGTCGAATTGAGGTACTCGCGCGGCCCAACGTCCGCTTCAGACGCGCTTCAGCCGTCAGGCGAAAGCGGCTCGCGAGCCTAATGATCCACCGCCAGCGCTTTCAGACGGGCGTCGCCCGCGTCTTTCGCGGCGGCGCGCGTTTCGTACGTATCGTCCGATACGAGAGAGCGTTTCACCTCGCGGCTCCTGAAGTCGACCAGCGTAATCACCCACACATACGCGCCAGTCTGCTCGGCTGTTTGTACGAAAGCCTGCACGTCGCTTTTGTTGTCCGCATTCATCTTGATCTCCGAAGAGGGTCACGCAAGAACAGATTGCACAGGAGATCAACCCCTGTGCCAGCCGGCTAAATTATGGGAGCCGACCAATAATCGAACCGATTTCGTCTTTGGTGAAAGCGCGCAGTGTCTGCGTGCGGATATTGCCCGCCGAGCCCAATGCCAGGCCGAAAGCGGTGAAGCCTTGTTCGTCGGCGGCATCGATGACCGTGACAATGTCATATTCGCCCAACGTCCAGTAGATCTCTTTCATTTCGCAGCCGAAGCCTTTCGCCATTTCCGCCGCCTGCGCGGCCCGCTGCGGGCTGTTCTTGATCGTGCGGATGCCCTGATCCGTAAATTGCGCCAGAACCACATATTTCAGCATGATGATTCCCCTTACGATTGACACGTGTTGGGATTCGGACGCGCGAGCGGCGCCGCAAACGCCACGTATGGTTTTTGCCGTGCCGTTCTGCGCGTAAACTGATTCTAGGCAATCCAGTCGCCTGCCACGCGTCATTTGTCCGTATTCGATGAAGTGCCGGCATGCGGTGGCGCCTGCTGCAACACGGAGGTGGCTATGACCGACTTCAACGAGGCCCGGGAACGGATGGTCGAATCGCAGATCGCTCGCCGCGGCATTTGCAATCCGCGTGTCCTGGCGGCGATGCGGCGTGTGCCTCGCGAAGAATTCGTTGCCGCCGATCTGCGGGAATTCGCGTACGACGACACGCCGCTGCCGATCGGCAACGAGCAGACCATCTCGCAGCCGGCCATCGTCGCGGCGATGATCGAGGCCGTGGACCTGCGCCCCGGCGAACGGGTTCTCGATGTCGGCACCGGTTCAGGCTATGCCGCCGCGGTCGCCGCGGCGATCGCCGGCCATGTGTACTCGATTGAACGCCATGCCGGGCTGGTCGACTCGGCTCGGGAAATCCTGCGCAGACTAGGGATTTCCAACGTGACCGTGCATCACGGCGACGGCACGATGGGTCTCGCCGAATATGCGCCGTATGACGCGATCATTGCGGCGGCGGGCGGACCGCATGTTCCTCAGGCGTGGTGCGGGCAACTTGCGGCCGGTGGACGGATCGTCATGCCCGTGGGGCGCGATCCGCATTGTCAGCGGCTGATCAAAGTCGTGCGGCGCAGTGAACAGGACTATGAAAGAAGCTGGCTCGGCGAGGTCAGGTTCGTGCCGCTGGTAGGGAAGGATGGGTGGCCGGTGGAGGATTGCGGGGCGCGTGCGGGCGACGAGATGCTGCCGTGGGAAAACAGGTGAGCCGGCGTCAGTTACGCCAAAAAGCCCCTTCTCGACCGCTTTACTTTCTGCGTCAACACCATTGCGCTGTCCTTACGAAACACCAGCGAACGATAGAAGCGCCAGCCAATGCGTTCACACGCCCCCTTGATCTGGCGCAAGCATTTCGCCATTCGCCATGCTCTTCCCCTCGCAAAGCAGGCACTATTCCTGGCGGAGTAAGATGCAATCGCGGCTACGTCGGTGGAAAGTGGCGAAATAGCTGCGTCGGGTTCGCCAGTCGCACCTATGCGTTCGAGCAGGTGCCAAAGTGCGAGCACCTTTGAGATGCCGTTGCCCCCAACCGGAAGGAGACATTCATGACCGCAATGATGAAAGCCGCCGTATTCGTCGAACCGGGCCGTATCGAACTCGCCGATAAACCCATGCCCGACGTGGGTGCCAACGACGCGCTCGTGCGTATCACCACCACCACGATCTGCGGCACCGACGTACACATTCTCAAGGGCGAATACCCGGTCGCCAAAGGGCTGACGGTCGGTCACGAACCCGTGGGTGTGATCGAAAAACTCGGCAGTGCGGTGCGGGGCTATCAGGAAGGCCAGCGCGTGATTGCCGGAGCCATTTGCCCCAACTTCAACTCATACGCGGCGCAAGACGGCGTCGCGTCGCAAGACGGCAGCTACCTGATCGCCGCAGGCCTGTGCGGGTGCCACGGCTACAAGGCGACGGCGGGCTGGCGTTTCGGCAACATGATCGACGGCACCCAGGCCGAATACGTGCTCGTGCCCGACGCGCAGGCCAACCTCGCGCCGATCCCCGACGGCTTGACCGACGAACAGGTGTTGATGTGTCCCGACATCATGTCCACCGGTTTCAAGGGCGCGGAAAACGCCAACATCCGGATCGGCGATACGGTGGCCGTATTCGCGCAAGGTCCCATCGGCTTGTGCGCCACGGCGGGCGCGCGGTTGCTGGGGGCCACCACCATCATCGCAGTGGACGGCAACGAACACCGCCTCGAGATGGCCCGCAGGATGGGCGCCGATGTCACGCTGAACTTCAAGAATTGCGATGTGGTGGACGAGATCATGAAGCTCACGGGCGGACGCGGCGTCGATTCGTCGATCGAGGCGCTTGGGACGCAGGGCACGTTCGAATCCTCGCTGCGTATTCTCAAGCCGGGCGGCACGCTGTCGAGTCTTGGCGTGTACTCATCCGACCTGACGATTCCGCTCGGCGCCTTCGCGGCCGGTCTCGGCGACCACAAGATCAACACCGCGCTTTGCCCTGGCGGAAAAGAGCGCATGAGACGGCTGATGAACGTGGTGGCGTCCGGACGTGTCGAGCTTGGCCCGCTGGTCACGCACCACTACAAGCTGGACGACATCGTCGCCGCGTACGATCTGTTTGCGAATCAGCGGGACGGGGTGCTGAAAGTGGCTATCAAGCCGCATTGAGCGGAACACCGGGGGGCATGCAGGGTCGTGTCGTCGCGCGACAGGGCGCGCGACGCAATGACTACTGCGCACTTCGAACTCGAGCGATTCGCGCCGCTCATCCCGCCTGCGTCCCGTACTCCGTCACCGCCGCGGGCTTGGGCTTCGGCGGATTAGGCATGCTTTGGAGCGGCGCGTTGCGCCTGATCGTGTCACCCGTTGCGCCGACGAGCGTCAGCATGTTGTCACGCGCCTCGATCTTCACCGGATCGGTCTTCTTCCATTGCTTCCTCGGAATCACGAGCTTCCACGTCGCGTCCTGGCCCGCGTCGCGAAAAAACGCGACCACGCCGACATATTCCGCGTCGCCGTTCATCGGCTCGCTGATGCTCGCGCTTGCATCGGGACGCAACACGACGTCTTTCGTCGCCAGCAGATCCGCCTTCAGCGTGTCGAGATCGTTCGTCTGCAACTGCCGATAGTCGAGTTGCTGAAACGTCTGCGGCGTCTTCAGCTGATAGATCCGCACCACCGTCGACAACGATCGTCCCGCACCGTCCGCATTCAACGAGGCCCGGCTGACGAGGTCCACGTTCATGGTTTTAACCTGTGTCGTGAACACCCATTTCGCGGCATCCACCGTGCTGTCCGTCACGGCCTGCCCCACTCCGCATCCTGTGATGGTCACGAGGGCGCACACCGAGACGCCGGTTCGAAGCTGTCGCATCATCCTGTTGATCCTCTTGTCTTGCTTATGCATTGATCGCTGCTCCCGTGGCCGGGTCAGTGCTTGTGTCGGTGCGCCGTGGATCGCTCACGGATGTCTCGCTCGCTGCCGCCCGTCCACGCCCCCAGTTGCACGCGTGTGACCTTAGCCGCAGCGGCGCCTGTGCGTGACGGCGGCAACTGCGTCGTGAAGCCCAGACTGACCTGGGCGGAGTTCAATTGCTGCGCCGGCATCAGGTCGGGGCTGACGTGCATTTCCAGATGCGCGCGCGCCTCGTAGCCGAGGTAAAAGCGCAGCAATGCCATCAGTTCGCGATGATTGCCGCGTCCTGGCATGAGTCCGAGCACCGCTTCATGCGTGTGCGGCGTAATCACCACGCGCACCGTATTCGCCCGATCGTAGAAACCGCGGCCCAGCAGGCAACCTTCGCCTAGCGCACCCGGCGTGTAATCGTGCGCGGTGATCCAGACCGGATGGAATTCCTCGACCTCGATCCGTGCGTCCGGCACCGCGTGCTGAAGCACGCCCGCCAGTCCTTCGGCTGTGCGCGTTTTCTGGCCCGCGAGACCGAGCATCGACAGCAGCTTGCGCGAGCCGACCGCCTGAGCGATCTCCGGCGCGCCGAAGCCAAGCCCCGCGAAGCTCAGCAGGTAGCGCGAAATCTCATCGGTCCCGCCGCTGCGAAAGCCCGCCGGATAGCGGTACTTGCGCCACACGCGGTAATACTGCGTGACCACACGGTGATGGAACAGGCCGAGAAACCCAGCCAGCGGCTCCGCGCCGTCGCGGTTCTGCGCGATCTCGTCGACGAAGTACGACGGCATGCGCGCATCGACTCCGTACAGCCCCAGAAAGGTCGTGCGAACCGTCGGCGGCGCCAACGCATTGTCCGGGCCATATTCGACCGCGTCGATCTCGCGGTTCGGAAATCCAAGCCGCACCCGCGAGCGGAAGCGCACCGGCTCGGCGGATGGCGAGTCGGTCGTGCCCAATGGGGGCTTGTCCGGTGCGGCCAGTTCGATCAACTCGCAGAAGCGGAAGAAATTCATCCGTGTGGCGTCATCGAGTAAGGCCGGCAGCAGCGTCCGGTCCGCGTACGATGCAAACTCCCTGCCCGGCGCGTTCAAAACGGTGCTCCTTCGCCCTTCGTATCGGGCCATTCGATGCGGCGGCCGGTCGGCTGCGACACGACGACGAGCTTCGTGAACAGATTCAGCGTCGCGTACAGCCCAAGGAAGCGGTTTAGCATCCCGCTAAACAATTCGACGTCGCCGTCGCCGGCAAACTGGTTACTGTCGAGCGTCACCTCGATCTCGACGCCGCGCTGCAATCCGCCCTTCACGAGCTTCTGCAACAGCCGGTGCTTCACATCGGTGATCGCGTCGACGCGGCGCCGGTTCAGCTCACCGTCGGTCCAGTCATACAGCGCCAGCGAGCCGCGCAAAATCTCCGGGTTCAGCAGCGACAGATAGTTCGGCGCGAGATGCGACAGCACACGCCAATGGAAACGGTCGCCGGTCGGCGGATAGACCGGCAGCGTCGGTGCGCTCAGGTTACGCACCGAGCCGATGTTGGTGAAACCGCTGCGCATCCTCGTAATGCCCGCTTCGCGCAGCCCCTTGCGCGGCAGCATGCCGTTGGTGCCGGTCACGGATAACGACAGCGTTTCCTTCGGCAGCGTCGCCTGCTGCTCCCAAGCATGACCGCCCAACACGACCCACGTGTCGAAGCGGCCCGAGGGGCCGCGCCGCACGCGCGTGTGGAAATAGCGCTCCGGCATTTCATGCCGCAGCATGCCGCCGCGATGACGAAACGACGCGAACGGCGCGTATTCGAAGCGCCGGCCCGAGCTTGCCTCGAAGCCCTGCACGGTATCGACCGAATAGACATCGACGTGCTCGCCATACTGCTCGATCGCGTGGACACGGTATTCGGTGTCGAACTGCGTGGCGACGATCGGGTCCGCTTCCAGTTGAAAGAGGTTGATGATCGGCGTGCAGAAGAGGCGCACGTTGTCGGCGGAGAAGCGCATATCGTCCGGATAGCTCTTTTCCAGCACGACCTCGATGTCGAAATACGGCGCATCCTGCGCGATGGCCTGCATGTCCAGACCGAGCAGGTCCACGAACATGAATTTCTCGGGGAACGTGAAGTACTCGAGCAGCAACTGATAGCCGCCGAACGCGTTATCGGCCTTTGGCCATAAGCGCTCGTTGCTCGCGAAGCCGGCCGGTTCGATGCGCAAGCCCGGCATCGCTTGCGGCGTGCCGGGACGATCAGCCGGATAGCCCGGCATGCGCACGTTGATCGCCATGGGCCTCGCGGTGAGCGCCGCATAGAGCGCGAGCGCGACGGGCCGGTCCGCGTTCAGGAACAGGCGCAGGCGCGGCACGTCCAGTTGCTCGCGCCGCGCCTGCGGCTGCACTTCGAGCCGCAAACGCAGCACCGAGCGGCCGTCCTCGCGCGCGTAGGCGTTGGCTTCGCTCAGATACAACGGATACAGGTCGACTTCCTGGGTGGTCCGGTAGATGCACTCGACGCCTTCGTCGCCCGCACCCGAAGACGATCCCGCGGGAATCGGATCGGACGCGACCTCCAGTCCCGCCGCGAGCGTCTCGTGCTTCTGCAACGCGCCGTTGGTCGGACTGAGTTCGAGAATCGACAGCGACGGGATCATGCGCAGATAGTGCGGCCACAGCATGCTGACGAGCCCTTCGGTGAGTTCGGGCAGTTCGTCGTCCAGCTTGTGGCGCAGACGTCCCATCAGGAACGCGAAGCCTTCGAACAGACGCTCGACGTGCGGATCGCGCTCGCCGATGCGGTCGATGTTGAGCATGCGCGCGCGATCCGGAAACGCCCGGGCGAATTCCTTGCCCGCCTCGCGCAGGTAGCGCATTTCCGCTTCGTAGTAGCGGAGGATTTCGTTGTCTTTGGTGGCGCTGTTCATGGGCGCGGTCTCGCAAATTCGATGTCTTGATGGGGACTCACGCCACCGTCACGGCGCGCGCCGGATCGATCGCGGTGAGCTCGCCGGTGAGTGCGTCGATCCGTGCGCTCAGGGCGGGCTTGTCCGCATCCTTGCGATTGATGCGGATCTTCAACAGGCGCAGCAGGTGGTGCTTGGTTTCGAAGGCCAGCGACGGCTCCCAGGCGGCCAGCCGGAAGCGTTGGGCGACGAGATCGAGTGTGGAAAGCAGATGCAGCGCCGTGTCGGCGCGATCGACACGCTCGGCCACGCGCGCCATCACCCGTTGCCGCACGAAGCGCTCACGTTCGCCGTCCCGCGCGGGCAGACGTTGCAACCAGGCAAACGCCGCGTCAAGCCCCTGCTGGACAGCGAGATCGGTCGCCTGTGCTTCCGTTTCCGCCCAATCGGTCTCGGCCGACGAGACGACCACCGGCGCCACGGCCTCGCCGCGCTCGACGTCGCGCACGGTGGCGTAGCGCGCGATCCATTCGAGCGTCGCGTCGTCGGCGAAAGGCGAGCCGTCGGAGAACGTCAGCTGGTCGAGCCCTGGCAGACGCTCCAGCATCAACGCGCAGTCGGTCGCCACCAGATCGCGGATCTGTGCGTATTCACCGCCCGCCTGCTCCTGTGCGCTGAACGCGTAATACTGCAGATCCAGCCAGAAGTGATTCGCGCCTTCGGCAAACGCCGCCTCGACTCGCTCGAGCAGTTCCGGCCACTGCTTCTGCAGCAGCAGGCGTTTCAGGTGCGAGCGCAATTCCGCGCGCGGCGCGACGAGGCGCGTCTTGCCGCTGACTTCGTGCGGCGGCACTTCGGTGAGCGTGTCCCAGCGAACGCAGCGCATCAGACGGTAGGACGCCAGATAGCCTTGCGGCTGGTCGCGCAGAAACTGCGCCATCTGCCGGGCGCGGTCGAGCAGTTCGCGGGTGGAAGAGACGTCGGTGGCCGCGGGCAACGCCGCGCTCGACGCCGTCGGGCCGGACGGTGTGTCGCCGCTTGCGTTGGCTACCGGCAACCGTGTTTCCACCCGGTCCTCGAAGCGGCGAAACAACGGGGCGAATTCGGGTCGCGTGGCTTCGGGCCATTGCGCGGTGCGCTCGGTGATCAGCGCCAGCGCCGACAGCGTGCGTTCGAGGAACGAGTGGGACAGGCCCTGCACGCGGTCGAGCCGGTCCGCGAAGGTGCTGCCCGCGAGCCATTCGAGCGCGGCCTTGCGGGTCTCGGCGCGCGCCGGCAGCAGCGCGTCACCGAAACGATCGATGAGCGCCGACAGCAGTTCGAAGCCAGATGCCACGCCTTCCGCGCCATCGCGACGCATGCGTCCGTACACATAATAGACCGCGAGGCGCACATCTTTCGCGCTCTGCTTGAGCAGGCGTTCGGCCGTGTCGACGATCAGTGTATCGTCGATGTTCGAGAGCCTGGCGACTTCGTCCTTGATTGCGAGGAAGTCGTCGTCGTAGCCGGGGTCGCTGCCGATGGGGGCGTCATCGCCGATGGGACGCAGCCAGTCGTCCCAGCGCCCCTGGGTCGAGCGGGCCAGGTCGGATGGCGCGCGTGCGCCGAACAGCGCACTCAAAAGATTCGTAAGCATGACTATCGGTATCCCGGCGATGCAATGTGGTCAGGTTTCATAGCGGTCTCATTCCGCTGGGCAGCGGCGTTTCAGCATGCTTCGCCGCATCGAGCATCGCCTGCGGCAACGGCGGTGGACCGTCGGCCTGCGCAACCTTCCTCGCACCCGTTGCGGCGACTGGCCCCTTGCCCGCAAAAATCCGCGTCGGCAGCGCGAAGTTGCGCAGCGCCAGCAATTCCAGCGGACCCTTGCCGACGTCCGTGCGCATCACGAAGCTCAGGGGGTAGGTGAGCGCCTGCGAGGCCGCCGTGAGCGGGGCCTGCGTGGTCAGACTGTCGAGACGCCTGGCGCCGAGCGGCGTCGTGCCGCTCTCGTACTCGTCTTCGTTATCGGCGATCGTGGCGGAGGCTCCGCTCGCCGCCGGCACTGGCATCGCCGTCTGTGCCGCCTTCGCTGCGCCCGCCCCAGCAGCGGCCTGCCAGGTAAGCTGGAAGGTCGCACTGTCGATGGGCTGCACGCGCGCCCGTTCGAGCATGCGTATCAACCCCCAGCGCCCGCCGAATTCGAAGCTTTTGTTTGTCCCGGCTTTCTCCGTCTGCCACTGCAAACGCGTGCCCAGCCGTTGCGGATCGTTCGACGGCCAGGTCAGCGCCTGCCACGTCTCCTGCTGGTTGTAGTAGTGCAGGCTCTGGCCGTCGAGCGTGAGCACCGTGTCGGTCAACGTCGGCGATGATTCCCATTGCAGCGTGTTCATGAAACCCTGCCAATGGTCCGCGTAGTCAGCGAAGTAGCGGCTCGTCAGCGATGCTTTCATGTCGTCGGCGGACTGTTGGGGCGCCTGGCGCTGCGCCTGGCGCTGCGCATCGGTGGCCAGCACCCAGTCGCTTGCCGCTTCGTTGCGCTTCGCGGCATCGTCGATCGACGCTGCAATGGTGCCCTCGTAAGCCTGGCGCGTGAACACAAGCTGACCGGCACGCGTGTGCATCTGCCGATCAGCTTCACGAAGGAAACCGACGCGTCGACCCCCTATCTGTACAAGGCGGTGACGAGCGGCCAGACGCTGAAGTCGATCGAAATCAAGTGGTACAAGATCGACGACGCCGGCAAGGAAAAGGAATACTTCAACACCAGGCTCGACAACGTGAAGGTCGTCGCGGTCAATCCGAAGATGTTCGACATCAAAAACCCCGCCTATGAAAAGCACAACCACCTCGAAGAAGTGCAATTGCGCTACGAGAAGATCACGTGGTCGTACAAGGACGGCAACATCATTCATACCGACACATGGAACGAGCGCTCGTAATCGCGCTGACCCTCAAGGCCGGCCATTGCCATTCTGATCGTCCGAGTTAGTCGGAAGCCGGCCGCTTTTTGCCCGGTCCGCCCGTCGCGGGCCGGCGTTTGTTTCGTGTGCTGACCAGTGCGCTTTTTCCGTGCACTGCGTTCACGCGCCTCTTTCTGCTCTTTTCCTGCCGCTTGCCGCCATGACCCATCGCGACCTCTCTGCGCTCCTGCGACGTCTCAACGATCATTGCGCCCGCGCGCTCGCCGATGCCGCGAGCTTGTGCGAGACACGCGCCCATCGTGATATCGAAGTCGAACACTGGCTGATCAAGCTGCTCGAACTGGGTGAAGGCGACCTTGTCGCGATTGTGCGGCGCTACGAACTCGACGTGGACGGCATCTGGAACGGGCTGCTTCACGCCATCGACCGCCTCGCGCACGACTTGCGCGGCAAACCCGGGCTGTCCCGGCGTCTCGGCCAGTTGCTCGAAGCCGCGTGGATGCGCGCCTCGCTCGAAGAGAATTCGCCCTCGATCCGTTCGGCCCATCTGCTGGCCGCGCTCGCCGACGCGCCGCATCTGCTGCGCGCGCCCGATGCGTGGGCGTTGCTGTCGGTGTCCGCGACACAGATCGAGCGGCTCACGCCCGAACTCGACCGAACCTCCGTCGAAGCGCCGATCGCTGCAGCCGATGCGCAGGATGGCGTGCCCACGCGCACCGCCAAATATGCTGCCGACGGCGAAACGAAGCCGGCGCCGTCCGCGCCATCCGTGCGCCGGAACGGGCTCCCTCAACCCGTCTCGGAAGCGCTCACACGTTTCACCATCGACATCACCCAGAAAGCGCGCGAGGGCCGGATCGACCCGGTGTTCGGGCGTGATGTCGAGATTCGGCAAATGGTCGACATCCTCGCGCGCCGGCGCAAGAACAACCCGATCCTCGTGGGCGAGCCCGGCGTCGGCAAGACCGCGCTGGTCGAAGGGCTCGCGCTGAGGATCGCTGAAGGCGACGTGCCGGCGGTGATCCGCGACGTCCGCGTGCTCACGCTCGATCTGGGTTTGCTGCAAGCCGGCGCCGGGGTCAAAGGCGAGTTCGAGCAGCGCCTGAAAAACGTGATCGAAGCGGTCCAGCAATCGCCGACGCCGGTGCTGCTGTTCATCGACGAAGCTCATACGCTGATCGGCGCGGGCAACACCGCGGGCGGCGCAGACGCGGCGAATCTGCTGAAGCCGGCGCTGGCGCGCGGCGAGTTGCGCACGATCGCCGCGACTACCTGGTCCGAATACAAACAGTACTTCGAGCGCGACGCTGCACTGGAGCGCCGCTTCCAGATCGTCAAGGTCGACGAACCCGACGACAACAACGCCTGCCTGATGCTGCGCGGCCTGAAAGAGCGCTACGCGAAGCATCATGGCGTGCACATCACCGACGCCGCCGTCGGCGCGGCGGTGCGGCTGTCGCGCCGCTATCTGACGGGACGCCAGTTGCCCGACAAAGCCGTCGATCTTCTCGACACAGCGGCCGCGCGCGTGCGCATGAGCCGCGACGCGACGCCGGTGGCGATGTCCGCCTGTCACGCGCAGACCGCGGCGCTCGACGTCGAGCGCGCGGCGCTGATCGACGATCAGGGCGCAACGTCTGCCGATGTCGGCGAACGCCTGGCTGCCATCGACACGCGACGGACGTTCCTTTCGCGCGAGCTTCAATCACTGGAACTGGCCTATGCCGAGCAGAAAGCCGCCGTCACCGCCCTCGTCGCGCTGCGGGACAAATGGCGCGCCGCCGTGGACGAATCCGAGCGGCGAGATCTTCAGCGTCAGATCAAGGCCTGCCATAGCAAACTCGCCAGCGATGGCGCCGAGGCGCTGATCCAGGCCGAGGTCGATGAAGCGGCGATTGCGCGCGTGATCGCCGACTGGACCGGCGTGCCGGTAGGCAGCCTGCTCGAAGATGAACTCGCCGCCCTGCTCGATCTGGAGGGGCGGCTCGGATGCGTGGTGGTGGGCCAGGACGATGCGCTCGCAGCAGTGGGCAAGAGCCTGCGGGCAGCGAAAGCCGGACTAAAGTCCGACGACGCGCCGCTCGGCGTGTTTCTGCTCGCCGGTCCCTCGGGGGTCGGCAAGACGGAAACGGCCCGCGCGCTGGCCGACCTGATGTTCGGCGGCGAGCGCTCGCTCGTCACGATCAATCTGTCGGAGTACCAGGAAGCGCATACGGTGTCCCAATTGAAGGGATCGCCGCCGGGCTATGTCGGCTATGGCCAGGGCGGCGTGCTGACCGAAGCGGTGCGTCAGCGTCCTTATAGCGTGATCCTGCTCGACGAAGTCGAAAAAGCGCACCGCGATGTGCTGAACCTGTTCTACCAGGTGTTCGACCGCGGCTTCATGCGCGATGGTGAAGGCCGCATCATCGACTTCCGCAATACCGTGATCGTAATGACGTCCAATCTCGGCAGCGAGCAGATCATGGCCGCCACGGAAGCGGTCGCCGAAGCCGGCGGGGAAGTCACCACCGCCATGCTGATGGAAGCGATTCGGCCGATGCTGGTCGAGCATTTCCAGCCAGCTTTGCTCGCCCGCTTTCAAACTGTCGTCTACCGGCAGTTGTCGTCCGGCGCGTTGGAAGCCATCGTCCGGATGAAACTCGACAGGGTCGCTCAACGTATCGGACGCCGCTTCGGCGTGCCGCTCGCGTGCGACGACGCGCTCGTCACCGAACTCGTGCGGGCTTGCCTGCTGCCCGACTCCGGTGCGCGCAACATCGATAGCCTGCTCGATCAGCAGATACTGCCGGTGCTTTCACGTGAACTGCTCGAGCGCATTGCAAAGCAGCGGCTGCCTGCGCGGATCGTGCTCGCGTTTTCGGAAGAGGACGGCATCGCCGTCGAGTTCGGCGACGCGCCCGAGGTGGCCGTATGACACACGGCGGACCTGGCCTGTTCGAAGCGGTGACCGGACACTTTGCAAACGGCGCACGAATCGACGATTACGACGTGGCGACGCAGACTTTCTTCTCGGTGCAGGACAACATCCAGCGCATCCTGAACAGCCGCCGCAACGGGCTCGCCCATCTGCCCGACTATGGGCTGGATGACCTGTCGGAAATCTATCGGCATCTGCCGTCGTCGGCGCACAGGCTCAGGCATGCGATCGAAACGACGGTGCTGAAGTACGAGCCGCGCGTGCGGAGAATCGAGATCGATATCAGGGATACGGAGCCCGGCATGCTGTTGAGTTTTACGATGGCTTGTTATCTGCATCAGGAGGGGCTGGTGAGGTTTGGCACGCACTTTACGCCCGATGGGCAGACGCGGCTCGATATGCTTAAGGGGGGGTGGGGCGGGATTGAGGGTGAATGAACGGCCCCGCAAACCGAACAGGTGTCACTGCGAAAATCACCTGGCATTGGCCGCTGGAGGGTGCCGGATACCTACCGACCAGCGTGTGCGTGAGAACCGAAGCAAAGCAACACCACACGCCTCTATACTAGCCATGCCGTCCCCTCCCCGTCTCTCTCTCCCACAGGCGACCCGGACCATGCCCCCACCCCCGGACCTCGAACAGCGCACACTCAAACGATCGCTGCTTTGCACCGTGATGATTGCGGGCCTCGGCATCGCGGTCGGCATCCTCAGCGGCTCCCTGTCGATCATCTTCGACGGGATGTTCTCCGCACTCGACGCGGCCATGTGCAGCCTCTCCCTGCTCGTGACCCGCCTGCTCACGCAGCAGGCCAGCCGGCGTTTCCAGCATGGCTTCTGGCATATCGAACCGCTAGTGCTGACCTTCAACGGCAGCCTGTTAGCGGTCCTGTGCTTTTACGCGTTCATCAATGCGGTCAAGGGCTTGCTCGAAGGCGGCCATGAGCTGGAGTTCGGCTGGGGCATGTTCTACGCGGTAGTGGTCAGCGTCTTCTGCTTCTTCATGTTCTTCAGACAGCGCCGCCTGAACCGCACCATCGAATCCGAACTGATCGAGCTCGACACCAAGAGCTGGCTGATGTCGGCGAGCATCAGCGCCGCGCTGTTGCTCGCCTTCTCGATTGCATGGATTCTCGAAGGCACGCGTTACCGGCATATCACGCCGTATATCGACCCGGGTGTGCTGGCCCTTCTCACGCTGGTCCTGATACCGATGCCTATCGGCACGGTCATCGGCGCAGTCAAGGAAGTACTGCTCGTTACCCCGCAAGACCTGGACTTCACTCTGCGCGAGCTGATGCAAAAACTAACGTTGGACTATGGCTTCGTGTCGCACTCGCACTACGCGACGCGCGTGGGCAGAGGGCTGTTCGTCGAAGTTCACGTCGTTCTGCCCGAGACGATGGAACACGCGGGCATTCGTCAACTCGACCAGATCCGGGACAGGATCTCCCACGCGATCGGCGAGTCGGGCCCCGACCGCTGGCTGACCGTGGCGTTCACACGCGACCCACGCTGGCTGTAAGCGCCCGTCCGCGCACTCCTTATTGATGAAGTGAAGGCCCACACCTGCTCCATGGGCGCTCCGTTAGAGACGTCAAACCGTCTTTTTGGAGCGGTAGACTTGCCCATCCGCCATCGAAACCACGCTACCAGGCCAATAATCCAGGCGCAGAGCGTGCCCCAGTTGCTTTGCCCCAGGTTGTCACCTAGAATTTTTGCTAGCGCCCTCTTTTGGAACCTGAAGACGTGGCTTCGAACAGCGGAAAACCGGTGTCGTCGTTTGTTCCTCAGGGCATGGTCGGCCTGTGGGTCGTCCTGTTCGTCATCTGGATGATCGCCAACGCGTCGCTTGCCGTCGAACCGGCACTCGTCGGCGCCGCGATCACCTTCGTACTGGCCCACGCCTTTGCCTCCTCCAGCGAAGCCTGGCGCCAACTGCGCCTGACACCTCGCGCGCTTTATCACTTTGTCGCGTATAGCGGCACCTTCCTCGTCGAGCTGGTGCGCGCCAATCTCAACATGATGGCGTACGTGTACTCCCCGCGTATCGACATCAAGCCCGGCATCGTCAAGGTTCGCACCCGTCTGCAAACACCATTGGGCCGCCTCGCGCTGACCAATTCGATCGCGCTCACGCCGGGCTCGCTCGTCATGGATATTCGGGATGACATACTGTTCATCCACTGGCTCGACGTCAAGACCACCGACATCGACGAGGCCACTCTGGCGCTGGTTACACCTTTCGAAAAGCATCTGGAGAAAGTCTTTGGCTGAGATCATGCTCCAGATCGCCACGGTACTGATCTTCTTCGCGATCCTGTTCGGCGTGATCCGCCTCGTGCTCGGCAAGACGCTAGTCGACCGGGTCGTCGCCATCGATATGCTCACGGTCATTTCGATCTCGCTGATCGCGCTGTATGCCCAGGTGTCCGGCCGTTTCGTCTATATCGACGTGGCGCTCGTCTATGGGTTGCTGAGCTTTCTGGCCGTTCTCGCGATTGCTCGCTTTCTGGAAAGGGGGCTGTGAACCGTGCTCGAACTGCTCGTCCTGCTGGTATGCGCGAGTATTCTCATAAGCGGCGTGCTGGCTGTCTGCCTGAAGAATCTCATGGCCGCGATGGTGAGTTCGGGACTGGCGAGCCTGTTCGCCGCGGTGGCCTTCCTGCTGCTCGCCGCGCCCGACGTGGCGATGGCCGAAGCCGCGATCGGCTCGGGGCTCGCGACGTTCATCTTCCTCTACGCGATTCGCAAAACCGGTTATGAGAAGGGCTAGCGCATGATCGAACTGATCGGCAGCACGTTCATTCTCGCGGGCGCAATCTTCCTGTTCTCCGCAGGTCTCGGTCTGCTGCGCATGCCGGATGCCTATACCCGCATCCAGGCCGGCACCAAGGCGTCTACGCTCGGTAACATGCTGGTGCTGCTCGGGCTCGCCTTCTATCACCCGGGCTGGACCTTCAGGCTGATCCTCGTCGGCTATTTCGTGCTGGTGACCAACCCGGTGTCTTCGCATGCGCTGTCGCGCGCGGCGTGGCTGATCCGCACGCCGATGAGTTCGTCCACGATGACCGACGCGCTCGCCGCAGACGAAGAGCGCAGCGGCGGGGAGAAAGAAGCGTGATGCGCCGCGTGTTCGTCCTGCTGACGGTCGCGCTGTTCGCGCTGATCTTCTGGCGCATCGTCGGCGGCTATAGCGAGTTGCAGGCGCTGCGGCCGCTGGCCGAACACTATGTTGTGCAGGGGCCGATCGAACTGGGCGCGCCGAACATCGTCACCGGCATTCTGATCACGTACCGCGGTTTCGATACGCTCGGCGAAGTGGCCGTACTGTTCATGGTCGCGGCAAGCGTCGGCCTGCTTCTGAAGGGCGAAAGCACTACTGCGCAAGCCCCAGCGGAACCCGGACCCGTATCCGATGAAGAGCACGACGCCCCGCGCCGGCCAGCCGGCGAGATCGTGCGCACCGGCACCCAGGTCCTGCTGCCGATGATCCTCACCTTCGGCGCCTACGTCATCGTCAATGGCCACCTCTCCGCGGGCGGCGGCTTCCAGGGCGGCGCTATCGTCGCGTCCGGCGTCATGCTGATGCTGCTCGCGCGGCCGGGCGCGGAGTTGAACGTCGCGCTGCTGAGTGTCGTCGAGTCGTTTGCCGGCGTGATCTACGTGTTCATCGGCATTCTGGGTCTGGTGCTGGCGGGTGGTTTTCTCGACCCCCGCTTTCTGCCGCGCGGCGAGTTCGGCGCGTTCTTCAGCGCCGGCGCCATTCCGCTGATTTCCGCATTGCTCGGCGTCAAGGTCGGCGCGGAGCTGAGCGTCATCATCGACCGGTTCAGAAGCTGAGCGAGGAGAACAGCGCATGACCACGGGCCTACCGGTTTCGACCATCCTGCTGATCACGGGATTCTGTCTCGCGTTGATCGGCTTGTGGGGGATGCTGACCCAGCGCAACATCCTGCGCATCATCATCGGCTTCGCGCTGATCGATACGGGGCTGCACATCGTGATGGTCGCGACCGGCTATGTCACGGGGGGCACCGCGCCGATCATCGACGCGGCGTTGAGCAAGGCCGACGCCGCGCGGCGCGCGATCGATCCGATTCCGTCGGCACTCGTGGTCACCGCAATCGTGATCGGCCTGTCGGTCACGGCCGTCATGCTGGCGTTCGCGATTCGTCTCTACGCGGCCAAAAAGACGCTCTCCATCGACGCCTTCACCGAGTCGAAATGGTAGCCGCGCTGTTTCATCCGCTGCACATCTTCATTCTCGGCCTGGGCGGCGGCTTCGTCATTCCGTTGCTCTATCGGCTCGGTAAGCCGTGGCTGACCGGGGGCTTCTTCGTCGCGCTCGGCGGCATCGTGCTGGTGAGCGGCGTGTCGTTCTTCGGGCTGCTCGACGGTGGCCAGACGATCGACGTGCTCACGGCCGGCGCGTTGCCGCCGGTGTCGATCAACTTGCGCTTCGGTGTATGGGAGGGCTTCTTCACGCTCAGTGTCAACGTGGTGGCGCTGCTCGGCGCGCTGCAGTTGTGGGATCGTCTGCGCGGCAACTACGCGGCGCTGCTGCTGTATCTGATCCTCGTGATGGGCATCGACGGCATGGTGATGACCCGCGACCTGTTCAATCTCTTCGTGTTTCTCGAGATCGTCTCGATCGCCACCTACGGGCTGCTCGGACTCGATCGCACGCCGGCCGCGCTGGCCGCCGCGTTCAAGTACATCATCGCGACGGTCATCGCATCGACGTTCTTCCTGCTCGGCACGGTGCTGCTCTACTACGTCGCCGGCACGCTGAACATCGACGACCTGATCGCGGTCCGCGCCGATCTCAACGGCCCGATCGCCGTCACGGCGTTGCTGCTCGTGTTCGCCTGCCTCATCATCGAACTCAAGCCGTTTCCGGCGAACGGCTGGGGGCTCGACGTCTACGAGACCGCGCCAAGCGGCATCGCCGCGATGATTTCGGTCGGCGTCTCGGCCGGCGTGTTCTTCGCGCTGCTCAAGCTATTGCCGCTCTTCGAAAACCAGCTCGGCCTGATTGCCGTGTCCGGCGGCGTCACGTTCCTGTTCTCCAATCTGCTGGCGCTCAGACAGAAGAAACCGCAGCGGGTACTCGGCTATTCGTCGATCGGACAGATGGGCCTGCTGATGCTGGCGCTCGCGCTGCTGCACCAGGTCGGCGCCGACAGGTCGATCCCGCTGGTGGTCGGCGGCCTGTTCATCAACCATCTGTTCGCCAAGGCGGGACTGTTCTGGCTCATCGGCATTCTCCGGCGGCACGGCACCGACGCACGCGCGATCCTGTCGCGCAGTCCGCTGCTGATCGGTCTGCTCGGACTCTTCATGGTGGCCATCGCCGGCCTGCCACCCTTCCCCGGCTTCTGGGCGAAATGGGAACTGGTCATGCAGTTGACCATCGCCGGCAAGCCCTACTGGATCGCGCTGATCCTGACCGGCTCGCTGCTCGAAGCGGCCTATATGTTCCACTGGTTCGTGCGCGCGCTGCGTCCGTCCGAAGACGAGGCCGCGGACGGCCCCGATGCGGTCGCGCTGCTGCCGCTGTTCGGCGTGGCGGTTCTGCTGATTGCCGCGGGTTATGCCGGCGCTTCGTTCGCGGGCGCGGGATCGGCATGGCTGTTCTCGCCGTTGCTTGCGGGCGCGTTGTTCTATGCGGGCGACCGTCTGCCGGGCCGGCTCAAGGGCGTGCTGACGCTGCTTGCCGTTGCGCTGGTGGGCTCGTGGCTTGCCGAAGACGCGCACGGCATTGCGGCGCTCTTTGCATGGCTGCTGCTGGGCGGCAGCCTGGTCATCGCGGCCGCGAGCCTCTACCGCAGCGATGTCCGCGCCGGCTTCTATCCGATGCTGGTGGTGCTGCTGCTGTCCATTCCGGCGCTGCTGCGCGCCACGACGACGCTCGAATTCTTCTATAGCTGGGAGATCGTGACGCTGTCGTCCTGCTTCCTGATCGCGAAATGCCGCAGCGCCGGACCGCATGTGCTGACCTTCCTGCTGTTCTCGCTGCTGTCGGCGTTCTTTCTGCTGGCCGGTTTTGCCGCCGTTGCCGCGCTCGACGGCAGTATCGAACTCGCCGCGCTCGTCAGATCGGGCCCCGACGCGAGCCGCGCGTTCGTGCTGCTGGCGGCCGGCTTTCTCATCAAGGCGGGCGCGATCGGTGTGCATGTGTGGCTGCCGGGCGCGTACACGGAAGCCGAGGACGACGTCACCGCGATGCTGTCGGCCGTCGTCAGCAAGGTGGCGATGTTCGGCCTGCTGATCGGCACCTATCTGACCATACGTTCCGAGGTTGGTCTTGAACTCGCGCACGTGCTGGCGTGGATCGGCATGCTGACGACGCTCGCGGGCGCGCTGATGGCGCTGCGGCAGAACGACTTCAAGCGCCTGCTCGCGTTTTCCAGCATGAGCCAGCTCGGCTATATCGTCACCGCGATTGCGCTCATGAGCCACCTCGGCTGGGTCACGGCGCTCTATCTGGTCGCTAACCACATGCTGGTGAAGGGCATTCTGTTCCTCGCGCTGGCGGGCGTCATCCTGCGCATCGACACGCACAACTTCGCCGAGGCGGGTGGTCTCGCCCGCGCGATGCCGTTCACGTTCGCGATGGTGGTGATCGCGCTGGTCTCGATGTCCGGCTTGCCGCCCTTGATGGGCTTCGGCGGCAAATGGCTGCTGCTGAGCGCGATGACGGACAAGGGCTGGTACGGACTGGCCATCTGCGGGCTGATGGCGACGTTCGTCGGCTTTCTCTACATGATCCGCTTCGTCAACGGCCTGTTCCTCGGGCCGCGACGGGCGGAACAGGCGAACGTCCGTGAAGCCCCAATCATGCTGCTCGTGCCGCAGTTCGTCCTGGTGATCGGCATCGTGGTGCTGTCCTTTTTCCCGAAGCTCCTCATCGAACCGGTGTCGGCGGCGATCGATCCGCAGTTCGCGTCGACGCTGGTGTGGGAAGGCATGTCGCTGGAGAGCATCTACGGGTTCTGGAATCCGACGCCTGTCGTCCTCGTGGTGCTCGCGGTGGCCGCCGTGCTGTTCGCGCTTTTCGTGCTGTTTTATCGCAGCCGGCGGCGGACGGACGACAACGTCCCTGGATTCTTCAGGTTCTATCGGCCGATACTCGCACGCACGGTGCCGCCGTTCGCGCTGATGTTCTGGCGCGGCGTCTCGCATATCGCGCTCGCGGCAGCGGGACGGATACGGCGGGTCTATACCGGCAACGGGCAGACTTACGCGCTCTATGTGCTTGGGTATTTTCTCGTGCTTTATTTCGCGAGTACGGGGTTCGGGACGGGGTTGGCGCGGTAGCGGTGGTGACGTACCGCGCGCATCGCGGCTCACGCGTCGGCGGCAGCCGTCGTCTCGGTCGCAATCTCGTCGAGCGTCCTGCCGCCCGTTTCCATCGCAAACGCGCCGATCACTATCGAGCCGGCCAGCGACACGAAAGCGAAATAACCGAACACCGCTTCGACGCTCAGATACGTCAGCAGCGCACCGATAATCATCGGCCCGATCACCGACGACATCCGCGTCACCGCCGAAGCCGCACCGGCCCCTCGCGCACGGATTCGGGTCGGATAGACCTCCGGAGCATAGACGTAGATCCCGCATTGCACGATCGCGATTAGCGCGACGCTGATCGACGCCAGCACCGACACCTGTTCGGCCGGCACCCGCGTGCCGGCGAATGCGAGATACAGCATCGGAATCGCGGCACCCAGAAATGCAATCGCAAAGGTCTTCTTGCGGCCGAGCCGGTCGATCACGAAGATGCCCACGAGGGTGCCGATCAGCGTCGCGATCATGCTCAGCATGCCGTAACGCAGTGCGAGGTTCAACGGCAAGTGATACACGGTCCGATAAAGAGAGGGTAGCCACACCAGAATGCCGTACGTCGTCAGGCTGCCGCAACAGGCCATCAGCCAGACCACCAGCGTGCGCGCAGCGAAACCCCGCTGAAACAGCGCACGAAACGATTCTTTCTTGTGATCCGCAGGCGTTTCGACGACACGCGGTGCGGGCAGCCGCGCGTATTGATCGCGCGGCACCGATTGCTCGATCGTCTCGACGATCCGGTTCGCTTCAGCGGCGCGGCCGTTGATCGCCAGCCAGCGCGGCGACTCCGGCGCAGTACGCGGCAAGATCGCGGCGAGTACGATCGGCAGCGCGCCCACGAGGAACATCACCTGCCAGCCGTACGTGGGAATCAGCCACATCGCGGCAATGGCGGCAATCAGGTTGCCGACCGCGAAGGTCGATTGCAGGACGAAAATCAGACGGCCGCGGATCTTCGCGGGACACAGTTCGTTCATGTAGGTGGCCGACACCGGCGATTCACCGCCAAGACCAATACCCTGAAACAGGCGCAACGCGATAAACACGGCATAGCTCGGCGCATAGGCCGATGCCAGACTGCCCAACGCGAGAATCACAAGAAGCCAGCGCAACACACGTAGTCGTCCGAAACGTTCGGCCGCCGCGCTGAACAGCAATGCGCCGATCGTCTGCCCGACGTAGCCGCCCGACACCAGCAAGCCCGCTTCGCCCGGCGACAGGTGCCACAAGCCGATCAGGACCGGCAGCACGTAGGCAATCGTCAACGCGTCGAAAGCGTCGGTCATATGAACGACGCCGACCACGCTCAATACGCGCGCGTGCCAGCGCGTGAAAGGCAAGCGCTCGATGCGCGCGGAAATCGTGGCCGCGTCGTGCAGATTGCCTGCGGGCGCAACGGCGTGGGCATCGTGCTGTTTCACTGTGCTCGAGAGATCCATCATGTCCTCAAAGGGTGATTGCGGGGACGCGAGACAGGCCGTCCGGAAGGGAAATGCGCTGCTTCGAAAGTGAGCAGCTTCAATGCGTGGAGACCGGCGTCACGCGAGATCGAGCACCAGCGTCCCGCTTTTTGCGCCGGATACGCAGATCATCATCACGTTGTTGGCGGCCTTGTCGGACTGCGTCAGCACGGCGTCGCGGTGATCCGGACAACCGCCGAGCACGCGCGTTTCGCATGCGCCGCACAGACCTTCGCGACAGCTGTAGTCGACATCGACACCCGCTTCGAGCAGCACGTCGAGCAATCTCGCGCCGGCTGGAACGGCGAGACGGCGGCCGCTCTTTGCGAGTTCCACGGTGTAGCCGCTCGCTTGGGCATCGACTGCTGCCGCCTCGGCGGCGAAGCGTTCGATATGCACGTTGCCGATGCCTGCTGTTTCACAGGCGGCTTCGAACGCGTTCAGCATCGCGTTCGGGCCGCAGCAGTACGCGTGAACGTCAGCGGGTTGTCGGGCGAGCAACGCGGCGAGATCGAGCGGACGACCGTCGTTTTCAGCGTCGAAATGCAGATGCACGCCTTGTCCGGGAGCGCCTAGTTCGTCGAGAAACGCTGCTTGCGAGCGGTCGCGCGCGCAGTAAATCAGACGCACGTCACGGCCTTTTTCGCGCAATCGGCGGTACATGCACAACATCGGCGTAATGCCGATGCCGCCGGCGATCAGCACCGTCGATACCGCGTCTTCATCAAGCGCGAAATTGTTCCTCGGTGCGCTGATCGGCAGAACCGCGCCACAGCGCAGCTGCTCGTGCACGAAGCGCGAGCCGCCGCGGCTGTTGACGTCGTCGAGAATGGCGACCACATAGCGACCCGCGTCATCCGGCGCATTCACCAGCGAATAGCTGCGCGTGATGCCGTTCGGAAGATGCAAGTCGATATGCGCGCCCGGCGTGAAACGCGGAAACTCGCCACTGTCCACCGGAACGAGTTCCACGCTCAGCACGCGCTCCGCTTCGTGGCGAATCGTCCGGACCCGTGCGCGGATGCGTGTCTGTGCGCGGTTCACGACTTCGCGGCCTGTTTGCTCGTGCATGTTTCCCGACTCTCCATGAATTGACGACACACTGACGACACGTGCTTACGACGACTCGGCCACTTCCGCATCCGCTTGACGCGCGCCGTGCACCGAGAAGAAACGCGCGCGATTCAGCTTCTGGCCGATTGCCGCTTCATAAGCGTCGCGCACGCTGTCGGGCTGTCCGTACTGACCGATGAAATCGCGCAGATACGCGCCGAGCAACGGATGCGCGGTCAGCTCGGCGCGCGTCATGCCGTTGAGCATTTCGTCACGGCACGCCGATGGGAGAAATACGTTGTAATTGCTGGCGCTATCCGTAATCAGGCCTTTCGGTTGCGCACCGGCGGCCACCGCGTCGAGTTCCTCGAAAAAGCGCCGGCGCAGCATCACGATGCCGCGATCGCTTGCACCCAGGGTTTCGCGCGTGCGGTCGGTGATCGCACCTTGCCCGACCCATGCGGCGAAGTCCTGATTGGCAACGTGAGTGGTGATCCAGTCGCCGTTTTCATCGCGCAGCGGACCATACCAGGCAGGAATGTGCTCCTGCACGTAGGGCTCCTGTTCCTTCGGCACCTTGTTGAACACCCACAGCAGACTCAGCGTGTTTTCATCATCGATAGGAACGCGCCATTCGAAGTGATGCCCGAGATAAAAGCCGTTTGGCCATAGCGTCACGCGGCCCGTCGTCCACATCGGGTTCTGCTCGGTTTCGTGCGCCCGCAATCGCTTGTAGACGAAGCCGAAATCGAACTCTTCGTACTTCGTGCTCAGATGAGTCGGCACGTGTTCGGACTGGCTGTCCTGTTGACGCTCGGTCCAGTTGTTATGTGTCCACTCGAAATGGATCGGATCGATCGAGTTTTCCTGGCATTGAAACCAGTTGCACGGAATCTCGGCCATCACGACCTGCGCGAAACCGTTCGTGTAATTGAACGGCTCCCAGTCCGGCAATTCCGGCGCGGGCGACGGTCCCATATACGCCCAGACCATGCCGGCCTTCGCCCGCACTTCATATGCGGTGATTTTTGTCTTGTGACGCAGGCGCGCCTCCGTATCCACGATCTCTTCATATGGCTGATGCGTACACTGCCCACTCGCATCGAATTCCCAGCCGTGATACGCACAGCGCAAACCGCATTGCTCGACGAAACCGAACGCAAGATCGGCATTCCGATGCGGACAACGGCGCTGCACGAGCCCGAACTTGCCGCCCAGATCCTTGAACAGCACGAGGTCTTCACCGAACAGGCGGATCGGGCGCACGGACTTCTGGTCGAACTCAGCGACGCCCGCCACCGGATGCCAGTAGCGGCGGAGATAGTTGCCCATCGGCGTGCCCGGACCCACTTCGGTGAGTAGCCGGTTCTTTTCCTGACTCAGCATGTTTTGTGTCCTCGAATAATGGAAACGCCGCCCGCCGCGACCAGCGCGTACCGCGAGCGATGAGCGAATTCTTGGCGACGCGGCAGGACCGCACAACCACTCCAAAATCCAGAAAGGTTGCCGTTCGTCCCAGGCAAATATCGCTGCGCACGCGCGCGACCCAGGGTTTAACCGAAGCGGTTTCCCCTTGCCGTCAAAATTAATCCATTTCAAAATATATGTTCATTTATGTTCTATATGTTCATTTTTGAACGTTATGACACAGATTCAACGTGAGGGAAGCATGAAAATCGGGATCGTCGGTGGCGGGATTGGCGGGTTGGCGGCAGCGATTGCGCTGCGCAAGGCGGGGCATCGCGTCACCGTGTTCGAGCAGGCGGAGCGCTTCGGGCGGGTCGGCGCGGATATCAACCTGACGCCGAACGCGGTTCGCGCGCTCGACGGCCTCGGCGTCGGCGCGCAGTTGCGCGAAACGGCGGCTCGCCCGAATGCGCGCATCAGCCGGATGTGGGACACGGGCGAAGAAACCTCGCGCCTCGCCATGTCGGACGAGGCGGAGCGCAAATACGGCGCACCGCAGTTGACGATGCACCGCGCGGACGTGATGACCGCGTTGGAACAGGCGCTTCGCCCCGACGAACTGCAACTCGGCAAACGCACCGTCGAATTCCGTCAGACGGACGATCAGGCGATGCTCACCCTGGCTGACGGTTCGACGCACGCGTTCGATCTGCTGCTCGGCGCGGACGGCATTCACTCCGGCGTGCGCAAGTATCTGTTCGGCGACGAGCGGCCGCAGTTCACCGGCATCGTGTCGTATCGCGCGGTGGTGCCGGCCGAGCGGCTGAGCGGCGGTGACCTCGGGGCGTTCGTCAAATGGTGGGGGCCGACCGACGATCTGCAGATCGTCACGTTCCCGCTGAATCGTGGCCGGGACGTGTTCATCTTCGCGACCACGTCGCAGAGCGACTGGACGCACGAATCCTGGACCACGCCCGGCGATCCGGACGCCTTGCGCCGCGCGTATGCGAGCTTCCATCCGGAAGCGCGCAAGTTGCTCGATGCGTGCGACACCGTGCTCGCGTCGGCGTTGTATATTCGCGATCCGTTGCCGAAGTGGACTGGCGAGCGCATGGCGCTGCTCGGTGACGCCTGCCATCCGATGATGCCGTTCATGGCGCAAGGCGCGGGCATGGCCATCGAAGATGCGATCGTGCTGTCGCGCGCGCTGACCGGCGTCGAAGCGGACACGCTCGGCGCGGCGCTGGCGCGATACGAACGCGCGCGCCAGGAACGCACCGCCAAAATACAGATCGGCTCGCGTGGCAATAACTGGCTGAAAGCGGGCGGCAATGCCGACTGGGTCTACGGTTACGATGCGTGGACCGTGCCGCTGGCGTGATCCTCGTCTAACCGGAACACCTTGAAGATGACCGACACACCCGACAATTCGAAGGCCGCCGACGCGTCGGCGTCACCGGTGGACCGTGCGTTCCGCCTGCTGCGTTTTATCGCGGACGGCGGCTCGACCGCGAACCTCAGCGACGTCGCGCGACAGATCAACGTCAATCGCGTGACGGTGATGCGCCTGCTCGAATCGCTGAAGTCCGTCGGACTGATCGAAGTCATTCCGCCAGGCGGCTCACACCGGCTCGGCATGCCGTTTCTGACGCTGGCCGCCAGCGCGCTCGGCTCGTCCGATCTGACCTCGCGCGCGCGTCAGGTGTTGCCGGGACTGGTCAGTCAAACCGGCTTGTCCGCGTATCTGGCGGTACGCGAAGGAACCGAGTTGATCTATCTGCTGTGCGAGACGCCGGACACGCCGCTCGTCAGCCGGATTCGCGTCGGCAGCCGCATTCCCGCGCATCGCGCGACGCCAGGACTCGCGATGCTGGCCCATCTCGACGCGTCGGAACTGGCCGCGCTATACGCAAACCAGCCCAACGCCGATGCGCGTGACGACCAGCCGGATTGGGAGGCGTTGAACGCCGCGCTCGATACCGCGCGCGCGAACGGCTGCGCGTGGAGCTTTTCGGGTCTCGAAGCAGGCATCGATTCGTGCGCGGCGGCTGTCATCGATAGCCGCGGCAGCGTGCTCGCGGCGTTGAGTGTGGCCGGGCCGAACACCGCGTTCACGAACGACGGCACGCTGCGCGCTACTGTCGAAGCCCGTGTCAAAGCGGCCGCTCGGGAACTGTCGCGTTCCAGCCTGTAGATCTCGCCGCCGGTTTCCTTCCGGCAGACCTTTCCTTCCGCAAATCGCCGTTGTTTCGCCGGTGGCTCGCGCCGCGCGACAACGGGACGATCGGCTACTTTTCAGAGACCTACGGTCCTTGGCGGCGTTTTTTGCGTCACCAAGAATCTCCTCATTCGCCCGCTCTATTCCACTGAATTGCGAGCGCGATGCGCACCGTGCGAGACGGCATCCGAACCGTTCACCGCACGCCGCCTGGGGAGACCGGTCGCCATGACCGACTCCGAACCCACAAAAAAAGCAGGGCTGCATACAAGGCTTGGAGAAACATGAAGGTCAAACGGAACGTCAAACGAACGGCTGCCTCCACGGCACTTCTCGCCGTGATCGGCACTACCACGGCGCTCGCCACCGTCGACGTACGCGCACAGAGCAGCGTGACGCTATACGGCATCGTCGATACGGGCGTGCAGTACTACAACAACGCGGCGGGTGGCGGCTCGGTGGTCGGCATGCCGACGCTGACCGGCGAAGTGCCGTCGCGTTTCGGGCTGCGTGGCAGCGAAGATCTCGGCGGCGGTTTCAAGACGTTCTTCGTCCTCGAGAACGGGTTTGCGATGAATAGCGGCGCGCTCAATTACGGCGGACGTCTGTTCGGCCGCCAGGCAAATGTCGGCGTGAGTTCGCCGTACGGGTCGCTCACGCTCGGACGGCAGATGAACATGTCGATGTACGTGCTGCTCAACGCCGACGTGATCGGCCCGTCGATCCACTCCATGGCGAGTTTTGACAGCTATCTGCCGAATGCGCGCAGCGATAATGCGGCGGGCTATCTCGGCAAGTTCAACGGCGTCACGGTCGGCGGCACGTATAGCACCGGACGCGACGCGGCGGGCCCGGCCGGGCCGTCGGCGACCAATTGCGGCGGCAACGTCGCGGGCGACCCGGTTGCATGCCGTCAATACACGATGATGCTCGCGTACGACGCGTCGCCATTCGGCGTGGCCGCTTCGTACGATGTGATGCGCGGCGGTGTCGGCGCGTCGGCGCCGCTGTCGAATCCGGGGTACACCGACACGCGCACCATCGTCGACGCGTACGCGATCTTCGGTCCGGCGAAAATCGGCGGCGGCTGGATTCGCCGCAACACCTCGGCCGCCGTGCATAGCCAGTCGGACATCTATTTTGTCGGCGCGACGTATCACGCGAGTCCGGCGCTATCATTCGATACACAGGTGCTGCGCTATCTGCTGCGCGAGACGTCGAGCTCGACGCTGTTCGTCGGCCGCGTGAATTACCTGCTGTCGAAACGCACGACGGTGTATACCTCGGTCGGATTCATGGAAAACAGCTCACGCGGCTCGGCGGCGGTTGCGGCCGGCGGATCGGTCGGCGTCGGGCAAAACCAGCTTGGCGTGATGGCCGGCATCCAGCAGCGTTTCTGACGGAGCGCAGTGCCGGACGCGAGACCGCGGTTCGCCAATCAACCCACCCCACGATTCACGGAGTCACACGATGGCGACCGATCTTCTCAGCGACATCCTGGCCGACTTACGCGCGGACGCGGTCGTTACCGGCCGTTTCACGCTCAGCGCGCCGTGGGCGATCCGCAAACCCGCCGTGTCCGGCGCGCCCTTCCGGATGGGCTCGGGCAGTCCGTTCTACCTGTCCGTCGCGGGCGCACCCGCCGTCTATGTCGAACCGGGCGATTTCGTCCTGTTGCCCCATGGCCATGAGCATGTGATGGCTTCATCGCTCGATGAGCAGCCCGTGCCGTTCGATTCGCTGATGGCCGACAAGGGCATCCATCCGCGCTTCGACACGCCGCTCGAATTCACCGCGGGCGGCGGCGGCGAGACCAGCGATCTCTACACCGGCATCGTCGTGTATCGCGACATCATGCGTAGTCCGTTGTTTTCGGTGTTGCCGCCGTTGATCCACGTTCGCGCGAATGATCCTGCCGTCGCGCCGTGGCTGGCGAGCACGCTGCAAAGCTTCATTCAGGAATCGATGACGTGCCAACCCGGCTGGGCGATCGCCGCGGCTCGCCTCGCGGACGTGCTGTTCGTGCAGCTGCTGCGCGCGCATCTGCAATCGACGGCGAACCATACGGGCTGGTTGCGCGGCCTCGCCGATCCGCAGATCGGTCGTGCCATGGCGCTGATCCATCGCGATCCGCGTCGTGAATGGAGCGTCGCAAGTCTCGCGGCGGCGGCCGGCATGTCGCGCTCGCGATTCAGCGCGCGTTTCGTCGAACTGGTCGGCGATACGCCGATCGGTCACTTGACCGCGTATCGCATGTACCTCGCGAGCGGTGAATTGACGGAGGGCAAACGCAAGCTGATCGAGATTGCCGAACGGGTCGGCTATTCGTCGGAGAAGGCATTTTCGCGCGCGTTTCATCGCTGGTCGGGGATGGCGCCACGGCGTTATGCACGCAGTCCGCGCGATCTTCATAGCCTTGCAGAATAAAGTGATGCCGAGCGTTCCAGCTCTTTGTTCCGTGCTTTTGTCGATAGTCTGCATGATCGAGGCGCGCTGAATTTCGCGCGCGGCGCCTCGGCTTTCACCTTCCCGCTCGCAGTGGTTTTTGCTATCGTGCCTTTTTCGAAGGACAGACTGACGCGAAACGATGAAGCTCATGCCCCGAATCAGGATATGCGAGGGTGACCCTGCCGCACCCACCTTGGTGTGCCTGCCCGGAGCGATGTGTTCGCCGCATGTGTTCGCTGACGCCGCGACGCGTAGCGGGCTGACAGCGGTTTCGATGGCGTGGCTCGAGGACGACGGTCCATACCATCTCGATGCGATTGCCGCACGCGTATGCGCCGCCATGTCCGATTTACCGTCAGTGATTCTGGTCGGGCATTCGCTCGGCACGCCGATCGCGATGCTTACCGCGCTGCGGGAACTGGACCAGGGGTCGTCACGCGTGCGCGGCATGGTGCTCTCCAATAGCGGCGCCAACACACGCGGACACGGCGACATCGCGGGATTGATCGATCGAATTCGGAACCAGTGGGGCGAAGCGTTCTGGGATGCGTTCGTTGCTCGCTGCTTTCACACCGTACCTGCATCGCCTTTGCTGGAGCACGTACGCGGCTATCCTGCCCGGTTGCGGCAAAGTGCGGTGATCGAAGCGCTTTGCAGCCAGCACTCAATCGATTTCGTTCCCGTCTTATCGACGCTGCCGCGCGTACCGGTCGCCATTATTCATGGACGGCACGACCCCGCACGTACGCTGGCTCATGCGCAGGAAATGGCTAGCGGCATTTCTGATGCCTCGCTGCACGTGTTGAACACAGGGCATACGTCCTGCGCGGAAGATCCAGCGGGTTTTTCTGCTGTCTTGCGCGCGATCGCCTACGAAGCGCACGCGACGCGGTGACACCGATGGGCTTTTGATCTTGATCGTGGACGGTCGACACATCGCGAGCAATCAAGAGGATACCGAATGAAATCGGACTCCAAACCAGGATGCTTTTTGTCGCAGCGATAGCGGTGTTGTTTTCTCCATCACAATCGGCTCTCGCTTAGCCGCCTCAGACCGTATGGCAAGAATTTTCGCCCCAGGTGGGCGCGATTCTATTTCCCGAGACGCTATCTGCACTCTTCCGCGCCCCTCGCCAGCGCTCTTGCGAACTGCGCAATCTGTCTGCCGTGTTCGATCAGGTCCATCGCTAGCCGGAAGGCCAGCACATCGGTTTTGTCCGCCAGTTGCAGCTTGGCAAGCACGACCTGGCGCGCCGCTGCCGCCATCTGTTCGATCTCGGCCCTCGCCGCGATGACCTCCGTCGCTTCGTTCGCGTAGGACTCGTCGATCGAACGGATCGCCTGGACGAGATTGCGCATGACTGTGTCCGTAAATTGCGTCGTGGCCGGATCGCGCAAACGTGTGAGGTCGATCTGATGCGTCAACCTTTGCTGGCTGACCGACACCAGATTGGTCCCGACAATGCCGCTGATGCTTTCCAGGGTGGACACGATCTGCGTGAACCCGACCATCCGCTGGCCTTCGTCCTCCGAGTGCTCCACCTGCGACAGGTGGCCGATATAGTGAAGAATCTCCGATGCCAAGCGGTCGACTTCCTTATCCCGGTCGAGCAGAAGGTTGATCTCTTCGATCGTGCCGTTCGATACCACCCGGGTGCCGTGCCGAACGATGTCCAGCACCTCCTGTCCCAACCGCGTCAGTTCGATGCGCACCCGCTGCAAGCCGACCGAGGGCACCGTCAACGATGATTTGTCGAGATAGAGCGGGTCCCCTACCCGTTTGACCTCCTGCGCCCGCTTCGGCACGAGGAACTCGGCAAGCCGTGCAATCGGACCGGTGAACCAGATCAGGATCAACGTGCTCGCCACGCTGAATATCGTGTGAGCGTTGGCAACCTGGCGCGGTGTCTCGGCCGCCAGTCTTGCCACGCCCTGCAACTCGGGGTAGGACGGTGACACGTGCCGCACCATATCCGCCATCTGCGGGATAAAGAAAACCCAGAACAGCACGCCCAGAATATTGAAGATCAGATGCACCATGCCCACCTGGACGGCCTCCGGATTTTTTCCGATCGATGCGAGCAGCGCCGTTCCGCATGTGCCCACCTTGGCGCCCAGAATCACGGCGATGCCAACTTCGAGCGGCATCAACCCTTGCGCGCCCAGAGCGATCACGATGGCGAGGGTCGCCGCAGAGCTCTGAACGATCGCGGTAAAGATCGCGCCCACCAGAATGCCGACCAGCGGGTTCTCCATGTCCTGCATCGCGTCGATGAATGGCTGGAACGTGCGCAGCGGACGCGTCGCGTCACCCATCAACTGGATCCCAAGAAACAGCAGGCCCAGGCCGAGGAGCACACGGCCGATCTGGCGCAGCAGTTCGCGCTGGCCGAACGCATGCAGGACAAAGCCGATCGCGAGCATGAACGGCGTCAGCTTCGAAACGTCGAAAGCGATGATCTGCGCGGTGACCGTCGAGCCGATATTGGCGCCCATGATCATCGGCACCGATTGGGTCAGCGTCATCAGGCCGGAAGAAACGAAGCCGACCATGAGGACCGTGGTGATGGTCGACGAATTCAGCAATGCGGTGACGACGGCGCCTGCCAGCACGCCGCGAAAGCGGCTCGCGGTTAGCATGCCCAGCAGCGCCTGCAGTCTCGATCCGGCGATTGCCTTCAGGCCGCCGGTCATGAACTCCAGACCGAGAAGGAAAAGAGCGAGACCTCCGATCAACAGCCCGAATATCTGCACGAGATTCAGGCTCTGGGGGTCCATTCCCACAGTGTAAGGAGTCATCTTGCTGTTCCTTTTGTCATGACGCGCATTCATGCAAAGAACCACTGGCTGACAGCTTCCCTGTCCGTTCCGACTTTCGGCTGACACCTCGGATCACTGCTTGCGATTCCTGGCGTTTTGCCAAAGGCGCAAGAGCACGGACCATTCGGGGCTTACCTGATAAGTGGATGGATTCGGTCCCAACCCGGTAAAGCAATGCCGCGCAACGAAGCGTTCACGAGTTGCAGGGGCATTTTCACACACCCTCGAGGGGATGCGCTTATTCGGACTTGCTTGCGACTGAGGCGCGAGTCGAATGGGTGGGATCGGATATGCTGCGTAAGCGGCTCGGCTGGGCCGTGTCCTCACGCGCGCGCGAGTGAGGCATGATGGTGATGGCGTGTTGGAGTCCGTGTAGATCAAGGGAGATCGTGTCCACGATCGGCGATCGTGGGCGCGATCCATCCAAATCTATCCAGATCTTCCCGATTGAGATTGTGGCGGGGTGAGGGATTTTAGTTTGTCAGCCACATTCCAAGGCAGCAATTCGTC